>CAZGFL010000001.1:0-13892 GCA_964524985.1 uncultured Acidobacteriaceae bacterium
AGGTGGCGCCTTGGACAAGATCAGCCCGATGCTGGTCTGATCGATGGTTTCGCGGCCACTGGCCGTGTAGTGCATTTGAAAAACGACATCGGACCCGGCGGGAATGAATTTTGCCATCGTGGCCGGCCATTCGTCCGGGGAACTCCCCGGGGCGTACACAAGCAGAATGTCGCTGTCCGTCCAGTGCGCGTCGCGGCGATCCACGGGATCTGTCAGCAAGGAGGCTGTGAACGGTATCCCTACAGGCGCATGGCGCAGCCAATGCGAGTCAGGAGGACGAATGTACACCACCGCGTGATGCACGTTCGCGCGCGAGCCCGGCAGCACTTCTGCCATTTGCACCCAGCGATCCTCGGCAAAATGCGTGGGCACGATTTCGTAGCTGTACTCGATTTCCCCGTTCGCGGGCAGCTTCACGGCTTGTGGCATCTTCAGCACCAAGTCCGGTTTAGGGATGCTCCAGCCTTCTGCCCACTGGCGCGGCGGCGCTTCTTTTTTCTCGCCTTCCGGAGCCCTCGCGTCGGCCCAGGCGGCAATCGTGGCAATTTCGGCTGCACTCAGAGACGGATCGTTCGAAAAGCGGCCTATGCTGGGATCGGCGAACCACGGAGGCATCGATTTCTCTTCCACGGCGCGACGGATTGCCGCGGCGAAAGGCCGCGTTTGTTCGTACGACTCGAACGTCATCGGGGCGATGCCGCCCTCGCGATGGCACCCCTGGCAATGCCGCTGAAGCACGGGCAGGACGTCGCGGTAAAAAGTAGGTGCTTGCCTCGGCGCACGCTGGATTGGAAGACCCTGGTTTGTTTCCGCGAGGGCCATTGCCAGAAGGCCACCGAGGAAAAGAAAAGGCATCCCAAACGATTTTGCAAATCCGATGGACATTTCCTAGCTTAGATGATCCTCCGCTGCCGAGCGGTCGCCGCAGCCGGAGCACCCCGATTGTATTTGAGGCCGGTGCCGCTATCTCCTATAATCTTAAGTTTGTCTACTGACGTGGGAGACTCATCGGATGGCTGGCGCAAACAATAGCAAGCTGGGGTATCGCATCCTGTTGGGGGCAGTGGTCCTGCTCCTTGGCGGGAGCATGCTGCTGTACCTTGTGCCCCAGGGGACCAACACGGGCGAAGTCTCGACCGACACAGTCGCGAAGGTCGGCGACGACTCCGTGACGGTGCAGGACATCCGCCAGCAGCTCGACCAGATCAAGCGCAATAACCAAGTGATTCCACAGCTGGAAGGTATTTACGCCCAGCAAATCTTGCAGTCACTCGTGTACCAAAAAGAAATTGAATACGAAGCCAGACGCCTGGGGATCACTGTCTCCGACCAGGAGCGCGCCGACCGCATCCGCCAGTATTTGCCTACCGCATTCAATGGCGGCACGTTTGTCGGAATCGATCAGTACACCGCTCAGGTGCAGCAGCGGTTCCAATTGACGGTTCCGGCTTTTGAAGAGCTCATCCGGCAAGGTCTCCTTGAGGAGAAATTCCGCAAGCTGGTGACCGACGGCATTAGCGTTGGGCCGGACGAGCTACAGGAAGGGTTCCAATACAAGAACGAGAAGGTGAAACTGGATTACACACTGATCAAGCCGGAAGACTTGGAAGCGAAGATTACGCCGACCGACGCCGAAATCAAGGACGCCTACGAGAAGAATAAGTCCAAGTACCAGGTTCCGCAGCGCCGCTCGGTCCGCTACGGCCTGCTGGACTTCAACCAGGTTCGGCAGGGAATTCAGATTTCCGACGATGCCCTCAAAGCGCAGTACCAGACGAACATCCAGCAATATGAGGTTCCCAATCGGGTTCACGTCCAGCACATTCTGTTCATGACCGTGGGGAAGACCGACGCCGAAGTCGAGGAGATTAAGAAAAGAGCCGAGGATGTGCTCGCCCAGGCAAAGAAGGGCGCCAAATTCGACGAGTTGGCCAAGAAATATTCAGAGGACCCGGGCTCGAAGGACAAGGGCGGGGATTTGAGCTGGATTCGCCAGGGCCAGACCGTGCCGGAGTTCGAGAAGACGGCTTTCAGCCTGGCGCCGGGCCAGATCTCCGACCTGGTCAAGACGCAATACGGCTTTCACATTATCAAGGTCCTCGAAAAGGAAACGGCCCATACCAAGCCCTTCGAAGAGGTTAAGGAATCGCTTCGTGCCCCTCTCCTGTTGAGCGAAACCGACAAACAGGCCAGCGACACCGCCGACAAGCTCTCCTCGGATATTCGCAAGTCCACCAAGGTTTCTCTGGATGATCTGGCGAAGCAATACCACCTTATCGTGGGCGAAACGCGGCCGGTGGCTGCCACTGACCCCCTTCTGGAACTCGCTAATTCCCAGGATGTGAAGGAAGCCATCTTCCGTTTGAGATCGGGAGAGCTAAGCCTGCCCATCAAAACGGATCGCGGCTACGTCGTTCTGTTGCTCAAGAATGATTTTCCCGCCCATCAGGGCACCCTCGATGAGGTGCGCGACCGCGTGATTACCGACCTGAAGAAGGAGAAATCGGCGGAATTGGCGAAGAGCAAGGCCGACGAGTTGGTGAAACGCGTGAAAGCTGGGGAGAAATTCGACGTAGCGGCCAAAGCCCTCGGCTTGGAACCAAAAACCAGCGAGTCCATTGCCCGGAACGGGTCGATTTCCGGCGCCGCCAGCGGCAAGCAGCTCAGTCCCGCCTTCAATTTGAAGGCCGGTGACGTCGGCGCGCCCTTCAGCCTGGGCCAGAGCTGGATGGTCTACCGTGTCGCCGAAAAGGTCGAGCCGAACCCCGCGGATTTCGAGGCGCAAAAGAAGCAGCTCGCCGAAGAATTACTCCAATCCAAGCGCGATCTGGCCTACCAAGCCTTCCGCACCGCGCTCGGCGACCGCCTCAAGCAAGAAGGAAAGCTGAAGTTGATGCCCGAAAAAATGAAGAGTTTCGGCAGTTTCAGCTGACCTAACTAGTTGAAAATACTATAGTTATCTGTTTAGCGACACCCTCTTGCGTTTCGCGATGCACCTCTTTACGCTTGGAGTGTCTTCCTTTGGGGGAAAGACCATCCTAGACACCGTGGTGCCGGAGGTAGGGCCGAGGAATCAGGCCTTGACCTTCTTCATCGGTACCCCGGCGTCTCAGCCGTCTTCCTTAGAATTGGTGAAAGCTATGGCCACCCGAATCACTACCGCTCGCAACGACTACCGCTGCAGCATCGAACGCAATCAGTCCGGCAAATACTGTGTCCGCCTGCGGGTCTACTACCCCCGACACGCCTGGACACTGAACGTCTATTTCCTGACTTCCTCCTTCGACCGCGCCATGAAAAAGCTCGAGGAAGCTCTGGATTTCCTTCAGAGGCAGGAAGAGAAGTTGTGGTTCTGGGGCGTGGACCGGGCCGAAGATCTGGGCTTTTCGGCGGAATTCTTGAAAGAAGCTGGCATGAAGCTGGATCGCCGAGGGGAATTTCCGAAGCGCGCGACCAACGTTTCGCTGGTGCCGGAGCGGGAAGTGCCCGCCTCTGTTCTGGGACCGATGCGCCGGGGCTTGGCGGAGTCCGTGGAAATGGTTCGCGCCGCCGCAGCCGGAGACTAGGTGGTCCGGGAAGAAGTCCTTTCTAGAACTACCGCCGCCTGTCGCTTCTACTTGTTCCCGTTCCACAGTTGCCAGAACGTTTTCACGGTCGCCGGGGCGTGGCCTCCATAATGGTTGTTCGCGAAGGCGAAAATCTTTCGCAAGCGCTTATCCTCCACAAGCCGGCGTAACACCATGACCCAATTCCTCAGGTCGTGCTCGTGCTCGACAACGGTCTTATCCCATGTCGTGGTTCGTTCCTCGATGCCTTTGCGATCCCCGAGCCAGCGCACGTAGCCGAAGTCAGTGGTAATGAGGTCCAGCGGCTTCTTCATCTCCCACGGCCGTGGCAGGAACGTCGTATCCGTCAGCGCCAGGGCGGCGTTGTGCTCACGAAGCAAATCCATCAAGCGGTCGTCCAGCCAATCTCTGTTCCGAATCTCGACGGCCAACCGCAGCGATGGGGTTGCTCCCTTTAGAAAAGCACTCAGGCGCGTGCGAAATTCATCCGCGGTTTTCAGCACCCACTTGTCGAACTTGGGGAATTGCAGAAGCATGGGGCCAAGCTTTGTGCCCAGCAAAGACATGCGCTCGACAAACTCATCCCATTCCGGCTCGCAACGAACGAGAGCTTTTTCGTGCGTGATGATCTGCGGCACCTTTACGGCAAAAGTAAAATCCTGAGGAGTTTTTTCGTTCCAACCCGCGACCGTCGATGCGTTGGGCGTCCCGTAGAATGTGCTATCGATTTCGACCGTCTGAAACTGAGTGCCGTAGTGACGCAGAAAATCCTTGGACCGCATCCCAGGCGGATAGAACGTGCCTTCCCAGCCTGCCGCCGTAAACGACGAAGTTCCGAGAAAGACTTTTGGCAGAGAGAAAGGGCGTTCGACAGGATGGTTCGAGAGTTCCGGCAGCTTTTCTAGTTCGAACAGAGTTGGCTGGAGGATTGGCTCGGATTTGGGGCGCTCGGATTTCATGCCGCGCAGGAGCGTAGCACCCGTACCGCGCGGGTGACAATTACGGGCTGCCGATGCCACTATCCGCCGGAATCATCACTTCCCCGCCTTGTTGGTTGGCGGAGGAGGAGTTTCTTTGACCAGCAGAGGGAAGCGTGGGAACGCGAAGTTGCCCGAAACGTCGTCGATGACGTTTACCTGGCACAGGTAAAGGCCTGGCTTGAGGGCCTGCAGCGGGACGTCCATCTGGAACACCACCGCTTTGCGCTCCGGGGCCGCCACTTCATTGGCGACGACCGGCTTCGACTCGTAGACCTTCGCGCCACCTTGTAAGAACTCGATGCTGGTGAGAACGCGAACGCCTTCCCGGGGCTTTTCCTGAGGTGCTTTCGCACCACTTTGCCCGGCGGTGGCGGCTGCGGGAGCCGGGTTCTTTCCTTTGGCCGCGTCGTAGACCTCGTATTGCAAGTAGAGATGCTGGTCCGCAGTAAAGACGTGCGTGATATTCGGGACGGTTTCCATTTGATCGCGCACCAGGGGATTGGGTCCGGACTTCTTATTCGTTGCGGGCGTGCGAAGGCTGCTCAGGACCACGGAGCTCATCTTGAGCGGATTCTTGCGCAGGTCGGGAATCTGGACATCCGTCTCGAAGGAACCCATTCGCCCGGTCTGGTTCTCGCGCACTACAAACTTCAGGTGGTAACTGCCCGGGGCAAGGACGAAGCCGGTGTTGTACTGCACGTTCTTGCGGCGGACCTGCTGCGTGCTGTCCACCGCGAGTTTGACCGTGTCGCGCAAATGCCCCACGGGAAGTTTGCCGCCGGCCAGCACCTGCCCTATGATGTCGATGGTCGCGTTGTCTTTGTCTTTTTCGGTCACGAAGGGAATTTGCGATCCCGGTATCACCAGGGAAACCGCCAGGTAGTAGTGGGAATCGTCCTGGCGGAAGTACGCGGCGCCCGCGTACATGGGCACATCGACTTGCGGCAACTGCGCCACGAGCTCATCTTCCAACTGCTGCTCGCGGTCGGCCTTGTTGAGATGCTCGAAGTCGCGATCCGCGTAATATCCGGCGCGGTAATCAAGTTTCAAGTCCGGGCGATTCACCTGGACCTTCAGGTGGCGAAACCGGCCGTCTTTCAACGGATTGTTGCTGGTAAATCCCAGGACGTAATAGGCCGAGCTGTCCTTCTGCACTTGAGAAAACACTCCGCCGAAATCGTTGGAATCAAAGAACGCCTTGCCACCGGTGTCGGAGGAAAGAGTCGACAGCGTCTCTTGTGTGGCCGCGTTGTTGTTCAAGTCGTTGAGCACGGACGCTCCCGAATACGCCGATTGCCCGTGCAAGCTGGCGGCCTGGGCTTCCCCGCCCGGCGGAAAAGCCTGCAAACCGCGAATGTCCAACGAGTAGATGGAAACGTTCGCTTTCACGGCGGCGGCCGTGGCCGCGCGCAAAGTGGATTGATTGTCCACGCCGGACTGGCTGATCCCATTGCTGAAGTAGATGAGGTTCTTCTTTTGCGGGAGTTTGCCAAGGTTTTGCATTAACGACTGGAGGGCCATGAGTTTGCGGTCGGCGCTGAACGTGTCGTAGTCCGTATCGTCCGCGGTGAATGAGCCGCCGG
Source organism: uncultured Acidobacteriaceae bacterium (assembly GCA_964524985.1). GTDB lineage: Bacteria > Acidobacteriota > Terriglobia > Acidiferrales > UBA7541 > Acidiferrum. The sequence continues at coordinate 6,130 of CAZGFL010000001.1, forward strand.
TTTCTACCGCGCCTTCTGCGCTTCCGGTTGTGCCATTGTCATATCCCTGGCCTTGGCCGGTGGAATACGCGGTGAGGGCGGCCATCAACCTGTCCTTGTCGTCCGTGAAATCCAGGTCGACGTGCAGATTCGTGGAAAGAGAAACGAGGGCCATCAAGTCCGCCGGCTGCATCTTGGTGGACACGAACTTTTTCGCGGCATCGACGCCGCGATCGATTTGTTCGGGATCCATGGCCGAAAAATCAAAGAAGAGCAGCATCAAACGGCGATCGCGAGCGTCCAGGGTAGGAGGGGCCTTTTTCGTGCCTTTGAGGAGATTGCCGCCACCGGCGCTTCCGGAGACGGTGGGTTCCGCCGCACCCGCGGTCATGACCTGATCGACATTCTCGAAATCGAAGCTGGAGATCTGCTGTTTCTTGCCGTCTTCGAGGAGCGTGAAGTCGTCTTTTTTCAAGTCGAGGACGAGGTTACCCTTTTTGTCGCGCGCCACGACATTGACTAGAACAAGCTCCGTGGTGACGCGGATGCGGCCCGGGCTCGGAGGCGGAGGCGGCGTGCTTTGCTGCGCGGAAAGCGCACCAGCGGCCTGTAGGATCAGCGCCGTCGTCACAATCGCCGCGAGATTTTTGCCAATCCGTCTCATGTTCCTTTTCCTCAGAACCGGAATCGCGCCTGCATCGAGACTCGGCGCATGCTGCCAGCTCCCGTAACCTCTCCAAACGTCAGCGAATTCACTACCGTGCTGATGGAAGTGAAATGCACATTGTTGAAGACATTGTTCGCCGAGATGCGCAGATCCAGAGCGCGGAATTCCTTGATCTGGATGGTCTTGTTAAGCGACATGTCGAGCGTTACCTGCCCCGGCCCCTCGATGATGTTTCGTCCCGCATCGCCAAACGACGATCCACCGGGATTGACGCATGTGGGACCAGACGCACAAAACGCCGCCTTGTTGAACCACTCGAGCGTGGTGGGGTCGCTCAAAGCGATGGATTGTCCTGCGACCGTGTTGGCGCGCAACGAACCGCTCACGCCACGGCTGATGTCCACCCCGCCGCCCAAGACGCGCGGCGTGAAAAAGAGACCCGAGGCAACCGTGAAGTCACCGCTCCACTGCCAGCTGCCGAAAATGTGGCTCCCGGCGCCCTTGGGAGAGAAGCGGCGGTTTTCGCCGATGGGCAGATCGTAAATCCAGTTGCCGGTGAATTTATGGCGTTGGTCGAAACTCGAGAGGCCGCGGTCGGCGGAAATATCGAACGGATTTTGCGCCACCACGCTGCCGCCGCCGCCGATGGAAGACGCGTCGTCGATGGATTTGGAATAGACATACTGCGCGCTGAGGCCGATACCCTTGGCCATGCGCTTGCGCACGCGGGCGGTCGCGGCGTGGAGCACCGAGTTGCCTTCGGAGGATTCATAGGTGAACGGCTGATTTCCGGCGACAAGCAATGCGCGTTCGGTGTCCAGACGCGTGCCCTTGGAGCCGTTGTAGCCCAGGTTCATGATCACGCCGCCGGGCAGTTCCTGTTGAATGTCCAGATTCCAGATTTGGACGTACGCGAGACGGTAGTTGGGATTGACTGCAAAATTGTTCGTGACCGTCCCAGTCGTGGCAGGAAATCCGTTGGCCAGCGTAAGGGGATTTCCGCTGGTAAATGCGTTGACGTTGTCAGAATTCGTGGCCGCGTTGGCAAAGGGCGGCTGGAACGCGAAGTTTTGAATCATCGCGCCGTATTGCGCGAGGTTGTAGTTGATGCCATATCCCGTGCGCACGACCGTTTTTTTCGCCGGCTTCCAGGCGATGCCGACGCGCGGCGCAAAATTATTGTGATCCGGGCGAATCAACGAAGCAGGAAATGCGCCGTCGTATGGCCCGGACTGGCCGGGCAGAACGGGGACCGCGGCGGTGAAGCCCGGTGCGACGTCCAGATTCGCGATGCGGTTGTTCGCTTCCGTGTAAGGGCCGTAGTATTCGTAGCGCAAACCCAGATTAAACGACAGGCTCGGCCGGAACCTCCAATCATCCTGCGCGAAGAAATCATAGGAATTCGCGCGAAAGTTGTAGGCCGTGGTACCGAATTGCAGTGTGGTTTGCTGCGGGTAGCCCAGCAAAAAATCAGCGAAGTCATATCCCGTGTCCGCGACGGGACACGGCTGCGGCCCGGGACAAGATGCCGTGCCGGCCGCCAGATATTGCGACGTCGCGAATCCCGTGAATGCAAAACCTCCTTCTGCATTCCGCGCCGAATGGAAACTCTGCAGGATACGCCGGTAATCAACGCCGAAGCGCCAGTTGTGCTTGGCGTGATTCCACGAGATGGTGTCCGAGACCGTGTAAGTCTGATCGAGTTCACGCCTTGGCGTGGGGTCGCTCAAGCCCCCAAACGAATTGAAGCTGATTCCCGGCAATCCCCAGTCAAATGGATCGGTCGAGACGCCGGTAATGCCCGCCAGTCCGGCCACATCGGTCACTCCGGAATAGAGATTCGTTGTGGACACGTGATTGTGGTTGTAGTTCACGCGAAAAGTGTTGGTCGCGCGGCCCTTGCTGTAGGTCCATCCAGTGCTGGCGTTCAGGCCTTGCGTGCTGGTGCCTCCGGCGAGGGAAGGAAACGCACCCAGGGTCGTGGTCGAACTGCGCGCCCAGTTCATTCCGAAGTTGATGTTGTTCTGCGCGCGCCTCCGCCCGCCACCGCCGCCACCTCCTCCGCCCTGCCCTCCGATGAAAAATGGTCCGCCTCCGCCGGGTCCGCCCGCAGTGCCAAAATTGTGAATCAGCCGCAGCGCCACCGAGTCCGTACTGCTGCTCGCGGAAGTCACATAATGGAAATTCTGGCCAAGGGTATTGGTTGCCATGTTGGGCAGCGGAATGTAATTCAGCAGCGCCTTTGCCGCCGAGGTGATCAGCGCGGGATCGAGAATGTTCGAGCAGGGAAGCGTGCAGGAACCGTTGTTGAATTGGTAGGGCTGCCCGGTTTGCGAATTAAAAATCTGGACGGGACTGCCGTTGTTGTAAACGGCCTGGCTGAAATCCCCGCCACGCTCGGCGCTGGTCGGAACTGTGGAGAAAGAGTCGTAAGGAGTGTTGCCTCGTGAGCCGTTCCATCCTCCGAAAAAGAACCATTTGTTCCCGCCATTGAAGATCTTCGGAATGTTGAGTGGTCCGCCGACGTTCGCCCCGAACCGTTCCTGGTTGTAACTTGCCTGCGGCGTGGGAATTCCCGTCAAAGAAAACGGGCGGGCATCCAACGCGGCGTTGTCGTCAGAAAAATACAAGATGCCATGCGGCTGATTGATGTTGAATCCGCGCGGCATCCTCCCGATGGCGATTATTCCGGGACCGCCTCCGGGTCCGCCGAAGCCGCCACCGCCCCCGCCAAAGCCCCCACCGCCCTCTCTTTGCATGCGATCGCGAAATTCCTGGATGCGCTGCTGCAAGTCGTCTTCGTTGCCAAACCCGAAATCCTGAGTCCGCCCCTGCGCGCCGCTGATGCTGACCGATTCGGTTGGCCCTTCGGCCCCTGCTCCATTCATGGGCAGGCTGGCGATGTCCCCGCCGTTTTGTCCCCCGGCCGCACCATTCGCGCCTCCCGCGAACCCATTTCCTCCGCCCGCAAAAGACGAAAGTGTGTTTTCCATGGCCAGGCTCTGAAAACCGCGGCCGGCTGCGGCCAGCGCCGCGAAGGCGTTGTTCGATTGCTCCTGCTGACGGGAAGCCAGAATCAATTCGGCGTCAACTTTGCCCGCGGGATTTTCCGGGTTAAGCACTACTTCCTGCGTGAAAATTGCAAATCCCATGAACTCAATGCGCACGACGTATCTTCCGCGCGCCAGTCCCGAAAGACTGAACTTGCCTTCTGAATTCGTGGCTGCCGCGTACTTCTTTCCGGTCAGCGTATTTGCTGCGGTTACTGTGACTCCAGGGAGAGGCGTTTTGCCGCTATGCGCCGATCCTGTGATCCCGTAGGAAACGGGCGCGGGAGGCGCCGGTGCGGCTTGAGTGGATGGAGTCGGCACTGCGGGCACAGGAGGAGCGGGATCCTGCGCGCGCGAACTCACAGAGAGCAGCATCGCTGCAAAAACGAAAAAGAAAACGCTGCGCCTAATTCGCTTGCTCGATTCCAATTCCCGGGCTCCCTGTAGGATTATCGCTGTTGAGGATTTGGTTTGGAATCGGCAGGCGGCTTGGTTGCCCCGGGCGCGGCGCCGAGCGCCATTCCCATTTCCTGCATACGCTTCCATTGTTCAGGACCGATTACCATCACGCTTTTGGGAACAAAAACATTGTTTTGCAACGCGCCGCGCACAAACACGTGATCTCCCGCCTGGATATCGGCCATGGTCACGCTGTCGCGGCCTTTGCGCAGCGAAGTCTCTTCGGTCAGTTCGAGAGTTTGGGTAACGTTGTCCGGCCTCACGATGGTGATTTGTGGCGCGTCAATGGACTTCACTTCGCCAAAGACAAAATCCTTGCCCATTTCGCCCATGGCCATCATGCCGCCGCCGGGACCTCCTGGTCCCCCCATGCCCGGACCTCCTCCGGTCCTTCCCGCCACCATCAGCGCGGTTGCGTTTTGGGCGTCGCCTTCGGCGCGGACCATCACCATGTCGCCGACCTTGAAATCCCCCAGCTTCGCGGGCTGCCGGTCTTTGCGGAACTCCGTTTTGTCGCTAATCTTGATGGTGGCTGTAGTTCCGTCCGGTTTGGCGAGCTCCAGCGTGCCGTTACCAATCGCGGTGATCTTTCCAAAGAGCCCTGGTCCGTGGCCTTCGCGTGGGCCCTGCGGCCGCTCGCTGCCGGGCTGTTGAGGAGGCGCGCTGGAGGCGTCCTGCGCCTGCACAGGCGTCACCGCCATCGCGAACAATAGACTGAACAACATGAACCGAAGCCGTGAGTGCATCTTCATTCTCCCTGCAGACTGCTCCCTTGGGAAAGACGCGAACGACCCGCCAAAAGTAACGCAGCCCTGGTCGGAGAAGGGCAGTCCCCCCTCTGGATTTCCCTCTATGTTGCGCCAAAGTTCCTGGAATTAACACTAGCGTAATGCGGCGAGGTCGAAGTCCACCGAGACCGGTTCGCCCTCAGGTGGCGTAACTTCAATCGTCGCTGTGTCCGAGGTGAAAGCCGCGGCTGGAAATTGAATGTGTACCCAGGCGCCTGTCAGGTTACACCCTCCATCGGAACACTGGTACATGGGTTCACCGGAGATGCGGTCACTGCTGATCTCTTCCTTACCATCGAAGATCTGGAACTTGAACGCCTTCCAGAAATAGCCAGAACGCAGTTGGTACCCGATGGGTGAGCCGGACCGGGACCCTGTGGGTTTGGTGAGGAAAGGTCCATAGGATGGCGTGAGCGCAATTTCAATTTGGATGCTCACCACCTCTTTGTCGGGGTCGTGGTCCTTTTCGGCTTGCTGAGCGCTGTAATCCGATTGCAGGCTGGAATACTGGACGACCAGGGCGAAAGGCGTCAAGAAAGAGATAGCGGCGATTTGGGGACCGTTCGTAGGAGCCGGCAGCAGCTTTGTGTATCTATTGAGCGCGCGTGTGGTGGATTCATCATGCCTTTGACCCAGGAAATACGCCTCGCGCACGGCCTGGTCAGAGAGCGGTGTATAGAATGCCGACGCGGGCGTCGGCAGCAGGAACGCAGTGATACCTAACGCCAGGAGTGACTGCAAGGCTGGAGGCATAAGAACACCTCTCCACCAATGAGATGCATGATCATGTTAACGCGCTTTCCTTGGTGAGGGTAGGCGCAGGCCGACGTTCTTGAGCGCTGAAGGTGTGACAGCACGTCAGATGCGCCGCTGAATGTTCGGGAAATCGAGCCAGACTTTGATGCCGCAGAAGTGTGAGCCTTCCGTACAAATGGGCGTGGTGATTCCAGCGCGCAGATGGCACGGCGGGCCGATGTAGCGCGACAGTTCAGGATGAACTTCGCGGAGCTGGCCAATCTCATCCATCGACGCCTGATAAATCTCTTCCTGCGCGTTGAAGCACGTGCGCATGGTCCATTTGTGCATTAGATGGAGCAGCGAGCCGGTTTCGTAAAGCCGGATGGCTTTGGCATTGGGCAGAACGTACAACGCGATTTCCAGGGGAACGCCACGGTCGAGAAGTGCGTTCTTGGCGGCCCAGGCATCCTGCATCGCGCGCTCGTAGGTCTCTTTCGCGCGCGGATTGTTCGCCAGTAGCATCGGCGTGATGTAGTCCGGTTCCCGAGTGTCGGCGAGAGTCAGCAGCGGGCGCGAACCGGGCACCATGCGGTGACGCTGGTCCTGGCTGTCCGCCGTGTGGCTGATCTTTTTCGCAAACGTGTAATTGGCGTGCTGCAATGCGCGCATCATCGGCGCATGCACGCCGACGTTGAGCGTTTCCAGGCGATAGAGATTGCGCGCCGGATTGAGCAGGCGGTCGATGGCGTCCGCGTCGGAACACTGCTGCGAGGTGAGTCCGGCAACGGAGCGGTAGGAATCCGCCATCACGCGAATCGCGTTCGGCGAGTAATCCACCAGGCGCGAAGTTTTGCCATTCAACTTGGCATCAAATTCGCGCGCGAAGGATTCGCCCGCGGTCGCGTTGCCCGCTGAATCCTTCCATTCCGGCAACTCTTCCAGGGGTTCCGTTCCAAAGCGCTCGAAAAATTGCGCGTCGATGGCTTTTACCTGCGCGACCATCTCTCCGATGATCGCGCGCGCCTCGCTCGGTGTATCCGAAGCCGCGCTCATCCGCCACAACCGGTGCAGCACGATGCCCGAAATGGTGTGCACCATCGTCGTGAACGCCGCCAGCGGCAGGACGTACCGCGCAATCTCGATGGCGCGTTTTTCGGCAGACCGTTCTATCTTTTGCAGCCGCTTCGGATGCGACATCGGGCTGACGTGCCAGATGTCGTTCAAAATATTGCGGGCGTCGCCCACTAAAAGCGCCGAGAGTTCGCGATAGTAATTCCACGTCCGCGCAATCGCTCCTTCGTAAATCTCCTTGCTCTTTTCGTCAAAGAAGAGCGAAACCTGGGGAACGTAGGCCTGTGCGCGGTCCAGCCGCACGTACCGCTGGCTCTGCTGCTCGGAGTTGTAAAAAGGATGCGCATGCAGAAACGACCAGACGAACTGGCGGCTGACGTTTTCCAGCCCGAACTCGAAATGCGCGTGCTGATAAACGGTATGGTGCCCGCTGTAGAACGTGGCGGCGCCGATGTTGAGCCTTTGCTTGTCTGTGATTTCTTCTGGCCCGATCAGGCGCGGGGCGTAACAAGTCCGCGCGGCGGCGATGGCGGAATCGAAAGGATGGGCAAAAGCGTTGCGGAGCGTCACACGCGGCGCAGCGCTCTCTACGGTTTCGCTGTCGCGCGCGCCATCAAACATGCGGGATTGCGTAGCCACGTTGGGCAGTTATTCTACATGCGTGCGTGGATTAAACACAGCAGAGACCGGCATTGCGCGAAAAAGAACTTCGAGAAAACGGAAACTCAAAATTTGAAATTCGGCAGACCTGGATGACATCATCCTAGAGTACGAATTTCGAGTTTCGAATTTCGGGCTTTTCGGTTACTTCTTGGCGGCTTCGCTCTTCGCCGCGGCGTTGGCGTATTTCTTCTGGAAACGCTCCACGCGGCCGGCCGTATCCACCAGCTTCTGCTTGCCGGTGAAGAACGGGTGGCAGTTCGAGCAGATTTCCACGCGGATGTCGCCTTTATGGGTCGAACGCGTTTCGAAGCTGTGGCCGCAGGCGCAAATCACACGAATCTTGTTGTA
>CAZGFL010000002.1:0-4036 GCA_964524985.1 uncultured Acidobacteriaceae bacterium
GGCGTATCACACGGGATTTGGACACCAGTTTGCGGTCGCGCTGGAATCGGCAAACGTCGTGGCAGCGGCATTCAAGGATGCGCGGGACCTGTCGATGGCCCGGCAGCGGCTGATCGACATGCTCGCAAGCGACGCGTTCGACATCGAACACATCGCCGGGCGCGTGGATTCCGAGACCGGATGGACGTACATGGGCATCGATCTTTCACCGGCGCCTTCGAAAGTTGCATCGATTGGCGAAGCCATCGAGAATCTGACGACGCAGCCGCTGGGCTTGAGCGGAACGCTGACGGCGGCGGCAACGATTACGGCGGCCATCCGGGACGTCAAAGTGAAGCAGACCGGCTACAACGGGCTGATGCTGCCGATCCTGGAAGATCCCCGACTGGCGCAGCGTTGGAGCGAGGGAAGAATCTCGATCGATGCGCTGCTGAGTTATTCCGCCGTGTGCGGCACGGGACTGGACACCATTCCGCTGCCGGGGGACACCAGCGCGGAACAGCTTTCTCTGATTATCGGAGACATGGCCACCCTGGCAGTGAAGTGGCACAAGCCGCTTTCGGCGCGACTGCTGCCGGTGACGGGGAAGGGCTGGGGCGAAGTCACAGAATTTGACGATCCATTCCTGGTGAACGCGACGCTGCAGCAGTTCAACAAAAAGTGACCAGCGTGTCTGGAGGGGTTTTTCGATAGAGTGTGGGAACCAACAATCCCCCTCCCCCGGTTTTTTCATAAGTGTTGATTCTAAAGGGAATTAAAGTCATTTGTTTTGAGGCACTTTTGCAAGTATTGATTCTGAAGGGTTTGCAGAGGTCATCTGATTCAAGAACAGATTGACGACCGTACCCACTCCTGCGTACACGTAATGGTCGCCAAAGGCTTTCTTTAACGCAGCGAACTGCGGTTCACCAGTGCAGTGTCCGGGAGCCACCAAGTCCAGCTTGTATTGCTCGTGCAGCACGGTGGCAATGCGTTCCACTTCGGGGTCGGGCTTCTGGATTTGATGCAGCCCGCCGATCAGCATGTGCACATGCGGGTCGATCGCGTTCGCCTCCTGCAGGATGCTTTCCACGCCGGGATGCGAACAGCCGACGATCAGAATTACTCCCTGGGGGCTCTTGATAGCTAGAGACAGCTCCCTCAGCTCCAGCGTGCCTGGAGCGGTGGAAATGCCAGGGACGATGAAGATTCCGGGCGAAACTTCGGTCTTTTGGCTGACAGGCACGAAGTTGGCGCCAGGCCATGGCGTGCCCCCTTGCAGAATCTCCGGTGGATTTCCGCCGTAGTAGCGCATTTCCGCCGGCAGCGACGGGTCTTTCCGGTAGAAGTCGTTCTTCGGTCCTCGGGCGAACAATCCCCAGAGCTCGTCGGGGGCGTAGATCTTTACCTTGGGATTGACAGTCAAGAGGTAGGCGATGCCGCTGGTATGGTCGGCATGGCGGTGGGAGATCACCACGAAATCGATGTTCCGGAGATCGACGCCCAGCGCCTGCACATTGTGTTCGAAGATTTTGGCGTTGTTCCCTGTGTCGAACAGGATGCGTTTGCCGCCATATTCAACCAAGGCCGCGTAACCCCAATCCATGGTCAGGGCGGGAGATTTGCCGAACGAATCGTAGAGAATCGTGACGCGGTTCGGGGTTTCCGCGGCGGCGTTGCCGGTGAGTAGAAAAGCAAGTACGGCGAGGGGCCCAAGGGAAATTCGGCGATTCATGGGTTTCTCCATAGCAAAGAGCTTAGCCTTCAGTATACGAATAGTGCTGAATCTAGTTCCCGCGTCTCAGGCGCAGTAGAAGGAATTCTTCTTCGCCGTCAAGAGTTCGTCTTGTTTCCTTCTGTCTTGAATGAGTTTACCCGATAAACGTCTCCTCGGAGAGGCGCAGGTTTTATGCGTGGCCTGCTGACCGAACGGCTCAGCCACGGGAGGCGGAGGCGGCGCGCTGCTTGGCCGCGGGTTTGCCGAGGAAGCTAACGAGTTCGGCGTTGACTTCGTCGGCGTGGGTCCAACCAATGGCGTGCGGGCCATCCTTGATGGCTACCAGACGCGCGCCCTTGACGAGCTTGGCGGTGCGCTGGCCTGCGGCGGAGATGGGCACGATGCGGTCGGCATCGCCGTGAAGGACCAGCGTGGGGACGTCGATACGGGCGAGGTCCTTGCGGAAGTCTTCGTACCAGGTTGGCACACACGCATAACTTGCGGTGGCGGAGGCGCCCGCCGCGACGTTCCAGGCGGCTTGCACGGCTTGCTCGCTGATGCGCTTGCCGAGCAAAACGTCGGTGTTGTAGAAATTCTTGTAAAACTGGGTGAAGAAGGCGTAGCGGTCGGCGGCGACGGCTTTCTGGATGCCGTCGAACACGCTGCGGTCGACGCCTTCAGGATTGTCTGCGGTCTTCAGCAGGAACGGCGGGACGCCGCCGATAATCACGGCCTTACTGACGCCCTTGGAGCCGAACTTTCCGATGTAGCGAGCCACTTCGCCGCCGCCCATAGAGAAGCCGACGAGAGAGAAATTTTTCAGTTTGAGGTGGGTGACGAGCTTTTGCAGATCCGCGGCAAAGGTGTCGTAGTTGTAGCCGGTGGTGGGCTTGCTGGAGTTGCCGAAACCGCGGCGGTCATAGGTGATGACGCGGAGACCGGCGGCGAGAAGCGCGGGGACTTGCTTTTCCCAGGAAGGGCCGCTCAGGGGATAGCCGTGGATGAGAACAACGGGGTCGCCGGAACCGTGGTCTTCATAGTAAAGCTCGATGGCTGCGGAATTTTCCTTACCAACTTTTACGTAGGGCATTGAAGTTCTCCTTCTGGTCGAATTCGTAGGTCCAATATCGAGGTTCGATTGGCCGATGGCCAGCGGTCTGGGATTCTACATCTGCTGACACTTAGACCGGTACCTAACATGAGATGACCGAAGGCGACGCGGAGATTCACACTAAATGAGAGAGGGAGCGGCTATTCCGAAGGCGCGGCGGTGGCAGGTTAGTTCGCCGGGAGGAGGGACGCGCGTGGGATGGGATCGCCGTTGAGGAAAATAGTGTCGATCGCGTCGTAGGCAGCGATGGTTTTCAGCGGATCGGCGTGAAGAAGGAGCAAGTCTGCGCGCTTGCCGACCTCGATCGTGCCGCGATCTTTTGAAAGACCAAAGACTGCGGCGTTGTCGAGGGTCGCGGCGCGCAGGATACGCGAAAGCGGCACGCCCGCTTCGAACCAGCGCGCCAATTCGAATCGTCCGTTGAGCCCTGGCGGATTTCCGACACCTTCGTTGGACGGCGTGTCGGTGCCGAAAAGGAGCTTGACACTCTCCGCCTGCATCATGCGAAGCGTGGCAGTGGCGCGCGCGGGAGCGATGGACATGACCGCGGCGGGATCCACGGAGCCGGGCCCGAGAAAGTGCGCAATCGCTCCCTGGTATTCGTCAGCGAGGGCGCGTTGCGAGGCTTGCCCCTCGTCACTCTTGAGATAGGCAAGGATGACGCGAGGCAGAGCTTCGGTAAGACGGGGATTGTCAAGCAGAGACTTGTCGAAGATTGACTCGTCGCCGTAGACCGCTTGCAAAGTTGGCTGAACGCCGACTCCAGCGCGGGCGGCTGCCTGAATCACCGCGCGAGCTTCAAGGGGCGGTGTGGTGCCACGGAAACCGCCCGGCCAGTGCCAGAGCCCGTGGGCAATCACGTCGGCGTGGGCGTCGAGCGCGGCGTGCCAGCTTTCAACGGCGTTCGCATGAATGATGAAGACGAGTCCGCGGCGGCGGGTCTCTGCGCGGAGGGCTTGGAGCGCTTCGGAGCTGGGTACCGGCCAGTTGGCCGCGCCGCCGAATCCGGATTCCACAAAGGTTTTCAGACAGGTGCCACCGGAAGCGGCCACGCGATCCACCGCACGCGAGGGTGAATAGTCGCGTGGATCGAGAGATGCAGGCCAGTCTTTTGCCTGGGCCTGGTCATAGATAATGTTGGCGGCATTCGCCGCTGCCGCGTTCTTCGGAAGGCGCTGTGCTCCATATCCGCCAAAGATGTGCACCGCGGGACCGCAATGGTAGAGATT
>CAZGFL010000003.1:0-5165 GCA_964524985.1 uncultured Acidobacteriaceae bacterium
ACGAACTCCCGGAATACCTGAAGCAACAGGGGCTGGAAATCGGGGAACAGCTACGAAACGGAACCTATCAACCGCAGCCCTCAAGCTGTCGAACATGCTCGGCACACACTTGAAAGGGCGGCCGTGGGGGCCGCCCTTCCCGACTCCCGGACCTGGGTAAGAAACCGGGAGAACGAGTATCATTAGATATACACTGTTATGTTTACGTTGTCAACGTAATAGGAGGAAAACGACAAAATGCCGCGGCAGCCCGATCCGGACCTTGAAGATCGAATCCTGAACGCCGCCCAGGCGCTGTGGAAGCGCGGCGGCGAGAAGTCGCTCACCATGAGAGCAGTGGCGCGGGCCGCGGGCACGAATACGCCCGCGGTTTATCGGAGGTTCAAAGACCGGCGCGACCTGGTGCGCGGCCTGCTGCTGCGGTCGGTGGCGCGCATTCGGGAACAGTTTGAAGCAGGCGAAACTCTGGAAGAGGTGGCCGAGGCGTATCTCGATGAAGCGCTGCGGCGTCCGCATGAGTACGAACTGTTTTATGCCTACGGGTATGAACTTTCGCCGCCCAGAGGGTCGGGGCGGCTGCGGCCGATCCGGGAATCGAGACCGAATTTCGCATTCGTGGAAGGGCAACTGGCGAAGCGACTAGGCGGCTCCCCAGACGATCACACGCGGCTGGCTCTGGCGCTTTGGGCCACCCTGCACGGAACCGCGACTCTGCTGCTGTCGAAATCGATTCCCGAGGGCCATGAGGCAGAGTTGCGTTCGGCCTGCCGGGCCGCGGTGAAAGCCTTGATCGCGGGTGCAGACAGGTTCCCTGAGAAGCGGGACGGAAAACGCGGCCGGCGTGTTCGCCAGTAATCTCGCGCACGAGTATGGGCAGCGCACATTACGCTGGCGCGAGGTCGAAGAAGCGTCTCATCTAGTTTGTTGCTTCTGCTTCATCCTGCTGGTTCTTTCCGGACATCTGCCGATAAGAAATGAGAAGGCTGCCGAAACGATGACTTGTGGGCCGGACACTCTTGTCCAACGCCGCCGGTGGACTCGCATTCGGGCGCTGGGTGGGGAAAAGACGTGGCAAGAATGACGAAGATTCTGCTGGTAGACGACAGCAAGTTTTTGCGGCTGGCAACGGAGCGGGCGCTGGCGCGCGCGGGCTACGAGGTGAGCACGGCGACGGATGGGGAGAATGCGCTGCAGATTGCGCGGGAAAAGAAGCCGGACGTGATCTTGTTGGATATGCTGCTGCCCAAGATGGCGGGGCCGGACGTGTTGAGAGCGCTAAAGAGCGATCCGGAGACGGCGGGGATTGCGGTGGTGGCCTTCCCCGGGCTATCTCAGAAGAACGCGAGCCGTCTGGGGCACGATGGGGCTTGCGCATTTCTGGACAAAGCGGAACTCAGATTGGACAAAGGCTCCGAGGCGTTGCCGGTGGAGCTGGCGCGCATCATCCGAAGCCTGAAGCTCGAAGTGCCGGCGGGACTCGTGAAGTGATACGGGACGAATCTTTCCACCATCTGGAATCGCTTTCGCTCGGCATCGCGCCTTGCGAAGTTAGACCATGAGGGCGGCGCCTTCTTGCATTGGCGGCAACTCTCCTCCTAGAAAGCGCAACCTATCTTTGCCACAAAGTCTCGAATGCCCCATCAACTTTCGGGGCGCCATAAAGGAGCAACTTGAATGACGAACAAATGGAGTCCTTTGCTGTTGTGTGTGGTGCTTGCTGGTCTGACTTCGGCATGGGCTCTCGCGCAAGAAACCGACACTAAATCAAAGAGCGCGGTGAGAAGCATCACCGGATGCCTGACCAAGGGCGACAGCGCCAACGAGTATTTGTTGACCGGCAATGACGGCAGCACGTGGGAAATACACGCCAATAATTCCGTTGACCTGGCGAGTCACGTGGGCCACACCATTAAAGCCAAAGGTGTGGTGTCGCATACCAAGATGCACAACATGAAAGAAGACGCAAAAGATGCCGCGCAAGACACCGGCGTGAAGAAGAGCAATACCGAGCACGGACACCTGGAGGTCACCGACGTCCATATGGTCGGCGAATCCTGTCAGCAGTAGTTGCTGACGTCGAAACGTACAAAGGGCGGAACGCATGCGTTCCGCCCTTTGCCCATCTAAATTCGGCGATCGAAAATCCCTACCCTCGTACGCTGATCTTCGAAAATGAAAGCACCGCCCGGCTTGGCGTCGGCCGTCCCATCGAGAGCGCTGGACGGAACGTGGTGAAGATCAACATGCGCTTCACTTGCGGCAACACTTCCTGCGAATCTTTGGGGTCGGAAAGAATGCGGTAATCCTGCACGCGCCCGTTCGCGTCCACGTAGGCTTCGATCACGAGCGAGTCGGAGTCGATTGTGTCCATGGTCATGCCGAAGGCGCTCTGCTGTAACTCGGGCGCGGTGTTGACCATAACCAGAGGCACATCGCTGCCCGCCTGCAACGAAGACGGCGCCACGAAATAAACCATAGCAATTCCAAAGATGATCAGCGCGCTTAGGAATCCTGCGGTCGCCGGAACCATGAATGCCTCGAAGGCATTTTCCAGACGCACCATCAACCCTTCAAACTGACCACGCTTAGCCGAATCCGTTTCCCGCGAAATCGCCAGCCGCAACTTCAGCCCCAGATCCGCCGGAACCTTCGGGCGTCCCACGCTGACCAGCAATTGCTGCGTGCGGCGCAAGCTTTGATATTGATCATTGCAAGCGGCGCAATCCGACAAGTGGGCCTGCAGCGCGAGCATCTCCGTGCCCGTCACGGCTCCATCCAAATACGGCGAGAACAACCGCTTCGCCTGCGGGCACTGCAGTCCCAGAATTTCCCTTGTGCCCTTCATGGCATCACCTCGACCCTTCTACCCCCTCCAGCCACCTGCGACCGCAAACTCCGCTGTTCTTTGTTGTCTGACATCGGAGCGGTCAATCCCATTTCACTCCCAACCTCGCGCACGTAGGGCGCCAGCCGTTGCCGCAGTGCGTCTCTGCCGCGGGTCAGCCGCGATTTCACCGTTCCCAGCGAAATCTGCAGCACCTCGGCAATCTCTTCGTACGACATCTCTTCCAGATCGCGCAAAATCAGCGTTGTCCGGTACGGCTCCGGAACCTTTCTTAATTCTTCTTCCACCCGGTGTTGCACTTCGCGATGCGCGACGCTGTCAAAAGGAGAATCAGCATGATCGGTCAGCGCCGCCTGCATTGCGTTCTCCCCCATGCTCGGCCCTTCGGCTTCCGACGGCTCAATCGAGGTCTCGCGCGCTTTGTGCCGGAACCACCACCGCCGCCGGTTCGCCGCCTCATGCAGCGCGATGCGATAGATCCACGTCTTCAGGCTCGACCCGCCGTGAAAATGCTTCATCCCGCGAAACACTTTCAGAAAGATGTCCTGCGTCGTGTCCGCCGCGTCCGCCGGATCGTTGACCACCCGGTACACCAGGCCATACACCGGCTGCTGAAACTCGCCGATCAGCCAGGCGTAGGCCGCTTCCGAGCCGGCCTTCAACTCGGCGACGATCGCAGCTTCTTCCTGCGAGCGCGCTCCGATTGCACTTGCCAGATCACCCAAGGTGGTTGCTCCCGCCATGATGGCGTCCCCTGATTATAGGATTTTCCACCCTACTGCGCCCTTGAAAATTTGCTGCCTGGCCAAGTCCGGCAAATGTGAGCGGAGCCGTGACTCTCACACAACATAGACTCCGGCAGGGTGTGTAGAGTTCCCGCTTGTAAGTGATTTATTTTCAGCAGATCGGAAGTCTCAACAGGAATGGGAAATCCCTCCTTCCGACCCAAAGGAGGTCAAGCACAAGGGAGTCATCTGCCGCGGGTTACCAGGGATTGAGCGGCACGGGCCATATCGTGTTCCGACGCTGGAAAAGGAAAACCAGGAACCACGAAGAACACGAAGGTTCACGAAGGAACCCTGAATGGATTTCCTTCGTGAACCGTCGTCTCCTTTGTGGTAATGGCCGTCAAATGGAGCCACCACTGGATTTCTTGTTTCCGGTCGCGGCAGTCTTGGTCGCGGATTTCAGCCGTTCGATTTCCTTCAACGTGAGCGATCGAAACTTTCCCGGCGGAATATCGAGCGCGAGCGGCCCATAGCGGACGCGCTTGATCTTTTCCACGTGATGACCGACCGCCTCAAACATACGCCGAATCTGGCGATTGCGCCCTTCGATCAGCGTGATCTCGTACCAGGGATTGGCGGCTTCTTTCACCACGCGCACTAAAGCCGGTCCGGTCTTCACCCGCTTGCCGTCGTCGGTGGCGATAGAAACTCCGGCACGAAGCTTGGCGATGGCTTCTTCCTTGGGCGTTCCCGCGACTTTCACGACGTACGTCTTGGGAACATGCGAGGCCGCCTTCATCAGGCTGTGCGCGAGTTCGCCGTCGTTGGTGAGCAGCAGCAAGCCTTCGCTGGCATAATCGAGGCGGCCGATAGGATACACGCGGCCTTTGACGCCGCGAATCAGATCCATAACAGTCGGACGTTTTTCGGGGTCGCTCATCGTGGTGACATAGCCTTTGGGCTTGTTGAGCAGGAGGTAAACGTGGCGCTGGGCTCCGTGAAGGAGTTTGCCGTTGACGCGCACGTGATCGGTTTCCGGATCGGCCTTGGTGCCCAGTTCGGTGACCACCGCGCCGTTGACCTGCACGTGGCCGGATGAAATCAGTTCCTCGGCCTTGCGGCGGGAAGCGATTCCGGCGGCGGCGATTATTTTTTGCAGGCGTTCGAGGGGCATGGGAATTCCGGGCGAAGACATTTTAGGCGCGGGAGGATTGTTCTTTCGCCCCTCCGGGGCTCGCTCCCTTCGACTAGGCCACCCACGGCTTACGCCCCTTCGGCAGGCTCAGGGCAAGCTGTGGGCTGCATTCTTGCGCCGCTTCGCGGCTGCGATTGAACGGACACTAACAAGTCTCGTAGCGACGGCACAAACAATCCCGTCAGCCCGCCTTCTTTGTCTCTGACAAACTTTCGCTCGACGGTTCCGTCTCCAGCGCGTCACTACTCTCGATGGACTGGTCAGCATCGGTTGAGGACAAAGCACTGCCGGCCGGTGCGACCTCGTCTGACGACGCGCTCTCCGCTGGAATCAACTCCGACTGGAACGATTCTGCCACCAGCTTTTCGAACTCCTCCATGCTGGGCAATTCGTTCAC
>CAZGFL010000004.1:0-11683 GCA_964524985.1 uncultured Acidobacteriaceae bacterium
GCATCCTCGCGCGAGTCGTAGGTAGCCGACCACGTATCCTTGAAGCGCTCGAACACGTTCCTCAAAAACACGCGTGGGTGCGCCTTGATGAAGGCGACGGCCGCGCGCTGTTTTTGGCGGTTGTAGTTGGGCTCACCATTCAGGATCAGAGGAATGAGCTCCCGCGTGTTAACCAGAGGATGAAGTTCGGGAGAGTAAATCTCTTTCACCGCGGGATTATTCCCGAGCCAAAGCTCCGTGCCAAAGTTTGATTTGACAAAGACGAACCCATCCAGCGCGTAATAATTCCGGATTGTCCAAGGCGCCTGCGCCAGAACGAATATCAGCGTCACCTTCGCTGCCGAAGCGAGCGAAGGCCCCGGCAGTGCTCCTCGCTTGATCATCGACCAGCCCAGCAGGAACGGCAGCAGGATACACACCGTCGGATTCGTCAGGGCCGTCAAGGCCCAGAGCAATGCGTACCCGGTGAGCGCCAGCGAAGGACCGGACTCCCTCAGCGTGAGAGTTGCGTAGACGATCACAGCCAACAAAAGCGCGCTCAGGCTCTGGTCCCATGTCCACTCGAGAGGAAAAAGCACGGCATATGGAAGGAAAACCCACACCCAGGCAGAGGCCAGGCCAATCCTCCTGCCAAAAACCTTCTTTCCGATGCCGAAAACTGGCCAGCACGTCGCTGCGGAAAACACGCAATTCATTGCCTGCGCAAACATCGTCGAACTGTAAAAAGTGAGATGGAACAGCTTCTCCCCGATCGCCCACAGGAAGGGGTAAACCGGAGCAACCCACGCTGTGATCGCTTGGTATCGAGGAAAGGGGCCGAAAAACCCCTTGCCTGCGGCCAACGAGGAGGCGACCAGATGGGCCTCCAGGCCCACGGTATCGAATTTCGGATAGGCTGGATCCTCCCCCCGATGCGAGAGCCAGAGCAAGACTATTCGCAGTGCAAAAGCGGTCGCTACGGCGAGCGTCGGAGAACGAAGGAGACCCGAAAATGTTCGCTCTATGCGCATGAATGCCGTCGCCGGCGGAATTCATCCCCGTCGGAGTTCTTTGATCGAGGGTAGCGCCAAGAAAGCAAGCCAATCAACCGTGACCATCCGAACGGTTACTAGCCATTGCGAAGCATTGCTCATATAGAATGAGCAGACGAGTTGCGTATTTCGACGCCGGGCCACCCCATTTTTTTGCTTATCAATGTCAGTCGGACACGAGTACACTCATCGCCAAGTGGAGGAATCCTGTGATAAATAAGCTCGGGGCCATCTCCCTGCTGGCTGTGGTCTCGCTATCGGCTTCCCTGCCTCTCTTCGCACATCACGGTAACGCATCCTACGACACCGAAAAGACGGTCACGGTAAAGGGAACCGTTACCGAATACATTTGGGCGAATCCCCACGTGTTCCTGAAGGCGGACGCCAAGGACGGGAGCGGCAACACAGTGCATTGGGTGATTGAAGCACAGAATCTTGTCCAGCAAGCCACGCTTGGCTGGACCAATACCACGTTCAAGCCCGGGGATCAGGTGGAGATTGAAGTGACACCGGCCAAAAACGGGCGCCCCATCGGCCGCTTCAAAGGGCGCATTGTGATTAATGGCCAGCTGTTTAAGCCCTGAGTGGCCCGCGCTTGCCAGCTAGGCGAATTTGCGTTGCGGGAGAAATTTGAACATGCCCAAACCTGCGATCTTCACCACACTTGCCGTCGCGATGCTCTCGCCTCTAGCATTTTCGCCGGTGTTGCATGCACAAACCGCTCCGCCCGCTTCGATCGACGACATCAAAATCGAGAAATGGAATAGCGTACCGGTCCACAAATCTGCCTACGATGGATTGAAGCCAGCGCCCGCTCCGCGCCGCGACCTCACCGGAGCATGGTACGCGGCAGGCGAGCCGCCGGCAGGCGGAGGAGCCGCGCCGGGGATCCAAGCCACGGGTGCGCATGAATATCCTGCGGTTCTTCCCGGCAACAATGCCCCTCCTGGAGGAGAGCCCGACGAGAGCAAAATCCCCCGCAAACTGCCGTATACGCCTCTGGGTGAAGCCACGCTCAAAGCCCATAAGCCGACCGGAATGAGCGTCCGATCAGTCCCTGCGGTGCTTGGAAACGATCCGCTGGATATCTGCGACCCGCCGGGATTCCCGCGCATCGAGCTCTACGAGTTCAGGATGATTGAACTCGCCCAGATGCCGGACCACCTGATCCTGTTGAACCAAATGTCTCACACCTGGCGCACCATCTGGACGGATGGACGAGAGCTTCCGAAGAATCCGGAGCCGCGATGGAACGGATACTCAGTGGGCCGATGGGTGGACGATTACACGTTTGTCGTCGAGACGATCGGTTTGGACGAGAGAACCTGGCTCGATAACGCCGGGCGTCCTCACAGCAGCGAGATGACAGTCGAAGAACGCTTTCACCGCATCGACCACGACAACATGGAACTGACGCTGACAATCAACGATCCCAAGATGTACACGCAGCCCTGGCAGCCGCTGGTCAAGTTCCCACTTCGCTTGCAACCTCGCGGTTTCGATATCCGCGAGATGTTCTGCGTGCCGTCTGATACGGCGCAATATAACCAGGAAATCGGCGACCCGAGCGTCGCCCCCGAAGCGAAGTAGGGCTAGCGCAGCGATTCCCGGAAATCTCCGGACCTCACAATAAATTGGCTACGAGTTTTTCTGCCCTGGCGATGAATGAATCGAAATCCTGCTCGGTGCGAAGTACGCCGTCTTCAAAATACACAAGGTAATTTGCGTTGGTAGCCAGGGTGCCCTCCAGCTTTGCGGTCTCAAGGAACTGTATCTTGTCCCCGGATAAGAACGCGTTGACCGCCACCGGATCGGCACCTTTTACCCAAAAATGCGCTGCGAAGTCCGGGAATTGGCGCGCATCCACTTGAACTGCCGTCTTGGATACGCCGGCAATCTCTTCCACGACGTTTTCAAATTTGTGTAATGCTGAATTTCTTCCAAGGGTAAATCGTGGCAATCCCGGCGCCTTTATCTTTGCAACCTTGTAGCGAATGCCTCCTCCCTGCGAATCCGTTCGTCGTGAGCTCACGCTCAAATTGAAGATCGTCACCTCTCTCGACCCTACATTGCAGGTGAACGCCATCCAACCTCCCGTTCCGTCGTGAAGTTTCTCGATATCGGAAATATCGGATGACGCCTGACCCGAGTTCCTCAATGCCGGATCTTTCAGCATCTCCAGGTAGGACTTGTCCAGGGCTTGTGCAAGGCCAGGATTCACTAACGTGTATCCCCTTTTTTGCGCGTACTCGACCACAGCTCTCGCTTCTCGAGGACCGCTACGGAAAAGCCGGAAAAGGATCGGCAACACAACACTCGCCGCAAAAACAAAGGCAATAAGTAGTGAAAAATTGTTCACCGAATGAGTTTCCGCGGTTCCTTTAAGGAAAAGTTCTGCTGGAAAGCATAGCTGGAGGTAACGGCCCCGGTGCAGAACTCTTCCTGCCACGATACATAAGAGTTACGCACAACGCCGGCTTCCGCGGATGCTTGCTATGGCCGCCGCCGCTTCTTATCGGTCGAGGGTGCCTGTTATCAACGCGGGTGCATTTATCGATGCCGGCGTCGTTAACGCAGGTGGCTTTTATACAACAGCTGCCTTTTATAAAAGATGTTCAGCGTTTGCGGGCGGCTGCCTTGGGCTTGCCAGCTTTGGCAGGGGGCGGCGGTGGTGCTGCCGCGGCGGCTTTGCCTTTTCGAGCTGCTTGCAGTCGCGCGAGCGTGTCTGCCTGCTTCTGCGATTCGGCCGGAGGAGCGCCGGGCGACATTGGCGCGCCAGCGCCTTTCTCGCCTGGCTTTTTCTTGGACTTGTCCGCCAGTTTCTTTGCTGCCTTCTCGTCTATTTTCTTTTTTGGCGGCTCTTTGATGCCGGAGAGTTTCCGCAGCAGCTTCAAGCGAAGCTCCGGATTCCTGGCTTTACCTTGTAGCTGAGCCTGGAAAAGATCTTCGACTACTTTGTCGAACTTCGGGCCGTGCGCCATGCCAATGCTTTCGAGTTCCAGAATGGCCGCCGGCAAGGCTTGCCGTAGAGGCCGCCACTTATTCAGGTAGGTGCGGATTTTGCCCACCGCTTTGGAATTAGAGGACTCCGCGAGAATAAAAGCGAGCAGGTCCCCCGGCGTTTTCTCCAGGAAGGCATAAGCCTCACCGGGTGCGGTAGTCTTTCGTCCCGCAAGCGTCGCGATCACCTTCTGCGCGCGCTCCTCGAGACTGGTCACCTCATCGATCTCCTGCTGGCGGAATTCCAGGCGATGCAAAGCCGTGGAAGCTTCGCGGTCCTTGAGCTTGCCGAGTGTCGCGTACATGATGGGAACGGACATGCGGAGCCGAATGCCCGCGCTGGCCAGGTCGTCGCGCGCACGCAAAATGCGCGTAAGCATTTCGTAATGCGGATGTCGTTTGGCGAGTTGCGGCGAGATGGCCTCCAGCAGCCCGCGCGCCTCCCAAGCCTTGAGGATCTGCACGGGCTTATCTTCCCGCGCGAACTGGCGAAGCTCCGCGCCCGCGTCGGTGGGAGGAATGGATTCCTGCCGGCCGCGTTCCAGAGCCAGCTTGAACCACTCCTCAGTCCGCGGTTCCAGCTTGAACTCCATGCGCGCGCTCAGGCGGATGGCGCGCAGCAGCCGCACAGGCTGATTCGTGAAGCTGTGGATCGAAAGCGCGCGCACTTCGCGACTCTCGAGGTCGGCCAAGCCATTCGTCGGATCGAGCAGCAACCCGCGAGACGCCGCGTTGATCGAAAGGGCGATCGCGTTCAGGGAAAAATCCCGCCGGCGGAGATCCTCCATGATGGTCGACCAGCGCGTCTCCGGACGAGCCCCCGGAAGCGCATAGGTCTCCTCGCGGGCAGCCTCGATACTGCCGTCCACGTCGCCGGCAAAAATCATGTCGACGCGGCGCAGCTTTTCATCCTCCTCCACCACGCGTGCTCCGCCCTTTTCCAGTTCACGCGCGAAACGCGAGGGATTGCCTTCGACCGTGAAGTCGAGGTCGCGGATGGACATTCCCGAAATCAAATCGCGAACGGCGCCACCTGTGAGATAGACGTTGGTGGAGGTTTCCACGGCCAGCTCTTGCATGCGCACCAATACGGCGCGCTGCTCGGCGGAGAGCCGGCTTTCCAGCATGTACATGTAGTCAGGCATCGGCCATTCTCTTCCCTAGCGAACGTGAACGACTGCGCTTGTTGGATTGATCTGCACTTTGGTTGGCCCGCTTACCCAGGGTCTCCGTTTTCATTCCCAACGCACTCCTCTTTTGGTTGCGCCGTGGCCCAGGCACCTCGGATGCGCCTCACGCGCGAGGATGATGCGCCTTGTATACCTGTTTCAAGCGCTCTTCCATCACGTGTGTATAAATCTGAGTCGTCGAAATATCGGCGTGGCCTAACATCAACTGCACGGATCGCAGGTCCGCACCGCGTTCCAGCAGGTGCGTGGCAAAGCTGTGCCGCAATTTATGCGGCGAGAGGCGCGCCCGGATGCCGGCGCGCCGGCCGTACGCGGTCAGCAGGCGCCAAACGGCAATGCGGCTGAGCCGATTGCCGAAACGGTTGAGGAAGATCCAGGGGTTCGCCCTGCCGGCGTCGCGCCCCCGCAAAAGCAGCGGCCGCGACTTCCCCAGGTACGCCTGCACCACCGCCAGGGCCTTTCGCCCGACCGGTACCAGACGCTCCTTATCACCCTTTCCGATACAGCGCAAGCAGCCCATGCGCATTTCGAAGTCGGATACTTTCAAGTTAACCAATTCCGAAACCCGCAGGCCCGTAGAGTAGAGCACCTCCAGCATGGCTCGATCGCGTAGTCCCAGAGCCGTCGAAGGATCCGGCTGGTTCAGCAAACGGTCCACGTCTTCCATCCGCAGGTAGACCGGCAAGGAACGCCGCACCTTCGGCGATTCCAGATTGAGCGTGGGATCAGCCGAAAGTGCCCCTTCGGCAAGCGCAAAGCGGAAAACATTGCGCAAAGAAACCAGATTGCGCGCCACGGTGCGGCTATCCAGCCCCTGCCGGTAGAGGTCGCCAAGGAAATCCACGATATGGTCACGGCTCAGCGCCTCCAGGTTCAGCCCGCGTTTTTCCGCAAAAGCCTGAAATTTGCGCAAATCGTGGTCATAAGCCGAGAGAGTATTGGCCGCCAAGCCCTTTTCGACCTTGATGTAGTTCATGAACGAGGTGATCAGCGGCTGGATTTGCATATTCAGTATTCCTGGCTCAAGCCGGCCATGCCCGCGGCCTCGGGCTCAGCGTGCATGGCAATGCCGTAGATTTCCGAAAGCTCGACGCAACGCATGGTCCAGGCCAGCAGCAAGTAGGTAGCCGTTGCCCCCGCGAGCAAAGCGGCAAAGATCCCCAGCCGCGGCAGAAATTCTGTATATGTACTGAACCGCGACAGCCGCAGCCCAATCCAGCACAGCGTCCCCATAATCGCGGCGCTCACCCCACTGCGCGCCATAGAGGCCAATATGTCAAGCGTGCCCAACCGGCCGAAGCGGAGCCGGAAAATCACGAATAGCGCTAAAAAGTTGAAATATGCCGCCACCACCGTGGCCATGGCTGGCCCGCCATTGCGAAAAATGGGAAAAAACCAGCGCAGGAAGAGCACGTTCAACGCGATATTTAAAGCCAGCGACCACGCCGCCACCCGAACGGGTATGCGCGTGTCGTGCGTGGAATAAAACGCTGGCACGATCAGCTTGATCGCAGCGAACGCCGGCAACCCAAACGCGTAATAGAAAAGTGCGCGTGTGGTCAGTCCTGTGGACTCGGCCACGAATTCGCCGTGCTCGAAAAGCACGCGAATGATGGGCTCGCGCATCACCACCAGGCCCACGGCCGCCGGTATGGTGATGAACGAAACGATGCGCAGCGAAAACGCCAGCGTGGACTTCATCTCCTCCATCGCGCCCGCCGCGGCCTGGTGCGACATCATCGGCAGAATCGCCGTGGCCACGGCTATCGCGTAGCCGCCCATAACCAACTCCATCACGCGTTCCGCAACATATAGCGCCGTGACGCTTCCTGACGGCATACGGCTGGACGTGGCGAAAATTGTGCCTACGAAAAAATTGATCTGCGCCACGCCAATGCCGAAAAATCCCGGCGCCAACAAGCCTCCCACGGAGCGCACACCTTCATGGCGCAAAGATAGCCCGAATTTGAAGCGCATCCCCCGCCGCACCAATTGCGGCACCAGGATCAGAAACTGCAGCGCTCCCCCGACCAGCACGCCTACCCCCAGCGATACAGCCGGACTCGAAAAATGCCGCGAAACCGCCGCGACCGATGCTGCAATGATCGAAATATTCAGCAGCACGGGGGTCGCGGCGGGCGTGCCGAACACGTGAAAGCAATTCAGGATGGCCATTGCTAATGCCGATAGGCCGATGAAATAGATGTACGGGAACATGATGCGATTCAGATAGACGGCCTGCTCCCAGGCCGGCTGTCCCGGCGCAAACAGAGTGAACAAGCGCATGAACTGCGCCGAGAACACGCTTCCCAGCATGGTGACCGCCGCGAGAATCACGGCCACAGTCCAGAAGAGCCGATGCGCAAATTCCCACACTTCCTCGCGCGGTTTGTTATTCAGATACTTCGCGAAGATGGGAATGAACGAAGCCGTCACCGCCCCTTCGCCCACCAGTCGCCGGACGAGACTCGGAATCCGGTAGGCCAGCACGAACGCGTCCCCCGTGGGTGTCGTGCCGAGCAGCAGCGTAATGCGCTGGTCGCGGACGTAACCTAGAATCCGGCTTATAACCGTAACGAGGGAGATGACCGAGGCTGACTTGAGGATCTGCTTCTTTTGGTTCAAAAGGCGGCGTCTCAGCCTAAGCCTATGAAAAGCAAAGAGTTGACAGCGCTACGGCGGAGTACTATACCACACGCTTTTCCGCGTTGCAACAAATTGGGCGTGGCGGTGTGACTGTTAGTTTGAAGGCGAATCGAGTGTATCGAAGACCGACTTGGGCATCTCTTTCGTTCGCACCGGACCAGAACTTGACGCGAAACGCCGCATGATTCGGTTGATGCCCATATTCAGCGCCCACAGCCTCAAGTTCCCTTTGGTGATTGGAGGGCGCAGCCGGCCAAGCCTCTGCGCCATTCGACGGACACTATAGAATTCGAACCAAGCCTCGCGGATGCTGCGGTTCAGCTCATCCGCATTCATCAGGCGCGGCTTATACACCACATGTTGGAAATTGAATTTGCTCCAGTCCGTATCGGTGATCCGCCCTTCACTTTGGAACTGGTTCCACTGCGCCGTCCCGGGCAGGGGTGTCAGCCGGGAGAATTGCGCAAATTCCAATTTCGCTTCGCAGGCCAGCCGGACGGTCTCCTGCAGTCCCTCCAAAGTGTCCGTATCCAACCCGAACACGAAACCGCCCCAGATGGCGATCCTTTTCTTATGCAGTGACTCGCAAGCTTCGAAGAAGCGCTGGCGCCAATTGTCCGGCTTTCCCAGTTTTTTCAGCGTCGGCGAGGAAAATGTCTCGAATCCGATAAAGAGCCCGCGGCATCCCGCATCCACCGCGGCTTGCAGTAGCTCTTCATCGCGCGCGATCAGCACCGTAGCCTGGCCCGCCCACAGGAGGCCCTTGCCTTTGAGTGCCCGAAATAATTCGAGAGCGTGCTGGCGATGACCATTGATGATGTCGTCCACGAAGAAGACCCATCGATTCTTCAGCGAGTCGACGTCAGCCAGCACCTCCTCCGTGGGACGGAATCGATAGGCACGGCCCGCCGTCCGGCTTACGGAGCAAAAATCGCAATCAAAGGGACATCCTCGCCCCGTTTCGAGCGTGCTTGGAAATAAGTAGCGATCCAGCCTCAGCAGGTCGCGGCGAGGAACTCCGTAGCCCTTCATGTCGAAGAGTTGCTTTGGGCGATAACGAGGTTTCAGTTCGCCCCTCTCGAAATCGGCGATCAACTCTTTCCAGATGGGCTCCGCTTCCCCGACTACCACAGCATCGGCGTGCTTTTGCGCCTCGTCCGGGCATACCGTAACGTGAACGCCGCCCAGCACCACCTTCTTTCCGCGCTGCCGAAAGAGATCGGCCAGCTTGTAGGCGGCGGGAGCCATGTTCGTCATGGCCGTGATGCCCACGAGGTCCGCATCAGTTTCTAAATCGATGGCCTCCACGCCTTCGTCGACGATCTTCGTTTCCACGTGCGGCGGAGTAATGGCCGCCAGGATTGCCAGATTCAGTCCTGGGAATGCGGCCCACGATTGGACTTGCATGTGTTTGGAGAAACGGCCGGCTATTCTGAACATGTCGGGAGCGCGAAAAATGTTGTACGGATTGTTGGGGCTGATGAGCAGGAGCTTCAACGTATTCCCCTCTCTAACTCGAGTTACCACCGAGCATGAATTGAACCTGGCCGATTCCAAAAACGGGCCGATGCTGCAAGGCGACCTGTCCTGTTTGTTAGATAGCTTGGCCCTGATTCGGACACAACCAGGCGCTGCCTGAACCTCCACCTGACGAGTGTCCGGGAGAATAGCTCTTACGCATCGGGTTGCGCAATACTGAGCAGCCCGCTTCGGCTTAAACGCAGCGCCGCGGGCTTCAGCGCGCCATCCTGCTCCTTTGCTGTCATCCCGAACCCGTCGCCCGGCTTTGGCGAACGCGGGTGAGGGATGTCCAGTTGTTTGTACACGCGACGGATTTGGAAAGCTCGCAGCATTGAGTTCGCACGCGCACAATATTGGGCGCACGCGCTGAGAGAAAGAAGGTGTCATGACGAGGGTCGTCTTTGCCCGAGGGATCTGCAGTTGTCTTTATGTGGCGCCGGGCTTCAGTCCGGCGTCCTGAACAGAGGCGTTTCCGCGGCCGGAACCACCGGCAGACGCCGGCTGTTTGCCAAGCACCTTTGTATAAGGCAGCCCTTTTGCGCAGCTTTTATTCGTGTAGCATCTAGTTGTGAAAGCCCGCCCTACAGCCTCTACGCACAAGAAGGTCGTCATCACCTTCTCCGACCGCACCACGCTGCAGGGCTACGTCAACCCCATGCGTCTCCCCGACGATCCTCTCGACGTACTCACCACCACGGGCGAGCATCGCGAAATCCCGCTGAAAGATATTCGCGCGGTCTATTTCGTGCGCGATTTCACCGAAGACTACGAACCCGAGCGCCGCGCTTTTTTCAGCCGGCCGAAACTCGATGGCCTGTGGGTGCGGTTGAAGTTTCGCGATAACGAAACTCTGGAAGGCGTAGTAGGCAATGACCTGCTGGCGCTGCTTGATTCCGGCATCCAGATCACTCCGCCGGACCTGAATGGCGCCGCCATGCGCATTTTTGTGCCCCGCAGCGCGCTCAGCGAAGTAACCGTCCTGGGCGTCGTGGGCGTCGCGCGGCGCAAACCCGCTGCCGCAGCAGTTCCAGCGCAACCCAAGCTCTTCTCCGAATGACAGCAGAGCAGCGGGATGCCGGGCTGAAGCCCGGCGCTACATCAACACAACTGCAGATCCCTCACCAACATTCGCCGAAAACGGGCGACCGGGTTTGGGATGACAATCTCATTAAGGGGAGGATGACTCTTTAGCTGTGTCCGCTCCGGGAGAGCTATTGACGCGGCGGAGGGCGCACGAAACACTGGCACATAACAACGTTCATGCTGCGCCTCATCGACTTAACAAAAGAATACGATGCCGATGGCGACCCGCAACGGCGGGTTTTGGCCGCGGACCGGCTGAATCTCGAAGTGACTGCCGGAGAAGTTTTCGGCCTGGTCGGACCGAACGGCGCCGGCAAGTCCACCGCCCTCAAGATGATTTGCGGGTTGCTGCTGCCCACCGCGGGCCGCGTGCTCGTCAATGGTGTTGACGTGGAGCACCGCCGCGAAGAGGCGCAGAAATACGTCGGATATCTCGCGGATTTCTTCTCACTCTACGACGAGTTGACTGTCTACCAATACCTGGAATATTTCGCGCAGGCTTACAAACTCGCGCCGAATTCGATTCCCGGTCGCATCGTGGAAGTTGTCACGCGCCTGGGCCTGGAGAGCAAGCGCGACGCATCGATTTCCGGCCTCTCGCGCGGCATGAAGCAGCGGGTGGGCATCGCACGCGCCGTGATTCACGATCCGCCGCTGCTCGTCTTGGACGAGCCTGCGGCCGGACTCGATCCGAAGTCGAGGCATGAGCTGAAGCAATTGCTGCGCGGCTTTCATGAACGCGGCTGCACAATTGTGATTACCTCGCACATCCTTTCCGATCTCGAAGAGATCTGCACAACCATCGGCATTCTCGAAAAGGGTCATCTGATCCGCGTGGGCAAGATCGAAGAGATCTTGCAGCCCGCGCCCGCTACGCAGCCCGGCGCTCCCGCCGGGTCGCGCGTGATTCGAATCCGCCTCTCCGCGCCTGGCTTCGCGCTGGAGCCCTGGCTGACCGCCAGGCCGGGAGTGAACCACGTGGCCACGTCAGGCCTCGGCACACTTTTCCAGTTCGCCGGCAGCGATGCGGATCTGAGCGAGATGGTTAAAGCGCTGGTAACGGCGGGAGCGCCGCTCGCGGCGGTGGAGCAGCCCGGCGTGAGCCTCGAGGAAGCCTACAGCCGCATCGCCAAGGGAGAAGTAATGTGACCGGCCTTCGCGCGCTTTTCTTCGACAATCCAGAGCTGCGGCGCAACTTGCGGATCGAGTTGA
>CAZGFL010000005.1:0-69375 GCA_964524985.1 uncultured Acidobacteriaceae bacterium
GCGGCCGGCTGCTGGTCCGGCGGGAGCGCGGCTGCCAGGGCGTCGTGGACCCTTTGATTCAAGACGTCCCGCTCCTCAAAGGTGTATTTCGATGCGTCGATGGGCTCCAAAAACTCTACAACAATTTCGCCAGGATGAATCACCAGCGAGCGCTTTTGCATCACACGGTGCGCACCGCTGCACGCCATGGGCACGATGGGCACGCCGGCTTTGATGGCCATCACCACGGCGCCCTTCTTGAACTCCTGCAGACGCCCATCCGGGCTGCGGGTTCCCTCGGGATAAATCAGGAACGATTGTCCGGCCTTGATCGCTTCGGTGGCCTTTTCGACGCTCGCTATCGCCGATTCGCGCACGCCGCGGTTCACAGGGATGAAGTGCGCCACCAGGAACGCTTTCCCTACAATCGGCCACCGGAAAAGCGACTCTTTCAAGAGCACCGCAATTCGCCGCGGTATCGCCCCGACGATCGCCGGAGGATCGGCCGAACTCGTATGATTGGCCGCAAACAAGCAAACGCCTTTCGGAATCCGCTCGCGCCCCTTTACCGTAACCCGTACTCCCACCGCGCGAACAAAGAACATGACGCCTTTGATGCCCGCCCAATAGACGGGATCGGGATTTCTGGTGATCAATGTGTACAGAATCAGAGGCGGACCGACGAGAAGGATATAGAGCGACAAAAACGTGGCGATGAAAAGAAGTCTCAGCATGGCCTGGCCCGTTTACTGCCGCCTGCCGCAGTCAGTACGCGCAGCCAAGACTTTCTCGAATCCCGGGACTTCGGTCAAGCTCAGTGTGCTCCGCCAAATCCTCTAATGAACTGCCACGGCCATCGTCGTGCCGTGCAGCAGTCCTTCGCGGATGTGGCGCGCCTTTTCGCTTGCGTGCGCGTCTTCCGTCACCTGGTAGATCGTCTCTTTCAGTTCGCCAAGATGAAATTCAATCGTGGCTTCCTTTTCATCGCGCCGGATTCGTAGACGCAACACGGCTCCGGGAGTTTGTTCGGACGCCCAGCGTTGCACGCGCCGCGGCACTTCTCCGTCATTCCACGAAACGATCAGATCTCCCACGCGCAATCCTGCCTGCGCGGCGTTACCGTCCCCGTCTACCGATGCAACGACTATGGCTCCGCTCGAATCGCGGCCCAGCGTGAAGCCGAGAGTCGCGCGCCGCTCTTCCACCGTTTTCATCTCAAGCCCCGCAAGCGCCAGAACCTGCGAATACGGAAACGGCTCCGTGCCCGCTACATACTTTTGAAAGAATTCTTCAAACGAGCCGCCGGCCACTTTTTCTGCCGTCAAGCGCACATCCAGGCTGTCCCGGTACGTCTTGCCTTGCTTGGCAAACTCCGTATTCATCATACGCAGTACGTCATCGAGGCTCCTTGCGCTATCCGTGCGGTCGCGAATCAGGATGTCCAGCAAGTCGCCGAGCACCTGCCCCTTCGTGTAGTACGAAACGCTGTATTCCGGCTGATTGTAGAGCGGATATTTCTCGAGCCAGGCATCCAGGCTCGACTGTTCCGCGCTCTGCCAGCGGTTCGCCGGGCGGCCTTCGAGCTCCGTAATCTGCTGCCCCAGATCGTCGTAGAAGCGCTCCTTACTCCAAATTCCGCTGCGCACCAGCGTGTAGGAACCGTAGGTACTCGTCACGCCCTCGGCAAACCATAGCGCCCGCGTGTACTGCTCTTTGGTATAGTCCACCGGTTCGAGCGTCGCCGGCCGGATGCGCTTCACGTTCCACAGGTGAAAAAACTCGTGCGCCGCCACGGTGGCCAAATACTCATCGGAGTAGACTCCAATCGCCGTGGAATACGAATGTTCCATGCCTCCGCCGCCCGCGCCTTTTCCGATGTGCAGGATAAACACGTAATGATCGAAAGGTTTGTCGTCCATCATTTTCAATTCATACTGACAAATGCGCCTTAGTTCGTCTGGCAGTTTCTTCTTCCGCCAGCCGTCGCCATGCACCACTACCGTGATTCGCGGCAAGATCCCCGCTAAGTCGAACTCGTCAAATTTGCCCATTTCAATCGGGCCGTCAGCGAGCTGATCGTACGTAATTTTGTCCGCCGTGCAGGAAACGTGTCCAGCCGCCGGAGCGCAAGTGAAAGGTGTTGCGCTTGCCAGTTTCCAGCCTTCAGGAAGATCGCTGATCGACAAAATCACTTTGTCCCCGGTTCGCCCCACGGCATAGAGCAAAATCATCGCCGTGTTAATGAAGGCGTGGTCCGCGTTCAATTGCGAAGAGAATGGACCGGGGTCATCCCAATAGATGGAATATTCGATCCGCGCGACGCCTTCTCCCCTGACGCGCCAAGTTTGCTTATCAACTTTTTCAATGTGGGCTTGGCTTTCCCCGATGCGCGCCTGCACTTCCTGGATGCGCGTACTGAAATCGCGGATTTGGTAGAGCGCATTCCAGGCCGGCATCTGCAAAAGCGCTTCCCCCTTGACCGGAACCAGTATCGCCACATGAAAAAAGTGCTTTTCCGGGTTTTTCAGGGAGACTTCGTATTGAATAGGAGCATCGCTCTGGGCGCAAGCGCCTGAAGCAAGAAAGAGCAAGCCACAAACAGAAAGGAGAGACTTCCACCAAAGCGGTCTCAGGCTCACCGGGTCTTGGCCTCCGTCACGGCATGCCCGGCCTCTTTTAGCTTCTTCAGCAACTTCTCACAAAGCCCATCAAAGCTGCCGTTGGACATGATGAGGAGCAAATCGCCGCTCTTCGATTCCGCGGCCAAATGTTCCGCGATGACATCGGCTCCGGCAAAAACGCGGGCGTCTCTGCCCAGTTCGCGCACGCTGGCCGCAACGGTCTCCGGATCGAGACGGTTTTCGTCGCCCAACTGCTGCGCGCGAAACACACCGCCCAGAATCACGCGATCTCCGAGAGCCAGCGCTTTTGGCAAAGCGTCTTGGAATACTTTACGCCGCATGGAATTCGAGCGTGGCTCGAGAATGGCCCACAGCCGCCTTCCAGGCCAGCGTCCGCGAGCGGCTTCGATGGTGGCCTTCACCGCAGTGGGATGATGCGCGAAGTCATCCACCACCAACACGCCGCCAATCTCGCCCTTCACATCCATCCTTCGCTTGACGCTGCGGAAACTCGCCAGCGCCTCGACAATTTTCGCGGCCGTGATTCCTCGTCCATGCGCCACGGCCATCGCCGCCATGGCGTTCAACGCGTTGTGCTTGCCGGTGGCCGTAAGCGTGAGTCCGCCAAACAGAACGCCGCGATGCTCCACGCGGAATCGCATCCATTCCCCGTCAAATCGGAAGTCGCTCGCCACCCAGTCGTTCCCGGGACGGAATCCATACGTCTCCACGGGACAAAACGCTTTGGCTACCACGCCGCGCAAAGCCGGTCCTGACTCTTCCGTGTCTCCCCAGACAATCACTCTGCCGCGCCGCGGCACGAGATTTACAAGCCGCTTAAACGCTAGTTGATAGGTCTCAAAATCCGGATAAATGTCGGCGTGGTCGTATTCCACGGACGTCACGATGAGATCGTCCGGATGGTAGTGAAAAAACTTGGGTCCGCGGTCCCAAAAGGCCGTCTCGTATTCATCGCCTTCGAGAATGAACTCTTCGCCGCCACCCACGCCATAGCTCTTTCCGAAATTCTCTGCGACGCCGCCAACCAGGAAATTCGGGCGCTTCCCCGCCACGTGAAAAATCCAGGCGAGCATTGCCGTAGTCGTGGTCTTTCCATGCGTTCCGCTCACCACAATCGAATGCTTCCCGGGGAGAAACACTTCTTCGAGAATTTCCGGCAGCGAACGGTACGGAATCCGGCGGTCCAGAACTTCCTCGACTTCCGGATTGCCGCGCGCGATGATATTGGCGATCACCACAAGATCGGGCGCCGGTTGCAAGTGGGCCGCATCAAACTTCGTGTTGTAGGCAATGCCCAGGCTCTCGAGCAGCGTCGAAGCTGGAGGATAAACGCCAGCGTCGGAGCCCGTCACGCGAAAGCCGTGTTCGCGCAGCATCCCCGCGAGCGGCGCCATCGCAGAGCCAGCAATACCGATCACGTGCACGTGTTTTGTTTCGCTCAAGCCACCACCGCCGGCTCCAGAAATTCCAAAGTTCCCTCGCCATCCGCATCGAACCGCGCCTGGATTCCCAGCGGAACGGTCAGCATCGGCCGTGGCGTGTGCCCCACGGGCGCGCCAAAAACAATCGGCACCCCCAGCGGTCGCAGGATTCGCGCACACACTTCTTTCACACCTGGAGCGCCAGCAACCGCCGGCTCGCTCCCTGGAAATTCTCCGAGCACGATGCCACGCACTCCTTCAAATTTCCCGGCATGCTTCAAGTGCATCAATACGCGATCCACCTGGTACGGCTTCATGGCCCGATCTTCGAGAATCAAAATGGAATCTTTTGTATCCAGTTCCCAGGGCGTACCTATAGTGGCCTCCAGCAGCGTCAAGCAGCCGCCCAGAACGCGGCCCGTGGACTGTCCCGTCAGCACGGCCTCGCCCTTCAACCGCAGTTTCCATCCGCCTTCCGGCTTGCCCACCGCCTGCAAAAACGAACTCTCGTCATAGCCTTTTACAGCGCCGGCGCCTGCGTTGAAGCCTGCGGCAACCATCGGGCCGTAAAACGTCACCCAGCCGCATTTCTGCCAAAGGTAAATCTGCATGGTCGTGAGGTCGCTGAAGCCGATGACCGCTTTCATCAGCGTGAGATTGCGTTTCAGGTCGAAATCGAGCAGGTAGTTGGAGCCGTATCCCCCGCGCAACGCAATGGCTCCGTCGACTTGCTCGGAGTTCACGCAAGCGGCAAAACTGTTCAGCCGCTCGATCGCCAGGCCCGCGAAATAGCCCTCCGCCTTGCTGTCCTGATTGGAAACGACTTGGAAGCCTTGTCGTTTCAGCTCCGCCAAGCCAGCAATCAGTTCGACGGAGTTAGCAGGCGATGCGGGAGCAAAAACTCCGATGCGCGAGCCCTGCGCCAGCCTTTTTGGTTTCAGCGGAGTTCCGTTGCCCACAGTTATTCCCGGTGGCCCTCAACCGGCATAACTTCCGTGACCACGCCTTGCCGGTTGAGTTGCTTCACAATCGCTTCCTGCTGGCTATGGCTGACCTCCGACTCAAATTCGACGATGGAACTTCCCCCTGCCATCGACACGCGAAAATGTTTCATCGGTACTTTCAAGCTCGCTGACAACTTTTGCACTTCCCCCGCCACACTATCGGCACTGCTCGTGGTAATGCGAAACACCATTCGGCGAACTTTCAAACTCAAGCGATCGGCCAGCCATCCGACACCTATCAACCCTACGAGAACGATTCCCGTGGCATACGCCGCCACCGCGTATAACCCGCCACCCGCAGCCATGCCAATGGCCGCTTCAACAAAAACCGTGGCGGCCGTCGTCATCCCCGTCACGCCGCCCGTGTCCCGAAGAATGGCGCCTGCACCCAGAAATCCGATGCCTTGCACGATGTTGGAAGCGATGCGCGTGGTTCCCGTATCTCCAAACACCCGGGCAATTTCACCGGAGAGAACCGTGAAGAGCGCGGTGGCCAGGCACACAAACATGCTGGTGCGAATTCCGGCGGGACGCCTGCGCAGGTCGCGCTCAATTCCAATAATCGCGCCCAGCAGCGCCGCTACCGTCAGGCGCAAGACGATTTCTTTGAGAGGAAGCATCGCTCAGCGGCTCACCCGCCTCTGCGAGATTTTAACGACTTAGAGTTTGAATTGCGTCAATTTTGCGAAGTGGCGTGCCCTGGCGTGTATCTCGCCGCGCTTCAGGTGCCGCAGGCGATCCAGGCCAAATTTCTCCACGGTGAAACTGCCCATTACCGACCCATACACCATGGCGCGCCGCAGCGAAGCGTCGCTCGTGTTCTTGCTGCCGGCAAGATAACCCATGAAGCCGCCGGCAAAGCTGTCGCCCGCACCGGTGGGATCGTGGGGCTCTTCGAGCGGAAACGCTGGAACGCAAAAAACGCCGCGCTTGTCCACCATCATCGCGCCGTATTCTCCGCGCTTTACCACCAGCGTCCGTGGCCCCATCTTGAAAATGTGCTTGGCGGCGCGGAGGAGGTTGTGCTCATTGGAGAGTTCACGCGTCTCTGAATCGTTGATCATCAGGATGTCCACGTGTTTCAGCGTTTCGCGCAGTTCGGCATTGGTGCGCTCAATCCAGTAGTTCATGGTGTCCAGCGCAGCAACCTTCGGCTTCTTTTTCACCTGGTGCAACACGTCGCGCTGCAGGCCGGGCGCGATATTGGCAAGGAAAACGTACTGCGAATTGCGGTACTTTTCGGGCAGGCGTGGCTTGAAGTCGGCAAAAACGTTGAGTTCGGTTGCCAACGTGACGCGCTCATTCAAGTTCTGCGAATAGCGGCCGGCCCAGAAGAACGTCTTCCCAGCCGCGCGCTCAAGGCCGTCAACGTCGATGGTGCGGCCGTGAAAAATCTGTGCGTCAATTTCGGTGAAGTCATCCCCGACAATGCCCACGAGGTTCACATGGGTGAAAAAACTGGCGGCCACCGCAAAATACGTAGCCGCGCCGCCCAGCGCTCGGTCCACTTTCCCGTAAGGACTTTCCAGAGCGTCAAACGCAACTGACCCCACCACGAGTAGAGACACACGTTTCTCCTAAGAAATGTATTTGCCGATGATGGCGGCGAGCCTCTTTTTTGTGGCCTTGGGGACAATCTTCATGTCTGTGACCAGAGAATGTTGCAGTGCCGCGCCACATTTACACGACCGCACTGCGGGCATCTCCCGAACCGCCGTCCGCAGCACCTTTTGCGCGTTCTCGGCGTTCTGACTCAGTGTCGCAATGATTTGCGTGGCTGTCACCGACTCGTGCTCAGGATGCCAGCAGTCATAATCCGTGATCATGGCCATGGTGGCGTAGCAAATCTCCGCCTCACGCGCGAGCTTTGCTTCCGTCAGGTTCGTCATGCCAATCACGTCGAAGCCCAGATGGCGGTTCACTTCCGCTTCCGCCAACGTAGAAAACTGCGGTCCCTCTATGCAAATGTAAGTGCCGCGGCGATGCACCTTCA
Organism: uncultured Acidobacteriaceae bacterium; assembly: GCA_964524985.1. Taxonomy (GTDB): domain Bacteria; phylum Acidobacteriota; class Terriglobia; order Acidiferrales; family UBA7541; genus Acidiferrum. Next base: position 7,040 of record CAZGFL010000005.1, read on the forward strand.
CCGCTTCGTGAACGCAGGCGTCTGCCAGCACCGCGGACAATTGCCCGCACGTGGGGTGCGCGAACGCCAGATGCGCCACTAGCCCGCCGCCGAAAAATGTGGACGCACGGTTCTTTGTCCGGTCAAAGAACTGATCGGCAACGAGAAACTCGCCTGGCGCCAGATCTTCCTTCAAGGAGCCTACCGCGCTAACTGAGATGATTCGCTCGACTCCCAGCAGCTTCATCGCGTAAACGTTGGCGCGGTAGTTGATCTCGCTCGGAAGAATGCGGTGGCCACGCGCGTGGCGAGCCAGGAAGGCCACGCGCTTCCCTTCCAGCGTTCCCAGAACGATGGCGTCAGAGGGATCGCCGAACGGCGTCTTCACGCGGATTTCCCGCGTGTCGGTCAGACCGCTCATGGAGTAAAGTCCGCTTCCGCCGATAATTCCCAATGTTGCCTTGGGTCCGCCTTTTGCGCCCTTCTTTGTTTTCGACGCCGCCATCGTTTCTCCCTTAGCTTTGTAAACCGCTCTTCCGCAGAATTTCGCTTACCGCGGTAAACGGGTCCTTCTTGCGTTCCGCCACTTCCTGCGCCAATTCCTTGAGCCGTGCTTCGCCGCCTGCGCCGCCCAGCGCACGTTCCAGCATTTGCGACTCCAGCAGCTCAATCAGCCGGCTCTTCCAATGCTCCACATGCTTTCGCTGGCGCTCTCCACTGGCTTCAAAATGCTTTTGGAACTTCGCGACGGTTTCCGCGAGCTCGGCGATGCCCTTGTTCTCGGTGGCGACCGTGCGGACGACCGGCGGATGCCAGCCATCCCGCGGCATCACCAGCGACAACATGGCCATCAACTGCTGCTCGAGCCGCTCGGCGCCTTCCCGGTCTGCTTTGTTCAACACGAAGATGTCACCGATCTCCATCAGCCCGGCTTTCATGTTCTGAATGTCGTCGCCCATTCCCGGGACGAGGACGACCATGACGCAATCGGCCAGGCGCACAATATCGATTTCATCCTGGCCAACGCCGACGGTTTCAATCAGCACCTGCTTTTTCCCAGCGGCATCCAGCAGCAGCGCCACTTCCGCGGTCGCGCGCGCCAAGCCGCCCAGGAATCCGCGCGTCGCCATCGAGCGAATGAACGTCCCTGCATCTCCCGCGTGTCCCTGCATGCGAATACGGTCGCCCAGAATCGCCCCGCCAGAGTAGGGACTCGTCGGGTCCACTGCGATTACGCCCACTTGCTCTTGTCTTTTGCGGTGGTACGCTGCCAGCCGGTCCACCAGCGTGCTCTTCCCTGTTCCTGGCGCGCCGGTGACTCCAGTCAAATACGCAGCTCCTGTGTGCGGAAACAACAGCCGCAGCAGTTCCTCCGCTTCGGGCGCGTGATTTTCGATCGCCGTGATCGCGCGCGACACCGCGCGCGCTTCGCCCGCGCGCACCTGCTCGGCCCATTTCTCAATGGTCAGAACGGTGGCACTCATGCTTGTCGAGTGGAGCTTTTCGGTGAGACAGAACGCACGCGCCTATTATTTCTTACCAAGCAACTGGCGCGCAATCACTAGTCGTTGAATTTCGCTCGTGCCTTCGCCAATCGTGCACAGCTTCACGTCGCGGTAGTACTTTTCTGCGGGGTAGTCCTTGATAAAGCCGTAGCCGCCGTGAATCTGCACGCATTCGTTGGCCGCGCGGACGGCCACTTCGCTGGCAAACAGCTTCGCCATGCTTGATTCGCGTGTAAAGCGCACATCCTTCTTATCCGCCAGCCACGCCGCCTGGTAAACCAGCAGGCGCGCTGCCTCCACTTCCGTGGCCATGTCCGCGAGCTTGAACTGCGTGGACTGAAAGTCGCTGATGGGCTGGCCGAACTGCTTGCGCTGCTTGGCGTATTTCGTGGCGGCTTCGAGCGCGCCTTGTGCCATGCCCAACGCCAGGGCTGCAATCGAAATGCGCCCGCCGTCGAGAATCTTCAAGCTCCCCGTAAAGCCTTCGCCTTCCGGCCCCAACAGGTTCTCCTGCGGCACACGGCAATCGCTGAAAATGACTTCGGAAGTGTCGCTGGCCCGCATGCCCAGCTTGTTTTCCTTCTTGCCCGGTCTGAACCCCGGCATGCCCTTTTCGACGATGAAGGCGCTGATGCCGTGCGACCCTTTCGACTTGTCGGTCACGGCCATGGCCACGCAGTAGTTCGCGTAGTGTCCGTTTGTGGTGAATGTCTTCGCACCGTTCAGCACCCAGTGGTTGCCGACGCGTACGGCCGATGTCCGCGTACCTCCTGCGTCTGAACCCGCCTCCGGTTCCGTCAACGACCACGCACCAATGGCTTTGCCCGAGGCCAGGGGCACGAGGTATTTCTTCTTCTGGGCTTCGTTGCCGAACTTATAGATGTGATTCGAGCAGAGCGAATTGTGCGCGGCGACAATCAGGCCGACGGAGCCGTCCACGCGCGCCAGTTCTTCAATCGCAATCGCGTACTCGATGTAGCCCAAGCCCGCGCCGCCGTATTGCTCCGGAAAAATGACCCCGAGCAGACCCATCTCCGCCAACTTCGGAAAAATCTCAAGCGGAAAGTGTGATCCTTCGTCCCACTCCATCACGTGCGGGCCGATTTCTCCTTCCGCAAATTCCCTCACGCTCCGTCGCAACTGTTGCTGCTCGTCCGTAAATCCCAGGTCCACGCGTCCGTCCTTTCGACTATCGGTATTTCCTATATCTACCCAAAGTATATTTTATAGCATAAATTGCCCCGCTTTTCCCGCCGGCATACTCCATTCATGCCTCTCTGATACACTCCGGGCGATGCGTCGCCGCCACTTTCTCACTCTTTCCGCCGCCACTCTCGGCGGCGTGATTGTCTACTCTTTGGATCGCAAAGCGTCCCTTCTTTCCGCGCAAAAGAAATCGGTGCGCATTCCGCTTCGCTTCTTTACCGAAACGGAAGCCCTCCTCGTGGCCGCCGCGGCCGCGCGCATCTTTCCGTCCGACGAGGGCGGCCCTGGGGCCCGCGAAGCGGGCGTAGCCATTTTCATTGACCGCCAGCTTGCCGGACCCTACGGCCGGGATCGCTTCCGCTACACCCAGCCCCCCTTTGAAGAGGCGCCGCGCGAGTTCGGCTATCAGGGGAGCGCCCCACCACGGGAAATCTATCGCGAGGGCTTGAAGCGCCTGCCGGCGGATTTTCATCTTCTTGCGCCGGAGGCGCAGGACGAAGCCCTGCGCAAAATTGAATCCACCGTTTTCTTTGCGCTCCTTTGTCAGAACACCATCGAGGGTATGTTCTGTGATCCCATCCACGGCGGAAACGTGGACATGGTCGGCTGGCAACTCGTTGGTTTCCCCGGTCCGCGGATGAGTAACTTCGATGAAATTGAAAAGTACTACGGTCAGGCGTTCCGCCCCAAACCGATGAGCCTGCAACAAGCAACAGGCACCAAAATCCGCCCCAGCGAGGACGAGCCGTGAAGACTCTACCCGCCGTGGACGCCGTCATCATTGGCGGAGGCTGGACCGGCTTGCTCATGGCCAAAGAGCTAAGCTCGCGCACTTCCCTTTCCATTGTTGTTCTCGAGCGTGGCCCTTCCAGAGAGCCCTCCGACTACGCTGCCGACATGGACGAACTCGATTTCGCGATTCGTCTGCGCATGATGCAAGATCTCTCGCAGGAAACCGTCACGCTACGCCACGACGCCACGCAGCGTTCGATTCCTCTTCGGCAGCACGGCGCGTTTCTTCCGGGCGCTGGCGTGGGAGGTTCCGGCGAACATTGGAACGCCCAAGTGCCACGGTTCCTGCCCGATTGTTTTGAGTTGCTCTCGAAGACCACCGCGAAATATGGCGCGAACGCTTTGCCTGAGAACCACGCAGTTCGCGATTGGGGCATCACCTACGACGAACTCGAACCTTACTACACGCGCGTCGACAAGCTGCTCGGCAGTTCCGGTAAGGCCGGCAATCTTCGCGGCAAACTCATCGAGGGCGGCAATATCTTCGAAGGCTGGCGCAGCGAGGAGTACCCCACACCGCCAACGAAAGTTCCCTACGTGTCCGTACTCTTCCGCGATGCCGCCCAATCTCTGGGCTACCATCCCTATCCGGCCCCTTCGGCGAATATCAGCCGCGCCTACACGAATCCCGACGGCATCGCGCGCGGCGGCTGCACCTACTGTGGATTCTGCAATCGCTTTGGCTGCATGGTCGGCGCCAAAGCACAACCCACAAATCTTCTTCTTCCGATTCTTCAGAAAAGGAAAAATGTCTCGCTGCGGACAGGCGCGTGGGTGCGGCGAATCCTCTTCGAGTCTGGTTCCAAAAGTTCCGCTCGAGGCGTGACCTATATCGACGCGCACGGGGAGGAGATCCTTCAGCCCGCCTCCCTGGTGATTCTCTCCTCCTGGACGTTCAACAACACGCGGCTGCTCCTGCTCTCCGGCATTGGTGAACCATACGATCCTGCTACTGGCCGCGGTACCGTGGGCAGCAACCTCACGCACCAGGTGAGCGTTTCTTCCGTCAATGCCTTCTTTGATCAGCCGCTCAATCGCTTCATGGGGTCCGGCTCCGCGGGGTTCATGGTCAGTGACTTTGACCGTGACGACCTGGATCACTCGTCCCGGGGGTTCGTTCGTTGCGGCTATTTCGCTGTGCGTGGCTTCGGCTTCCAGCCCATCGCTAACTTTGGCGTCCTGCCTAACTCCATCAAAGCAACGTGGGGTTCCGCATGGAAGAAGGCGGCGATTTCCTACTACGACCGCACGGGAACAATCATTTTTACGGGGGAACATCTCGCTTACAAAACGAACTGCATGGACCTCGATCCAACCTACAAAGACAAGTTCGGCGACGCGCTGCTGCGCCTCACGCTCAACTGGCGCGACAACGAACGCAAGATGTGCTACTTCGCCACCGCCAGGGCCGTCGAACTCGCCCGTGGCATGGGTGCAAAGGAGATCAATCCCTTCCCAGGCCTGCGCTCGTACGACACCACGCGCTATCAATCGACGCACGTCCAAGGCGGAACGATCATGGGCGCCTCCCCCGAACATTCCGTCGTCAACCCTTACTTACAACACTGGCAACTTCCGAACCTTTTCGTTCTCGGCGGCTCCACGTTCCCGCAAAACGCCTCGGCGAATCCGACGCCCACGATTCTGGCGTTTGCCTACCGTACCGCCGACGCCATCGTCGATCGCTACCTGAAGCGGGCAGGGCCGCTCGCCTGATTCGCGGGTCTCACCAGCCGACCGGATAGCCCTTCGCCTTGTTCTGCTCGTCCAGCCACGTCTTCAGCGGCGCAAAATAATCCGCCAGCGCTGTAGCGTCCATTTGCTTCTGCCCGGTCATCACTTCCAGCGCTTCCTGCCATGTTTTGCTTTGTCCCAGGGAGAGCATCTGGTTCAGCTTTTCTCCGGCCTTCTTGTTCCCGTAAATCGAGCAGCGATGCAACGGGCCCGTGATTCCCGCTTCCTTGCAAAGCGCGCGGTGAAACTGGAACTGCAAGATCCGCGCGAGGAAATAGCGGGCGTAGGGAACGTTCCCGGGAACGTGATATTTCGCACCGGGATCGAAGTCGGTTTCCGTGCGCGTCACCGGCGGCGCAATGCCCTGATATTTAGTGCGTAGTTCCCACCAACCGTTGTTGTAGTCTTCCGGCTTCACCTGCCCGGAGAAAACTTCCCAGCGCCACTTGTCCACGAGCAGGCCAAACGGCAGAAACGCGACTTTCTCAAGTGCCTGCTGGAGCAAATAGTCGGTATCGCCACTGGCGGGAGGGACGGCGTCGATCAAACCGATTTGCTTCAGATATTCCGGAGTCACCGACAAAGCGATGGTGTCCCCGACTGCCTCGTGAAACCCGTCATTGGCGCTGCCCTGGAAGGCCGGTGGCTGGTTCATGTACGCGCGCTGATAAAAGTTGTGCCCCAGTTCGTGGTGAATCGTGCGGAAGTCCTCTTCGCGAATCTGAATGCACATCTTGATGCGCAGGTCTTCCTTCGAGTCCACGTCCCAGGCGCTGGCGTGGCACACTACGTCGCGATCCGCCGGCTTCACAAAAAGTGAACGCTCCCAGAAAGTCTTTGGTAGTGGCGCAAATCCGAGCGACATGAAGAAGTTCTCGCCGTACTTCACCATGCCCTTAGCATCCGTTTGGCGATCCTGCAGAATCTTCGTCAGGTCGTAACTCTGCGGCGGCTTCGGCGAATCCATCAGCGAATAAACGTTGTTCCACTCCTGACTCCAGATATTTCCCAGCAAATGCGCCGGAATCGGCCCATGCGCCGGAACCAAATCGTTCCCGTACTTTTTCCGCAATTGCCCGCGCACGTACGCATGGAGCGACAAATAAAGAGGCTTCAGTTGTTCCCACAAGCGGTCCTCTTCGTTCGCGAAATCATCGGCCGGCATGTCGTAGTTGGAACGCCACAACGCTCCCACGTCGGCATATCCCAGTTCGCGCGCGCCCGCGTTTCCCAGCTCGACCATCCGGGCATAGCGTTGCCGCATTGGCGCGCCAATGGCGTGCCAACCCACCCAAACGCGTTTCAGCTCTTCGGCATCCCGGCTCTCCGCCATCAGTTTCTCGATCGCCGTTACGTCCAGGCATTTGCCCTTTTCGCCTTCAGGACACCACTTCCCTTTTCCGTAATCGCCGTCCAGCGATGCGAGAATTTGCGCCAGTTCCTTCTGCGCTTTCGGATCATCCGGGGCGGGAAATCCTGTAGCCAATTCCAGCAGCAACCGCTTCCGCGCCAACTCCGGCGTAAGCTTCACAGCGTCAAACCGGTGCGCTTCTTTCGCGTACTTCGCGCTGGCCGTGTTCACCACCTCGCCCGCATCCGCGGCAATCTGCTCCGTGTCTTCAGTGATGAAGTTTTCTTGCACCCATGCCGCCCGGCCGGCCTTCACGCCCAGATCAAACAGTTCCTGTTCCGCTTTCTCGATGAACTTCTGCGCTTCTTCTGCGGTCGGCGCTGCTTTCTTGCCACTGTCTCTTACGGCAGGCTGCTGAGCCAGACCCACGACGCAGAGAAACAAACACGCTATCACACAGAAAAAAACAATCCCCCGTCTCATGGTTCTCTCCTTATGCTCCAGCCTTCCGCGTTTTGCCAACGACTTCCTTCAACACGGCAAGCGCCCGCTCGCATCCCGCCCGGTCCACGTCGCAATGCGTCACCACGCGCACCGAATAGAGGGCAGTGTCCTGCGCCCAGATTCCGTGCGGATAAAGGGCGTCGCACAACTCCACGGCGGTCATCCCCGTCGGCTTACAGTCAAAAATCACGATGTTGGAGCGCACCTTCTTCGGGTCGATCTTCAACCCCGGGATTTGCGCAATCCCTTCTGCGAGCAGCTCCGCGTTTTCGTGATCGATGTGCAATCGTCCGGGAGACTTCTCCAGCGCAATCAGCCCAGCGGCTGCAATCACGCCCGCCTGCCGCATTCCCCCGCCAAACATCTTCCGGTACACGCGCGCGCGCGCGATGAACTCCTTCGATCCCATGACCATCGACCCGACGGGCGCGCCCAGGCCTTTGGACAAACAGAACATCACGGAGTCCACTTTCTTCGTCATTACCGAGACGTGGTCTCCCAAAGCGGTCGCGGCATTGAAGATGCGCGCTCCGTCCAGATGCACCTTCAGCCCCATCTCGTGCGCGCGGTCGCAGATCTCGTTCACCCTGTCCGTCGGATAGACGGTCCCGCCCGCCATGTTGCTCGTGTTTTCCAGGCTGATCAGCGCCGTCTGCGAGTCGTAATAAATCTTCGGCCGGATGACGGCCTTAATCTCTTCCCAGGTCAGAATCCCATCTTCGCCTCTCGCCACGCGCGGCATGCATCCCGCAATCGCCGACATCGACGCCAGTTCGTACAAATTCACGTGGCTGCGCTCTTCGCAAATCACTTCATTCCCATGATGCGTCCAGATCTTGATGCAAATCAGGTTGCCCATGCAGCCCGTGGGCACGAAGAGCGCCGCCTCTTTGCCAAAGATCTCCGCCGCACGCTTCTCCAGCCGGTTGACGGTCGGGTCCTCGCCGTACACGTCGTCGCCAACTTCGGCTTCGGCCATGACCCGGCGCATTTCGTCCGTCGGCCGCGTCACCGTGTCGCTCCGCAGATCCACTATGCCTTCGAGCGGCTTTCCGCTCACTTTCACGTCATCCGGATCCACGCGCTGATTCCCCTTCGCCACCGTGTAACTCATGTTTTTTCCCTTTTCTGTTATCTGCGTAATCTCTGCGCCCTGTGCGTCTCCGCGTTATCCGTCTTCTTTCCCTTCCTTACTTCAGCAATTCCACAAACACCTCGTTCGAGATACTCAGTCTCTCTTCCGCCAAACGCACCATATTCCCCTGTTTCTCCACCAACCCTGCTGCCGCCAGAGGCTCGAATCGGTTCGCCAGCGCCACTCCATACTCACGTTCGATTCGTCCCACATCAATCCCATCCAGGTTCCGCAATCCCAGGAACAATTCTTCCTCGAGGGCCATCTCCGCGGTAACTGTCTCCAACTGCTCCACCGGCAATCGCCCGTTCTCTACCGCGGAGACATACGCCGCCGCATCGTGCGCGTTCGCCCATCGCTGCGTCCCCGAGAACGAATGCGCACCGGCGCCAAATCCCAGATACGGCTCGCGCCGCCAATACTTCAAGTTGTGCTTGGACTCAAATCCTGGCTTTGCCCAATTCGAGATCTCGTAGTGCCGATAGCCCGCCGCTCCGAGCGCGTCCTGCGCCATCTCATAAAACTCCGCCATCTCGTCTTCACTCGGCACCGCTCCCGCGCTATACCGCACACCGCCTGCCAGCAACTCCTTCCCGAGCCGGCTGCCTTCATCCACCTCCAGAAGATAGACCGACACATGCTCCGGCCGCAGGGCAATCAATTCTTCGAGCGACCGCTTCCAACTCTCTTTTGTCTGGTGCGGCAATCCCGCGATCAAATCGAAACTGATGTTGCGAATACCCGCATTGCGCAGGATCGGCACCGCACGATAGATATCGGCCCGCCGGTGCATTCGCCCTGCCGCCGCCAGTTCTTTGTCGGAGAACGACTGGACGCCAAAGCTCACCCGGTTGATTCCCGCTCGCGCCCACGCCGCCGCTTTTCCTTCTTCTACCGTCTCCGGGTCCGCTTCCAGGGTGACTTCCGCGAACTCCGTCGTGAACGCGTCCCGAATCGCGTCCAAAATCTTTCCCAACTGCTCCGCTTCCAGCAAGCTCGGCGTCCCGCCCCCAAAATAAACCGTATCCACCGTCGTGGCCTCGTCGGGCAGCTCACCTTCTTCGTGTAGGGGCGCAGCACTGCTGCGCCCTAGACGCCCGGGCCAACCCACTCCCGCTGCCGCCAAAAACTGCTCGTGCTCTCGTATCTCCCGACACACCTCTTCCACATAAGGCGCAAACCTGCCCTTCGCCACGATACCCGTATGAAAATTGCAGTACGTGCACTTGGTCTGGCAGAAGGGCACCTGGACGTAGATCCCGAACTTCGTCATCACCCAAAAACTCTAGCACATTGCCTACAGACAGCGCCTTGCATCAGCTCTCTTTCTTCAGGAAAATCCGCCGGTACACTGTTCCTTCATCCAGCTTCAGCGCACCTTCCATTTTGCCTCCTTCAACTTTCAGCTGAATGGACGGTTTTTCGCATTCGACGGTGCTTTTCTTCTCGTCATACCTCCACTCACCACTCCCCATCACGATTTCCTTGCCGTCCACGATCTTGCTCGCCGTCACCGTAAACGAGTTGGGCCGTCCTTCTATTTTCGCGAATCGGTAGACGTTCACTTCGTTGTGGCACGGGCTGTTCTTGTCCGTGCATTCCGAATGTCCTCGCCACACACCGGCGATCTTCGATTGGACATCTTCCGCTTTGCTCTTTGCACCTGGTTCCTGTGAAACACCGGTCTGTGCCCCCACCCAGCTGAGCATGAGAACAAGCGCGCACCGTAAGAGCGTCATAAGTCACCCCCCACGCATGAGACGTCTAATGCCCCGGAAAGTTTATCGCGTCTGCTCTGGTCGCTAGCCTGGAGGGAGCCATCGACTTGGCTGGATGAAAACGTGCCCTCCAGCAGTCATATGGAACAAACTCAGGTAAAATCTCGTCTTTCCAGGAGACGCTATGAAATCTGTAGCCCTGTCTCGCTACGCCATCTTCCTTCTTCTTGCGGCCTTCGCCGCGCTTCTGAGTTGGGCGGCCCGCCCCTCTACTCCATCCGCATCTGACGATTCCTGGCCCTACTACGGCCATGACGCCGGCGGGATGCGCTACTCGCCGCTCTCGCAAATCAATCGGGACAACGTCGCGAATCTCAAAGTCGCCTGGACCTTCCACACGGGTGACGTCTCGGAAGGAACAGGGCGGCGCAAGCGCAGCGGCCTCGAAACGACACCCCTCGTCGTCGACGGCACACTTTATCTGACAACCGCCCTCAACCGCATCATCGCCCTCGATCCGGAGAACGGTAAGCAGCGCTGGGCCTACGATCCCAAGATTAACCTCGATGGTGACTATGGCGACGGCCTGGTCAATCGTGGGGTCGCCACCTGGCTTGATTCCTCTCGTCCTGCGGGCCAATCCTGTCGTCGCCGCATCTTTGAGTCGACGCAGGATGCCCGCCTGGTCGCTGTCGATGCCGTCACCGGCGCCCCGTGCACTGACTTCGGCAAAGGTGGCCAGGTCAGCCTCCGCGATGTCCTCCAATATGACCCCGGCTGGTATCACATGACTTCTCCGCCCGCCATTATTGACGATCTCGTCGTCGTCGGTTCCGCCATCGACGACAATCACCGTGTGGACATGGCCCGCGGAGTGGTCCGCGCGTACGACGCTCGCTTGGGCACTCTTCGCTGGAGCTGGGATCCGCTGCCACCCAATCCCGCAGCAGCGGCCGCCCAAGGCAAGAGCCCTTCCTGGCGCAGTGGCGCCGGCAACGCCTGGTCCATCATGGCCGTGGACGCCGAACGCGACTTGCTCTTCGTCCCTACGGGAAGCGCCAGCCCCGACTATTACGGCGGCCTGCGACCCGGCGACGACAAGTGGTCCAACTCCGTCGTGGCCGTACGCGGCAAGACCGGCGAGCTCGTCTGGGGCTTCCAACTCGTTCACCACGATCTCTGGGACTTCGACAGTGCATCCCCGCCGCTCCTCGCCACACTGCATCTTGATGGCAAAGCCGTGCCAGTCGTAGTGCAAGGCAACAAGTCCGGCCTTCTCTATGTCCTCAACCGCGACACGGGCAAACCAGTCTTTTCCGTTGAGGAACGGCCCGTACCACAATCCGACGTTCCCGGCGAAGTCACTTCTCCCACACAGCCTTTTCCCGTGAAGCCGCCTCCCCTCGCTCCGCAAACGCTTTCGACCGACCAAGCCTGGGGACCGACCCCTGAAGACAGCGACTGGTGCCGCAACTACATCGCGCATCTTCGCAACGAAGGCATTTTCACTCCGCCCAGTTTGCAGGGGACTCTGATGGTTCCCGGAAATCTTGGCGGCATGACCTGGAGCGGCTACGCTTTTGACCCCAGTCGCAGCATCCTGGTCACCAACACCAACAATCTCGTAGCCATCGCACGGCTCATTCCTCGCGAAAAATACAATGACCGTAGTTCGCGTGCCGAAGACGGCGACTATGGTGATCAGCTAGGCGTACCTTACGGCCTCTATCGCCGGTTCATTCAGTCGCCGTCTGACCTTCCATGCAGCCCGCCGCCTTGGGGTCTCCTAACAGCGGTAGATATGGCCCAGGGAAAAATTATCTGGCAAGTGCCACTTGGCTCGATGCAGGATTTTGGTGGGACGCACCCCCAACCGATTCCGCCAGGTTCCATTAGCCTCGGCGGACCCATCGTCACCGCAGGCGGCCTCGCCTTCATCGCCGGAGCCACGGATTGCTTCCTCCGCGCCTTTGACGTCGAGACCGGCAAGGAGTTGTGGAAGGCGCAGCTTCCCGCGTGCGGCAACGCCACTCCGATGACCTATCGCCTCTCCTCAACCGGGAAGCAATACGTCGTCATCGCCGCCGGCGGCCATCCCAAAATCACCGAGGAGAAACTCGGCGATTCCGTTCTCGCCTTCGCCTTGCCTTAGTCGGCAGGTTGGCTGCGTTTGGTGTATATTCGGGCGCACCCGAAAGAACAATCCGATGTTTCAGTGCGAAGGAGGAGAAACCGTATGCGATCGCTTTGCGTGAGTGTTTTGCTTGCCGCGGGCTTGGCGATGTCAACGTCTCGAACGCCCGCCCAACAAGCCGCGAGCTTGGGTCCCTATAAGGTCCTCAAGACTGCTAAAGCGGGCGGCGAGGGCGGCTACGACTACATCTTCGCCGATGTCGACGGGCGGCGGCTCTACGTCCCGCGCGGCGGACAGACCGGCGGGCAAGTGATGGTTTTCAACCTCGATACGCTGGATTCCGCCGGCTCGGTCCCCGATGTCCGTTCCGGTGGCGCCACCGTCGATCCCAAATCCCACCATGGCTTCTCCACGACCAAGCCTCTGACCATGTGGGACGCGAACACATTGAAAGTGATCAAGACCATCGATGTCGACGGCCGTCCCGATGGGATTCTCACGGATCCGTACAACGCGCGCGTTTGGGTTTTGAGCCACCAGCCACCGCACGCCACGATCATCGACGCCTCAGACGGCGCCGTGGTCAAGACGCTTGACTTGGGTGGAGCGCCGGAGCAAGCCGTGAGCGACGGCAAGGGAACCATCTACGTCAACATCGCGGATAAGGCCAACATCGCCGTGGTGGACGCGAAAAGCCTGACCGTCACAGCGCACTACGACATGAGCTCGAAGGGTACCGGCGGCAGTGGTCTCGCCTTCGACGCCAAGAATCACATTCTCTTTGCCTACTACCGCCAGCCCTCGCCCGTCGTCGTGATTGTGAACGCCGAAAACGGCAACATCATCACCACCCTGCCGACTGGGATGGGCGTGGACACCGTGACCTTCAATCCCGCCACCATGGAAGCCATCAGCGCGGAATTTGCGGGCACCATGACTTTCATCAAGGAGAACAGCCCGACCAGCTTCGTGGTCGAACAAACGCTACAAACCATGGTCGGCGCCAAGACTCTGGCGCTTGACACCAAGACGAATCATCTGTTCACGATGGCCGCTGAGTTCGGTCCGCCGGCACCCGATGCGCAGCCCGGACCCGCAGGCCGTCCACCCCGCGGCCCCATGATTCCCGGCTCTTTCACCGTTCTGATGGTTGGCAAACCGTAGAGCTTTTGCTTTCCTCTTACGAGAGCACTCCGAACCTGGTGTCGACAGCTTTGGGAGACTCCCGTCGGGAAAAGGAGGCTGTGGGAGGCTCACACGGCCCAAACAAACATTCATCGTTATGCTTAGCGACGGTCGTCGCCGTCCCTAGGTGCGAGCGCCACGCCACGGAACACTTCCCGCGCCCGCGCCGACCGAATCGTCTTGAACACGCCGATGTGGTCATCGCGGTCATTGTCGCCGTCGCCAGTCGGCAGGGTCATGGAGGAAATCAAGTCCGTTACCCTCACCAGCTTGTTGGGATCAGCGCCCATATCTCCATTCGCGCTGATTGTGGACGTGATCGCCCAAATGGTCACTGTGCCGTCGTGATTCACGCGTCCCGCAATGTTCCGGCAGCCGCCCGTCGCCGGGTTGATCGACGACGGATAGTCATCGACCCCATAAGGCACGCCAATGTTCAGACCATTCTGAATCACGTACACCATCGTCCAGGTTCCGTTCTGCAGCACCCACTTTTGCAACCCCGCCGTGGCCAGCGACTGTGCGTCCGCCGCGTTCCCATTCACTGGCGGCGTCACGTACGTTCCGTCGCCTTCATCACACACGTACAAGGTCGTTGGATTGGCAAAGAACATCCCAAACGGAAATGCGGTGCCTGTGCTTGCCTCAGTGTTTGGGAACCCCGGAAGAATAGTGATCGGCACTTTCGCAAGGTCCGCTGCGCTGCCAGTTGGCAACGTGCCTTGCGCGCCTACCTGGAATACTGAATTGATTCCATTGCCTCCGCTGCCCTTGCTGACGTACAGCGTGTTGTTGTAAATGGTCAGGCCGCGGAAATTCGTATCTTTGCCCAGCTTGTCGCTTGGCAGCCACTCCAGCCTCCCGATCATGCCGATATTCGGTGGCAAAGGAGGCTCCCCTCCGGGAACCAGCATTTCCGCGCCCGTCGCGTTGATCAACTGCACTCCAGGAACTGTGGTCGTCAGTTGCTTTTTTCCGATGTTCCCGCTGTTGTCGTTGCCCGCCATGTAGTAGATGCCGTTCCCGCCCTTCATGGCCGCGCGCCCGTTGTCACCGCTGTACGCATTGCCGTCCGTCACCATCAACTCGCCGTCCGCATCCACTTCCGCCACAGCGCGGTAATACGCGGTTGGAGCAGGATTGCTCGCCACGCTCGAGACCACCGCGTTTGTCGGGTCGCAGATTCCGGGCGTGTTGGACGCCGAAACGTCAATCAGATTCGGCGCCGTGGGAGACTGCACGCCGTTGGGCCCGCAGCCCATCCCGCCGTGGTACCCCATGAAAGTCAGCGTCTTGCCATCGACGGAGCGGTTCAGCGCCAGCTCCGACTTCGAGCTGAAGCTCGTTACAATCCGATCAGTAGGAATTCGCAGCGTGTCAATCCACTGGCCATCGTTCGTCAGGTTGTCCAGATAGATCGGCGAACTGATTCCGAAGCTGCCGTCGCTGCCTGAATTGTTCCATACATTGTGGCTGTCGTTCAGGTTGGGAGCTTTTCCATTATCGCTTGCGATTCCGCACGGTACCGCCACGGATATCGAGCCGCCCGACGTCGTCTCCACTGACACGTTGGAGCTGCCATTCGCGCCCCCGACACACCCAGGCGGCAGAGTTTCTCCAATTACTACCGTATCCGCGTCACCCGCATACACGCTGCGGCTGAGCACGATCGAATCCTCGTGGAAATGAAATCTCCTGTGATCGTGGTCGGCAGCGCCAGCCCTCTTCCCCGCAGCAAGCACAACTCCTATAGTTACTATCAGAACTACTAGAACTATTTTCCTCATTTTGTCAGCCTCCCGAACCGCGCGACCATCGCACATCGCTAAAGTTCCTAGGTCAATTCGCGTTGAATACTCTGTGAACCTGAGGTGACAAAGAGGCACTTAAGGCTGGAACAGAAAGAAAACAGAATGCTGGTATCAACAAACTGAAGGTGAACGGTCGGTCTCGCGTCACTCGCAACAGGACTTACCGCAAGCCTCGCTCGCGCGGCCCTCGAACTCGCAAAAGAAGTTTCCTCGCCGGCTCCTCACACGGCTCGAAGATTCTCACCCGGTTCGCTCCGCTCGGATTGCGTCAGCATCCCAACGAGTCGCTCCTCGAAGGCGTCAATGTCTCCGCCTAGTTCCTGAGTCGCGCCGGTATGCACAATCCGCCCTTTGGCGATCACGCTGATCTCGCTGCACAAGGTGCGGATTTCCTGTGCGTCATGGCTGCTGAGAAATGTTGTGACATTCTCCGTGGCTGCAAGCCTGCGCAGAAGCTTCCACATGTCGCGCTTCGCGGGCAGATCCAGACCGCGCGTCGGCTCGTCGAGGAAGAGCACCTTCGGACCGCCCATGAGTGCGCGCGCGATCTCCACACGCCGCTTCATGCCCGTGCTGTATTTGCACATCAGCTTCCCCCGAAACTTCGGGTCCAAGCCGACATCATCCAGGATGCGTTCGACTTCGTTTTCGGGATTGGGGATCTGGCGGATGCGCGCAAAATAAGAGAGGTATTCGCGCGCCGTCCATGCCGATTGACTCTCGCTGGTCTCATCGCTAACTAGCCCCACGAGTTTGCGGACCGCCAACGGCTCTTTCACCACATCGTGTCCCCACAGCTTCGCTGTTCCAGCGCTCGGCGGCAGCAGCGTCGTCAGAATCCGGATTGTGGTCGTCTTTCCCGCGCCGTTGAGGCCCAGGAATCCGTAGAGCTGCCCCTTGGGAATTTTCAGCGTGATGCGGTCCACGGCGACGAAATCGCCAAACCGGCGTGTCAGTCCCTCGGCTTCGATGGCGTATTCCGTTGTCCCGCTCATCGCGTACGCCTCCAACGTCGGAATGCCGCCCCAAAACACACCAGCGGCAGAATCATCGAGGCAAAGCCCATCTCATAAATGCCGCTCGCCACTTGCGCATCGACCGCCGCCCGCGCGCCAAACGTCCGGTTCTCGCCCGCGACCTGATACGTGGCAGCCACGCGCAGAGGATAGCGCACGCCACCGATATCCCAAGGCTTCGTCGGAATCAGTGTCACCGGCAGGCGGGCTACCCATCCCGTCACGACGTGGTGGCCGTCGGCCGCTGCGGGGCCTGAGTCGTTCGGATAGGTATGCGTTTCCAGCGCTTCTGGCGCAGGGTCCAACTTATCAGGAGGAGTGCTTACTTCCAGGCCGCTCTCGCCTGTCACTTGAATGCGTAGATCCGTTACGCGCTGCGCCGCGTCGACCGGAAGCAGGACCAGGAGGTCCCGACGCGTCGGCTCGTCTGTGCCGAAGGGCGGCCATTCATCTCGATTGAGGATGGTGCTGCAGCACCGTGCAGCCGCTTGACCGCCGGGCCGCGTCAGCGCAAGGCTGCTGCCGGCTCGCGCGAAGAGCCTTTGGATCGAAGGCGCATTCGTCGCATGCGGAGCCGGCTTGTCATAGTTGACGTCTGCCGTCATCACCGGCAACAGGAAGATCGAGAGAATTCCCAGCGCGATGATCCAGCGTTGGGCACGTGTGCCTTCCCAGGTTTCCACGCCTTGCGCGCGCAGAAACACCCAAGCGGCAAGCGCGAACGCAACGACGGTGATGGCAATGACGCTCACCCATGTTCGCGTCGTGGTTGCTGGAATACTTCCCACAGCCAGCGTGAACCCGAACGCGTTCTTGAGCAGCACGGCGGGACTTGCCAAAGTCAGGTGGCCCGTGCGCGTCCCGCCATTACCTTGGGCCACGAGTAGTTCCTGGAGCGGCACGAAACCCGCGTAGACCAACATGACGCCCATGCCCGTTGCGGCAGGAGCAGCGATGCTTTGCCCGACGAAGAGCACACCAATGAGCGTACCGAGCGCGATGCTCACCAGCAGCACGCACGGAGCCCAAATCAGCAATTTCCCAAGAAGCGGCGGCACGCCGACGTGATACGCATACACGAGTACCATAGGAACCAGCGCCAGGTAATACCCGGCCGCTGTCGTCACGAGCACAAGGATCTTTGCGATCAACCAGTCACGCCGTTCCACGGGCGCCGTAAACACGCTTTCCACGAAGCGGTTCGTCCGCGGACTTGCCAAGAAAACTGCTGCCAATGGGATAAACGCCAGGGGAACAAGAAAATACGCAATGATGCCGTAACCGTCGAGCCATGTGTCCTGTGTCCCCACCGTCGCTACGCATCCGACCGAGAAAAGCATGGCGCCCACGCCAAGCCACGCGAAGCGGCCACGCATCATTGCCCGCAGTTCCTCGATGTATAGAATTCCAATGGCCATTGTCTGTGCCGAACCTTGCACCCTCCATCCTTCGACAGCCTACCTAAACGCACAATTAATGCACCTGTTCGTTCGCGTTTCACGCGGACCGCGACGCTTCTTGCCGCATTTGGTCTTAGTCCGAAGTGACTTTGACGAAGAGTCGCCGATCGCGCGGGCCATCGAATTCGCAGAAGAAAATCCCTTGCCACCGCCCCAGCACGAGTTTAGCGGCGTCCACAAACACAACCTGGCTGCAGCCCACAAGGATGGATTTCACGTGCGAGTCGGAATTCCCCTCATTGTGGCGATAGGGGCCCGTCTTTGGGACCAGGCGGTCCAGCGTTCCCTCCACGTCGCGCGCGACGTCCGGGTCCGCGCATTCATTAATAGTGATACCGGCCGTCGTGTGGGGCACGTACAGATAGCAGACGCCTTTCTCGATCTTTGCGGCTGCTACCGCCACCTGCACTTGCGCCGTCACGTCTAGCAGTTGCGTCCGCCGGTCCGTTCTCACGATGATGGTCTGCATTTGCGTTCCTCGAAATGTGGACATTCTGGCCCTTGACGGAAAGACAGTAGTATGGCGCGCAATCCGAGGAGAGGCGAGTCAGTTGTAGGGGCGCAGCATGCTGCGCCCCCAATAAGAAGATGTTCGGAAATGACGGGTATTGCGTTACGGCAGTTGCACAATCAAGTGGTGTCCCAGCTTCTTGCTGCCGGAAAGTTTCTGCAATTCACTCAAACCGCTCACGCCCCACCGCGCCAGGAATGGCAGCAAGCACAGTTCGCGCTCCTGCAAGACTTTGTGCGGACTCAGCAGCGACTCCAGGTGCTGCTCGTGCGACGTGATCACACCCAGCTTCTGATCCTGCGCGCGTCCCACTTTTTGCCGGAGCTGTTCGAGGTGAAATTCAATTCCCATTCTCGTTTTCTCGACCGTACCCATCAGCGTGGAGTCCAGCTTTTCAATCTGCCTTCCAAGCCCATCCAGCATCTTGGAGATTTCCCTCTGGTCCCGATCAAAATCCTTGGACAACGACTTGGGCAGCGATGCTCCTTCAATTTTTCGGCGCAGCTCCTGCGGCCCGGACCAGACTTCTTCGACCGTCAAGCCGTACCGTTCGAGCAGCTTGTTCGCCTTGACGTCCACGAGCGTAAACCCGCTGCGCGGCAGCATGATCGGCATGTCTCCGACCAGGTGCTTGTAGACCACCTCGGATTGCGCAATGTAAGAAAGCTCGGCCGGCCCCCCAATGAAGGCGACCGTTGGCAGCAGATGGTCCTGCACGACCGGCCGGAACAGCGCGTTGGGACTGAAATTCTCGGGCTCCGTGTGCGTGAGGTGCGTCAGCTCTTCCCGCGTCCAGGTTTTCTCGCCGGCATGGAACTTTCCATTGCTGGCGGTGATTACTTGCCGCCGGCCCTCCTCAAGTCGAAAGAGCAGCGTGCTCTTGGAAGTGACCTTGACTTGCGCCGTGTATCCGGCGCGCTCGAGCTCTTTTCCGCGCCGCAGCAGCTTCTCATCCAGCGCGTCGCGTTCGGAAAGGGCATGTTGGAACAGCGGCGCCGATACTTTGTGCAGGCCCGCATCCAGCGGCTCAAGCAAAATCAGACCTTGTTGCGCAAGTGTGCGCGCAAACAATTTCCCGAACGCGCTTCCGTAGGTTTCTTCCGCTTTGTAGCTCTCCGTCAGATACTGGGCCAGCAGTTCTCCGCCCTGGTTTTGCAGCAGCTCGGCGGCCTCGCGCGCCAGCCTTTCCACTTCCGCACCCAGCGCAATCCGGCCCACCGGACTTCCCGCATCATTTCCGTCAGGCAGCTCGAAGCGAATCAGCTTGCCGCCATCGAACCACGTCGTATGCCGCACTTCTTCGAGATCGTGATCCTCGGTGGCCATCCAGAAAACCGGCACCGCCTCGATTCCGCCGCGGGTCAGCTCCTCGGCGATCTGCACCGCCGTGAGCGCTTTGTAGATCGAGTATGCCGGGCCGCCGAACAATCCGACCTGTTGTCCGCTCACCACGGCTAAAGCGCCGTCGGCGAACCGCTGGAGATTGGCCTGCGTCTCCGCTCCCGCGCCGAGTTCCGCATTCTGCTTCTGCAGAATCCTTACAACCTCGGCCCTTCTCTCGGCGGGATACTCCAGTTTATTCGCCGCGCGCATCACTGCCTGCATCGTCGGCGGATGCCCGTAGAATGCCTTCACCTTTTCAAAATGGTCCACGTAGTCGAGGAACAACTTGGGCTGGTGCGGCAGCTGGCGGAACGCGACGGCACGACAATCCATGTGCGGTTAGATGAACTCCGCTGAAAAACGTCTCATTGATTCTACTTGAAATGCTGCCACCAGGCAGGCCAATCAGGCCCGCATGGCGGCTGGCTCCAGGTCCGCAACGAACTCGCTAAGGCGTTTCTTTTGTTCATCCTGCAGGGGGAGGAGTGGGAGCCGCGGCAAGCCGCCTCGGTAGCCGCGCTGGTCCATCACAAATTTCACGCCGGCGATGCCGCCTTCCGAGACGATGAGTTTTGACGCCCCGACAAGTATTCTTTGCAGCTCACGCGCTTTGTCGTGATGGCCCTGCCGCGTCAATTCAAATAGCGCCACGCACTTTTCCGGCAGTGCGCAAGCCAAAGCGAGAATCGCGCCGCGCGCGCCGATCGCCAGCGAGGGATACACCGTCGCCGCTGAACCGACCAGCACTTGAAACGACGGCGGCACCAGGGCAATGGTCTCGGCTACCCGCTGTACATTTCCAGCGCTGTCTTTGATGCCGATGATGTTGGGATGCTCGGAGAGCCTTGCGATCTCCGCAGGCTCGAGGGCGATGCCGGTGAACTGCGGCACCGAGTACAGCAACACAGGGATTGGAGACTCATCCGCGACGCGCCGATAATGCTCGAGGAACACCTGCGGCTTGTACATCGGTTTGTAGTAGTACGGCGTCTTGACCAGCGCGGCATCGTAGCCCAGTTTTGCGGCGCGCTTCGTGCGTTCAATGGTTTCCGCCGTGGACTCCGCGCCGGTGCCCGCGATTAGCTTCTTCCCTTTTCCAGCAGCGTCCTTCGCGGCAACCAGGACTTCTTCCATTTCCGATTTCGAGAGCAATACCGATTCGCCGGTCGAGCCCATGACCACGTACCCGGCAAGCTCTGTTTCGTTGTACTTGTGAAGGTTGTGCTTCAGGTCGGAAAGCGAAACCCTGCCGTCCCCGGAAAACGGCGTCGTGAGCGCCGGAAAAACTCCAGACAAAACCATGCGTCAATCTCCTGATGCGGGCACGCCGGAAGCCGCCGCTTGTCCGCGGTGCAAATCTTGCAGCGCAGCTACTTCCGTGCCCTGCTCGAGCTGGGCGTGGATCCCGCGTGCCGCCGCATTTGCAGCCGCCAGCGTGGTGATGCACGGAATATTGTAGCGAATCGCCGCGCGCCGAATCGACTTTTCGTCATAAAAGGATTCGCGCCCGAGCGGCGTGTTGATAACTAGATCGATTTTCCCAGTTTTCACCAGGTCCACGATGTTGGGGCGGCCTTCGTTCACCTTGAAGACGGCCTCCGCTGGAATCCCAGCGGCTTCCAGGGCCGCAGCCGTTCCGCGCGTGGCCAACAAGCGGAACCCCAGCGCAGAAAGCTCCTTGCCAAGGGCGCTGAGATGTTTTTTGTCCCGGTCGTTCACGCTGAGGAACACCGTGCCCTTGCGCGGCAGCCTTTGACCAGCCGCGAGCTGCGCCTTGGCAAACGCCTGGCCGTAGGAAGTCGAAATGCCCATTACTTCGCCGGTCGAACGCATCTCCGGTCCGAGAATCGTATCGACCCCGCGGAACTTGTTGAACGGGAAGACCGGCGACTTGACCGAGTAATAGTCGCGCACGGCAATTTCGGCAACGCCGTTGTTCCGCACGATCGGCAAGTGCATGCTCGCCAGTTTCTTGCCAGCCATCAAGCGGGCCGCCACTTTCGCGAGCGGCACGCCCGTCGCTTTGCTGACGTAGGGCACGGTGCGCGATGCGCGCGGATTCACTTCCAGCACGTAAACCGTGTCGCGCTGAATGGCGTACTGCACGTTCATTAGGCCCACTACCTTTAGCGCGAGCGCCAGCCGCCGCGTGTATTCGCGGATGGTGTCCAGCACGGCGGGAGTCAAGCTTACCGGCGGCAACACACACGATGAATCGCCCGAATGCACGCCCGCCTCTTCGATGTGCTCCATGATGCCGCCAATGACGACATCGGTGCCGTCGGCCAGCGCATCGACGTCCACTTCCGTCGCTTCTTCGAGGAACTGATCGATGAGCACCGGGCGTGCCGGGCCCATCAGCGCCGCCTGTGCAACGTAATCCTGGACAGTGTTCACGTCATACGCAATCACCATCGCGCGCCCGCCAAGCACGTAGCTCGGCCTCACCAGTACCGGCAAACCAATCTCGCCGGCGACGCGCGCCGCTTCTTCCGGAACCAGCGCCGTGGCGTTGCGCGGCTGCGGAATCTTCAACTCTTCAAGCAAGCGCCCGAACCGCCGCCGGTCTTCCGCCAGGTCGATCGATTCCGGTGCCGTGCCAATGATCGGCACGCCATTGCGCTTCAATTCCAGCGCCAGGTTCAACGGCGTCTGCCCACCGAACTGCACGATCACGCCTTGCGGCTTTTCGCGTTCGACGATCGCCAGCACGTCTTCCAGCGTGAGCGGCTCGAAGTACAAACGATCCGAAGTGTCGTAGTCCGTCGACACCGTCTCCGGATTGCAATTCACCATGATGGTCTCGAAGCCGTCTTCGCGCAGGGCGTAAGAAGCGTGGCAGCAGCAGTAGTCGAACTCAATTCCCTGCCCGATGCGGTTCGGCCCGCTGCCCAAAATCATGATTTTCGGGCGTTGCTGGGCGTCGGACTCGTCTTCGTCTTCGTACGTCGAATACATATAGGGCGTAAACGACTCAAACTCCGCCGCGCACGTGTCCACGCGCTTGAACACCGGCGAAACGCCATAACGCGCGCGCTGCAAGCGCACCGACGCCGGCGTCGTGCGCCAGATTTGCGCGAGTTGCTCGTCGCTGGCTCCGTGACGCTTCACTTCGCGCAGCAGTTCTTTCGACGCTGTCTCCACCGTCACCGACGCAGCGCGCCGGTTCATGGCCGTCAGCTCTTCGATCTGATGAATGAACCACGGGTCGATCTTTGTCAGCCCGCAAATCTCATCCGCGTGCAGCCCGCGCTCCATGGCCGTGAGCAGCCAATAGATGCGGTCCGGTCGCGGCGTGGCCAGCTTTTCGCGTAGCAACGAATCCGGTGTCTCCGCGGGGGCGCGCCACGGCGTGCTAGGCTCGAGAGAGCGAATGCCTTTCTGCAACGCCTCTTTGAACGTGCGCCCGATGGCCATCACTTCGCCGACCGACTTCATCTGCGTTCCAAGCGTGCTGTCCGCTCCGGGGAATTTTTCAAACTGCCACTTGGGAATCTTCACCACCACGTAGTCGATGGTGGGCTCGAAGCACGCCGGCGTCTTCTTCGTAATATCGTTGGGGATTTCGTCCAGCGCCATACCGACGGCCAGCCGCGCCGCAATCTTCGCAATCGGGAATCCCGTGGCCTTGCTGGCCAGCGCCGAACTGCGCGACACGCGCGGGTTCATCTCGATGACCACCATGCGCCCGTTCTCGGGATTCACCGCAAACTGCACGTTGGACCCGCCGGTCTCCACGCCCACTTCGCGGATGATCGCCGCCGCGGCGTCGCGCATCCGCTGGTATTCCTTGTCCGTGAGCGTCTGCGCGGGCGCCACCGTGATGGAATCGCCCGTGTGCACGCCCATGGGGTCGAAATTTTCAATCGAGCAAATCACCACGAAGTTGTCGCGAAAATCGCGCATCACTTCGAGCTCATACTCTTTCCATCCAAGGACCGATTCTTCCACCAGCGCCTCATGCACGGGACTCAGGTCCAGCGCATGCGAAATCGCTTCGCCGAACTCTTCCTTGTTATATGCAATCGAGCCGCCCGTGCCGCCCAGCGTGAATGACGGCCGAATCACCAGCGGAAAGCCCAGCTGATCGCAAAGCCGCATCGCATCTTTGGCGTTATTCACCAGCGCCGATGCGGGCACTTCCAGGCCAATCTTGCGGCACGCGTCCTTGAACCACAGGCGGTCTTCGGCAACCTTGATGGCGCGCAGCGAGGCGCCGATCATTTCCACTTTGTATTTTTCGAGAACGCCGCTTTCGGAAAGCTCGACCGCCAGATTCAGGGCCGTCTGCCCGCCGACCGTCGGCAAAAGCGCGTCAGGCTTTTCCTTGGCAATAATCTCCTCGAGATATTCGCGCGTCAGTGGCTCGATGTACGTGCGTCGCGCTAATTCCGGATCCGTCATGATGGTCGCGGGATTGGAATTCACCAGGACGACCTCATACCCTTCCGCGCGTAGCGCCTTACACGCCTGCGCGCCGGAATAATCAAATTCGCACGCCTGGCCGATGATGATCGGCCCCGACCCGATGATCAGAATCTTCTTAATGTCTTTCCGCTTCGGCATAGTCCTCGTCAGCGCTCGCCGCTATCGGCGTGAGCTCCCCGGCTGATGGAATTCCTTCATCATGTCCGTGAACTGCGTGAACAAATAGTGCGAATCGTGCGGCCCTGGCGACGCCTCCGGGTGATACTGCACACTGAACAACGGCAGCGATTTATGGCGCATGCCCTCATTCGTGTGATCGTTCAGATTCACGTGCGTGATTTCCACGTCGCGCTTCGACAGCGAATCCGGGTCCACCGCGAAACCATGATTCTGCGCCGTGATTTCCACTTGCTCCGTGAGCAGATTCTTCACCGGATGATTCGAGCCGTGATGGCCGAACTTCAGCTTGTACGTTTTCCCTCCCAGCGCCAACCCGCAAAGCTGGTGGCCCAGGCAAATCCCGAAAATCGGCACTTTCCCAATCAACGCGCGGATGTTTTCGATGGCGTACCCGATCGGCTCCGGATCGCCCGGACCGTTAGAGAGAAACACGCCGTCCGGTTTCAAACCAAGCACATCTTCGGCCGACGTTTGTGCGGGCACCACCCACGCTTCGCAATTGTGATCGACCAGCAAGCGCAAAATGTTCTGCTTGATCCCGTAGTCGTACGCCACTACGCGGTGTTTCCGCGCTTCGCCTTTGGCGTCGGACTCGCCCATCTGCTCGGCCCACGGCGAAGTGGCCACTTCCACCGAGCCTTTTTCCCATCCATACGATTTCCCACATGTCACGCGGCTGGCGAGTTCCTGGCCAGTCATGCTCGGCAACTGCTTCGCTTCGAAGACCAACTGTTCCGCCGGAGTGCCGTCCGTCGCAACAACGCCGCGCAGCGACCCGACGTTGCGGATATGCCGCACCAGCGCCCGTGTATCAATGTCCCAGATCACGGGAATCTTGTGCCGGTTCAGGTAAAGCTGCGCCGACTCCGCCGAACGCCAGTTCGACGACACCTGCGAGAATTCCCGCACGATCAGCGATTCGATGTACGGCCGGCCAGACTCTTCATCTTCGAGATTTGCGCCGACATTCCCGATGTGCGGATAGGTAAGGCAGACAATCTGCCCGGAGTAACTCGGGTCCGTGAAAACTTCCTGATATCCGGTGAGGCTGGTATTGAAAACGACCTCGCCACCGCGGCGCGTGATGGCGCCCGCGGCGCGGCCGTTAAAGACGCGCCCGTCTTCCAGCGCGAGGGTCGCAGGTCGGTGCGGAACTTCGGTCAGTGGGTCCTCCCATGAGCATCATCCAAAATTCGCCATTCACTTGGTCTTCGCTTCCGTCGTCTCGAGCGATCCGAAATGGTCCACGGGCCAGTACGCGAATACCGCGCGTCCGTAAATATACCGGCTTTCCACCGCTCCGAACACTCGCGAATCGTTCGAGCTGATGCGGTGATCGCCCATGACAAAAAACTTGTCCGGGGGAACGCGCGTAGGGGGGTAGTCGCTTAAATCCTCGTATTGCGGCGGAACGTACGGCTCGGAAAGCGATTTCCCATTCACATACACCACGCCTTGCCGAATCTCCACCGTTTCACCCGGCAAGCCCACCACGCGCTTGATAAACGATTTAGTCGGATCGACCGGGTACCAAAATACGACCACATCTCCGCGCTGAATCGGTTCGAAGCGGTACACAAACTTGTTGATGAAAATGCGTTCCTGATCGGAGAGCAGGGGCGCCATGCTCGTGCCCTCGACCTTCACGGGTTGGTACAGGAAAACAATGATGATCAACGCTAGGCCGATGGCGATGAGCAGGTCGCGCGTCCAGACGCGGATCTCTTTGCGCAGCGAATGGCCTGCCGTCGCTGGCTCTGGGACGGAAATTCCGACAGGCGAAGTGGGTGTGGCAAGGAAAGGGGAAGCCGATTGCGCTGAGCCGGCGGGCGTCGAGGTTCCGAACTGTTTCTCGCTGGAGCGATCCATTTTTGCTTGCCTTGTATTTATAGCATGGGCGTTGCGTGACGCGCCAGATGCGAATCGCACCTGTTCGTGTCAAGCAAACGCCGCGTGCCTGACGGGTCAGGTTGAATTTTGTGGTTTCGTGACGCAATAGGCGCCAAAATTCAAACTGACCCGCTGCCGCCGCGTGGGGCTGCTCCCCTTTAGGATTCGCGGTAGCGAAACGGCGTTGCTCGGCCGCATTCGTCACGCTCAAGCGGCGAAAAGGCAATGGTGGCGCTCCTCTATCGAAGATCCAGACGGTTGATGAAGACTCTGCCGTTGTTCATGACGAACAGGACATCGCGCAAGGCGTTTACATCTTCCAATGCATCGCGGTCCACCACAATCAGGTCTGCTTCGAGGCCGGGACGGATCGCACCCGTTCGCTTTTCGATTCCCAGGCACTCGGCAGCCATGGACGTGCCGGCCTTGATGGCCTCCATTGGAGGCATTCCAATCCCCACCAACTCGGCGATTTCGTCCGGGACCCTGCGCGTGCTCTGTGGCAGGTAGCCGGTGTCCGTTCCCGCAACGATTTTCACGCCCATCTTCCAGGCATGTGCGGCGGTTTCGCGTACACGCGGGAGCATGGCCTTGCCGCGCATTGAGAGAATCGGATTGTCGTAATCACCCTCCGGATCAATCAGGTCGATGACCGTCGCAATCGTCGGCACCAGATACGTTCCGCGATCCTTCATCATTTTGAGCGTTGCGTCGCTCAGATACGTGCCGTGCTCGATGGACCGGACGCCCGCCAACACCGCGGCGCGCGCCCCGGTATCCCCGTGCGCATGAGCGGCAACGCCCAGGCCCGCTTTTCGTGCCTCGTCGATGGCAGCCGCCAGCTCCTCATCAGTGAAGACGCGCTTGCGTGGGTCCGTATCCGGAAGTCCCGCGCGCTCTGTGGCCATGATTTTGATGACGTTTACCCCGCGCTCCACCTGTGCGCGCACCATACGCCGGACGTTTTCCGGCCCCTGCACGCCGCTCATCAGGTCGCGCAGCTTCGGGAAATCCAGGAAGAATTCTTCCGCCGGATGAGGGCGCACATGATAACCGGATGCCACGATATCCGGCAGGTCCACCACGCCGGCATGGTTCAAATCGCGGATCCCGATGTCGGCGAAATGGTTGACGCCCATCTCGCGCAACGTCGTCGTTCCAGAAAGCAGCGCTCGCCTCGCGGCTGCCATGTCGGGAACGTGAGCATGCGCATCGATGTACCCGGGAAGCAGCCACCGCCCCTGCAGGTCGATCGTTGTGGCGCCCGTGGGTAGCGCGCTCGCTGCCGCATTGACGCTCTCGATGCGGCCGTCCTTGACCACTACCGTCACGTCATGCAGCGGCTCCTTCGATACACCGTCAATCACGTTCGCATGGATGAACACGTACGTCTGCAGGGGCGCAACGCTCTGCGCGTGGACGAGCGGGATCCAGGCTAAAGCCAGAGCGAGCGGGAGAATCCGAAGCTTGTTCATGGCGACGCGTCCTCAACGAAACGTAGAAACGCGTGTCATCCTATGCCCCGTTCACGGAGCCTGCAATCGAAAACTGCTTACTCTGCCAGCGCGAAGTTCAGCGAAGCGAGCGCCGCAATGACCGCGGTCTCCGTGCGAAGAATCAACTGTCCCAGCGACGCTTCGCGAAATTGCGCGTCTCGGGCGGCTTCAAATTCCTCTTCGGTCCATCCGCCCTCCGGCCCAATGCCCAGACTCGCCTTTGCCGCCTTTTGCCCCGCCAGAACGCTTCGCAGCGGAGGTGCGTCGGCCCTTTCCGACAGGAAAACGCATAGGCCGTCGGCAAGGGACAGGAACGCCTGCTCAGGTTTTATCAGCGGCGCCAATTCCGGGACGCGCACGCGCCGCGACTGCTGCGACGCTTCCAGCAGAATCTTCTTCCAACGCTCTGCCCTCTTGGGTGCCGCCGCTAACAGTGCTTTTTCGCTGCGCGCAGCCGCCAAAGGGACAATCTTCCCGACCCCTAATTCCGTGGCCTTTTCGAGCGCCCACTCGAACGCGTCGAATTTCACCACCGCGAGCAGGAGCGTCGTTTCCAGGTTTGGTTCGTGGGCCGGAAGTTCTTCCAGAAGAGCAAATTCGATGCGGTCGCGCTTCACATTCTCCACGCGCGCCAGCCGCGCATGCCGGCCGTCGCTCAATTCGTAAAGCTGCCCGGCTTCCGCCCGCAACACGCGCCCCAGATGATGCGCCGCCTCGCCTTCCATCACAGCGCGATCACCCTCAAATTGGTCTACAAAAAATCGCCTTCGCACGGGCTCATTCTAGCGCAACGGCTAAGGTCACGGCCTTGAATGGGTAGACCATTTTACAGGCCCTCACAGGGGTTCGGTGACTTCCCGCGGCCCCAGGCGAAAAGGATTGTGATAGTCAAAAAGAGAAACCTTGCGCCGCAAAATCTCTCTAAATTCTGCTTCCGCAGTCCAAGTGCACGTTTCGGAATAATGCGATAAAGACTCGCGCTGTGATAGAGAAGAAGAATGCTCCGATTCTCCAAGTAACCGCAGAAGCTCTCCCAGGTGGTCTTGGAAATTGTTATCGGATCCTGCGGATGCAGGCCCTCTTCGCCAAAATAGACGCGAATCGGCAGGCGGACAAGTCGTTGCGCTTTCATTCGGAAAATCAAGACGGCAAGAAAAAAACAGCGACCACGAGTCCTGCCGAAAGTTCTACCGCCAAAACCCGCTCGCCAGGACCACCAGACCGAGATTGCAAGATGATGGCTAACGCAGCCCCCAGGCCAACAAGAAAGCCTCCCAAAGGCAATCCCATTCCTTCAAGGAGGCAGTAAACCCCTAAGGCAACCATCAAGGAACATACGAAGATAGCTCCCTTGAAACCCGCGTTCGTTCCGGCACGGCTAGTGAATGGGATTTGAAGGGCGCGAAAATCATCTATGGGAATCGTGTACTGAATCTTCACGGCACCCAGCATGGCAAGAGGCATGAGGAGCTTTTGACAAACCCAAACTTGCACCCTATCCGAAGATGTCCTTCACCTTGTCGAAAATCGACGAATTGCGTTCCGCCGGCTTGTTGTCCACCTGAATCGTCTGCCCGAGCTGTTCCATCAGCTTGCGCTGCTCGCGCGTCAGTTTCGTCGGCGTCAGCACGCGCACGTGATAGTACAAATCGCCCCGGCCGCCGCCGCGCGGGTCGGGCAAGCCTCTTCCTTTACTGCGAAAGACAGCGCCGCTCTGTGTCCCCTCGGGAATCTTCAGCCGCTCTTCGCCGCTCAGCCCGGGTACCTGCAGTTCCGTACCCAGTGACGCCTGAGCAATGCTCAGTGGAATCGTGCAATACAAGTCCGCCCCGCGGCGCTCGAAGAAATTGTGCTCTTTCACTTCGAGCACCACGTAAAGATCGCCCGTGGGTCCCCCGTTCGGTCCTGGCTCGCCTTCGCTCGCAACCCGCAGCCGCGTTCCCGTGTCCACGCCGGGCGGAATGCGCAGCTCGATGGTCTTCTCGCGTTCCATGCGTCCTTGGCCGCGGCATTCCGGACAGCGCTCTTTCACGATCTGTCCCGCCCCCTGGCACGACGGGCATGTCCGCGTAATCGTGAAGAACCCCTGCTGGTAGGCAAGCTGGCCGCGCCCTCCGCACGCCTGGCACGACTGCACGCCCGTTCCCTTCTTTGCGCCGGTGCCGTTGCACGCTTCGCAGTATTCCTGCCGCGGCAACTTGATCTTCGTGGTCACGCCCGCGGCCGCCTCTTCGAACGTCAGTGTCATGTCATAGCGCAGGTCCGCGCCCCGCTGCGTCCGGCCGCGCGTGCGCCGTGCTCCTCCGCCAAACAAGTCCTCGAAGCCGAAGAAGTCGCCGAAGATGTCGTGGAAGTCCTGAAAAACGGTATGGTCAAATCCCTGTCCCGCGCCAGCGCTCGACAGTCCGGCGTGTCCGTAAGTGTCGTAAATCTGCTTCTTCTGCGGATCGCTAAGCACGCTGTACGCTTCCGTGCATTCGCGGAATCTTGCCTCCGCTTCGGACTTGTTCTCCGGGCTGCGGTCCGGATGCCACTTCAGCGCGGCTTTGCGGTAGGCGGACTTGATCTCCTCGACCGCCGCCGTACGCGTCACTCCCAGAACTTCGTAATAATCGCGGGGATTCCCCTTGGCCATGGAAACGCTAAGCTCCTTTAATTGACTGCTTCTTTCGATGCGGAACCCGGATGGACGGCTACACGCACCATCGCCGGACGCAGCACGCGTCCATGAAACACGTAGCCGGGCTGGAAGACCTGCAGGATTGTGCCGTCCTCGTGCTCCTTGGTTTCCGCCCGATCCACGGCCTGGTGCAGATGCGGATCGAACAATTTGCCCAACGGATCGACGCGCTCCGCGCCGAGCTTCGTCAGATTGTCCAGAAGCTGTTTGTAAATCAGCTCGAAGCCCTTGCGATAGCTTTCGTATTCCGCTTCGCGATGCGCGGCGAGCGCCTGTTCAAAGCTGTCCACCACCGGAATCAAACCCTCGATCACCCTCGCCGTCGCGCGCTTGGTATCCTCGAAGCGCTCCTTCTCCACGCGCTTCCGGTAATTATCGAAATCCGCTTGCCGCCGAAGCAGCGTCTGTCGCAGATCTTCTAGATCTGCGAGCAGCTTGGCCGTCTCCGCGCCGGCCGTGTTGTCGTCCGCGGAAACCGCTTTGGCTTCCGCGGAAGTGTCCAGCTCCCCGCTATCGACGTCCTTGTTGATATTGATATTGATCTTCACTTCTTTTCTGTCCACTTTGCTGCTTCCCCCATGAAATGAATGTCAGATTTTGTTCAGCGCCTCGCTGAACAGTTGCGCCACGTACGCCACTGCGGTCATGGCGCGTTCGTACTGCATGCGCGTCGGCCCCAGCACCCCCAGCGAGCCTTGCACGACCTCGTTGCGTGTATACGCCGCGCTGATCAGCGCCAGATTTTCTCCCGCCTCCGAAATCTCCTTCACGCCGATTTGTACGTGTACCGGCTCCGGTGTTTCGATGCACGCGTTCAGCACGGTAACCAAGCGATGTTTCTCTTCGATCGCTTCGAGCAGTTCGCGCAACTGCGCCTGGCTGGCAAACTCCGCCGCGCCGACAATCTGGGCCGTGCCTTCGACGTGCACGTGCGACGACGTGTCATCGCCCAGCACTTCCGGGGCGCATAGCGTCAGCGCGCTCTGCGCGATGCTGTCGTAGCGTTCGCGTTCCGTCGCCAGCTTCTGCAGCAGGTCCGTCCGAATCGCTTCGAGCGTCCAGCCGGCATAGTGCCGGTTGAGGAAGTCCGCGGTCGCATCCAATTCCCGCTGCGTAAAAAGTCGCCCCGGCCTCAGCACCTTGTCCCGCGTATTGCCTCCGGGTGAAATCAGCACCACCACCACGCGCCCATCCGGCAGCACCCACATCCGCGCGTGCTCCAGCACCGTCTTGCTCAGCGGCGGCGAAACCACGATTCCCAGTCCGTGCGACACTTCGGCAAGAACGTGCCCAGCGCGCTCGGTGATTTCCGCCGCGCTCTTCGCTCCGCCCATCTCCCGCTGAATCCACTCTTTGTCTCCCACGCTGAGCGTGGCCTGCGAAGCAATTTCCTGCGCGAAGAACCGGTATGCCGCCGCGGTCGGCACGCGTCCCGCAGACGTATGCGGCTGGTAGAGAAAACCGCCGTCTTCCAGGTCCGCCATCACGTTGCGAATCGTCGCCGTGCTCAGCGACTCCTCGAAACCTTTGGAAATCGCGCGCGAGGATACCGGCTCGCCCGTCTCGATGTACGTCCGGACGATGTCGGCCAGAATCTGCCGGTTGCGTCGTTCCTGTAGCGCGGAAGCTCGCATAGCAGCACTCTATCCCAACTGCCAATGAGCGCTACTTCTATTGTAGAAAGCGTGTCAAAGCCGGTCAACGCGGCGGACCCAACAGTACTGGGGCAGTTCGAATTTTGTGATTCGTGACACAATGAGTGCCAAAATTCAAACTGACTCACCTACCGCCCAACCTTTGTCATGGGCAGCAGTTCAGGCGTTGTCGATTTGCGCGCGCTGCAACTTGTCCGAATAGTCGATGTACACCGTCTTCCACTCGGTGAAGAAATCGATCGCCGCGATGGCCGCTTCGCGGTGGCCGTTGCCGGTCTGCTTCGTGCCGCCGAACGGCAGATGCGTCTCCGCGCCAATCGTGGGCGCGTTCACGTAAACAATTCCTGTGTACAGGTCGCGGGTTGCCTGGAACGCGCGGTTCACGTTGCGTGTGTAGATCGACGCCGACAACCCGTACGCCACGCCGTTCGCCACTTCAATTCCTTGCTCCAGGTTGTCGATAGGAATCACCGACACCACCGGCCCAAAAATTTCCTCCTGCGCGACCCGCATCTTCGGCGCGCAATCGCCAAACACCGTCGGCGCATGGAACCAGCCTTTCGCCAGCGCGCCGCTGTCCAACCGATTTCCGCCGCTTAACATTTTTGCGCCTTCATTCTTTCCGATTTCTACGTAATTCATCACTGTGTTCAATTGCTGTTCGTTGATACACGGCCCCATTTCCACATCCGCATCCAAACCGTTTCCCACTTTCAGCGACTTCGCGCGCTCCACAAATCGCGACACGAATTCCTTGTAAACGCTCTTGTGCACCGCGATCCGGCTCGCTGCCGTGCACCGTTGTCCCGTCGTCCCAAACCCGCCCCAGATCGCCCCATCGATCGCCAGCTCCAGGTTCGCATCGTCCATCACGATGATGATGTTCTTCCCGCCCATTTCCAGGCTGTAGTGCTTGAAGTCCGGCGCGCACGCTACTGCGATGATTCGCCCCACCGCTGTCGATCCCGTAAAACTGATCACCGGCACATCCTTGTGCTGCGCGAGCGGCGCTCCCGCGTTCGGCCCATTGCCACTCACCAGGTTCACCACGCCCCGCGGCACCCCCGCCTCCGTCAGTACCTGAACTAAGTGATACGAAGACAGCGGCGTGTCTTCCGCCGGCTTCAGCACCACCGTGTTCCCGCAGACCAGCGCCGGCATCATTTTCCACGACGGAATGGCCATCGGAAAATTCCATGGCGTGATCATCCCGCACACGCCAATCGATTGCCGCACGCTCATTGCAAATTTGTTCGCCAATTCCGAGGGTGTGGTGTGGCCAAAGAGGCGGCGGCCTTCGCCGGCCATGTAATAGGTCATGTCGATGGCTTCCTGCACGTCGCCGCGCGTCTCTGCGAGCACTTTGCCCATTTCGCGCGTCATGTCTTTCGAAAACTCTTCTTTGCGCTGCACCAACAGTTCCGCGGCGCGAAACAGAATCTCCCCGCGCTTCGGCGCAGGCACGAGCAGCCACGATTTGTACGCCTCTTTCGCGGCCTCGACCGCCGCATCGACGTCTTCCTGCGAGGAGGAGACAAACATTCCAATCAGTTCATCCGTATTGGCGGGGTTGCGGTTCTCGTAAGCCTTGCCGCTGCGCGGCTCGACCCATTCGCCGTTGATAAAGTTCTTGTAGACGCGGGGCGCCACTGCCGTAGCCATGCTTCCTCCTGAATCTCTGAGCCGTTTCTAGTTTGCGTTGGAACCGCTGTGGACGCTTCGCCAGCCGCTTCCCGGCGGAAACAAAATCTTACCGTTGCCTCTCAGAGCGGTCAAACGCAGCGGCAAGCGGGCGTCAAAGCTGGGCCGGAATTCGTACCGCAACCTCGTTTCCTGTTGTCACGATTGCAACACGAAGAAGAAGGACCGCTCCGCCGATGAGTTTTTGCGCTGGCTGTACCGCGAGCGGCGCTTGGGTGCCGATGAACTGGCACGGCGGGTCCGCGCCCTGGATGATTTGGCCGCCGGCAAGCTCAAGCCGCCACTTCCGGGTCATCGAAACACACATAAATATGACTAACGCGGCGGCCCCTGTATATAATCCGGCCCATCATGGCAAACCGAGAGACGCTTTACCAGGTTGCCGACCGAGTCGCCACGATCACCCTCAACCGCCCCGACAAACTGAACGCCTGGACGGCCATCATGGAGGGCGAAGTCCGCGCGGCGATGGGAGAGGCGGAGCAAGACGAAAACGTTCGTGTGATTGTTCTAACGGGCGCCGGGCGCGGATTCTGCGCGGGGGCGGATATTTCGCTTTTGAGCATGGTCGCAGAGAAGGGACTCGACGAAGCACGGCGGGCCCAAGCAGTGCAACCTGAGAGTGGAGGCCGCGAGGGTGCGCGAGCGGACTTCCGGAAAAAATACTCGTATTTCCCGGCGGTTACCAAGCCAGTGATTGCGGGCATTAACGGCCCGGTGGTGGGTTTGGGCTTGGTGATTGCACTGTACTGCGATTTGCGTTTTGCGTCCGATGGAGCTCGATTGGGCACAGCATTTGCGCAGCGGGGACTGATCGCCGAGTACGGTATGGCATGGATGCTGCCGCGGCTGGTGGGACACGCCAACGCGCTGGATCTGTTGTTTAGCGCAAGAATGATCGATGCCACCGAAGCGCTGAGAATGGGCCTGGTGAACCAGATCTTTCCGCAAGAATCGTTTTTGGAGAGCGTGCAGAAATACGCGATAAATCTGGCCGCGAACGTCAGCCCGCGGTCTCTGCGCGTGATTAAGCGTCAAGTTTATGACGCGATGTTCCAGACACTCGCCGAGGCGTTTGCCACTTCCGAGCAGGAAATGCTGGCGAGCCTGCAATCCGAAGATTTCAAGGAAGGGGTGGCGCACTTCATCGAAAAACGGGCTCCGGCTTTTACCGGCAGATAGCCTCCGGCAAGCTCATTCCGCCACTTCCGGGTCAGGCGTAGGCAGCTAGCAAAAGGCAGCCGAGGCGCCCTTCGTTTACACCTGCTTGCCGCAGGCAGGCTCAGGATGAACCGCACTCCGAAAGGCCGACGGCTGATACGATTGTATGGAGTGCGGCGGCTTGGCGCCGCTTTGCCTTTCCAAGCGCACGCTGTAGACTCCGGCGTTATGCCGGACTGGCCGCATGCCCCCACACACCGATTGGATAGGGCGGGCTCGTACACAGTTACAGCCGCGACCTACCGAAAGGAACCTGTGTTTAGGTCCGCCAAGCGTCTGGCGTTGCTCTGCGAGCAACTCTTGGAGTTGGCACCCCAGCACGGGTGGAAGCTGGAGGCATGGGCGATCTTCCCGAATCATTATCACTTCGTTGCCATATGTGAAGGGAAAGCGGACACGCTCCCTCGATTGATCGGGCACCTGCACACGGTCACCGCCAAGGAGGTCAATCGTCAGGACGAAACACCGGGCCGCAAAGTTTGGTTTCAGTATTGGGATTCCCACCTCACTTATGAACGGTCTTATCTGGCGCGATTGAACTATGTGCATTGCAACGCGGTGAAGCACGGGCTGGTACGCGAGGCGGCGCTGTACCCGTGGTGTTCTGCGGGCTGGTTTGAGCGCAAAGCGGAAAAGCCTTTCTATCAGACAGTGATGCGAATACGCTCCGACCGGGTTAACGTCAGGGACGACTTCGAGGTGAGTCCTGGAGACATTGGGTAGACCTCGAACGTACAAAGAACAAAGCGGCGTCGAGCCGCCGCACTCTAAAAAGCAGCGAACAAACCGGGCTGAGTTTTGAATGACCGGCGCTGGCGGGCAGTGCTAGACTGGCCGGCGGCGGAGGATACCGACATGGCGAAAAAAGCGAAGCAGAAGAAACCGAAGCGCGGGGCAAAAAAGATTAAGGCGAAAGCGAAGTTGCGCGGGAAGAAGGCTGCGCCGAAGCGCAAAGCGGCGCACAAGCCGGCAACTCGCAGGCGGCCTGTTCGCGAGACACAGGTGGTGCTGGGCAGCCAAAGCGTCCCAACGGTGCAGCTGAAGCGTGGCGCGCGGGCAGCGGCTGCAGGGGCGGGAGGCGGGGACTTTGGCGGAGTTTCCGTGGTGGAGGGCGCGGATTCCGAGAGCGCGAGCGAATTGCTGGAAGAAGGCCAGACGTTCGAGGCGGGAATTGTGAGCGGCGTGGAAAACGCTCGCGATCCCGATCAAGGAGAAGTGCGCACGCACGAAGTCCCGCAAGACGATGTGCCGGAAGAGTACGACGACAAAGACCGCCCGTAAAATCCGGTGGAGTATGGAGGCGCGGCCGGAAATTCACGCCGCCACTTCGGGGTCAATGGTATGCGTTTATCTGGCGCTAAAGCGAGGCCCCGCAAAAACTTCCATGGCGAGGCGTTAAAGTCCTTACTCCGTCCGACCGCTTTTCGTTTAAGCGCAGCAGAATATCCAAAACACGCCCATAGGCTTCGAGTTCCGCGTTAAACCTTTGCCATTCGAGAGAACTGGTGTTGGGATCGCGCAGGCGCTTCGAGGCACCCTCCATCAGTTCGTTGACTGTGGCAATCGCAGCCTCAGAAAATTGCACCATTTTGAGCCACCTCGTGCTGGCTTGGTCATTTCAGTTCAAAAGGGCCCGGAGAAAGGGACTCTGATAGAGTGACGTCGGTACCGTTTCTTGGATCAAAAGCGGAAAACCATCATTGAACAGCGTCTCGATTTTTGTGCCAACTTCCTGGCAAGTCGGATTACCGTATTAATCACGACCTTTGGACGCTTCTAATAGGCTCAAACAAACGTCTCGCCCCGTGGACTACACAAGTTTCTGCCGGCTTATGCACATCGCGCCGCACTGACCTCAGCTTCAGCAACCCGGCAATCACTCACAGCGTCTCAGTAGTGCTCAATGCGGTAAATTGTCGCGTGACTTGGTATGGCGGCTCCGACCCCCGCTCCTCCAGCCAAACCGAGCACTGTTCCGATGCCAATAGCGACGCTCCTGCCGAGCCCGCAGAAGTTGTAGGAGCCAGTGGTGCTGGAACATCGCGATGCGGCTGCCCCGATTCCTGCTCCCGCTCCTGCGCCTAGACCTCCAAGGAGGGAGGCAGTGCGAAGGCGGTGGCTCTTATCAAGTAAGGTCACGCGCATAACATTCTCTTTCCTGATCCCCACGTCGCTCCCGGCTTCTCGTAGTTGAATCGCCTCGTCAGTGACGGTAGAAAACGTTCCGCTATGCTTCTTGAGATTGGTCTCGATAATTTGGATTCTCTGGCCTGCATGCAGAGCATTCAGTGCTGCCCACGAGTTCTCGGGCGTGTGGGCACAAGACAGGATCGGCGTCCCCAGCAACATCAGTGTAACCACGAGCTTGCGCATGGAGTCTCCATTCGGACCGCAAAGCAAGGATTGCGTGAATCTACCGCCGTTGGTAACTCTCAGTATCGGCCAGTCTTCCGTTGACTGTTGAGAGAGTTCCCGGTCGTTACACTGTGAGTCAACAGGCTGACACTAACTTTTCCGGAAACCGCGTTGATCAGGACTTGGCACTACTGCCTGAGAAGTCGTGCTTATCGGACAAGTTGGGGCTAGTGCCGACTTTTTCGGGCGAAACCCTGACGAAGTCAAAAGAGTTTTAGCCGTCTAGCTTTTCGAGGACGTTGCAACGCGGCAAGAGCACACGTCGTCAGGGATATGCAAGGCTGCGTGGGCAACTCAAAACAAAATGCCTTTCTCATCCTCCCAGCTTCTTCAGCATCTTTTCGACGTCGTCCTTCATCTTCTTCTCGCGCGTTTCCAAATCCTTGTCCGGCTTGGCCGCCAGCAGTTTCTCCAAGACGTCCAAATTCCCCTTCACCACCTGGTTTACCGTTCTCAGGTGGTCCAACTCATTCAACGCGCGGAGATCGAAAATCCCGCCGGTCTGCAGAAAGTCGTCGCTCAGCTCCAGCAAATACACCCGCGGATCGATTTCCACCTTCCCGCTGGCGAACATTTGCTCGCCCTTTTTGACGTCCTGCCCCGCGCCCGCCATCGCCGACAAAATTTTCGCCAGCGCGTTGCGGTCCGCCAGCATTTCCGCCCCATATCGCTCCGGATCCTCAATCCATTGTCCGTTCTTGATCTTCGTCACGGCCGGGTCGGTTCCCCCCGCGAAGCCCGGAAAGGTCACCTCAACGGTCATCGTATTTGCGCCCAGCTTGCCACGCTGATTCATGACCGATTGCATGGCGTCCATCAACCGCGTTCGCGCAACCCCGTAATAATCGTTTCGCATCCTGCCAAAGGCGCCCGTGCGTGCCGCCGGTTGTCTCGCTCCCGTGCTGTACGCTTCCGCCATCTGCTTGCTTGCGTCCGCCATCGCCGTCACCAGTGCCACGCGGAGCACGGCTGCTTGCCGGCCTGCGGGCTCGTCCGGCGCCGCCTTCATCGACGCTTCCAGATTCGTCAGCGCCGCGCTGAAGTCAGAAGCCTTCAAACTGTTTCTCGCATCGCTCAGAAACTGCTCTCCGGGCGGTTTCGTCGGCCCGCTCTGACACGCCACAAGAAACACGGATACTGCCATCGCCAATAGGGGCGAGAGAAAGTGTTTCATCGTTGTTACCTCAATGTGAATGTCTGCTTGTGGAACTGCTACCCGGGTGGGAGCGCACCTGTGCGCACACCCGCATCTTAGTTCCGCGTCCCCCGCACGTCAACCGTACGCGATGGCAAACCGGGCGCAACAGGTGCGCGCGTTAATCAGGGACTGTGAGGAATCGGTGCCAACTGAGACAGTCGTTGGAAGTCTCCGTCGCGATAGTCTTGCTTTCGTCCGTGCTGAGTCGTGGTCTGCGGCAGCACAGCCAGGAATGGCTGTGCTACAAAAACCGCTTTCGTCCCAGCGAGCCCTCGGGCGAGTTAGGGAGTGGAAGGCGCGGAGGCTTCTCCGGCCGCGATGGCGCGCCCAATCCAGGCGAAGGCGAACAGGGTCAGCCCGGCGACCCATGCGCCCAGGCTGAACGTTTCCGCAAGATAGAGTGCGATCACCACGCCCGTAGCGATCAGAATTCCCGCGAGGACCAGGAACATGCGCATCCCGTAGAGAGTAGCGAACGGCAAATAGTGCGCGCCCAGAAGAATCATTAGCGCCGGGAAAAACCAATTCAAGCGGAAGTTACCCACAGGCACCAGAAGCAGCATCGAAAGCGGCAGCACAAACGCGACCTGCATCCCGAGGCTGTTGAACGGATTCTCTTTGCTCAAGGACGCGCGGCGGCCCGACAAGCGCAGCATCAATTGCGTGAGCGGAAAGATGAAAAATCCCGCGATGACAATGGCCAGAATAGACGCTTTGGGAGTGACCCACGTGCCCAGCGCCGCGGACACCAGCCAAATTACGGAACTCACAAGCTGTCCCCAAAAGCCGCCAATGAAGATAGACCGGCTTTCGCGTTGAGCATCCAGGATGTCCATGCAAACCTCCAAAACGGGCGGTGGCGTCGCGGGCTCGCTAAGGGTGAGCCATCCGCGGCTATCTCTTCGGCGCCAGAAAAGACAACAACGGAAGAGCCAGGCACACGGCGTACACCACGCTCAGAGTCCAGTTCAGCCATTTCTTGCCCGGATGATTGACCCAATAGGTGAGCAGCGCAGAGAGCAGCAGCGCCTGCGGGATGATCTCCAGGTACCCTAGGAATTGACTGCGAGGCGGAATCGTCGTGTAGATGAATCCTTCGAGCGATCCCGGTGGCGCGGCAAACGTCCCCAGAATTCCCAAGGCGATCAGCATCCACCCCATCAGGAGCCAGCCGTTCTTGCGGCCAAACAGACGGTCTCTGAATGGGTAGAAAACCGCGGCAAAAAGAACTCCACGGAAAACCTGGAGGGCTGGCCCCATCAGAACCAAGGGACTAGTCGTCGGCCGCATTCCGGAATTCGGCTTGTTGATGAAATCCGCGTAATGCAGGAAATGAAAAGCCAGAGCGCCCATCAAGAAGTACGTGAGTGTATGGCAGATAACGGTCTTAACCGCGAGCGGCAGGAAGCGCGGCTGCTGATCCAGCATAAGGATGCCCTCATTCCTCTAGAAGTTGACAGGATTCTAGCTGCCCTGCCGCCGCACCGCAACCTGCTTACTTCGCTGGAGACTCCTGAGACAGAAGGATATGTTGATGTATTAGCGACGGCGGGAAGCGACGTTTTCCTGCTTCCTAGAGGACCCTGCATAATGGAAAAAAGGTTGGCAACCAATGTTCGCCGTTGTGGGATTGACACTGGATGACGTTTGGTCTGGCTCGCTGCCGCAGGTGCGTTTAGCGGAGGCACTCAAGGCAGGCAGAACGCAAGAGAATTCCCGCAGCGCTGCCACACAATCCATCGCAATCTACACGACTGATCCGGCCGACACGCAAGGTCCAATGGCCCGCGCAAAATATAAGGAGAAAGGGGCTTTCGTGACGCTTTTGTATTTTAATGCGGCAGCTGTTCAAGCGTGCAACGAGCTTCGCATTCCCCTGCGGATTCTGGAGCACGTTGATGACCGGGAGCTTCCGGCGAAGAAAGTGATTGCCTTCGAGCATCCCTCTGTGGCGCCCGCGGTAAAGTAAGCTCCGACGTTCGCTGGACTGCAGGGCCAGAGGGTAATCCCGCTACAACCGCCGCTCCACCGCCTATAGGCTCATTGAGTCACACGACGGACTCACTCCATGGCCAGAGCTTGGATTTGATTGTTCCTGACTTTCACTTCGATGCCGTAGGGTGGCCGAACATCGTATCCCTGCACGATGGCGCCCCTCACCAAGATGTTTCCGGGAAGCTCTTTGAGTTGAAGCGGATCAAAGATGGCGCGGCTGCAAGGATTAACGACCATGGGATGCGCGGCATGGAATCCGTAGTCAGAAGAAAGCCTGGCGACGTCGTCGATGTACGCAAACTGGCACTGACTGAACGGCGCATCCAGCGAAAATGCCCAATAGGATTTGCTTTCAGACGGGGAACCCGGCAAGCGAACAATAAGCGCTGAAACATCCTTGGATTGAGTCAAACTGCGGAAGAAGAATCTCTTGGAAGACCAAGGTTGTGCCAACTCGCTGACCGTGGCGACTTCGGGACTGGACGGAGTAACGTAAGCCGGCCTCGACGCCGGGGTGTTCTCTGTACTCAGCGGCTGCAGCGCGGGACCTTGGTCTTGAGTGGCGGGCGGCGCATCCGCAGCCGGACGCTGCAGGCGTCCGATGGTCTTGAAGGCAAAAGATCCGAGTATCAATGCCAGCAAAACGCCGCCGGCAATTTTCGCGAGGCGCGCGACTGTCTCAAGATTCAGCTTTGACGGCGGCCCCGCGTAAACGCCGCCGACTTGAGACTGGCTCTCTGCCGACGAGCGGCTGGCGGAAGTATCGCTCGAAGGAGGGGACGGCCGAGCGCGCGGCGGAGCCGGCAGCGTGGCGCGCGGTTCGACACCGGGAATTCGCGGCGTCTCTACATGATATTTCTTCTCCACCCTTTCGCGAGCAGCAGGCAGCGGTGCCGGCTTGGTCGCAGGCTCGGCGCTTGCGTCGATGCGGGTTGCGCCCGGGCGGTAGTGCTTCAGATCCTCAAGTAATTCGCGACAGTTCTCGTAGCGCAGGTGGGGACTCTTGGCCACCGCTTTCAGGATGGTGCTGCTGACGCCCGGCGGAATGCTGGGATTTAGCTGGTGTGGCGCTACGGGCTCTTCTTTCAGAATCTGGTACATGATTGTGGGGACGTCCTGGCCGCGAAACGGCTTTTGCCCCGTAGTCATTTCGTACAGCATCACGCCAAGCGAAAAAATATCGGTTCGGCCATCCACCGCCTTACCCTTGATTTGCTCTGGCGACATGTAGCCGGGAGTGCCCATGGCAGAGCCCTGCTGCTGCGAGGCGCCGTATTGCAGGATCTTGGCCGTGCCAAAATCGGTGATCTTCACCAAATCGTCTCTGGTCAGCATGATGTTGGCGGGCTTGATGTCGCGATGCACAACTCCGTTGTCGTGGGCAAACTGCAGCGCAGAGCAGATCTGCTCCATGATGCGCAAGAGCCGGGTAAGCGGAAATTTTTCGCCCGAATCGAGCAAGGATTGCAGGCTCTTGCCGTTCACCAATTCCATGGTGATGTAGTAGACGCCGTCGGATTCGCCGACGTCGTAGATCGCCACGATGTTGGGGTGTGACAGAAGTCCCGCAGCGCGCGCTTCGGTTTGGAAGTGCTCAACCAATTGGGCATGGGACATTCCCGTGCCTTCCTCGGAGAGCCGGATCGTCTTGGTCGCGACGATGCGGCCAATAAGGGGGTCCTTGGCGCGGTAAACGACACCCATGCCGCCGCGGCCTAATTCGCCGAGTATTTCGTACCTGCCGGCCTTGGTGGCTGTCTCCATCTTCCTGTTCCCAAGAAATGGACGCAAAACGCCTTACTGTGCACCTTCGCGCCATTCCCTGCGGAGGTCAATGGCCCAGCGGAACGGATGTTTCGCAGTCGCCACGGGCGGAGATGCGGCAGTGCGTGCGCATAAATTGTTGTTTTGAACGACCAAGTTCTGGTGAGTCGGATTCCCCGGCTTGCGGGTGCCCTACTCTTTTCGATTTTGTTTTGTGCAAAGGGTGGGCAATTCTTCGCTTCGCTTTTCGGTACCTGACGAAATGCCGCTTGGCTAGCGG
Organism: uncultured Acidobacteriaceae bacterium; assembly: GCA_964524985.1. Classification (GTDB taxonomy): domain Bacteria; phylum Acidobacteriota; class Terriglobia; order Acidiferrales; family UBA7541; genus Acidiferrum. Next base: position 49,367 of record CAZGFL010000005.1, read on the forward strand.
GCCTGTGCCCTGGTCTTGTCCGTGACCACGGCTCCGCCCTTCATGACCCATTTCACTTTGTAAATCGCGACATCGATGTCCGCGAGCGGGTCGCCTTCGATGGCAACGAGGTCGGCAAAATAACTCGGGGCGACCGCGCCCAGTTCTTTTTCTTTCCCGAGCAACTCGGCTGCGTTGGTCGTTGCTGTGCGCAACGCCTGCTCCGGCGTCATGCCAGCTTTTACGAACCAGCTCAGCTCGCGCGTGTTTTCGCCGAACATCGTATAAATCGCATCCGAGCCCATCGCGAACTTCACGCCAGCCTTGTGCGCTTTGCGCGCGGTTTCGAGGTTGCGCTGAATGAAGGCTTTTGTTTTTTCCTGAAAACCGTCCGCATAGCCAATCTTCTGCCAGTTGTCCAAGTAATAGCGGTTGTGATCGATAGTCGGCACATAGAACGTGCCGCGCTTTACCATCTCCGCGATCGTGGCGTCGTCCATGTCCGTGGCATGTTCGAGCGAATCCGTTCCCGCGCGCACCGCGTCACGCGCTCCGTCGGGTCCGTAGGAATGAATCGCAATCTTCTTTCCGAACTGGTGGGCCGCGTCCACCGCGGCCTTGATCTCCTCATACGAGTAAGTTTGAAACTGTGTGGTGTCGTCATCTGTCCCGGTCGAGGCGTACATCTTGATGACGTCCGCTCCCGCGGCAATCTGCTGGCGGACGACTCGCAGCACTTCTGGAATGCCATCGGCAATTCCGCCCGCGGCATAATTCGGCCCCGGCTTGTACGGCGTATTCGTAATGTACAGGCCGTAACCGCACACAAACATCCGCGGCCCAATCATCTCGGCGCGATTGATGAGGTCGCGCATGGCGATGTCCTCGTACTGGTCCGCGCCGAGGTCGCGCACCGTGGTCACACCGGCTTCGAGCGTGCGCAACGCGCCTTTGCGAGCCAGGAACACTTCCACCGCCGGCGGATTCGCAGTGAGTTGCTTCAGCATCGGCACGCCCGGCGTCTCATCCGTGTAAATGGTCATATGCGTGTGCACATCGATCAGCCCCGGCAAGCCGGTGTACTTCGAGAGGTCGATGACCTCAGCACCCGCCGGAATCGCCGAAGCGTCCGTGGTCACGGTTTTGATGCGCTCGCCTTCGACGATCACGACGGCATTGGTCCACACCTTGCCTTTGCCGTCCCACAGCTTCCCAAGGCGCACGGCCTTCACCGGCTTGGCCGAAGGCTTCTCCTGCGCAAGACCGGCACACGCCAGAAGCGTCGCGCTGACAGAAATTGTGAGAAAGCGAATGGCCCTCATGGCAGGCAATCTCCTTGCTCGCATGGCTGGATGTAAACCGAAACTTCTAATGCAATCGTCAGCGAAAAGCAATGAGGAAGCGAGGAAGTAAGGAAGTGAGGAGGTAAAGAAGAAAGGAAAAAAGAAAGGAAGAAAAAGGAAGGTTACTGGCGGCGCGCGGATTCGGTAATGGGCTTGGCGCTCAACTTCGAACTCGTTTTGGACGGAGCTGGGGGTGCAACTCCAGCGATGGACGAACCCAACCCAAGTTGCTGGAGTGTCTTGGCATCCAGTTTTCCGCTGGGATTTAGCCCATGCGTTTCCTGGAACCGTTTCATCGCGTCCACGGTCGAGTCATCCCATTTGCCGCTGGGCTTCCCGGTGAACGAGCCATCCTTGGCCAGCGCCTGCTGAATTTCGTTGATGCGGTCCGGCGTCGGCGCTTTTTGCCCGCGTTCCCGCCGCGAAACTCGCTTGGAAGATTTCTTGTGAGCCGAGCTGCCGGACTTTTTCGCTGGAGTGCTCTTCTGCGGAGCCGTGCTTTGCGCCTGCGCCGAAGCTGCGAACACACTCAGCCCCGCCGCCAGAAGCAGCGGGGCCGCGTGTGTTGCAATGCGATAGCTCATGCGCATCGGCTGAGGTACTTGTCGCGCTTATTGCTGGTTATCCGCCGGCACTTTGCCGGAGAGATAGAGGGTCAGTACCCGGTCAGTGTCCTGACGGCGCAGGACTTTGAAGACCACGTCGTCGCCCGCTTTCAGCTTGGAAACAATGTTGCGGTAATCGGAGACGGAGTTGACGGTCTCGTGGTTGACGTCGGAGATGACGTCGCCGCGGGCGAAGCCGAGGTCTTCGGCGAAGGAAGCGGGCTCGACTTCAATCACCAAAACGCCCTTCTGCCCTTCCACGCCAACGCGACGGCCGCGGTCGGGAGTTAGTTCTTCCACGTGGAGGCCGAACTCGGTCGGCGCAGTTTCGCCGGGCTGATCACCCATGCGTCCCGCGGTATTCGGGAAGACGCGCGTGCGGTCTTCCACCACGGCAGTGGTTTCCTTCTGCGCGCGGTCACGGATGTAAGTCAGTTTCACCTTGCTGCCGATGGCCGCCGTCGCGATGGGATTGACCAGGTCGTTGCCGCTCTTCACCGGCTTGCCATCCACGCTGGTAATAACGTCGCCGCCCTTCAATCCGGCCTTTTCCGCTGGACTGCCGGGCTGTATGCCTTCAATCACCACGCCGTAGGGCGCACCGAGCGACTTTAGCGTGATGGCGTTCGTGCTCTTGTCTTCCTCGAAGCTCACGCCAATCGAACCACGCGTCACACGCCCTTGCTTGATGATCTGGTCGTAGACGTTGATCGCGGTCGTCGAGGGCAGCGCGAAACCGACGCCTTCATAGCCGCGGCTGCCGGTAATGATGGCGGTGTTGATGCCGATCACTTGCCCGGAGAGATCCACGAGCGGCCCGCCGGAATTGCCAGGGTTGATGGCCGCGTCGGTCTGGAGGAAGCGCTGGAACTGCTGTCCGATGCCGCCACGATCCTTGGCGCTGATGATGCCGGCGGTCACGGTAGCTTGCAGGCCAAAGGGGCTACCAATCGCGAGCACCCAGTCACCCACTTGCACGCCGTCGGAATTGCCCAGCTTGGCGACCGGCAGATCCTTGTTGGCATCAATCTTGACCACCGCCAGATCCGTGTCTTCATCCACGCCGACCAGCTTTGCGGTGTACTTGGTCGTATCGCCATTCAACTGGACTTGAATCTTGGTGGCTTGCTCGACAACGTGATTGTTGGTGAGGATATAACCGCGCTTGTCGACAATGACGCCGGAACCGAGACTGCGTTCCGCCTGCGGAGGCCCGTCCGGCCGCCCGTCAAAGAAGCGGTCGAAGAAATCCTGCATTGGGTCGTCCTGGTCGTACGGCTGGGCGCGGCGCTTCTTTTGCGATTGCTTGCGATCCAGCACCTGCGTTGTGGCAATGTTCACCACTGCCGGTTCGACCTTATTGACGATGGACGCAAACGAGGCGGACGACGGAATGGGGTCCGGTACGGTCAGCGCGGTCGCGGTCGTTCCAGAGAACCCGAAGCCCTTGGTCGCGGAAACGCGGCCGGAAAGTACCGACCCGATTACAATACCAACTACCAGCGTGAAGGTCACGAATACCGCAGCCATGATCTTGCGGCGCCGCGCCCAGTTCATTAAATCTTTGACTTGCTCTCCCATATTCCCCTGCTCCTCTTAACCTGGCCCCTCAAACGTCGTGACGACAAGTACATCGCTTCTCCGCCCCACCGGCTACCCATGGCGGGTTGGGCATGCGGTCGGCCGCATCCTTTAAGTATAACACTCCCGTTTGCCCTGGGTTGCTGTCCATCAACGAATCATCGAAGCGATAACTGCCCCACTCCGCCCGGGCAACTCTTGCATTTAGCTCACATATCATTGGACGCGCGAAGTCATAAAATTGTTGTCAAATTGGGGTTACCCTTTCACCGAATAACTGTAACCCCTTGCCGTCCAAGGGGTAAGCGCGCGGATAAGAGGAAGCGCGGAGAGCTTCTTGTTAACAGTTGGGGCCTTCATGGCGTCATGCAAATCGTACGCACCTGGCTTTTGACGGCTGGACCGTGGGATACAGCATTGACTTTCGAGCCGCTAGCATGGAACGTCAGGCTGTGAGTGCCTGGGCCGCAACTGAACCACGCAGCGACGACGCGCTGGTCGTCGCCGCGCGCGACGGCGACCGTGCCGCGTTCGGCTTGCTGTATCACCGCTATGCGCGGATGGTCCACGGGATTCTGCTATGCCGCGTGCCTCTGCGGGAGGTCGACGACCTGGTGCAGGACGTGTTTATCTCGGCGTTGCGGCAGTTGCGTGCGTTGCGGGACATTTCGCGGTTCGGGGCCTGGCTGGCGACAATCACCCGGAATCGTGCCAACGACTACTACCGGAAGGCGATTCCCGAAGAGCAGGTGATGCAGCCGGTGGAAGACGACCCGGTCGAAACGCGGTCGACCGACCACGTGGCGGAGCAACAAGCCGCCGCGATTCTCGCGGTCTTGCGTGCTCTGCCCGAAGCCTACCGCGAGCCTCTCACTCTGCGGCTGGTGGAAGGCATGACCGGCCCGGAGATTTCCGCGCGGCTGGGATTGACGCACGGGTCGGTGCGCGTGAACCTCTGCCGCGGTATGCAGATGTTGCGCGAAAAGGTGAACGAGACATCGGCCGGCTCGATGCAAGGGAGATCGAAACAAGCGAGACAGAATGAGTGAGCCCGTGAGTGAGAAGGATCCGATCATGAAGGATGATTATTTGTGGGACGGCTCGGGCGAGCCGGACCCGGAAGTGCAGAAACTTGAGAGCGTGTTGGGGCGTTACCGGCACAATCAGCCGGCCCCGGCGTTCGAATCGATTGCAGACGCTGTTCCTGCTAGGAAGCGCTGGAGCTTTTTAAACCTGAATTTAGCGTTGCGGCTTGCGGCAGTTGCCGCGGTGCTGCTCGTCGCCATTGCCGTGTTTTTCCTGGTGCGCCCACCGAGTGGAGCAGGTGGTGCATCTTGGGATGTGGCGCGACTCGCAGGGGCGCCGCGGGTGGGATGGCGTACGATTCGGGCCAACTCCCAGACGGGCAAGTTGGGAGTCGGACAGACTTTGGTAACAGACAGCTCTTCGCGCGCCAGCCTTTCGCTCGACGAAACGGGACGCATCGAGGTCGAACCGGATTCGCGTTTGAAGTTGCTGGCCAGCGGCCCGGACAGGAAGCGCCTGTCGCTCGAGCGCGGCACGATTCAAGCCACGATCTGGGCGCCGGCCGGTTCGTTTGGCGTGGACACCCCATCGGCGGTGGCTGTGGACCTGGGTTGCGTCTTTACGCTGCACGTGGATGATTCCGGCGCGGGTATTGTGCGCACGACGATGGGCTGGGTGGGATTCAAGCTCAACGGCCACGAATCTTTCATTCCCGCCGGCGCCGTTTGCGCGACGCGGCCCAAGGTTGGGCCGGGCACACCGTACGTTGAAGACGCGCCAGCGGCGTTTCGCGACGCGCTCGCGAAGTTCGATTTCGCGGCCACCACGCCCGAAGAACGCAGCGCGCTCGTGAACCTTCTTATGAAGTATGCGAGGAAGGAAGATGCGCTTACGCTTTGGCATCTGCTTTCGCGCGTGAGCGATGCGGACCGTCCAGGTCTGTACGATCGCCTCGCAGTGCTGGCTCCGCCGCCTGCAGACGTTACTCGCGAAGGCATCTTGCGCCTGGATCAGAAAATGTTAGATTCCTGGTGGAATTCGTTCGGCTACGGCGACGTCTACCTGTGGCACATGTACGAGCGCGACTGGTCTCAGTCCCCGCCCACGGCCAAGTGACCTTTCAACGCGGCGCAGAGTGCTTCAAAGTGGACTGCTCAACGAGCATTTCTTGCTCTGCCTCTAGAGCGGAGACGTGCTCGCTGATGGTCTTCCCGTCTATCGGAGTATTCCCGCTCTCAGATAACGCTGAGGCAACAATTTCCAAGTAGCGATACGGCTCTTCGTCTGATCTGCCTTTGCTCATTCTCTTGATCTGTTTAGCCCGATTAGTGAGAAACGTCCTTGGGTCGGCGGAGTCTCGCGCCAACTTCAAGTCGGCAATGAGTGCATCGAATCCTTTAGCGTTGTCTGCGCGCATATGCGTCAGAATCTCCCATAGGTAAGGCGGCCCGATAAAAGTTCCGTCCTCGAATGCCACTAGGCAGGGATATACCTCAAATTGCCCATGCCTTCTGCCGCCATACATTTCTTGTTTCACCACGCCGCCGGGGGAAAAGTTGGAATTAGGGAGAGCTTGCTCCCGGCTGCCTCTTGAGATGGCCATTTCGTATACGAGGTCCGTGGCATGGCCATCGTAATAGTCTGTCTTGCCGCAATGGGTGAAAGTATAGTTGAGGATGTAGGCGGTGATCGTCTTCGCCGAATTATTCCGGAGTTCGACTGTGGCGACCGGGCTGTCTTCGGCGGGCTTTGCCGTATTGATCACAACTCTCATCGGCTGCAAGGCTCTCTCGACCGTGCTATCGTGCTTGTATCCGCATAGCGTATCAGTGATGGAAAAATCTCGAATTACGATGCCAGTTGGCGACTGATGACCTTGTGCAAGCACGGTCACAGCAACCGCTGAACCGAGCAAAATGAGCCACGCGTGTCGCACTTCTTGCCTCCCCTCGATCAGAGTTTATCGCGTGTTGGGTGCCACCGAAAGGCTTTGAGGTACCGTTTCATTTCCACCGCTTGTCAGCAGTCATGCTTATTTTACTGTTCCAGGGTTAACAGCTAGGCCCTCTTTGGCGTCTTGTCTCCTGAAGTTCGAAGCGATTCGGAAGGAGAAAAGAACTCATGACAACGCAACAGAATCGTTCATCCCGTTTTGCTGTCGCACTCGTGATTATTTCCCTGTGTTTCGCGAGCGTAGCGCAGGCGGGGCCGCCGCTGATTTGCCATTCGTTTGAAATTGGCAATGCCAGGTCGCTGCCGTGGATCAGCCATAGCTGGAACCTCACCGGCGGCGAGAGCTACGACACGAAGAACCTCGCGCAGGACACACTCGAGATGCTCACGCCAGAAACGCCCGTCCTCGTGCGCATGGAGACGCTGCGGCGCGCGACCCTGTACGCGCGCACGAATCCCACGGCGGCAAAGGAACTGCTCACGCGGCTTCACGCCCGCGCCACTGCTTCCGATTCCGCGGGACACCCCGATGCGCTGGCGTGGTTCGACGCCGGATATTTGGTTGAAACGTACAAACAGTGGATCGGCAAAGACCTGCCGCACATGACCGACGGGATGCGCATGGAAGCGAATCCCGGAGCAGGAGTGGACGGCTACGCGATGGTGAAGAAGGCCATTGCATTGCGGAATGCCGCGTTGCACGGCGACGATGCGGAGATGGAATTTGCCGCCGCGCTGATCACTCTCTCCGGCCCGCAAGACGAACATCGCGCGCATGCGGATAAAGCGGTCGCCGGTTCGAAAGGCGACGCGCTCCTGACCCAAAACCTCGCCACGCATTTTATCGGGCCGCAGACCGAGACCATGTCCGAGCTGCTGGCGAAAAACGCAAATGTCTCCAAGCCGTGACCTTGCGGGGCTGCTCAGGGCAGGCGGGGCGCAGCAGTGCTGCGCCCCTACAAGAGGGCAGGATGCCGGGCTAAAGCCCGGCGCTACGAAATGGCCTTGACTTCACCGGACGATTTAGGCATAAAAGAAAGAGCTGCGGTTGCGGCGACACGTGGCGATTTAGGGCAACTTGCTCCACGTAAAAAACTGCTAAAGAGCTTTTCGAGTTTCTTGGAAGAATTTCTGAGACCCTCCGAGCACTTTGGCACGGAGGGTTTTCGTTTTCCTCCCTGCTGCCCTAATCGACGTTATCCAAGCTGGCCAGCCGAAGCGAGGCGTGTTCCGTGTCCAGTGACCTGAGCAGGAACTCAGAAGCTTTGTCACTTGAGCGCAACCCGCAGGCACTTACAGAAAGAGGAACGGGCTGAAGCCCGCCCCCACAAGACGATGGGTGTCCGGCAAGCAGTGGCAATGAATGTCCGGAAAACAAAGGAAATCGCTCCATGACCAATGACTCTCTCTATCAACTTCGATGTCGCGAATGCGGGAAGACCTGGGGGAATGTGGCCCGCTCGTTCTGCGAAGACTGCTTCTCCCCCCTGGAAGTCGCGTACGATTACGATGCGCTGAAACAGACCGCTCGCCGCGAAAATCTCTCGAGCCGCAGCTTCAACATGTGGCGTTACTCCGAGCTGCTGCCGCTCTCCGAAGATTTTATCGCCCCAACCGCAACCGGCGGCACACCGCTCGTCACGTCGCGCAAGCTCGCTGCGCGCTGGGGACTGAAGAATCTCTACATCAAGAACGACGCGGTCTGTTTCCCTTCTCTTTCCTTTAAGGATCGCGTGGTGGGAACAGCGCTCGAGGCTGCTCGGCGCTTTGGATTCCAGACAGTGGGCTGCTCCTCGACGGGCAATCTGGCCAACGCCGTGGCTGCGCAAGCCGCGCAACAGGGCTTGGACGCATGCGTTTTTATCCCGGCGGACCTGGAGCCGGCCAAAGTCCTCAACACGGCGGTGTACGGGGCGCGCATCGTGCGCATCAACGGAAACTATGACCATGTGAACCGGCTGTGCGCGCAGATCGCCGACCGCTTCCAGTGGGGACTGGTGAATGTGAATCTGCGGCCGTACTACTCCGAAGGCTCGAAGACGCACGGCTACGAAATCGCCGAGCAACTGGGCTGGACGCTTCCGGACAACGTAGTGGTGCCCATGGCCGGCGGGTCGTTGATTACGAAGATTGCCAAGGCCTTCAAGGAACTGGTGACGCTGGGGTGGGTGGAAGCAAAGCCAGTGAAATTCTTCGGCGCGCAGGCCACGGGCTGCTCGCCCATTTCGGATGGGGTGAAGCGGAACCTCGCCCGGTTTGAACCACAAAAGCCCAACACCATCGCGCGTTCGCTGGCCATCGGGAATCCCGCGGATGGGCCTTTTGCGATGAAGCTGATTCGCGAGTCCGGCGGGTGGGCCGAGGACGTTTCTGATCCGGAGATCGTCGCGGCCATCAAGCTGCTGGCAGAGACGGAAGGGATTTTCGCGGAAACGGCGGGAGGCGTGACGGCCGGCGTGGCGCAGAAACTGATTGCGCAAGGCCGGATCAAGGCCAACGAAACCACGGTCGTGTGCATTACCGGAAACGGGCTGAAGACGACCGACGCGGTTGCCGCGGAATTCCCGGTAACCGAAGCGATTGCGCCGCGGATCGAGGCATTTGAAGCGTATCTCGATGCGCAGATCGGCGCCGCCGCGACGGCGGCCAAGGCTTGAGGAGTGTTCGGTGTGCCGTGTTCCGTGGCCAGAGATCGGTGAGAAGGAATTAGTCTCAGCTCATAGGTCGCATTTTTATGCTGGGTTTTCGCGGTGCTTTCTTGAAGGGAGAAACGAATGCCAGTGACGATTGAGATTCCGACCGCCTTCCGGCGTTTCACGGACGGCGCACCGAAGGTGGACTGTAGCGCAACGACCGTCGGCGAAGCGCTCGCGGCGCTCACCAGCCAGTACCCTGCCCTGTCGCGCCACGTGCGTGATGAAAGCGGTCAGATTCGGCAGTTCCTCAACGTCTACCTTAATGAGGAAGACATCCGCTTTCTGGGTGGCGAATCCTGTGCGCTGAAAGAAGGCGACCGGGTCCTGCTGGTGCCCTCGATTGCCGGGGGCTGCTGACCGCGTTAATTCCAGGGGATGCTAGACCGCGCCCTGGCCTTCTGCTGATTAGCCAATTCCAAGCATTCAACTTGCTCCTGCCTGCGCAAGTGAGATACGGTAAGCCGCATTTCACGAGCGGAGGGGGGCACCTTGGCAAAGACAGCTCTCGACCCCAAGTTCCTACCTTTATTAGCAGGCAAGCGCATCGCTTCCTTCAGCACGCAAAACGAGGATGGCTCCCCTCATCTCACGGCCGTCTGGTATCTGTATCAGGATGGATGTTTTTTCGTGGCCACTTCTTCGCGCACGCGCAAGGCGCGCAACCTCTCCGCCCGGCCGCATGCGACCATCATGGTGGAGGCCCGAAAGCCGGGTTCGGAGCGCGGGGTGACGGCCACAGGCCCAGTGGAAATTCTCTCCGAGGCAAAGGCGCAGGAGTGGAACGGCCGAATCCACGGCCGCTACCTCAGCGCGGCGGCACTGGCCGATCCCCGGGTTGGCCCGGTCTTCGCCGCGTTCGATGACATCTGCATTCGAGTGAGGCCTCAAGTGTGGACGTGGTGGGACATGGCGGAATTAGACGCCATGGTCCTGGGGGGCTGTTTTGCTCGCAACCCGGATTATCTCCTGTCGCAGGAAATCTAGGAATCTCTGGAACATTCTGGCAGTCAGCTGCGTTGCTTAAGTCAATGGAAGGAGTGTGTGACCATGCGTACCCTGATTCGCACCTTGTCCCTCGCGATGCTTTTTGCCCATTTGGCTTCGGCCCAATCCAACAGGATAGAGGCTACAGACCTGCCCGATCACCCGTTCCAGGTCGATTATCCCTCCCGGAGCAAGGTGAACTTGTACTTGCGTTCGGGGGACATCCGCGTGGTCGGCAAAGACGGCGACCGGATTTCCGTGCGTGTGGACGCACGCGATATGGACAAAGCGCGGGAAGTCAAAGTGAAGTTCCAACGGTTGGACAGCTCGGCGGACCTGACGATTTCCGGCGGACCGCGAGACAACATTAGAATCGTCGTGGAAGTGCCGCGGAACACAGGCCTGTATGTGCGTATGCCCGCAGGACAGTTGATCATCGAGGACGTCAAGGGAGACAAGGACGCGCAGCTGCATTTCGGCGAGCTGATTGTGCACGTGGGCGACCCGGCGGAATATGGCCACGTGGACGCTTCGGTGAACTCGGGGGGACTGGAAGCGCCTCCTTTCGGGGAAGACCATGGCGGGCTGTTTCGCTCGTTTGAAAAGCAAGGCAACGGGAAATACCGGCTGCACGTCCACGTCGGCGCCGGTGACCTGACGTTGCGCTGACCGTCCTCGCCGTACGCGGCGGTCAACCCGCTGGATTAACCCACCACACAACTTTTTAGCCGTGGCGGGGTTTGATGAGTATGAGAATTCGGCTCATCATTTACGCCCTGGCTTCGCTGGCCCTGCTGGCGTTTCATGCGCCGGTGAAAGCGATCATTTCGACGCTTTCGAGCTTTCGCGAGCTATAGAGGGCTCTAGAAACGCTTCTTTCCACCTATCCCCCACGAAATCAACTTGCCACTATGGCTGTCGCAAGGCAGACTATGCCGATTTCATTGTGTCTCCTATTCAGTCCTTTCAAGCGAGGTGCCCTCACTCTTGGCGGCCGGAGCAATCCCAGCAAACGAGCCCTCGACGGTCGCCTTGCAGCCGCAATCCTCGGCGCTGCGCAAAGAACTGGGAATCCGGGATTTGCTGCTGGCGCAAATCCTACTGGTAATTGTTCCGGAATTCTTCGGGACGGCAGTAAAGGCCGGCCCCTCGCATGTAGTTCTCTGGCTGCTGGCGATCGTTTTATTCTTTATGCCACAAGCCTTGGTAGTAAGTTATCTGAACCGTTTGATGCCCCTCGAAGGCGGCCTCTACGAATGGGCGCGGCTGGCGTTCAACGACCAGATAGGATTTATCGTGGCGTGGAACCTGTGGCTCACCTGCACGATTCAAGTGGCGCAAGTGGCGCTAGTGACAACGACCTATGTGACCTATGCCACAGGGCCCCAGGCAGCGTGGATTGGCTCGAACCGAGGAGTTCTCCTGGGGACCTCCTTTGCGCTGATTGCGGTCATGACGCTGGTGGCCCGCTATGGCCTGGGCATCGGCAAGTGGGTGAGCAACGTTGGCAGCATTTTCACGCTTTTGATAATAGGCGTGCTGGCGGTGATTCCGATCGCGCACACATCGATCGGATCCGCGGTCAACTACCACCCGCTGCGCCTGACGATGCCGGCGCTGACGCTCTTCAGCCTCAGCGTTTTCGCCAAAATGACCTTTGGCGCGCTTTCCGGGTTTGATACGGTGGCCATTTTCGCAGGAGAGTCTCGCAGCCCCGCACGCAATTTTGCCCGCGCCACGTTTCTGGCAGCGCCCATCATTGCGCTGCTTTATATTTTTGGGACCAGCTCCATCCTGGCCTTCGTGTCGCCGGAAGAGGTGGACATCATCGCACCGATTCCGCAAGCGTTAAGCCGGGGGCTTGGAAGCTTCGGCTGGGCCTCCGCCATAGCGCCCATCGCGATTCTCCTGTTGTTGACCAACTATCTTTGTTCGTACGTGACCTATTTCAGCTCCGGCGCGCGCCTGCCCATGGTTGCCGGTTGGGACCACCTGCTGCCCAAGTGGTTCACGGAGCTGCACGAGAAGCATAAGACGCCGGTCAACTCGATCCTGTTTATGGGCGGTGTCGCCGTTTTTGCGAGCGCGGGAGCGGCGATGGGCGTGGGAAATCAAGAAGCCTTTGCCATGCTACAAATCTGGACCTGGACCTTTTACGGGATTGCCTACGTGAGCATGTTTGCCGTGCCGCTGCTGGCGCGCAAGGAATTGGGGCTCCGCCCAGGATTCTGGCTGCGGACTGCGGCGGCGTCAGGGCTGCTGGTAACGCTGTTGTTCGTGGTGCTGTCCATATTTCCGATTATTCCCGTGGAAAACCAGGCGGCTTACATCGTGAAGACCGTGTGCGTCGTGTTGGGAGCCAACGGGTTCGCAGTTCTCCTGTATCGCGTGGGCCGCCGTGCCAGCGTGCCGCAAAGTCTCTGAGCATCCTTAATAGTTGAGTACTTCCCAGCGACCGGATTCCGCGGAACGGAACACCGCTTCGATGGCCGCCATGTTGGCAATGGCGTCCTCGAGCGGGACGGGCACTTCTCCGCCTTCGCGAATGGCGCGCGAAAACGCGTCCCATTCAATTATGTATTGATTGCAAGTGGGGATCACTTCCGTAGTGATTCCGCTGCCCAAGAAGTCGCGGCCATCATCGATGAGAATTTCGCAGGGGCGATCGAGGGGCGCATTGAAGGGAATCTTGATCTCGATTCGTCCCTTGGTGCCGAGAAACTGCATGCGCTGATAGGGTACAAGCTGCGTGCTACAGGTGAAGATCGCCCGGCCCGCGGCGAAATCGAGGATGGCCGAGGCCAAGCGGTCTGTCTCGAATTGAGGGTCGCGCTCAATCAGGCCGAGAACGCGCTGTGGCTCGGCGCTGAAAATCCAGCGCGATGTGGTTATGAGATAACAGCCGATATCGAACATGGCTCCGCCGCCCGCCACCGCGACGTTACGGATGTTTTGAGGATCGCGATTGAAGTAACTGAAGGCGCCAAGGATGGAGCGGAGCTCGCCAATGACCCCGGAGCGAATCAGGTCGCGGGCCCTCAACCATTGAGGGTGGGTCTTGACCATGAAGGCTTCGCCGATCTTCACGCCGCAACGGTCCCGCGCTGCGATCAGGTCTTTGGCTTCTTCCACGGTGACACTGATGGGCTTCTCGCAGAGTACGTGCTTCCCGGCCTGCGCCGCCTGGATGGACCACGGCACGTGCAGATGGTTCGGCAGCGGATTGTAAATGGCTTCGATTTCCGGATCCGCAAGCAAGGCGTCGTAGGAGCCATAGGCTTTGGGAATGCGCAGCTCTGCGGCAGCCTTCTCCGCTTTTCGCAAATCTCGAGAAGCGATCGCTGTGACTTCGCTCCAAGCGCTCTTTTGCATCGCGGGAATGGCGGTTTTCACCGCGAACTGCGCGACTCCCAGCACACCCCATTTGACCTTTTTGTCGCTCATTGAGTGTCCTCTATATTTGGTGTGGTGCTATTGGCTGGCAGTTGTGGCGTAGGGACTTGCCGGGCGGTAGCGCTTCTCGAATTCATCCTTGGTGCATATGGTTTTCAGGTCGGCGACGCGATCAATGCAGAGAATTCCGTCCAAGTGGTCGATTTCATGCTGGAGCAGTTCGGAAAGGTCCCGCGATTCTCCCGCGTGAATCTCCTTCGCTTCGCCGCGCAGGTTTTGATAGCGCACGGTGATTTCGCGATGGCGCTCGACCTGCATGAAAATGCACAAAAAACTGAGGCAGGCATCCCAGACGACGATGCGCTCGGCACTTCGTTCCGTGATGACCGGATTAACAAGGGGCCAAGGGTCTTCCCCAGGAAGGCGCAAGAAGATGACGCGCAGATTGACGCCAATCTGTGGCGCGGCGATCCCGCGGCCATAACCAGTGTTCTTGCGCCAATACGCAAGGGTTTCCGAGAGATCTTCGACGAGCGCGTGGATTTCGGGGGCGGCCGGATCCCGCACTTCCCTGCACTTCTCGCGCAGGCCTGGATCACCCAATTGCAGTACGGTACGAACAGCCATGGCGCCTCCCGCCGCTCAGACGATACCGCGATTCTTGATGCCCGCAAAGCGCGCTTCTCTGCTATCATGCCGCCTGCGGACAGCTCCATGGGACAGCTGACGCGGCAAGAACTTCCGAGGAGGAAAAGAGACGAATGCGCAGAACAATCCTTATTCTGCTGCTCGGCATGCTCGCTCTCGGCGCCCGGCCATCTGCCAGCGGGCTCTGGGGGCAGGAAAAGAAAGATGCCATGCCGGAACCGACGGTCAAGGTCGGAGACATGGCGCCGGACTTCACCCTGCGGGACACCAAGATGAACCAGGTGTCGCTGCACGACTTCCGCGGCAAGAAGAACGTCGCGCTGGCGTTTTACATTTTCGCGTTTACCGGTGGTTGAACGAAGCAAATGCAGAACTTCCAGCAGAACCTCGCGAAGCTGGAAGCTGCGGACACCCAAGTCTTGGGTGTGAGTATGGATAGCCCCTTCAGTAACGCAGCTTGGGCGGAGAAAATCGGCGTGACCTTTCCTCTATTAAGCGACTGGGGCGGAGACGTCACCAAGCAGTACGGGCTGTACAACCCCAAATACAAAGCGGCGCGGCGCATCAACTACCTGATCGACAAAGACGGCAAAGTAGTGGAGATGCAGATCGACAACGAGGCTATCGATCCTACAAAAATCGTGACTCTGTGCGAACGGCGCAAGTCCGAAAGGTAGAGCGCGCGAGAAGCAGGAGTTGTATAGCTGACTTCCCTTGGCAAGGTTAAGTGTGCCTGAACGGTGCATGCGGGGACGAACCGTACGACAGGTACGAAAAGCACCCTATTTCTTCTGGCTTTCTATTCATTCCTGAATAAAATAGAGATGCCTCGCAAAGGGGTGTGGGGCACACGGTAAGTAAGCGTCTCCGCAGGACGCGGTAGTGGGTGTTTTTCCAGTCTTGAGGAGAGTCTATGGGGAAGCAGAAGGGCTTTTCACTGATTGAGCTTCTGCTGGTTGTGGCTGTCATCCTGATCATTGCGGCGATTGCCATTCCCAGTTTCATGCGTTCGCGGATGCGCGCCAATGAGGCCAACGCAGTGGCGGCATTGCGCGTTATCCATACGGCAGCGGTGACCTATTCCGCGACCTACCCGGATGTGGGCTATCCGGTACAACTGACGAATCTGGGCGGCGCCAATCCGTGCACGGCTATTTCGACACAAGCGTGCCTGCTGGACGATCTGCTGGCTCAGGGCCTCAAAGACGGCTACAGCTTCGTGTGGACGGGGGACGGTAACACACCTTCGGTAGGCTTCGCGCTGACGGCCACACCGCAAGCGGCGGGAGCATCGGGGCAGAACATGTACTGCACGGACCAAAGCGGCGTCATCTACTACGACCCATCCGGAGCTGGGTGCTCGAACGCCAGCCAGTCGCTAAATTAAAATCCTAGCATTCCAGTCAGGTTGCCCTCGATAGCGAGACACGTACCGTCGTCCTGGTTCGCAGCGTGGGTTAGTGCGCGCCGATTTGCCAGCCTCCCCAAGAATGCTAAAATCAATGGCTAGCCATGACACCGAAGACGCTTTACCAGAAAATCTGGGATTCCCATGTGGTGCACGAAGAGCCCGGCCAGCCTGCGCTCATTTATATTGACCGGCACCTCATCCATGAAGGCACTTCCCCGCAGGCATTTGCCGGCTTGAAGGCAGAGGGCCGCAAGGTGCGCCGCCCCGACCTTACTTTCGCGGTGATGGACCACTCCGTGCCCACCACGGACCGCACGCTGCCGATCCTCGACAACGACGCAAAGCTGCAGTTCGACGCGCTGGAGAAGAACTGTCGCGAAACCGGTGTGCGCCTGTTCGACATGAACAGCCGCAACCAGGGCATCGTGCACATCATCGGGCCGGAGTTGGGCATCACGCAGCCAGGACAGACGCTCGTGTGCGGCGACAGCCATACGTCCACGCACGGCGCGTTCGGAACGCTGGCATTTGGCATCGGCACAAGCGAAGTGGAACACGTGCTGGCGACACAGTGCCTGGTGCAGTCGCGGTCGAAGACGCTGCACATTCTGGTCCACGGCAAGCGGCCCAAAGGCGTGACGGCAAAAGACATCATTCTGGCGATTATTGGAAAAATCGGCATCGGGGGCGGTACGGGGCACGTGGCGGAGTACGGCGGCGAAGCGATTCGCTCGCTCTCGATGGACGGGCGCATGACCGTCTGCAACATGACTATCGAAGGCGGCGCGCGCGCGGGCATGGTTGCTCCCGACGAAACGACGTTCGCGTATCTCGAAGGACGGCCGTTTGTACCGCGCGGGAAAGCGTTCCAGGAAGGGGTGGAGCGCTGGAAGCAATTGCGCAGCGACGATGGCGCCAAATTTGACATGACCGTGGAGTTGCAAGCCGAGCAGATTGCGCCGCAAGTGACCTGGGGCACGAACCCCGGAATGGTGACGAGCGTGACGGCGCGAGTGCCCGATCCGCACGACTTCAAGGATCTCAACGATCAGAAGGCCACGGAATGCGCCTTGAAATACATGGGGCTCAAAGCGGGGACGCCGATTGTGGATATTCCCGTGGATCGCGTGTTCATCGGATCCTGCACGAATTCGCGGCTGGACGATTTGCGCGCCGCAGCACACCTGGTTGCCGGGAAGCACGTGGCGAAGAACATCAAGCAGGCGCTGATCGTACCCGGATCGCGAGGGATCAAGACGGCGGCGGAGAAGGAAGGGTTGGACAAGATCTTCACGGCGGCGGGCTTTGAATGGCGCGACGCGGGGTGCAGCATGTGCATCGGCATGAACGCGGATGTGCTACCGCCGCACGAGCGCAGCGCCAGCACGTCGAACCGCAATTTCGAGGGACGGCAGGGCAAGGACAGCCGCACGCACCTGGTGAGCCCCGTGATGGCGGCAGCCGCGGCGATTGCAGGACATTTTGTGGATATCCGGCAGTTTGATGTAGCGAGCGTGGAGTAGGCAGGTACTGACAATCGACGCAATGCACTTGACTCGGGAATTTCAAGACAAGTCGCTTCGCATTGAGTTTAGTGACGGCGAAGTTGCAAACGTAAAGGTACTCGCTGTTAGCGAATGCAACGAGCACGAAGATTGTAGAGGCATTGCTTACGATCTGATTTCGACAAACCGTCCCAACCAGATTCGAAGAGGCTCGGCTCAGTGGGCAGATTCAAAGGACATCAAGAATTTTGAAGTGGTTGGAGACTGAATCGAATGCAACCATTTACAACACACACCGGCATGGTGATGCCGCTGGATCGGGTTAACGTGGACACCGACCAGATGGTGCCGAAGCAATTCCTGAAGGCCCTGACGCGCGAAGGCTTTGGGCGAATCCTTTTTTATGACTGGCGCTATCTCCCCGGAGAGAAGCCAAATCCTGAATTTGTGCTGAACTTTCCGCGCTACAAAGGCGCATCGGTGCTTCTAGCGCGCGCGAATTTCGGCTGCGGGTCGAGCCGCGAGCACGCGCCCTGGGGCGTAAAGGATTACGGCTTCCGGGTGATCATCGCGCCGAGCTATGCGGACATTTTCTACAACAACTGCTTCAAGAACGGGATTCTTCCGGCCACGTTGAGCGAAGAGCAGGTGGACCAGCTTTTCCAACGCACGGAAAGTGAAGCCGGCTACACACTTTCGATCGATCTGCCGAACCAGACCATCCGCGACAATTACGGATTGCTCTTCCGATTCGAAATTGCGCCCTCACGCAAGGAAGTCTTGCTGAAAGGGCTGGATGACATTGGGACGTCGCTACAGCATGCTGGGGACATCGATGCTTACGAGAAGGCGCACGCCGCCACCGCGACGATGTATGAACCTGTTGATGTGAAGTACTACTCGAACGGAAGATAGCCTCCGCTAAGAGTCCGCACGACCCTCAGTTAGCCACCGTTTAGACAGCGTCACCCCAATTGGAGCAAGTTACGACGCGGTTTGATGAGCTGGCGTTAGCCCAAAAACAAGAAGGGCCGGGATTACTCCCGGCCCTTCTCGGAACTCTGCCCGGAACCGCCGGGCGCGGGCTGTTAGAACGCGAAGCGCAGGCTAAGCGCCATGATGCGGGACGCAGTGCCGACAAGGCATTGCGCCTTGCCAAACGTGCCGCTGTTCAGGTTCGCCTGGACGCAATCGAAGTTGGGGTGGTTGAACAGGTTCTGGGCTTCCGCGCTGAAGCGCAAATTGGTGGTTTCCGAGGTCCGGAAGGTCTTGTGAACGCCCAAATCCGCGTTCACGAATCTGGGTCCATGGAAAACGTCGCGGCCCAAACCGCCAAAGCGCAGGAATGGCGTAGCCCCAGTTGGGTACGCGGGATTGGTGAAGAGCGGGTTTCCTGGTCCGCAGACGCCCCCGGTTACGTTGGTGATGGTAGCCGGCATGCCAATGAATCCGCATCCAATGCGGCTGTTGCTGGTGAAGATGCCGTCGGCAGGATTGGCCCCGCTATACACGGAATTGATGTTACTGCCGATAAAGGTAGGATGGTCGTTCGCCACGCCGTCGAGGTTATAATCCCCGCCGATGTTGTAGGGGATTCCATTCTGGTCCAGCACTAGCGCTCCGGCGGCGTTTCTTGCAGCCTTGCGAGACATACCATCGTACACGTCGATGGGGTGGCCGCTGTACATCTGGAAGAAGCTACCAAGTGCCCAGCCGCCGAGAGCATGGCCCAGGATGCCCTTTTCACTCTTGAGGAAGGGCAACTCATACGTCACGTTGAATTTGTAGGCGTTCTTATGGTTCTCCGTGCCGAGTCCATAGTTAAGCCTTGGGTTAGCATTGGAGATGTAATAGTACGGCGCGGTGTAACTGCCGATGGTCGAACACCCGGCGAACAACTCGGAGTTCACGTCAAGGAGCTTGGACCACGTGTAGCCGGTCTGAAACTCCAAACCATGCCCCATGTGCTTCTGGGCTTCCAGCACCAGAGAGTTGTAATTGGAGCTAACGCTGTTGGAACGATAATTGAAGCCGGTGTAAGCAGTGTTGGGCCGAACCGGACTCAACGCGGCGTTGTATCCAATTCCGTTCTCGCGGTTGTAGTTTTCGAGCATCGCCAGGTGGCGCCCCAGGGAGCCCTGATAGCTCGCGCGTAGGAGCAGGCCGCCAAAGAACTGGCGCTCGACGCCGAGGTAGAAGTTCTGCCCGGAGGAGTCGTGCATGTTGACGTCCATGGTGCGGACGGATGTGCGCGCGAGGGGCTGCCCCGGGCTATAGGCTGGGCCAATGGAAGCGGGGTTCTGGTAGAAGATAGCATCACCAGAACAACCCGCAAAATCGATCAAGGCGTAGAAAGGCGGGTTCCAAGCGCCGTTGGACCAAATGTTGTCGAAGATGCGGTCGTAGTAGATGCCGTAGCTGCCGCGGACGGCCATCTTGCCCTTGCCCATCGGGTCCCAGGCAAAGCCGAAGCGCGGCCCGAAGTCGTGGTTCTGCGTATTCCACATGCGGCCAACCGGCGCAGTCCTGGCCTGGGCTATGCATGCGGCACTCAGCAGGCTGCAACCGATCTGGCTGCCAAGATTCGTGAATTGGGCCAAGACGCCGTGATCCTCACTGGGGGCACCGAAGCGCTCCCAGCGCAGGCCCAAGTTGAGCGTCAGCTTGCTGGAGACCTTCCAGTCGTCCTGAACGAACACCGCATAGTCATGATAGGTGTAATGGCGGTAAGCATTCGCAGCGGCCCCCGTCGCAGGATTGATGGAAGTTTCCTGAAAATAAGGATAATCGTTGGTGAAATTCGCGTTGGGTTCGTTAATGATATTCGCAAGGGTTCCGTTGGACTGCAAAACCGGGATATTGGTAGTCTTAGTGCTGTTGCTGCC
>CAZGFL010000006.1:0-55117 GCA_964524985.1 uncultured Acidobacteriaceae bacterium
GGCCTTCCTGCAGTGGTTCCCTACCGTTCAGCAGTATCAATACATGGGTTGGCTGGTCTTTCCATACCTGGGACCTTTAGTGCAGGCCATCATGGTTCTCCCGGCTTTGTTGATTCTGCGTTCGCTGCTCGAGCGCGGCAAGGGGGAAGGCAGTGAATCACCGCGGCCAGCACGACGGGCTCAGCTAATCGTCTTTGGTATTCTTCTCGAAATCGCCGTTTCCATAGCCTGGTGGCGTTTGTTTGAACACCTGACGCTTGCTTCCGGGTATCAGGATTTCACTTTTGGACGAAAACCATATGGCCCCGGCTACTATCCGGGAACGCTGAGCAGCAGAATCGAATTTGCCCGCGGCTGCATCGTATCCGCCACTGCCTATTTCGGAATTCTAGGCGGTGAGCTGGCCGCGCACTGGTCTCCGGAACAACATCTCTACATCTGGGGGCTGGGATGCAAGCGCTCCGAATTGATCTTGGACCTTTGGGTCTTGTAGTTGATTCTCTATTGCGTCCCGATCCTGATGCTCGGCGGCGGGTATATCCTTGCTGCCCCTCAACTGGCGACGGCTCTGGCGTGCATCCTGCTTTGCTTTCCGCTCACGCGCCGCGCGCCGGCCACCCGAAAAAGTGCCATCCGCGATTCGATGGTAGCGGGCGTTTTTATCACCTTGCTTGCGTGCGTGCTGCTTCTCCCAGGTGGCTTTTTAGCGTTTCTACCGCTCGCGTTCATCTGGGTAGGACTTGTGTGGGGATGGATTTCAGGAGGATTGCTCTGGCGTTTCTTCCAACTTCCAGGCCTTACCGCCTCTGCTAAGTAGTTCCCGCGACCTGGAGAACAATGCGAAAGCTTCGGATTCCAAAACTGCCTGATAAACGCTGTCGGGCCCAGACGGTCGACGCAGCTCCTGCTTGAGGTCCACTCGCCGGGGTCTCGTCACGCTCGGTATCGAAGAACGGCGTCTGCAATACGGAGTAAGCACTTCGGCGGGCGGGCTTGATGGTTCTTGCCGCGTGACTTCGGATACAGGCCTAGGTGATTTCAGACACAGATTTAAGTTGACCGTGAGGAGTATTTAAAACGATAACCCGTCCTTTAGGACTCGACTTCAGACAGTTGAGTGCGGGATGCTGGGTCGATACCTCCGGGATACTTCAGAATACCCAGATACGGCCCTTTTGAGTGGATCTTGGCGGGAGCTTTGAAGTACCGGCTGAGAGGGTGGCTCGTGTGCGGCTTCCGAAGAGAACGGGTGGGGGAGCAAAAACGAGGCGTAAGTAAGTACGGGTTCGAATAGTCCTGTAAGCAACCCCGAGGAAGCTCAGGGAGAGAAGGACACAATGAAAAGACTTGCATATCTGCTTTTGCTAGGAATGACCGTGTTAAGCCTGGGAAGCGGAAACGCTTTTGGCCAGGCCACTGCCAGCGGAACAATTCAAGGGAAGGTCACAGATACGTCAGGTGGAGTTGTACCTGGTGCCCAAGTGGTGGCCAAAAACAAGGCCACCGATCTGGCCCGAACGGTGACTTCATCGGATACGGGTGACTACAGCTTCGAATTGTTGCCCGTCGGCAACTACACCGTGACCATCACCAAGACGGGCTTTGCTACTTTTGTCCAAACGCTCGAAATCCTGGTTGGTCAAACAGCCACAGTGAATGCGGAGTTGAAACCGGGCGTCATGAGCGAAGTCATCGAGGTTACCGGTGCAGCCCCGCTGGTCGATCAAGCCAAGACGGACGTGAGTCAAAACATCACACCCCTAGAAGTGGAGCAACTGCCCATGGTGGGGCGTGATGTGGCGAACCTCGCCTACCTGGCTCCGGGAGTGAAAGCCGCCGATTCTTACGACCCCACCAAAAACCGCTACGCCATTCTCTCCGTCAATGGGAACGGCGGACGCGATGTGAACGTGACGATCAACGGGATCGACAATAAAGACAATACCGTGGGCGGGCCGGTGATGCAGATGCCCCTGGAAGCCGTACAGGAATTCCAAATCAGCACACAACGCTTCTCAGCGGTCAATGGCCGTTCGCAAGGCGCCGCCATCAACATGATTACCAAGTCCGGCACGAACCTCTTTCACGGTTCGGTGCTCGGCTATTTCCGCGACACGAATTTAAACACCGACGAAAAGGATCCCAATGGCGACGGCACCACGTCTACGTCTCACCCGTCCTACACGCGCCAGCAGTTCGGAGGATCGGTGGGAGGGCCATTTATGAAGGACAAGCTCTTCGGCTTCTTTGCCCTGGAACGCGAACGTGAACATCAGGCGCAGACAGTGGACCCGACGTCTTTCAATGAACTTACCATCGCGAAGGCGCACGGGTTTGCGGATCAGCCCTCGGCTACGATCGCACGTCCGTTTTTTGAATGGCGTTACAACGGCCGCGCAGACTGGGTTATCAACAGCAAAAATAGCATGTATCTGAGCTACACCTCCCAGGTCAACAACAGCCTGAATGACCAGTCGGACGCCACCATGGACCTGACGGAAGGCAACTTCACGAAAAATCACATGATCGTGAGCAATCTGACTTGGAACTCTCTGTTGTCGAATACCACGGTCAACCAATTTACGTTTGGCTATCAGTATTGGAACAACCTCATTGACAGCACCCTGCGTGCTCCTAACGTCATATTTCCAAACGCTTCGTTTGGTACCAATACCAACGTTCCGCAGCAGTCATTCCAGAAGAAATGGCAATTCAAGGACGACCTCTCGAAAACCGTTGGCCGCCACACCTTCAAGACCGGCGTGGACTACATTTATAATCCCGTCGAGGGCGGGTTTTTTGAGTTCAATCCCACGCTTCTAATTCGCTTTGGAGCCAACCCCAGCGTGGTCGTGGCCAATCCTTCAACGTATCCACAAGGGTTTGCCACTCCAGGCTTAGTTACGGAAATGTCCATCGCCAACGGCAACCCGTACTTCCTTGTTGCCACCAAGCAACTGGGTCTCTATTTCCAAGACGATTGGAAAGTCACGAACCGTCTGACCCTCAACCTTGGACTGCGTTGGGACAAAGACTTCAACTTAATTGGCGGCTCGGATATCAAGAACAGCCGCACCTACCAGGAACTGGTGGCGATCAACAGCCCCATTGCGAATCCCTACATCGGGAAGGTTGCGCAGGACGACAACAAGGACTTCAGCCCGCGCGTTGGACTCGCCTACGATTTGACGGGCAGGGGCAAGCACATCCTGCGTGCCGGCGCTGGCCTGTACTTCGGGAATGTGTTCCAAAATATTCCGTTGTTTATGGAGCAGCAAGCCAACGCCACCGTTTTTCAGACCTTATTCGACGTCACAGACCCCGTCAAAGACATCGTACCAGGAACGGCTATTCCCCTCGGCAAGTGGCGCTATGGCGTCGACCCTATGCCGACGATTGCTGCTCCCTCCTCACAGCTCAATCCGGGCAGCATCGGCCGTTTGATGGACCCCAACTATCGCAACCCCATGAGCGAAGAATTCAATGGCGGCTATAGCTGGGCGCTGAATCCAAACACAGCGATCGAGGTGGAGTACACCCACGTGCTGGGCCTACATGAGAACAAGACCATTAACATTGACCAGAAAGTTCCAGTAGGCGGAGTCTGCTGCGCGCGTCCGCTCGATGCAGCGTTTACGGCTGCGGGACAGCCGCTGCTGGGCAGCGTTCGCAACGACGCGTCGATCAACCGTTCACACTACGACGGCGCGAACTTCAGCTTCCGGCAGCGCATGACCCATCGCTTCTCCCTCAACGCGAGCTACACGCTGGCGTGGGCTTACTCCTATGACGGAGGCGGTGGTACTTACCGCAACTATCCGAGGCTCGCGACCAATCCGTTTGCACCTTACGAATGGGGCCCGGACTTCAACGATGAACGGCACCACGTGACTGTGAGCGGAATGGTTGACCTGGGGAAGGGCTTCCAGCTCTCGCCGATCATGCAGTTCGGTTCGGCTCGTCCTTACAACCTGACCAACTCTTCCAACACGCTCAACACCGGTGGTGGCACGGGCATTGCAGTCGTAGTTCCGACGAACAATCCGACAAACTGGCTCGCGTTTGCAGGTAACAACACGGGAGCGCAGAACTGCTTCTATGGGTTAAACGGTGTCACGCAAGGATGCACGATTGCGAAGTACGATCCACTGCGCGGCGACCCGTTCTACGAGCTCGATATGCGCCTGGCGAAGAACATCAAGTTCGGCGAGCGCATGAACCTGCAACTCATGGCGCAGGCCTTCAATCTGACGAATCGCGCCAACTACGGCAACAACTTTGGCGTCGGTGGCGCCGCCAGCATTGCCGATCCGACGCACTTCGGCCATCCGCAAGGATTCATCAACCCGTCCAGCACCATCATCCCGCACTCGCTGTGGGGTGAACTGGGCGTCCGTTTCACGTTCTAGCGATCGACCCACTTCAGAATTCAACCTGAAGAACCTGGGCTGACCCGTTCAAGTCAGCCCAGGTTCTTTTTTCTTTCTGAGTAGACGAAACAAGCCACCGCTTGCAAGCGTCTGACTTACGGACGTTGATTGAGCGGTACGCAGTTAACAAACTGAGGTGGACACGGAGAGAGGGGCGAGTGTAAGCCTAGTGTCTGAGGGCGTATGTCTTCGCAAGGGTGCATAGTGCCAGCGAGATGAGCGTCCTGTGGGGTCGCGGCGGCAATGGCTCTGACACTGCTGTGGTTGATCATGGTTCTGTGTTTGCTGGTCTCCGTGGTCAAGTACGTCATGGGGATCATCCTGAAGATTTCTTTCCCGAGCGCAAAAGTCCAGAAGGATTATTCCTACGAACCTGCCGTCAGCGTGCTGATGCCGTGCTTTAACGAGGGGAAGACGGTCTACGAGACCATCGAGAGCATCAGCAAGAGCAACTATCCGACCGACAAATTTGAAGTGATTGCGCAGGACGACTGCTCCGTCGACGACAGCTACGAATGGATGCTAAAGGCCCAGCGCGACTTCACGAACATCCGTATTAGAACAGGGCGGAACGCGGTCAACAGCGGAAAAGCGCGAACGGTATGCAACGCGCTGGAGCAATCGACTGCGGAGATCATTATTTCGATCGATTCCGACTGCATTTTTGATCCTGACGCGATTCGGGAACTAACTGCGTGCTTCAGCGAGGCGCACATCGGGTCGGTGGGCGGCAGAGTGGGAGTGAGGAACCCGAACGACAGCGTGATTACCGCGATTCAGGCGGTGATTTACTACTCGGCGTTTCAGCTTTACAAGATTCCGGAGAATTGGACACGCAGCGTGTGTTGCATCAGCGGGTGCCTGTTTGCGATCCGGCGCGAACTGCTGCTGGAGCTTGAGCCGGCCATTCGTGCGCGGCACTGGTTCGGCGTAGCGGTGAATCAGGGTGAGGACAGGTTCCTCACCCATCAGACGCTGCTGCGGGGCTACGGAACGTATATCAACAATGATGCCCTGTGCTGGACCACAGTGCCAAACACCGTGTCCGTGCTGTTTAAGCAGCAATTGCGGTGGCGGCGCAGCATTGTGAGGGACTTTTTCTTTACGCTGAGGACATTGCCACAACACGTGTGGAAACTGCACCCGAATGCGGTATGGACGCTGGTGTTGACGCCGCTGGGAGCGCTGGTGGGGTTTCTGGTGGCCGTGACGGCGCTGACTCAGGATCCGTTGGCGTGGGCGGGGCCGGCGCCATTGCTGGGGGCGCTGGGAATTGGGGCGGTGCTGACCTGGTTCATTAAGAAATACAGCGCGAGGGAGGCGGTGGCGCATCCGTTGGCGTTCGGAGCGTATGTGGCGTGGTCGATGGCGAGCAGTTTGTTGCTAACGCCGCTGGCGCTGTTGACGATGGACTCAGCGGACTGGGGCACGCGGACGAAGCAGGCAAACGAGGTGGCCGTTGGCGACAGACGCAGCTAATCCCGAGGCTGGCGCCGGGAAGAATACTCCCGTGCGGCAGTCTGCGACCTTGCGCTCGCTGCACTACAAACTTGTGCTGACGTTGTACCGCGTTTTTGCCATCGCCATGTTGTATTTGGTGCTGGCCGGAATTCTGGCGTACGCGTTCGTGATGGGCTTTTACGCGCTGAACAGCTCTTGGGCCGCACCGATCATTCTCTCCGCTACGGATGAAAAAAGCCTGGCTTTTCGCGAGCAGCTCGTGACCAGCCAGCAAACCATCGAAGATCTGAAAGTGGATACGCAAAAACTACAAAGCGGCTTGGACGAGATGAAGAAGCATCGCGCCGCGCTGTTGGCGCTGGAACCTCGGCTGCAGGAAGCGATTGCGCGGGAACAATCGCACAACAAGGCTACAGGACCGGAACTGGCAAAACTCGATGAAGAGAAAAAGAGCGACAACCTGAAGACCAAAGCCGTGCTGGAGCAGCTCAGGGAATTGGAAGCGAACATCAACAGGGATCTGGCGGCCGGGCTGATCACAAAGACAGACGCGACGACGCAACTCTCGGCGTTGAATCAGGCACGAAGCTCATATACCGACAGCAAGATTGCCGAAGTGCTGCTGACGGACAGCGTGCTGGACAAGACGAACATAGGCACCAATTCGCTGGATGTGCTTGAAAAGCAAGCCGAGCTGCGCTCCGAGACGGCGCAACTGGATATCGCCATCAGCGTCTCCGAAAAGCAGCTCCAGGAAGAAGCGCGACAGATCGAACGGTTAAGGCAAGCCATCACTACAGCCAAGCAGAGTCCCTACTATCTGAATGCCACCGGAGCGCAGGCGGTGTACTTCGCATTCGTTCCGTATGACAACCGGGCCAGCGCGGTGGTTGGAAGCGCGATTTACGATTGCTACTTAAACATGATTGTGTGCCGCGAAGTCGGCAAGGTGAAACAAAAATTCGCAGGCGAACAGGAAGCCATTCATCCGATGTTCAAGACGCAGATTCGCGGATTCCTGATCCAAATGGAATTGGACGCTCACGGATCCGCGAAATCGAGGACCGTGTTTCTGGGCCGCAGGCCTTTATTGTTCTGAGGATGATGAGAATGAACATAAGCCCCTGGAAGTTTGTGATGGCCGCGACGCTGCTTGTTCCAACGCAGGCGCTTGCGCAGAGCTCCAGCGATCAGAAAGCCTACTGTGCCTACGTGATGGAGCAAGCGCAGGCAGAACGAGATTTGCTGCGCACACCCACTGCTCTAGCCGGCTTGGCGCAATCCGAGACTGGCTTGCCCACGCAAGTGGTGGGCGGTGCGACGCTGGGGCTCTCGAACGTGAGAAAGTCCGGTTTGACGATGGAGGCTGCACGGAAAGATTGCGAGCTCTATAAGGCCACGACGGAAGCGCAGCAGTCCATCCAGTATGCGCTGCCGAGCTTGGAGAGAGAGGCTCTACGGAACCGGCTGGCGCTGATTGACCGCGCCTATACTTCGCTGGACGGATTGATGGAGAGAGCGCAGAAGACGGTAGAGGCACAAAACGCGACGCGGCTGATGCTGTTTGCGCTGCAGACAACGAGGATCAAACTGGACGCCGACCGGGCCGACACACAGTTAAAGCTGAGCGCGATCTATGTTCCTGAGTTGAGTGGCAAGCCATTGAAGGAACTCGTGACAGAAAAAGAGAGCAGCGAGACGAGCGAGCAGAGAGCGCAGGATAAGTTAAGCCGGCAGAACAATTGGGATGTGGCGCTCTCCGTAGGCATGCATCAGCAGGTCAATCCTGTAGCGTATAGTCCGCAGCCGTATGGCCAGGTGACGGTCAACTACAATTTTGGCAGCCGCGCCATCAACAGACATCTGGATCGCGCAGCAGAAGCGCACGAAGAATGGAAGAAAGTGCAGGAGGGCGATGTCGTGCGGGGTATCGAAGTGCTGCGGCAACAGTTGGTGGATGGAGTGTTGGTGCAGGAAGGCAGGCTCAAGGCGGTGCAGGAAGAGAGCGGCCAGATCGAAAAGAACCTCGCGCTTGTAGTGAATCCGGATACGCCGGCGGCTCTCGATTTCAGCAACCAATTAACGGCTGCTCGGCTGCTTTTGCAAATCGAGGCGGGGGACGCAAGATTCAGGATGGAGCGACTGCGAGATTATCTGGCAAAGAACTACTGATTGCATCGGCGGGCGCGCCTGGCGAAGGAGCCTGCTTTGGTTAGTGGAATTGGGCGCGTACTTTTTCGCGGGTAAACAAAACAAACCACCAGATGCAAAAAGGAAGCACAAGGATGAGCAAGCCTGCGTAAAGCAGGAATCCGTATCCGGCATTCAGACTCTCCGCGCCGTTTGAATGGGTTTCGGCGGCAAAGATGAAAAGAGTGAAAATCAGGCCGCCAATGGGGAATACCGAGAGGAAAATTGCAAGGCTCCTGGCGCGCTCCCGGAGACGTAAGAGCCCGATGGAAGTACCAATGCCCAGCAAACTGAGAACAATCTGCGGAATCGTCAAGAGATCCAAAAGCGCTGTGGTTGGAGACTGAGCATAGACCAGCACCTGGCGGACGCTGCCAGCATGGTTAAAAAGCGATTTCAAGTACGCTACGCTCAAGAACAGGATCACGAGGGACACGAAAAGAAGAGCGACGGCAGCGGAGACGATCGAAAGCGAGGGGCGACTGGCAGGAGCCACGGTTGGGACCATATGGGCTGATTGTCCGGTCAAGGATCGCCGGAAGTAAAGAATCCTGGTGCCGGCTGGTGTTCCCGGAGCACTAGCGGGCCAGCTCCTGGCTGTGCTTTCCATCACTTGCAAAAAACGGAGGGAGGGGTAACCTCAGCTCAGGTTAGGACCTGATGCCATGAAGAACCCACTTTCAAATTGGAACGCGACCGCTCGCGGGCTTGGCCTGCTCTTTCCGGCCTTGCTCGGCTTCACTGCGTCTCTTCCCGCACAATCGTCGAGTGCCGATCTGCTGATCCTCAACGCGCATGTGGTCACGATGAACAACAAACAACCTTCGGCGGAGGCCATCGCGATTGAGGGCGACCGCATCACCTGGGTCGGAACTTCGGAGGAAGCCAGGCGGCGCTATCCCAAGGCAAGTCGCTCCCTCGATCTTCACGGCGCGACGGTGCTGCCGGGAATCATCGATGCGCACGGCCATCTCATCAATCTGGGCGAGAGCCTGGTCCGCCTCAACCTGAAGGATCTCGCCACGGAACAGGAAATGGTCGCTCGCGTCCGGGAGCGGGCCGCCAAAACCGCGCCCGGCGAATGGATCGTCGGATGGGGCTGGGACGAAGGCAAATGGGCCTCGAACTATCCTTCCAACAAAGCGTTAAGCCAGGCTTCGCCGCGCAATCCCGTTTTCCTCGTGGGCTTGCACACCTTTGCTGCCTGGGCCAACCAGCGCGCGCTCGAAGCGGCGGGCATCACGAAAGACACCCTGGACCCCGAGAACGGGAAGATCCTTCACGACGAGAAGACGGGAGAGCCGACGGGCATTTTGCTCAACCACGCGCAAGACTTGGTCGCGAAGAAGATCCCGCCGATGACGCTTGAACAAGCCAAACGCGCCATTCAGCTTGCGGCGCGCGAGTGCTTGCGCAATGGGCTTACGTCGGTGCATGAAGCGAAGGTCACGCCGCGAATGGTGCAGGCGCTCCGCGAATTGGTTCTCGAAGGCCGTCTGCCGCTGCGCGTGTACGCCATGCTGGATGGCGCCGATCCAGCGCTTGTCGAGGAATGGCTCAAGCGCGGGCCGGAAATCGATCCGCGGCATCAGCTCACGATTCGCTCGTTCAAGCTGTTTGCCGATGGTGCGCTGGGCTCGCGTGGCGCCGCGCTTCTCGAGCCGTACACGGACGCTCCGCAGACCAAGGGAGTGATGACCACGCCCGAAGCCGACGTCTACAGCTTGACGCGCCGCGCGCTGCAAAGCGGTTTCCAGGTTTGCACCCACGCCATCGGCGATGCCGCGAATCGCAGCGTCCTGGATGCATACGCCCAGGCGGAAAAAGAAGTGCCAGCTGCCCGCGACCCGCGGCTGCGCATCGAACACGCGCAGGTTTTAGCGACCGAAGATATTCCTCGTTTCTCGAAACTCGGCGTGATCGCTTCGATGCAGCCCACGCATGCCACGTCCGACATGCCCTGGGCGGAAAAGCGTCTCGGGCCGCAACGGGTGCGCGGCGCGTACGCGTGGCGGGCGGTGAAAGATTCCGGCGCGCACTTGCCTTTGAGTTCCGACTTTCCCGGCGAAACGCTCAACCCGTTTTACGGAATCTACGCCGCAATTACCCGCCAGGATCCGCAACGCAATCCTCCCGGGGGCTGGTATCCCGAGCAAAAGCTCACGCTCGAGGAAGCGCTACGCGGTTACACCGTGGAAGGAGCCTACGCGGAGTTTGAAGAGGTCAACAAAGGCTCCATTGAAAATGGAAAGCTGGCCGACCTGACGGTCCTTTCCCAGGACATCACAAAAATCGCGCCGCTGGAGATTCTGTCGATTCGCGTGCTCAAGACGCTGGTCGGCGGAAAAGTTGTCTACGACGCGGAAAAGGATCACTGACACCGCCGGCTGAGCGGCCGTCCAGAAAATTGGGGGGACGTGTAAAAAGAAAAGCCTCGATGCGCTCGAGGCCCTTCTCATTCTTTGCGTGCGTCCCAACCTCTTTGCGTCCTTCTTCGTTACTTCTTTCCCTTACGCGCTTGCGGCTTTCACTTGCGAAAGCGCGGAGGCGACTTCCTTGAGATCCGGAACGACGGGAATATCGTAGTTCTTGAACCAGGCGACTCTTCCCGCTTTGTTCACGATGGCGATGGCGCGGCCGGTGATTCCCTTGTCCGCGAGATAGACGCCGTACTTTTCGCTCATCGCGCCACGCGGATGAAAATCCGCCAGCAGCGAATACTTGATGCCCATCTTTTCGGCATACGCTTTGTGCGACCACACACTGTCTACGCTCACGCCGAGCACCTCTGCGTCCAGCGTCTCGAACGACTTCATGTCGTTCACGAAGCACGCATGCTCATTGGTGCATGTGGGGCTCCAGTCCAGCGGATACCACACCAGCACGACGTTCTTTTTCCCGGCATAGTCCGAAAGCTTCACTTCCTTTTTGTCCTGATTCAGCAGCGTGAAGTCCGGCGCCGCTTGTCCTACTGCGATGCTCATGCTCGTTCCTCCTGTGCGCAAAATCCCGCCAAGCATCTTACCGAATCGCATCGTTGGCGACAAACATCGCAAAAGAAGAAAGATGGCGA
Organism: uncultured Acidobacteriaceae bacterium; assembly: GCA_964524985.1. GTDB lineage: Bacteria > Acidobacteriota > Terriglobia > Acidiferrales > UBA7541 > Acidiferrum. Next base: position 11,155 of record CAZGFL010000006.1, read on the forward strand.
CGCGAAGCCTGCCTGCGGCAGGCACGTCGCCGCTACGCGCTCACGATCTGCGCGCGCTTCCTTTCCACCAGGGCGCGCAGTACACTCAACCGCTGGAGAACCTCATCGGCGCCGAAGCCACTCGCCGCGCTCCACTCATGCCCCTGCGCGAACTCGTCCGCCTCTACTTGCGGCACGCTGACGCCTTCGGTAAGCCCGTCGTCCTTTCGGCTTTCGGCCTTTCTCCTGCCGAGACCGAACGGCTGTTTTCAGGCTACGACGAGGACTACCACATCAGTCGCTTTTTCCAGTTCAGCGAAGCCGGCGGCCAGAAATATTCCATAAACGGTTTTTCAGCCACGCACGTCGCCATTGACGTGGAAATCGAGTCGATTCTCTAGTTGTCTTCCTTTCTTCACGCAGGCAGGAACTTCCGCCACATCTTCACCGTGCACTACTTCACCGTGCACTACATCTTTGCCTAGTCCACAGGAGTCGGGCAAAGCCAGACCCATGCGGATACTTCTTCCTTGACGAATCCGGATTTTGGAATAGGCTACACCCCCATCAGAGACCCTCCCCGTTCCCTCTGTTCGCAAGGAGGAACCGTGAAGCACCAACTCAAATCCATCTCCAAAAGGGGCATTCCTGAGGCCATGGCCAAGGTCGAGCTCTATCGCTACTTAAACGAACCGGAAGAGGCGGAATCGATCTGCCGCGACGTGCTGGCGGCGGAGCCCGAGAACGAGCTAGCGCGCCGCATGCTGGGCCTGGCGATGTTGGACCAATTCCTGGGGATTTCCAGCGACCGCGACATCGAGGTGTTGTCCCTGTTTCAAGGCTTGCGCGACCCTTACGAGCGGCTGTACTACAGCGGATTGCTCCACGAGCGGCGGGCCAAGGCACAGCTTCTTGCAGGGGCCGCGCCGCCTTCCTTGCTGCCCCTGGTGGAGGATGCCATGCACTGCTTTGCAGAAGCAGAAAAAATCCGGCCTGCGGGAAACGATGACTCGATTCTGCGGTGGAACCGGTGCGTGCGGCTGCTCGAAAACCGCACGGATTTCTATGCCGAGGCCCGGGAATCGGACATCGACAGCGACAATGCTCCGCCATTCGGTGCGGCAGCGAATCCCGCCAGCCGCCCACATTGAAGTTAGTCGAAATTGCTAGGCAGAGACGGTACGCTGGAAGCGGCGCGCGAGCTTTTCGTGCTCTTCGCGGATTTCGCGCGGCAGGCGCGTGCCAAACTTGGACAGGAACTGCCGCGAATCGTCCATTTCCCCGTCCCAATCGCTCGGGTTCACGCGGAGCAGTTCATTCAGCGCGGCGTTAGAGATGCTGACACCATCGAGCGTCAAGCTGTTCTTTGTGGGCACGTAGCCGATGGGCGTCTCGTCGGCAGTGCCGTTGCCTTCCACGCGATCGAGAATCCATTTCAGGATGCGCACGTTTTCGCCATAACCGGGCCAGAGAAATTTTCCGTCGGCGCCCTTGCGGAACCAGTTCACGTGGAAGACTTTCGGTGGCTTGGGGATTTTCTTGCCCATCTCTAGCCAATGCTGGAAGTAGTTCGCCATGTTGTAGCCGCAGAACGGCAGCATGGCCATGGGATCGCGGCGTGTGATTCCTACATCGCCGGTGGCAGCCGCGGTGGTTTCCGAAGCCATGGATGCGCCGACAAAAACGCCATGCTGCCAATCGAACGATTCATAGACGAGTGGGGCCACGCGCGCGCGCCTTCCCCCAAAAATGAATGCGGAGATCGGCACGCCTTCCGGGGCTTCCCATTTCGGTGAAACGCTCGGGGATTGGCGCGCCGGGACGGTGTAGCGCGCGTTGGGATGCGCCGCCGGGCCCTTGGAGGAATCCCAGCGTTCATTTTTCCAGTTGATGAGGCCCGCGGGCGGCGGGCTGCCGATTCCCTCCCACCACGGCTCGCGGTCGGGCGTCATGGCCACGTTGGTAAAAAGCGTGTTCTTGTGCAGCGCGCCCATGACGTTGGGGTTGGTCAGCATCCCCGTGCCGGGCGCGACACCAAAGAATCCAGCTTCAGGGTTGATGGCGTGCAAATAGCCGTCGTCGGCGATCTTCATCCAGGAGATGTCATCGCCTACGGTCCAGACGCGGTAGCCCTGGCTCTCAAGAGCGGAGACCATCATGGCCAGATTGGTTTTGCCGCAAGCGCTTGGAAAGGCCGCAGCCATGTATGTCACCTTGCCACCAGGCGCTTCGAGCCCCAGGATAAGCATGTGCTCGGCCATCCAACCCTGTTCGCGCGCCATCGCGCTTGCGATGCGCAGCGCGAAACATTTCTTCCCCAGCAGCGCGTTTCCGCCGTAGCCGGAGCCGACACTCCAGATCAGCTTCTCTTCCGGGAAATGGACGATGTAACGGCTCGTAGGATCCAGGTCGCCAAGCGAATGCAATCCGGGCACGAATTCGGCGGAGGAGCCCAGCTTCTGTAAAGCCACGTCGCCCATGCGCGTCATGATGCGCATGCTGGCGACAACGTACGGGCTGTCGGTGATTTCCACGCCGACTTTGCTGATAGGGGAATGCACCGGTCCCATGATGTACGGAACGACATACATCGTCCGGCCGCGCATCGCGCCATTGAAGAGGGTGCTTAGCTTGTGTTTTGCGGCACTGGGGTCCATCCAGTTATTGGTCGGCCCTGCGTCGTCTTTTTCTGGGGTGCAGATAAAGGTGAGGTGCTCGGTGCGGGCGACGTCGTTCACGGAACTACGATGCAGATGGCAATTGGGAAAAGTCTTCTCGCTCAGCGTGAGGGTGTCGCCGTCGGACAACAGCTTTTCGATCATGCGCTGGTATTCGGATTCTGACCCGTCGCAGAAGACCACCTGATCCGGCTTCGTTAGCCGAGCTGATTCCTCGACCCAAGTTTCCAGGGGTGTTGCCACTCTGCTCTCCGTGTCCGCCTATCCAGCTGCCGCGAAACTACAATTCTGCGACTCTCCGGCTGACAGCGTGCCGGTCAAGCTCGGGATAAAGACTCCGGCAACGCCGGAATCCTGGAGCGAATGGATTTGGCCATGCCAAAAGGCCTAGCAAAGGCCGGACATTCCGGCCGGATTGGCTGGCGCGCAATCTACTGCAACCTACTACCCGCCACAGTCTATGTTACGGCTTGCCTTCTGCGCAACCCGGTGCGGAAAAGTACACGATTTCTACGTCACACCGCTGCGTGACGAATATCACGGCCTTCCGTCCGCCCGGGCATCAAAATGGGTGAGCAAGTTGCGGAGCGCTTGTGTTCCGAATTCGTCAGGCCCAATTCCTCGCCCCTGGTATCAAGCGCTTCGTTATTGAAGCTCCGCGGATTGCCCGCAAGCAGCAGCCTGGCCAGTTCGTGATCGTGCGGATCCACGAACAGGGCGAACGCATCCCTCTGACAATAGAAAGTTCCGATCCACAGGCTGGAACGGTCAACATCGTGGTTCAGGCGGTAGGTAAGACCACTCACCTGATGCATTCCTTGAAGGCTGGCGATTCGCTAGCTGACGTGGTTGGCCCCCTAGGAAAACCATCCGAAATCACCAATTTTGGAACCGTTGTGGTGGTGGGCGGAGGCGTGGGTACGGCTATGGCCTACCCCACAGCGGCCGCATTGAAACGCGCCGGCAACCAAGTGATTTCCATTGTCGGCGCCCGGACCAAAGAGCTAGTGATTCTGGAACAGGAGATGCGCGCGGTCAGCGACACGCTAATCGTGACCACGGACGATGGGAGCTATGGCCAGAAAGGCTTCGTGACGGATTGGCTTCGCGAACTGCTGGAGCGCGGCACACCCATTGACTTGGTTCTTGCCGTGGGCCCAGTAGTGATGATGAAAGCCGTTGCGGAATTGACGCGTCCGGCGCAGATTCGCACGATGGTCAGCCTAAATCCCATCATGATCGACGGAACGGGGATGTGCGGCGGCTGCCGGGTGCTGATCGACAGCAAGTGCCAGTTTGCTTGCGTGGACGGCCCTGAGTTTGATGCGCACCACGTGAACTTCGATGTTCTGGTGCAACGCAACGCGATGTACCGCGAGGCGGAGAAGCGTTCAATGGATGAGTTCGTCCGTGAACTCGAGATTGAGGCTGATGGGCGCCGCGCAAAGAGCGAGGAGCCTTGCGGCGTATTGTCCGGAGGCGGTCGATGAAACCACCTGCCACGGTCTCCCCGAACCCCCTCTCGATGAAAGAGCGCATCAAAGTGCCGCGCCAGTTGATGCCGGAACAGGATGCCGCGCAGCGCAGCACGAATTTCACGGAAGTGAATTTAGGCTTTTCGCCGGAACTGGCCCGCCAAGAAGCGCTGCGTTGCCTGGAGTGCGCCAAAGCCACGTGTATGCAGCAGTGCCCGGTAGGCGTAAAGGTCAAGGAGTTTGTGCAACTGATCGTGGCCGGTGATTTCGCGGCGGCTGCCGCGAAAATTCGGGAAGACAACGTGCTGCCCGCGATTACCGGGCGGGTGTGTCCTCAGGAAGATCACTGCGAGGCAGGTTGCACGCTGGGAAAGAAAGTAAAGCCGCTAGGGATCGGATACCTGGAGCGGTTTGTTGCCGACTACGAACAGCGCATCGGAATTCGCCATCTGCCCCAAGTTCCGCCGACGGGGAAGAAAGTCGCGGTGGTGGGAAGCGGCCCGTCCGGCCTGACCGTGGCCGGCGACCTGGCACAGAGAGGGCACAAAGTCCGCGTGTTTGAGGCATTGCATGAGCTCGGCGGCGTGCTGGTGTACGGCATTCCGGAGTTCCGCCTGCCCAAGCAGATCATCCGTGAGCAACTGGATTGTCTGCGGGACATGGGCGTCGAATTCGAAACGGACGTCGTGGTCGGCCGCACGGTGACCATCGACGAACTGATGGGCGAAGAGGGATACGACGCGGTGTTCATCGGAACGGGCGCAGGTTCGCCGCAGTTCATGGGGATTCCCGGGGAGCACTGGAACGGCGTATATTCGGCGAACGAATTCTTGACGCGCATCAACCTGATGAAGGCCTACCAGTTTCCGCGCTATGACGAGCCGATGGTGGATTTGCATGGAAAAGACGTCGCGGTCATTGGCGGAGGCAATACGGCGCTGGATGCCATCCGCTCCGCCCTGCGGCTGGGGGCGCGCAAGGCATACGTCGTGTACCGGCGAAGTGAAGCGGAGATGCCAGCGCGCATCGAAGAAGTTCATCACGCGCAGCAAGAAGGCATCGAGTTTCACATGCTCACGAATCCAGTGGAGTTTCTCTCCGATGGCAAGGGCTGGCTCACCGCCGCGCGGTGCGTGCGTATGGAATTGGGCGAACCTGATGCTTCGGGACGGCGGCGGCCTGTGCCCATTTCCGGCTCGGAGTTTGAGCTGCCGGTTTCCGTTGCTGTGATTGCCGTGGGGACGAGCGCCAATCCGATCGTGCAAAGCACGACGGCCGGTCTGGCCACGGACAAGCGCGGCTACATTCAGGCAGATACCTCGACGCAGCGGACGTCGCGAAGAGGCGTGTTCGCGGGCGGCGACATCGTCACCGGAAGCGCGACAGTGATCCTGGCGATGGGAGCCGGACGCCGGGCGGCAAAATCCATCCATGAGTATCTGACCACAGGCGTCTGGGCAGCGCCCGCAGCTTAGAACAAACGCAAACCGTACTGTTGTAGATTGGATCCATGCCTCGCGGGAATCTATTTGAACGGCTGCGCGTCGTGCTGGTGAATACGCGGAACCCGCTGAACATCGGCGCGGCGGCTCGGGCAATGAGCAACTTCGGATTCGAGCGTCTCCGCGTTGTGAATCCGTTCGAATTGGCGTTTCGCGAGGCGCGTTCCGCGGTAGGCGCCGCACCGTTACTGGCCAAAGCGGAAGAGTACAAGTCGGTGGCGGAGGCCGTCGCGGATTGCGCGCTCGTGGTTGGCACAAGCGCACTGAGCCAGCGCAATCCTGAAGTGCGCGTGCACAAACTTGCGGAAGGAGCAGCACTGATTCGTCGGCGCCTCGCCTCGAGCCGTGTGGCACTGCTCTTTGGCTCCGAAAAGCGCGGCCTTACCAACGAGGACCTAAGCCACTGCCATTGGCTGTTGCACATCCCGACTCATGAAGCGCATCGTTCGATGAACCTGGGACAAGCCGTGGCAGTGTGTCTTTACGAGTTGGCAAGAAGCGGCAGAATCATGCCGCATGGCAAAGAGGTCGCTCGCGCCGTGGCCGGTGATTTGGAACGCCTCACGCTTGAATTACTCGAAGCATTGAGGGCGAGCGGTTTCTTGAAAACGGATTCCAAGAGCAAAACGGGGCGGCGTTCTGCCGCACTAGCAGAAGAGAAAACCCGCCGGCTGGTTCGGCGGATGAGCCTCACAGGTGCGGATGCACAACTACTGCTTGGCATGTTGCGGCAAATCCTATGGAGGCTGGACATCGTCCAAACGAAAGACTCGACGACCTAAAGCGCAATGAGGCTAGGGAACAGTGCTGGCAACATATTGCCAGTTTTTCGTTTCCTGGAAAATCTCGCCCGTCACTTTTACAAACGCCCCGTGCGCATAGCTGTCATTTTGCAGCTGGAACATCATCCAGGCGGTCGGGTATCCAAGATAGCCGTAAACGCCCAGCACACAGCCAACCGGGACCCCGGCACATGTGGGAGAACCTTGGATATCCGCATGGGAGGGACCAATCAGAGTGCCTTTCACCTTACTGATACCCATGGGAACGGCACCGTAATAGGCAGCGATCGACTGCAGCCCAGTGGTCCCCGGTAACTGAGTTGACGGCGAGATGGGAATGTCCAGCGAGCCATCGATCAGGAAAATCGAACCTTGCGAGATAAGCGCGGTGTTCGCGCAATTCTGGGGTGTGCTGCAAAAGATCTGCGCGGGCAGCTCAATGGGTATCACCGTTTTGATCGTCCCGCCAGATTTGATCATGGCGTTGATTGCGCCAGTCGCCCCCTGCGAATGACCGAAGGCACCGATCTGGTTGATGTTCAATCTGTTCTGGAAAGTGCCGCCAGGAAGGGAGTTCTGGGTGATCATGAAGTTTGCGGCGTCCAGGATGGTTTGTCCCACACCTGTGTTCAGGTCCTGCGTGGCGATAATCACAAATCCCCATGAAGCCATGTGCTTCAGGAAATAGGCGCAATTGGTCGAAAGTGAATTCGTGCCATTACCCCAGGTCAGAATCGGGAAGCCGCCGGGCGGGGGCGTCAGCGAGCTCGGATAGTATAGATCAAACTTGTTTCCGGCGGAGTCGCAGCACTGCGAGCCCGGTGCCACGGTGACTGTATACGGCCCGTTCGCGTAGTACTTCAACTCAATCGGCTTTGTGGGGTAGTTCGGCGGGTTGCAAGAGAGGAGGATCGTATTGGCAAGAAGGATCGTAGCCGCAGAGATGGCTTTATGCACAAAGTTCCGCGCAGGTGCGCGCATGGAGACCTCCGGTAAGCATGTCTGGCGCTGAACAGTCCGCGGACTGGATAAGACTCAACCTCCAGCCAGTCAAGCCTACGGGATAGTGCAGGGGACCTGCAATTCGTTGCACGGGAGAAGCTCTGTGTTTTGCGGTCACATTTCCTGGGTTATGAAACACAAATGTGTATTCACTTTTTTGGCTCATTGCCACACTTTCTGCACCGTTCACCGCGGAAGAATGGTATCGTTATGTCGGCCTTTTTTCGTTCAGCACACCGGGCACAATCGTCCTCAATTAAGCAGATCGCCGGAGAGTACATGGAAATCAGCGTCACGCAACAAGCATCGCAAGCACAACCGTGGGACCGCCCGTGGTGGAAACCGGTTCATGGCAAGGAAGGCGTCTTCGCCTATCTCGTCATCATTCACGTCTTAACTGTGGTTGGTCTGATTCTCTTCCCTTTGCCCAGTCTAAAAGTTCTGGGCCTGACTATTCTCTTCACAGCATTTGGCGGGCTTGGCACCACCGTCTGCTATCACCGCCTGCTGGCCCACAAGACTCTCAAGACCAATCCGGTCGTCGAGCAGTTCCTGATTTTCTGGGCGGTTTTCAACGGCTCGGGGCATCCGGCAAGCTGGGTCGCCTATCATCGCCTGCATCACGCGGTCACGGATTTGCCCGAGGACATCTCGAGCCCCAAGCAAGGCGGCTTCTGGTGGGCGCATCTGCGCTGGCTCTACCAGACCGAGCCTGCTGACAAAATGAAGTGGGCTCCCGAACTGACTGGCGGGATTTACAAGATTTGGGGCTGGGCGGAAACCCCGGTGATCGTTCTTTCCATTTTCTGCGGGCTGCTTCTTGGTTTCGGCTGGATGGGATTTTTCTGGCTGGGCGCGCTGCGACTGGTTTACTCATTGCACTTGCAGTGCTTGGTGAACAGCCTGACGCATCTTGGCGAAGCCAAAGAGGGCGTAGGTGATTCCAGCGTCAACGTGTGGTGGTTGGGCCCATTCCAACTGACGGCCTGGGGCGAGAACTGGCATAAGAACCATCACACGCATGCCGGTTCCGCGCGCCTCGGGCTGCGCTGGTATCAGACCGACATCGGCTGGTATTTCATCTGGATGCTCGAAGCCGTCGGGCTGGCGCATTCCGTCAAGCGGCCGCGCGCTTCTTAAGCTAACGCGCTCGCGGTTCCAGAAAGTTCCTTTTACAATGGAGGGGCCGGACTGATGTCCGGCCTCTTGCTTTTATGTACGCACAAAAATTCAATGTGAATGTGATCATCCGCGGAGAGTCACGGGCTTGCCCGCTCGAATGGCTCGATCAATTCTGCATGCGCAATTTTACAAATTCCGCGGACTTTGACGACACGCTTCCGGTGGCCGACGGAAAAGTGGAAGCTAGTTTTCGACTTACGCCGGGGCGCTTCGCGGAAGGCTTGTCGGCTTGGCTCACGCAACGCGGCAAGGGTGAGGGAGAGCCGGTGATCGTGAGCGTCACCAAGGCCTAGGCTTTATCCAAGGCTGGCAGGAGAGATTGCTCCAGTGTTGTCGCGCTTCTCTCCGCGCAGTGCGGCGCGAATCTGCGGGAGCGCCGTAAGTGCTGCAGCTTCGCCTGCGGCAATCATGTCGGGCGTCTTGCTGAAATCGTCCCACACAAAGGGCTTCACATCCGGTTCGATGATGATGTCCGCCTGCGTGCGCCATGCCAGATCGGAATGCCGCTGGATGATATTGAACGAACGGCTGAGAATATCGGTGAACGTGCGGGGCTCCTCGACGTTTCCCGACTCCAAATAGACGGCGATGACGATTTCAGCGCCCAGGTAAAGCGCCCCTTCCACGGGCACGGGCGCGGTCAGGAACCCATCGACCAGGGTACGCCCTTCGTGCTGGATCGGAATGAACAAGCCGGGATAAGCGCAGGAGGCCCGCAGGGGCGGGACAATCGCGCCGTGCGAGTAGAAAACCGAAACTCCGGCAATGATGTCCGTGGCTGCGATGGCCATGGGGATTTCCAATTCTTCAAAGGTCTTGATCGGAGTGAAGCGCGCCAGGAATTTTTCCATGCGTTGGTTTGTGGCTAGGCCAAGCCAAGAGGGAGTCCAGCGGCCAAAGTCCGCGAAAGTGGTGATCGCGCCGATCTTTTCCATTTCCTCGAGGGAGGCCCCCGCGCAAAAAGCCGTGCCGATCAGGGCGCCGACACTCGTTCCCGCAACGCAATCGATGGGAATGCCCGCTTCGCGCAGGACACGCAGAACGCCGATGTGCGCGATGCCGCGCGCGAATCCACCGGCCAACGCCAATCCAACTCGCGGGCGTTCGGTGCGCTCGGGCTGTTCGCGACTGGCGAACGCGTGCAGTTTGTCTTTCGCTGCCCGGAGCCATCCCAAGGGTCCGGAAAGCTTTTCTTCTTCGGCCATTGCTCTATTTTATCGCGGTCGTTCATTTCCGTACGGCCGTTTGACCCCGGCTTGGCGGTTTTGTAACCTGTCTTTACGTCCAAAAATACCGCACAAAAAGGCTAGCTATGAAAACTCGCATCGAGAAGGCAGTGGTGCTGGGCGCAGGAACCATGGGGTCGCGCATTGCCGCGCATCTCGCGAATACGGGTCTGCCCTGCGTTCTATTGGACATCGTACCCCCGAACTTGCCACCGGATGCTCCCATTGCCGAGCGCAACAAGATCGTTCGCGCCGGATGGGAAGCAGCGAAGAAGTCGAAGCCGGCGGCATTCTTCACCGCGGCGCTTGCTGACAAGATTACCCTCGCCAATTTCGAAGACGATTTGGCGCGTTGTGCCGAAGCCGACTGGATCATCGAAGTCGTCGCGGAGAATCTCGAAATCAAGCGCAAACTCCTGACGCGCCTGGCTCAATATCGCAAGCCGGGCGCGATTGTCACAACCAACACTTCGGGCCTTCCCGTGCATTTGATTGCGGAAGGCATGAGCGACGAGTTCCAGCAGCATTGGGCGGGGACACACTTCTTCAATCCGCCGCGCTACATGAAGCTCGTGGAAGTGATTCCGGGACCGAAGACCGTGCCGGACGTGCTCGAAACGATCAGCGATTTCTGCGACCGCCGGCTTGGCAAGGGCGTGGTCATCGCGAAAGACACGCCGAATTTCATTGCCAACCGCATTGGCACCTATTCCATGCTGAACGCCTTGCGACTCATGTGCACTCTGGGGATGAGCATTGAGGAGGTGGACGCATGTACCGGTCCGGCCGTGGGCTGGCCTAAGTCCGCTACATTTCGCACCGCCGACCTCGTTGGTCTCGATGTGCTCGCCCACGTCGTGAAAAATATTTATGAGACCGCACCGAACGATGAGTCGCGCGAAATGTACAAAGTGCCCGCGTTCGTCGAAGAAATGGCCAAGCGCGGCTGGCTCGGCGACAAGACGGGCCAGGGCTTCTACAAGAAAGTGCGAGGTGAAGGCGAAAAAGAGATTCTCACGCTGGACGTCAACACGATGGAATATCGCCCGCGTCAGAAAGCGCGCTTTGCCTCTCTCGAAATGGGCAAGGCCATCGAAGACACGCGCGAGCGGCTGCGCGCTTTGGTTGCGCCGGTGTTCGACGGTCAGAAAGCCGACAAGGCACAGCAGTTCATGTGGGGCGGGCTTTCCGAAATGTGCCTTTACGCGGCGCGGCGTGTTCCGGAGATCTCCGACAACGTCGCAGACATTGACCGCGCCATGCGCTGGGGCTTCGCCTGGGAACTAGGCCCGTTTGAGATGATGGATGCGGTCGGCGTGAAGGCATTCGCTGCGCAGATCCAGAAAGAAGGGCGTGCGCTTCCTCCCATCATCGAAAGAGTTGTGGCCAGTGGCCGCAAGGGGTTTTACGAGTCGGAGGAAGGCGGGGTCACAGTCTTTGATCTTACGAGCGGAAGCGCGAAGAAAGTTGAAGAGCCCAAGGGCATCATCATCCTGAAATCACAGAAAGACGCGGGATGCGAAGTCGAGCGCAACTCCGGCGCGAGCTTGATCGATCTCGGCGACGGCATCGTCTGCTGTGAATTCCACGCCAAGATGAACGCCATCGGCGCCGACCTGATCGCCATGATGCAAAAAGGGTTGAAGCGTCTGGAATCGGATTTTGACGCCATGGTCATAGCGAATCAGGCGACGAACTTTTCCGTCGGCGCCAACATCATGCTGGTGCTCGTTGCCGCGCAAGAGCAGGAATGGGACGAACTGCACATGATGGTGAAGCAGTTTCAGAACACGAACCTGGCGATCAAATATGCGCTGAAGCCGGTCGTCAGCGCGCCGCAGGGAATGGCGCTCGGCGGTGGCTGTGAAGTGCCACTGCATTCCGCAAGGATTCAGGCAGCCGCCGAAGCGTACATCGGTCTCGTGGAAACTGGCGTTGGCTTGATTCCTGGCGGTGGCGGCACGAAGGAAATGCTGATTCGCGCCAACGAGCACGCCGCGAGCGACGAGGACCTGGACCTTTTCCACGCGCTGAAGCCGGTTTTCGAGACGATTGCCATGGCCAAGGTCGGCACGAGCGCGGAAGAATCCCGCGATTTCGGTTTTCTGCGCCGCGAAGACGGCGTCACCATGAACCGCGACCGCCTAGTTGCCGACGCCAAGGAAGCGGCTCTTGCTCTGGTACGCGGTGGATACAAGCCAGCGGCTGCCACCTGGCAGGAAGGCGCACAAACCACGCAAATCAAAGTGCTGGGCGAACAATTCCTCGCTGCGGCGAAGGTGGCCATTCACATGATGGTGCGTGGGGGCTATGCGTCGGAATACGACGCGCATGTCGGCCGCAAGCTGGCGAACATCCTCGCTGGCGGAGCGCTGACGGCGCCGCAGATGGTCAGCGAGCAGTACGTTCTCGATCTCGAGCGCGAAGCGTTCGTCTCCCTCTGTGGCGAAAAGAAGACCCAGGAGCGCATCGCCCACACACTCAAAACCGGCAAGCCCCTGCGTAACTAACTGAGCAGAGGGAGAACCCTGTTACGGGCAAGAAATAGAGAAATGTGCGCGTGAGTAGAACGAGACCTTCGTCAAGCGACGGGAACAGAGAAATGCTCGTGAAGGATGCGCAGCTTGCCCTGACCGTCGCGCTGAAAGACGTGCGTGGCACGGATCAGGTCGAGCTTCTCTTCGGCTCGTTTGCCGCCGCCAAGGTCGCGGCCCGTAGCCTGAAACGAAAACGTGTAGCAGGCGACACCTGCGTCGCCGCCGATCAATACGACGTCGATGGGGCCGAGTTTTATTTCCATCCTGGTGTCCGGGCTAAAATACTCTCGGGCGCGTCGCATCGCGCCCAGCCGGCCGGGTTCAGGGCGGCCCATGGCAATCTGGAAAACCATGCTTCCCTGGGCGTAGAAGGAGTTCAATTGGTCTTCCGACTTCGTGAGAAAAGTGGACCAGAAAAGTTCCACGGCCTTTCGTATCTCTTCGTTCGTCACCTTCTCCAAGAGACCCTCGCCGACGGTGCGCCGCACCATCTTTCCAGTGGCTTGCGTGTATTGTAGACGCTGGCGCAATCGAGCTCAATTGTGGTGATGCGACGACTCTGACGCCCGGCCATTATGGGACGAGCCTTCCCGCCGACTACAACTCTAACTATATAAAATCGTATTGAATTATTGTTTCTAGAAATTATATTCTATGTATTTGCAGGAGGTTCGACGTGCAGAAGCTGCTGGCGCCGCGCGAAGCGGCAAACATTCTCGGTATCAGTTACCCCACCTTGAAGCAATGGATCTACCACGGAAAACTTAAGTCAGTGAAAACGCCTGGCGGGCACCATCGCGTGCCGGAAAGCGAAATCGACCGGTTGTTTCCCAAAAAGTTGATGCGCGGGGATCTGGAAACGCGGCGCGGAAACCTGCGGAAGATTAGCGGGCGGAATCAGCTGATCGGACGAGTCTTGGAAGTGAAGTTCAGCGGCTTGCTGGCGCAGGTCACGCTGGCCATCGGCGAACAGCACATCACATCCATAATCACCGCGGACGCCGCCAAGGAATTGCGCTTGAAGCCGGGTGAACGCGCCGCCGCGCTGGTCAAATCCACGGAAGTCATGATCCTGCGCGTTTGACCTTCCGAGCCTCCCATGATCCTTTTGCAGAAACGGTTCGCTTCGCTTTGCGCTGCTTTTGTCCTTACGGCTGTTGCCATTTCGACGGCAAGTGGTGGCGCACAGGAACTTCGTATCGCTGCCGCTTCGGATTTACAGTTCGCCCTGAACGAGATGATTCCGCAGTTCGAGAAACAAACAAAGACCAGAACTAACGTTACGTACGGTTCCAGCGGCAATTTCTTTGCGCAAATCCAGAACGGTGCGCCTTTCGATGTTTTCCTTTCAGCAGACATCGCCTACCCCAGGAAACTGGAGGAGGTGGGGCTTGCCGAACCAGGCTCGCTCCAGCAATATGCCATCGGACGGATCGTCATTTGGATGCCTCCAGAAACAAAGATTGAGTTGAAGAACCTCGGCTGGAATTCGCTGTTGGAGGCAGCCGTACAGAAGATTGCCATAGCCAATCCAGAACACGCTCCCTATGGCCGCGCCGCCATCGCCGCTTTGCAGAAAGCGGGCATCTACGGCCGTGTGAAATCTAAGCTGGTCTATGGGGAAAACATTTCGCAAGCCGCACAGTTCGTGAATTCCGGAAATGCGCAGGCTGGCATCATCGCGCGTTCCCTCGCACTCTCGCCCGGAATGCAGGGAGGGCGGATATGGGAAATTCCCGCGGAGATGCATCCGCCTATCGAGCAGGCAGCTATCGTCCTCAAGGGTGCCAGGAAACAGCAGGCGGCAAGAAGCTTCCTGGAATTTATGAAAAGCGAATCCGGCCGGCGCATCCTGGAGAAGTTTGGATTTTCCGTTCCACAATCGTCTTCGCGAGCCGCCGTCCCATGAATCTTGATTCCCTTCTTCTTTCTTTCCGCCTGGCGCTCTGCGTTGCCGCCATACTGCTGGTGATTGCCATTCCAGTTGCCTACTGGCTCGCCTACTCGACGTGGCGCGGCAAATTCCTGCTGGAATCGATCGTTGCGCTCCCGCTGGTGCTCCCACCGACGGTCCTGGGATTCTACGCATTAGTGGCTATGGGCCCGCGCGGACCGCTCGGGAAATTGTGGATCGCTATGTTCGGGCACGGGCTGGCTTTTACATTCACCGGACTGGTCTTTGCCTCGGTCGTATACAGTTTTCCCTTCGCAGTGCAACCGTTAATTGCTTCGTTTGAAGGGATCGACCGAAAATTGCTGGACGCGTCCGCCATTCTGGGCGCGGGAAAGTGGCGTACGTTTCGCCGCGTCATTTTGCCGTTATCTTTGCCCGGCATGATCACCGGCGTGGTTCTGAGCTTCGCGCACACGCTTGGCGAATTCGGCGTCGTGCTCATGGTCGGAGGAAATCTCGCTGGCGTGACACGCACTGTTTCCATCGATATTTATGACCGCGTGCAGTCGCTCGAATATGGCGCCGCCAACCGCATGGCGCTTCTTCTGTTGCTGATCTCCTTTGGCGTGCTTTCCGTGGTCTACGCCACCAACCGCCGTGCGTGGTCGCCGTGGACCGTGAAGTAAGTCTTCCGGTCCTCGCCGCGCGCCTCCACAAAGAGCGCCGCGGCCCGCACGGGTCCTTGTTCGTCTTAGATGTTTCGATCGAAGCCCCTCCCGGCATTACCATCCTGTTCGGTCCATCCGGTGCGGGAAAATCGACGCTGCTCGACTGCATCGCGGGCCTGACGTTGCCGGACGAAGGACGCATTGCCGTGGCCGAAGAAATTTTATTTGATTCGGCAAGCGGCATCTGTCTCACCCCGCAGGAACGGCGCATCGCCTATGTCTTTCAGTCGCTGGCGCTCTTTCCGCATCTGACCGTCGAGCAAAATGTCGAGTATGGACTGAACGGTTTGCCGAGGTTCGAACGCCGGAAGCACGCCGAGAAGATTCTGGAGACCTTCGGCGTTGAAAAACTAAGGAATCGCAAGCCGGATCAGATTTCCGGCGGCGAGAAACAACGAATCGCGCTGGCGCGGTCTCTGGTTACCAACCCTCGCGTCCTGCTGCTTGATGAACCATTAACCGGCCTCGATATGGAGTTGAAAAACTCGATCGTCGGTGATTTGTGCGCTTGGAATGTGGCTAACCGCATTCCCATCCTCTACGTGACACACAGCCGCGAAGAAGTGGACGCGCTCGGCGAGCGGGTCATCGCCATCGACAATGGCCGCGTGGTAAGCCGCGGTCTCCCTGCAGAGGTGCTTGATGCGCCTCGCCGGCGCCGGCTGGCGCAGAGCGCGGGCTTTGAGAACCTGCTTGCCGGCGTCGTGCTCGGCTTGCGCGAACCCGACGGCGTGATGCGCGTTCGCCTCGGCGAAACGGCCTGCGAAATCGAAGTCCCTTTGGCCCACGCCGCGCCAGGCGACCACGTCCAAATCGCCATTCGCGCCGGAGATATCCTGCTGGCCACGGAACAACCCCGTGCTTTGAGCGCACGGAACGTGCTGGCGGGACGCATCAACTCTCTTGAGCAGCGCGGCACGATGTTCGCTGCGCACGTCGATTGCGGCGTTACCTTCGTCGTTCACGTCACGCCTGGAGCGGTCCGCGCACTCGCGCTCGCGCAGGGAATGCAGGTGTGGGCAGTCCTGAAGACGCACTCCTGCCATCTGGTCGAGTAGGAGACTTCAGGATTTAGGCGCCGCACTAGTGGGGCTGTTCGCGACTGGGACCGCAAACTTCACTTCGTCCGCTTCCAACGCGTCTCCTTTGGGAGTTGCGTGAATGACCACCACGTCTCCGGCCGCGAGGTCGCTCATCTTCGCGGGCTTGTCAGCACTCGCGCCCGATGGCTTCGGCGACTTGTCTACCACGTGCAGAAGGTAGACGGTCGAAGCCGTTAGTTTCACTTCCACGGACTTGCCGTCTGGCGTTTTGATGTGAACAGAATCAGCGCCGATTTTTTCGATCGTTCCCCGCACGTGGACTTTGTTCCCGTGAGCGAGAGCCGCACCACCCACGAGCCCGCACAAAGCCGCCAATGCCAGCCAACGAATTTTCATCAGCCTCTCCATTGAACTTTTGAGCCTGAACCGAGCCGTTATTCCGGCCTCTTCTTCTTGGATTCGTTTTTCTCTGCCGGCGTTGCGCGGCTCTTCTCCGTCGGGGCTGCGCCGTTCAGAAACTCGTTCTCGTTCTGCTCTTCCTGGCGGTCCTCAAGGCTTTTCGGGTTATTGCGTTCCATCTCGAGGCGCTCCGCTTCTGTCAATCGCGGCAAATGACGGATGAAGTGCACCAGTTTCCAGCTATCCAGGGCTCCGCCATGATTTGACGACCCCGCATGACTCCCGTTGGTAGAGAACGCCGGCATCCCGGTGAAACGCACGCCATTTTCAATGATCCAGAAAAGCTCGCCATCGGTCAAACTTTGCGTCGGCGGCAAGCGCAGATCCGGAGGCTTCGGATAGAGGCCATTGCCATACAGCGTGTCGCCGCTGCCATCGTTTGCGTGGCAAGATGCGCAATGATCCGCAAAATGCAGCCGAGCCTCCCGCTGGATCTCCGGCGAATCCAGCACGGGGTTTTGTTCCTTCTTCGCGCTTGCAGGAATCGCTAAGCGGCGCGCGTTGCGTGCCAAAACCGTCTCCAGGGCGCTGGGATTGGCCTTGGCGCTCAGTCCGTCGTGCAGCACGGAAGCGGCAGCAGCCAGGGCCAGAGCAAACACCGTAAGGCCGGCAAGAATCAGGAGTGTGCTGCGTCTCATCGATACACGAATGCTGTTAGCCGAGGCCGCGCGGGCGAGACCAATCTGCCCGCCAGTTCCGAAACGCCCATCGGAACGCTTAGTGTTTGGCTTCCGGTCCGGCGTTCCAATACTCGTAGCGCGCGCGGTGCTCCTGCGGTGCCTCTTGAATCGTCTCCGCGAAGCGCATCATCGGACGGCCTTCCAGGCCGTCATACGGCGCCCATTTCGGCAGACCAGGACCGTTCGGGTCTCCGGTCTTAGTGAAGTTGACCCAATACGAACCCATCGTGTCCGAGATTTTCCAATCCGTCGCTTCCCAGGGATTTGGCTGCGACTTCAGTTGCGCGAATACGTATTCAATTTCACAGGCATGCCGCGCCCCCAGTTCCTTGGGAGAAACGCCGTTAATCTTCATGTCCGGCGAAACAGGCGGCGTCCGGTCGAACACGTATCCATAGACCGCCGCCTTGCCGGTTTTATTCTGCTGCTCCAGCCAATCCCATGTCGTGTACACGATGAACAAATCGCTGGCCAAGTCGATTGCCGACTTTCGCGCCTCCTCGTTGCTGCTGGCGGGGTAGAGGTTCGAGAGGTCTGCGGCTCGCTCCGGGAACCGCGTCTTGAGCTGTTCCGAGAACGATTGCGGCGTCGGCTTTTCTTTCGCAAACACAACTCCAAAACTCGCTTCCTGCGCGTTCCATCCCGCCAGCAGCGGCACATGGCTCTGCTTGCCTTCCTTGAAAAAGGCAGCTACATCTTCCGGAAGCACGTGGCCATCCACGTTTGGCCAGAATTGCATAGTCGGGTCTTTGCGCGACTCGGCAAGAAGATTCTCGGCGGTCATGGCGCGCAATCCAGCCAGGTCTTTCCCTCCCACGGATTCCGCGAACTTCACTCCGACTTTCTCGGTGTCCGCAAGCAGCGCCATCGGCCGTCCCGCCGGTGGATTTCCAAAGAAGGCTCCGCTCTCTCCGATGGCTCCGCGAAATAGTCCTTTGGCCAGTGGTGATGCCATCAGCGCGCTGACGGAAAGCGACCCGGCCGACTCGCCCCCGATCGTCACCTTATCGGGATCGCCTCCGAACGCCGCGATGTTTCTCTTCACCCACTGCAACGCGGCGATCTGATCCATCAGCCCATAGTTCCCGGAAGCATTGATTTTCGATTCCTTGCTCAGTCCCGGGTGCGAGAAAAAACCAAATATGCCCAGCCGATAATTCAGATTCACTACCACGATTCCCTTTTTCGCAAGGAACTCGCCATCCTGCCGCGGCTCGGATGCAGAGCCGGCCTGAAATCCTCCGCCATAGATCCAGACAAAGACGGCCAGATGTTCCTTCGCGGACTTCGCCGGCGTCCAGATATTCAGGTACAGGCAATCCTCGCTCATCGGCTTTTCCGCGCGGTCACGGAAAATCATGTCGGAAAAAACGGACGCCTGCATGCATCGCGGACCAAATTCAGTGGTCTTGAGTACCCCGCTCCAGCTCTTCACAGGCTGCGGCGCCTTCCAACGCAACACCCCCACCGGCGGCGCGCCAAACGGAATCCCCCGGAAGACGCGAACGCCCGTCGATGCTGTTGTTCCCTCTACGATTCCGCTCTCTGTGCGTACCTCATCTGCCGGCCGCGCCGGGGCCGCGGAAATCAACCCCAGTATCCCGGCGATCCATAATGCGCGTCCCAACCCTTTGCTAAGCCTCATCATTGCCTCCTGGCAGGCGTTTATCATACATGCTCCCCGTGGCCTTTTCGGGATGATTTGCCCGCGCCTTCCGATAATCGGTTTAGTAACATGGCTCGGGACGGAGGGGATTTCGATTGCCGCGCCGGCTCTGATAGGATAGTCACTCTTCACAGGATTGGGACGGGTCGTGACCACTTCCCTACAAGACGCAGCACCCCACTCACAGGCTCTGGAGAACGCACTCTCCGCCTCTCCAGCTGCTGTGCGCGATCCCCTGGACGCAGTATTCCGCGGGGCGGAGCTGTCTTTCGAGCAAGGTCTTCAGCTGGCCCTTGCCGAAGGCCCTGCTCTTCAGGCCCTCGTGGCTGTCGCGGATCATCTGCGCCGCGGGACCGTGGGCGACGCCATCACCTACGTCGTCAATCGCAACATCAATTTCACCAATGTCTGCTTTGTGGGCTGCAGCTTTTGTGGATTTGGCCGCGGGCCCAACGCCGATGACGCCTACTTTCACTCTTTTGAAGAAGTCGTTCGCCGCGCGCGCGAAGCCTGGGATTCCGGCGCCACGGAAGTTTGCATTCAAGGCGGCCTGCCCCGCGACCTTGACGGTTTTTTCTATCGTGATCTCTTGCGCATCATCAAACGCGCCCTTCCCGACCTGCACGTTCACGCGTTTTCGCCGATGGAGATAGACTACGGCGTTCAGAAAACGGGCATGCCCCTGCGCGAATACTTGCAAATGATGAAAGACGAAGGCTTGGGCAGCATCCCCGGCACCGCCGCCGAAATTCTCGATGACCGCATCCGGCAGCAATTGAGCCCCAACAAGTTGCCTGTTGCACGCTGGGTCGAAATCATTAGCACGGCACACGCTCTCGGCATCCCCACGACCTCAACGATGATGTACGGCCACGTCGAAGAGCCAGCCGACTGGGTTCGACACCTGCTCTTGTTGCGTTCGATCCAGAAGGGCACCGGCGGCTTCACGGAATTCGTGCCCCTTGGCTTCATCCATGAGAACACGCGGCTTTATCGTCACGGTGGCGCCCGCCCCGGAGCGCGCCGCGAGGAGCACTTGCGCGTTCACGCGCTCTCACGCGTGCTGCTTCACGGAGCCATCCGCAACGTGCAAGTCTCCTGGGTGAAGCTGGGATTTGAAACCTCGCTGGCTTGCCTCCAGGCCGGCGCCAACGACTTTGGCGGCACGCTGATGGAAGAGAGCATTTCCAAAGCGGCCGGAGCGGCTTTCGGCGAGTACGTTGCGCCGGAAGAGTTTCGCTCGAAGATTCGCAGCGTCGGCCGCATTCCCGCGGAGCGCTCTACCACTTACAAAATCCGCCGCCGCTTCGAGAAACCAGAAGACGATCCTCGGTCATCCCTGCTGCAACTGCGGGTGGCCCGCGGCGAAAGCCATGCCCCGTACGCCGAAGGCGCATATTGATCGCTCCTATGCGCGCCATCCTCCTGCCGGTGAAGGATCTGAATCACGCCAAGAAACGCATGCTTGACGTGCTTTCTCCGGAAGAGCGCTTCGGTTTGGCGCACGCCATGGTCGAGGACGTGGTTCGCGCCCTGCGCGGCGTTCGTCTTGCCGAGAAGATATTCGTCGTCACCAACTATCCGCCGGTCATGGACGCTGCGGAAGAAAACGGCTGGGAAATCCTGCGCGAAGAACGGCAAGTTTCTGAAAGTGATTCCGTGGATTACGCTTCCCGAATCTGTGAACGGCGCGGTGTGCGTGCCCTTCTGCGTTTGCCGCTGGACTTGCCTCTCGTACAATCCGCGGATGCCGAAGAGCTTCTGGCCATCGATTGTTCCGCGCCTGGTTTGGTGATTGTGCCCTCGCGCGACGGCACGGGAACGAACGCCATGTTGCGCACTCCGCCCACGCTCTTCCCTTCCCATTTTGGCCCGGGCAGTTTTGCAAAACATCTCGCTGAGGCGCAAAATGCTGGCGCGAAGATTTTCATTCGCCGCAACCCTCGCCTCGAAATGGACGTCGACGACGCAGCGGACCTGCGCGCCTTGCTCGAGCGGGACTTGCTTGGCACGCACACCGGCCGGTGGCTCGAAGAGAGCGGCGTGGCGACGAGAATCCGCAGGAACAGAGAAATACGAATCGCTGCGGGCGCATGAGCATTGACTCAGGAGAGCAATGAAAAAGAAGGTGTACGCGAGCCTCGATGAAGTCGTTTCGGACATTCCCGACGGCGCGCGCATCATGTTCGGCGGCTTCGGCGGCGCGGGCTTTCCCAACAACCTGATCCAGGCCCTGGGCCGCAAAGGCGTGAAAAACCTCACCGCGATCAGCAACAATTGCGGCACGCGCGAAGGCGAACTCGGCTTGATGTTCAAGAACAACCAGATCAAGCACGTTATCGCTTCGTTTCCGGGGCCCCACTCCAGCTATTTTCAGGAACGCTTTGCCGCCAAAGAAGTGACGCTCGAACTCGTGCCCCAGGGAATTCTTTGCGAGCGCATGCGCGCCGCCGCCGCCGGATTGCAGGGCTTTTATAGCCCTGTGGGCGTAGGCACCGAAGTTGCCGAAGGGAAGGAAGAGCGCGTCCTCGACGGGCGCCGCTGCATCCTGGAGATGCCCATTCATGCTGACTATGCGTTCATCAAGGCGCAGCGCTCCGACGAACTTGGCAATCTGACGTACCGGCTCGCGGCCCGGAATTTCAATCCCATCATGGCCATGGCAGCGGACACCACCATCGTGGAAGTAGATGAAATCGTCCCCGTGGGGGCGATCCCGCCGGAAGATGTGATGACCCCGGCCATCTTTGTGCACCGCATCGTGCAGGCGAAAGGACTTCACTATGCCGGGTAACGAAATTCAGGAAAAGACCGTGCCGGTCAAACCGCGCCTGACCCGCGAGCAGATCGCCCAACGTGCCGCACTCGAGTTGCCTGACGGCGCTTACGTCAATCTCGGCTGGGGCATTCCCAATCTCATCGCCAACTATCTTCCGAAGGGCATCACTGTTTACTTCCACAGCGAAAATGGAATCCTGGGCATGGGCCGGCGAGCCAAACCCGGTGAAGAAGACTACGATCTGGTGGACGCGATGAAAGTTCCCGTCACTTTGATTCCCGGCGCATCGTTTTTTCACCAGGCCGACGCGCATCTCATGACTCGCGGCGGGCATTTGGACGTTGCCGTCCTCGGCGGCTTCCAGGTCTCCGAAAAGGGCGACCTCGCCAATTGGAAAATTCCCGGCGCGAAGGGCTCCGGCGGCATCGGCGGTGCCATGGACATCTCCGCCGGCGCCAAGAAACTGATCGTCTGCATGGAACACGTCACGAAGGACGGCGCACCCAAGATCGTGAAGCAATGCACCTATCCGCTGACGGGGTTGGCGTGCGTGGACACGGTGGTTACTGACCTTGCGGTCGTGGATGTCACGCCGGAGGGCCTTTCCCTTCGCGAAGTCGCTCCGGGCTGGACCGCCGAGGAAGTACAACGCCTGACGGGAGCACCGTTGCAAATTCGCGGCCGCATTCCCGAGATCCGTTTCTCATAAATTTTCTACTTGTGGTGAGGAGGAAAGAATGTCCCAAGTGATTCCCGAAAAATACTTGGATTTGCTCGAAAAGCAGGCGTTTGGAAATCTCGGCACCCTGATGAAAGACGGCAGCCCACAAGTCACGCCCGTGTGGGTGGACTACGACGGCAAATACGTGCGCATCAATTCCGCCAAGGGCCGCGTGAAAGATTTGAACATTCGCCGTGATCCCCGTGTGGCCATTTCATTGCAAGATCCCGCGAATCCCTATCGCTACCTCGAGATTCGCGGGCGCGTCGCTGAAATCACGGAAAACGGCGCCGACGACCACATCAACAAGCTCTCGCAAAAGTATCTCGGCAAGCCCGTCTATCCGTTCCGGCAGCCCGGCGAAGTCCGTGTGCTTTACAAAATCGAGCCGCAAAAAGTCAGCTCCATGGGCTGAGTGCTTCAGAGATCAGGAAAATCGAAATCGGAAATTGACAATCCCAAGGGCAGGTTAGTTTCCATTTTCAATTTTCACATTTCGATTTTCTGCTTTGGTGGCTTACAACTCAAAGTCGGGCGGCGACGCGCGCGGCGATGCGCCCATCCGCAGTGCGAAACACAAACGCCAGGCTGTCCGTTAACGGAACTCCCGCGCTGGGAATCTTCAATTCATACGACCACTCGTAGCGCCGCGGCAGCTCCGTCGCGAGCGACGCCGCATATGGATTGATGCGGTCGATCCGCGCGCTGAGCGTCTTGATATTCTTGGCGGGCCGCAAGTCCACACCGCGCTTCCAGTAAATCCCGACCTTCAGGTTTTCGATCATCTCCTCGGTCATGTACCGCCGCGTGCCCACCTGCTGGACGCCGCCAGGGCATGACTGATCACGAATCGCGTATGAAATAACGACCGAATCCGGAAACTGTTTGACCGTTTCCGCTCCACGCCGAAACACTGTCCCGTCGTCCTCCGTGTCGATCCGTTTCAGGTTGACGAAAAAATCCTGCGACGTCATCTGCCCATATACGCGAAAGCACACGCCGTTCGGCAGCGTCCCGTCGGTCTCGAAGAACACCCCGCCGTCGTAATTCCATACCTCCCGCTCTTTCTTGCGGTCGTTTTGTTTGTGCTGTGACGTGGATGCTGCGGGAGCGAAGCTCAAGCCGGCAAAAACCAGCGCTGCAGCAAGTAGATAACCCTGGCGCCTCATGAGCGTTCTCAAGCTACTAATCTATCCCTTTTTTCGGCTCCGCCATCAAAAACTTGAAATCGCCCAGCGTGTGCATGGCCTTGCCCGCGCCTTCTGTCTTCACTTCGCCCTGCCCCGCGCGCACGGCTTGAATCGCCTCCACCAGCTTCGGCAGCACGTCCGGCTGGGCCACGGGAATATTGTGCGCTCCGAGCACGATTTTCACTTGCGGTGCCAATGCCGCCAGTTTTTTCACCGACGCAACGTATTCATCCAGGTTCGTCTCCGGCCGGTACAGCCAGATCGGCGCCGGATAGTAGGTATCGCCCGTAAACAGCAATCCATTTTCGCGATCAATCAGCGAAATCGCGTCCGGCGTGTGCCCCGGCGTGCCGATAATTTCCAGTGTGCGCCCGCCCAGGTTGATCTTGAATCCGTCATGCACAAACAGCGAAATGCGCCACGGCTTCGTCGCGTACGTCTTCGCGTTGAAAGCCTTCGGCAAATCGCCGCAAATCTGCTCGGGAGTAATCTCCGCCTGCGCGTCTTCGCGTGAGCCCTTCGCGTTCGCGCGCGTGAATGCCGTGTCCATGCCATACACAAAGCTGAATCGCCAGTTGTCACCCACGTGATCGTTGTGCGTGTGCGAATTCAGCACCACTACCGGCCGTGACGTCAGCCGCGACACCACGTCGTGAATATTGCCGATGCCCATCCCGGTATCAAACAACAGCGCCTGTTTGTGTCCCACAATCAGGTAGGCAATCGTTTCTTCGGACTGGTGCGGCTCGTAAATCGCAAACACCGCCGGCGCTACTTTGTAGACTTCGAACCACGGCTCGTTCGGCAGCACGCGCTCGAGTGTCTTGTACTCCGGCCGCGGCAGATCCTTGCACCAGTCCGGCCGGTACGTGCTCGTTTGCGCCGCCAGCAGACTCGGCAGAAAAAGAATTGCCGTCAATCTTGCGAGTCTTTTCCCAAAGCTCACGCTTCCTCCAGGATGGGGACGTGGTGGATTGTGCTGGGCGCCGTTATGGTATAGCGCCGGGGTCAGGCGAGCAAATCTTTGCTAAGTGGTCAGTTTGAGTTTTGTGGTTCGTGACACAATGGGTGCCAAAACTCAAACTGACCATAACCAATCTCTGTTGTTCTGGCATCGCTAACTCTATTTTCCGTCCACCGAAAAGGCCAGCAGCACATTGCCGGGCATGCCGCCAAAGAAGGCGTAACCGGAGTTCACATACAACATTCCTCCTGCCACCACGGCTCCCGGCCCGTCGAGCGATCCACCGTGCGCTTTCACGCCGTTCACCGTCGTGTACTCCATCACCGTGTCCACATCCCACAGAATGTGTCCATCCTGCGCGGAGTACGCCCGCAGGTGCCCGTCCAGCCCGCCGGAAAAAATCACACCGGGAATCGCCGTCACCGCCGCCGATTGCGCCGGGCTGCATCCCGGCTTGTCGTTGCATCCCGGATGCGGCGTCTGCCACGCGATCTCTCCCGTGCCCAGTCTCAACGCGAACAGCCCGCCTCCGCTATGAGGATCGAGTTGCAGCGGCGTTCCCGCAAAAGAAGCTTGCGCCCCCGGCGTCCCCGCAGGAACCGGCTTCAGGCCCACATCCGAAACCGCCGCATATACGTTGTTTTGATCCGCCGCCGAGCCCCATTGCACGCCGCCCAGTGGACTGCCCTTCCCCACGCGCCGCTGCCACAACAATTCGCCCTGCTTGTCCGGATCGATCGCGTACACAATGCCCGATTTTTGTCCCGCCACCAGCGCGCGCTTTCCATTCCCCAACTCCACCAGAATCGGTGACGACCCAAAATCAAAATCCGGCCCCTTCGTCTCCGGGCAATTGCTCTGGTTCGCGGCTGGCAGATTGCAATCCAGGTTGTACGCATCGCCTTTGGTCATCTGCTGCGACCATTTCAATTTTCCCGTGTCCAAATCAAACGCCAAAAACGCATCCGAGGTGGGCGCCGCCGGATCCGAATAACTGTCACCCGTCGTCACGTAAACCGCTTTAGCCTGCAAGTCCACGGTCGGCGACGACCACACACCCGCTCCCGACGGCCCCCACAACTGCACGCCGAGTCTGTTCTTGCGCACGGGCTTCGGCTCTTCGGTCACGGTGTAGCCCTTCCACAGCACTTTTCCCGTCGCGGCATCCAGCGCCGACACGCTGCCGCGAAACTTGCAGCACTCGTACCGCGGATTCCCCCCAAACACCTCTTCGATCGACGACACCGGCACAAACAGCTTTCCCGCCGCCAGCGTGGGCGCTCCCGTAATCTGCGCTCCGGGAAACTCCTCCACGCGCGTCTTCCACAGCAGCTTCCCCGTCGCCGCGTCCACCGCATACGCGCTGGCCTGCTGGTCGCCAAAGTACGCCGCCCAGCCCTCGCCGTTCTTCCCGATGCTCACTGCCGTGCGCACGGGGAAGTCCGCTTCAAACACCCAGTGGACGCAGCCCGTTGCTGCATCCAGCGAATACACTTTGCGTTCCGCGCTGCCCACAAACACGCGCCCGCCCGCAACCGTTGCTTGCCCTTGCGCGCGTGTCACGCCCGCATACCCGAACGCCCACTTCAGTTTCAGCTTGGGCACTTGCTCCGCCGTCAGTTGCGCCATTTCCGCGGGCTGAAACCGGTGCTGCTCCACGTTCACGCCCCAGCCGTTCCAGTGTGGCTTCGCGAGCGGGTCCGCAAGCGCAGGCGCGCCTGCCGCGCAAACTGCCGCGGGAGAAACCTCTTCCTTCCCGGACTTCTTCCCGGTGATAAACTCGGCCAGGTCGGCGATTTGCGAAGACGACAATCCCGCTCCCTGCACCACCATCTTTCCCGCCATCAACGCAAACCGAATGTTCTGCGTCGACATTTCTTTCAACGCGGCGCGGTTCGGCACGCGCGGCACTCCCGTTTCGTGGCATATCGCGCACCGCTCTTTGTACAGCGCCTCCCCCGCCTTGTTCGCCACCGTCTCTTGCTGCTGCGCCGCCGCCTGCGCGAAACACGACGGACTCAACACAGCGGTCACAGAGGCAAGAGCAGAGAGGCCATAGAGAAGGAACGAAAACCTCCGCGCAGCTCCCCCGCGCATGACCATAGGCCTACAGCCATCGCGAGGACTCACGAACGCTGTCATTCCGAGCGAAGCGAGGAATCCGTGCCTCAGCGTTTTGTTCATTTCGAGGCTCCAGAGACGAAGATGGCCTTCGGAATCATCATGTGCACGCCCTTGTTCCCGTCCACCAGCTCCGTAATGTGCAAATCCGCCGCCACGCTCGCCAGCATATACGCATCGTCGCGCGACAGATGCTTCTCCGTCACCAGGAAATCGATCATCTCGCGCACCGCCAGCGTGGTGCACGCGTTCAAATCGTCGTTCAGTCCCATGGTGATGTAGTGCGTCGGCGTTTCCGCGCGCGGCCATTTCAAGTGCATGTCCTTGCGCACGATAAACTGAAACGTCCCGATCAGCGACGTCTCCAGCGCCGTGATGTCCACTTCCCCATCGCCTTGCCCACCGTGCCCGTCGCCCACTTCAAAAAGCGCCCCCGGCGCGTGCACCGGAATGTACAGCGTCGTGCCCGCCACTAAATCTTTGTCGTCCAGGTTCCCCGCCATGATCCACGGCGGCCCGCTGTTCCACTTGCCCACGCTTTCCGGCGGCGCCACGCCCATGCTCCCGAAAAACGGATGCAGCGGAATCTCGATCCCCGGCCCGAACTTCGCCACCATGCGCTTTTCGTCCAGCGGAATGATTTTAATTTTCGCGTACGGATAATCGTCCGGCAGGTACCCGCGTCCCGGCCCGAAGCCGTTGTACGCATACGGAATCGCCAGCTTGATCGCCAGGATTTTCACTTCCAGCACGTCGCCCGGCTGCGCATCCTCGACGTAAATCGGCCCCGTCAGGATGTGCCCGCCCGGTCCTTTGTCCTTCACCTGCTCGGTGATGTCGCGCAGCGACTGCTCGACCTGCTCCGGCGGCACGCCCGCCTCTTCCAGCCGCTTCGGACTGTTCGTCAGCAGCGTCTGAATCTCCACCGTATCGCCCGATTTGACGCGCAGCACCGGCGCCGCCTTCGCGTCGTAGTAACCCCACGCCACCGTCTTCGGCGTCGGCTTCAGCGTGTACTTCCCCTGCGCGGTCGCTTGTTGGACCCAAAAGAGAGCACCGATGGATGCCAGCAAAAACAGACGTCGCGTCATTGTGAGCAATTTTCTCTCCCTGCACGATCGCATGAAGTCTAGTGAAAGTACTGAATTACCCAGAAACTCAAGGCAACGACGCCTGATATGAGGCAAAGCACGCCTGCTATGCCAATCCCTATCTTCGATTTTCTATGGCCACTCGGCGTCCCGACAGAATAAATCTCCCGATTCAAGAAGGATTCGGCCCCAAGTCGCTTTTTGAACCAGTTATGAGATCTCAAGCCGGAACGCTGGTCGAGCTCCGCGAGAGCGTCCAGGTTCAGAAAGATGGCGGAACCCGCCGTCAGAAAAACGGTTGCCACCACAAGGTCGACTATTTTTTCACTCATTCTGGGTCTGACTCTTGCTTAGGGATGCGTCATGTCTTCGGGCTTGACCAGGGCGTCGAATTCCTCGGCGGTGACGAAGCCCAGTTTGATCGCCGCCTCGCGCAGGCTGATGTGCGCCTTGTGCGCGGCTTTGGCCACCTGAGCGGCCTGGTCGTAGCCGATCTTGGGAGCCAGCGCGGTGACCAGCATCAGCGAATTGTGGACATAGCGGTCGATCGTCTCGCGGTTGGCTTCGATCCCCGCCACCGCATGATCCACAAACGAATTGCATGCGTCCGCCAGCAGCTCCACCGAATGCAGATAATTGAAAATCATCACCGGCTTGAAGACGTTCAGCTCGAAATTCCCCTGCGAGCCGGCGAAGCCGATGGCCGCGTCGTTCCCCATCACCTGAACTGCCACCATGGTCAGCGCTTCGGACTGCGTGGGATTCACTTTGCCCGGCATGATCGACGAGCCCGGCTCGTTTTCCGGCAGCGTCAGCTCGCCCAGCCCGCAGCGCGGCCCGGAAGCCAGCCAGCGAATGTCGTTCGCGATTTTCATCAGTGAGGCCGCCAGCGTCTTCAGCGCCCCGCTTGCGAACACGATTTCGTCGTGCGCCGAAAGCGCGGCGAATTTGTTCGGATGCGACCGGAACGGCAGCCCCGTCAGCTCCGAAATCTTCCGCGCCGCGCGCTCCGCAAATTCCGGATGGGCGTTCAATCCCGTTCCCACCGCCGTCCCGCCGATGGCCAGGTCGTAGAGCCCATCGAGCGCCATGGCCACGCGCCCGCCGTCGCGGTCCAGCAAGCTCACGTATCCCGAAAACTCCTGCCCCAGCGTCAGGGGCGTGGCGTCCTGCAAATGCGTGCGCCCGATCTTCACGATGTCCGCGAACTCTTTGGCCTTCACGTCCAGCGCGTCGCGCAGCTTCTTGATGGCCGGCAGCAGCTGCCGCGCCGTCTCCGTCGCCGCCGCAATGTGCATGGCCGCGGGAAACGTATCGTTCGACGACTGCGACATATTCACGTCGTCGTTCGGGTGAATCGGTTTCTTGCTGCCCATCTCCCCGCCCGCGATCTCGATGGCGCGGTTGGAAATCACTTCGTTCACGTTCATGTTCGTCTGCGTGCCGCTGCCCGTCTGCCAGATGCGCAGCGGAAAATGCTCGTTCAGCTTGCCGCTGATCACTTCGTCCGCCGCCTGCACGATCAGCACGAACTTCTCGTCGGAAAGCTTTCCCAGTTCGCGGTTCACCAGCGCGCACGCCTTCTTCAGGATGCCGAACGCGCGAATCATCTCCGGCGGCATGGTGTCCTTGCCAATCGCGAAGTGGATCAGCGAGCGCGCCGTCTGCGCGCCGTAGTACCGGTCGACCGGGACTTCGATCTTCCCCATCGAATCGGACTCCGTCCGCGTTAGTCCAGCGACAGCGGGAATGGTAGCCTCAGACATGGTTGACACCTCGGCGGGTTTTGTTTCGTAACGCCGGCTTGCCCTGAGCCTCGAAGGGCAGGGTCCCGAGTCTCGCGGGGCCTCCTTGTTTACCCTGAGGTACGAAGATTTACCCCGAGACACAAAGGGGCCGGCTCCTGCAACTGTTCCGTCCTGTCTGAGTGTAGCAGGATGTTCAGAACGAAGTAATGACGTAAGGAGTAAGGAAGAGCCAGGCCGGAGCAAGTGTAGAGCACGATACATCGTGCCCTCAGGGGACACACTTTATCCCGGCCTCGCTACCTGTAGGGGCGGGCCTTAGCCCGTCCCTCTTTACTCACCTGCCGAAGGAAGGGCGCGTTCCTCTGCGCTCCCCTGCCGAAGGCTGAGCGCATCCTCTGCGCTAGCTCAGCTGCGCTGCATGTTCAAAGGCAGGCTGCTGCCGCGGATCAGATCCACCGCTTCGAAGCGGCTTTCCGCGTTGACCTGCTTCATGATCCGCCGCAGATGGCTCTTCACCGTGAATTCGGACACGCGCAAGTTGACCGCAATTTCTTTATTGGTTAAGCCATTGGCCACGAGCGCCACCAACTGGCTCTGCCGGTGCGTCCATCTAAATTTGATTCTCGCCTCACGGTCGGTGATCACCGGGTTCTTATGAAACTCCCTGGCCGCTTGCTGAAATAGCGCCATGCACAGTTTGGGAGGGCAGACGGCCTCTCCCTGCCCCACCGCGCGGAGCGCGGCGATGATCTCGCTCGCCGGAGCTTCTTTGCAAACGTAGCCACTGACGCCCAAACGCACGGCGTGTAGGAAAATTTGCGGGTCTTCATCCATGCCAAAGACCACGACCTTAATTTGCGGGGCTCTTTCATGGGGTCTTCGAGGAGCTGCGTGGCATGCGGCTCGCTCACGGAATCCAGGAGCAGCACGTCGCAGAGCGCCGGGCGCTTTTGCGGCTCGTCGAGAGCAATCACCAGGAAATCGGGCTTGGTTTCGGCGACCAGTGAGTGCACTTCCTGCTCCTCCCGCGCTTCACCGACCACGCGAATTCCGGCCTGTTCGGAGAGCGTCGAGAGCACCAGCTCCCGCGAAAGGCGGGGCCGGTTGGCGACGAGGACGCGGACGCTGGTGTCCATGGAGCACGCGGAGTGGCAGCTTAAGCGTCGAGGGGAGAGTAGGACAGGCTGGAAAAGGTGTGAATGCGACGTACCGCTGCCGGATGCGCGGTACCGCAAACGCAAGAAGGAAAAGCGGTACTACTTTGTTACTATTATACTATTTGATACTGCTGCACTATCTTGGTACGGCTGGCCCCGTGGCTTGCGACCCTGCTTCTTCGCTGACCTCGCGTAGCACGGGCCGGACAGAAAAGAATTTGTTACGGCACGGCGCGCAGCGCAGCGCCGGAAAACCGAAAATCCGCCCGAGAATGCTTCCCGCGCCCCGCACGTGGTGCGGCGAAATACGCTGCAGCTTCAGGTTGCCGCAGACTTTGCAGTGGGCATAGACCAGGTTGCGCAGTCGAAAAGGCCGCGCATGAAACCGCGTTTCGCAAGTTTCGCATCGCCAGGGAAGAATGCCGGTGATGCTGAGAAAGTAGTCGGACAGCGAACGGCGCCGCGAGCGCCGCGCTTTCGCGCCATGGCAGGAAGGACAGATGAGCTGGGTGGCTTCGATTTCCGGTTACCTTGCGGAAAGAATAAATCCAAATGGCAAGTCCGGCAAGAGGTAGTCTTGCCAGAGCCACGATACAATAACGCCGAGGAGTCTTCATGCCCGACTACACCGCTGAGCACGCACGCGCCGGAATCCAGACCAAATTGCCGGCGCTGGAAACCTGGCCCAACCAGTTTCCCGGCTATGTCATCACCACGCGCTTTCCCGAATACACTTCGGTCTGCCCGAAAACGGGCTTGCCCGACTACGGCACCATCACCATCCAATACATGCCCAAGAAAGAGTGCATCGAACTGAAAGCGCTGAAAATGTATCTGCTCGCCTATCGCGACCTCGGCATCTTCGACGAAAACGCCGTCAACAAAATCCTGCACGACATCGTCGCCGCCATTCACCCCGAGTGGTGCCTGGTTCGCGGCGAATTCACTCCGCGCGGTGGCTTGACCACTTCCGTCCTAGCCCGCTGGCCCTCCTTGAATCCCCGCAACGATTCCCCCAAACCCAAGCGCCGGCGTAAGTAAGGCGACCTGCCTGCCGATCCGTGAGCCGTAGCCCGTGGAAGAGAAGAATCCGCGCACGGTCGCTGGTCCTCCGCAATGTCGCGCCTTGCGTCCAGCAAGTACAATCCAAGTGGTTCGATCTGTGCAGCGGAGATAGGTCCAACCTTCTCGACTGGCTTTGAGTCTTCCCACTTGGTTCCGTCTTCTTGCCAGTCTTTCAAGAATCGCCGATCAAGGGTGTACTCTCCCTTGATTGCGTTCCATTTGAATTGCCTCCGGATCGCAGCTAGATCCGCCCTTCGTCATCTTGAACTACGCCTAGACCCCACAGCTCAAGCCAAGGGCTCCCTTGAGGAAACACGTCTATGAAATTTCCTTTTTCGTCCGTTGGGCGAACGAGAATGTCAATACTGATGGCCCTGTCCTTGGGGGCGGCGATGTCAACCTTCTGCAAAAATACATCGTCGCTCGAGATCGCCCTTTGTGTGGCACCGATTGCTGCGGATAGTGCGTTAAGAAAACTTGTTTTGCCCGAATTGTTCTCACCGATTAGCACCGTTAGTGGGTTAAGCTCGACATCAACGAATCGAAGACAACGGTAATTGCGCACTCGGACCTGCGTTATGAGAATTCCGCTCCCTGTGGGCGATTGGCCCGGCTGGCTGGCTGACGCTGCGGGCTTGCTGTCGCTGAGTTTCCGGCCCCCGCCTCTTTTTGTTCTGGTCTCGGCCGTGGGCTTTGTCGCTTTGACCATCGCTGATGTTTTAACCATGAGAGTTATATTTTGACAGTATACCTCGTGGGTACGTCGCTAGGTAGGGCAGCGTAAGATGCCGGCGCTACAAAATAGGATGAGGGGGAGGCAGAATGGTGCTCCTGCTCGTCGGCGGTGTTGTCGTGGTGATGGGGTTGGTGGTGTTTTGGATCGAGCCGCTGGGTGTGCTTGGTGTGCTGGAGCGGCTGACGCCGAATATTGTGTACCGAGTGCGGACTGAGCTGCCTTTGGTGGCGCTCTTGTTCGATGATGGTCCACACCCGGCCTTCACGCCGCAAGTGCTCGAAATCCTGAAACGGCATGAAGCCAAAGCGACCTTCTTTCTTATTGGCGAGCGGGCTTTGCGCTATCCGGAGGTGGTTGCCCGCATCCGGGCGGAGGGACATGAGATCGGCCGATGGCGACGTAAAGTCGCGGCTACAAGTCGCGGAAAAAGCTGGCGGAGTGGACAGAGAGGGCGATGCAGGCCATAATTCCAATTCGGCGTCGTCGTGCATGGGAACCATGGAAAGTCCATTATGGGAATTCATGGCGAGCGCCTATCTCTGAGGAGGGGGAATGAGCATTTCTCCAAACGTACCAAGCCCGCAGGAGTCTTATCACTATGAATCCACGGGCACCCCGCGGTGGATCGCCGTTCTCTTCGGCGTGGTGATTGCCGCTCTCGCCGTGCTGGGCGTCGCCGGCTACACCACGCAAACGCGGCTTTCCCAGGATCTCTCCAAGCAGCAAGACCAGAACAGGATTCTGACCGCGCAGCTGGATCAGGCCAATGGTCGGATCGCGGAACTGAAAAGCCAGATGGAACTGGCCACGCAAAGAGTGGGACTGACACAGTCGGAACTGGCGCAAGCCAAGAGCCGCGCGGAAGCCATCCGCAAGGAACAACAGGCCTCCGATCAAAGACTGACCGGCCAGATCGGACAAGTGCAGAAAGAAAGTGAAGAAAAAATCGGCGCGGTGGCCACGGAAGTGGGCGGCGCCAAGAAGGACATCGAAGCGACGCGAAACGATTTGGAAGCGACCAAAGGCCGGCTCGACCGCGCCAACGGCGATATGGGCGTGATGAGCGGGCTGATCGCGCGCAACCGCGATGACCTGGAAGAGTTGAAGCGCCGCGGCGACCGCAACTACTACGAGTTCACGCTGCAAAAGTCCAAGAGCGCGAGCCGCGTGGGCCCCGTGCAGGTTTCCCTGAACAAGACCGACCCGAAAAAATCGACCTACACGATCACGGTGATTGCCGACGATAAGACGATCCCGAAGAAAGACCGGACTTCCGGCGAGCCCGTGCAGTTTTACATGAAGGGCGCCTCGAGGACGGGGCTTTATGAAATCGTGGTGTTCGACGTAGGCAAGAACCAAGTGTCCGGATACTTGTCGGCGCCCAAGGATTCCGGAGCTCCGGCGGCCGCGCCAGCGCCCGCGGCGGCTCCTGCCGCGTCCACGACTCCCACGTCAAAACCGTAGCAGGTTTGCATTCGCAACTCGGCATTCGCATTTCGGCATTCGCATTTCGGTTTCGAGCAGCCCTGTTCCGCATTCTGGAAACACCACGCGGGACAGGGCTTCTGTCTTTTCTGGCGGGGCGCTAGCATCGGATGAGAGGACTCCTTCCAGGAGCCCATTCCGACCGGAGCACGTCCATGAATCGCAAGCCGCTTCGCAACTTCTTGTGGTTAGCCATCCTTATGGTCTCGACGGGGGCTCAGTCCGCCCGAGCGCAAGCTCCCCTGGAGCCTGCGCAACTGCCGCCGCGCACCATGTTCTACCTGATTTGGCGCGGCGCTCCCGCGGCCGACGTCCGGCAGGCCAATTCGCTCATGGCCCTGTGGGACGACCCGGACTTCGCTTCGATTCGTTCCGCGGTCGCGACCAACATGATCAGTGCTTCCGAAAAAGATGCCTCGCAGCCCAAGCTGACGCCGCAAGAACTCGTCGAGTTTGCCTCGCTGCTCGAGAACTCGTTTACGCTCGGATACATTCAGGAACCGGCCAGGCATCGGTCCGCGGCGGCCACAACTCCGGCCGAAACCAAGCCGCCTGCGTGGAATGGCATGTTCTTTGTGTACAACCGCGCCGGGAAAGAAGGGCTCCTGACAAAGACGATCCTGCGCATACGCGGCGCCGCAAAAGAACCTCCACGCCTCTCGCAAGTCACGATCGCCGGCGTGCAGGTCCTGAAAATCGAGCACAAAGCGGACTCCAGCTACTGGGCTGAAAACGGAAAGTACGCCGTCGGCGCCAGTGAAGAGGCGGTGATGGAAGAAGTCCTGAGCCGGCTCGAAAACAAAATGCCGCAAGCTGCTTCCTTGGCGCAGTCGGCGGCGTATCAAGAGTCGCAACCGATTGTCGGCAGCGGCGTGCTGGAATTTTTCCTGCGCGTGCCGGATTTGAAGGATTTCGCGGGAGATTCGCAGCCTGGGCCTTTCCAGGCGAAGCGGTTGCTGGACGCGGCGCGACTCGATGCCGTGCATTCGGTCAGCGGCCACGTGACTTTCGAGGGCGCGAAGACCCACATGCAGGCGGCCATTCTCGGCGATACGGCTACCGGCACTCCGTTTGATATTTGGGCCAACGGCCAGCCCGTTCCCGCGACGCTGGCTCTGGCGCCGGCCGATGCCATTTCCTACGCGTCCGGGCAAGTCAACCTGCCCGGCATCTACGACATGGTGAAGCGCATCGCGCGCGCGGCTTTTCCCGTGGGGCAACAGGGCAACGCGGATCTGATGGACACGATGGCGGAGAAGCGCCTGGGCATGCCGCTCACCGATGCGCTGGGACTTTTCACAGGAGAATTTGCTTCGGTGCAGACGAGTCCTGACCTGGATTCGGCAAAACAAGTGTTTTTCTTTGCGATCCGCAACAAGCCCGAGACGCTCAAGCTCTTTCGCGCGCTGTTTGGCGATCAGCTGACCTCCGAACGCAATGAAGGCGACGCCACGCTCCTGAAAATCTCGCTGGGCGGGAACCAGGGCAGCGCCGGCGTCGCGCAATGGAATTTCTTCAACGTAGCGGTGACACCAGACATGGTGATCGGGACGAGCCGCATCGATACTTTGCGCGAAGCGCTGGCGTTTCGAGGCAAAGCTTCGGCGGCCGCGAGCCTTGCCAGCGTTCCGCAGCTGCAGTTCATCCGCAACAGCGCGCCCCCGAATCTCCTGAGCTTGAGCTATGTCGATTTTCAGAAGGTGGATTGGCAGGCGGCGAAAGATCACTGGATTCAGGAGACAAAGAAGGCGTTGGCCAAGAGCGCCACGGGCAAGAGCGCTACGGGCACGAGCCCGCAGGCAACCTCGAACTCTGCGAACCACAGCGAATGGCTCTCGCAGATCAACGCGCAAATTGTGCCGCGGCACCTCCACAACTCCTGGAGCTATTCGTGGAAAGACGCCAAGGGCATTCACTGGGAGCATTGGGTCGAATAGCCGCGCGATGAAGTGTGCCGCTTGCCGGTTGGCGTGCTTTGCGCTGGTTGTCCAGTGCGCCATCGCGACCCGGGCGCAAGAGGTTAATCCGCAAACGCAGCCACCGGTCATTCGCGTCAACGTCGACCGGGTGAATGTCGGCGTGACGGTCACTGGCTTGCATGGCCAGTTTATCGAAGGCCTGCATCGCGAAGATTTCCATATTTTCGATAATGGCGTAGAGCAGCCCATCACCGGCTTCCTTCCCATCGCCGACCCGGCGCAGGTTTTGCTTCTGGTCGAATCCGGCCCAGCCGTCTTCTTCCTTGGGAAAAGCCACTTTCTCGCAGCGGAAGCGCTTCTCACGCGGCTCTCGCCGGAAGATCGCGTGGCCATCGCCAGCTATTCGCGCGATCCGGAGTTGCTTCTTGGTTTCACCGCGGACAAGAACATTGCCCGGTACGCGCTGGAAGAGATGAACTTCACGGTCGGCTTTGCCGATTTGAATCTTTCCTCGAGCCTCGCTGCGGTCCTCGACGGGCTGGCCGCGCTGCCCGGCAAGAAAAGCATCGTGGTGCTCTCGACCGGCATCGACACTTCGCCGCCGGAGAAATGGCCGATCATCCAGCAGAAGTTGAAGACTGCGGACGTGCGCATTCTGACGGTTTCGCTCTCGGGCGACTTTCGCAAGCCCATCAAGCACAAGAAGCTCACCGCCAAGGAAAAGCAGGATCGCGCCTTCCTCAAGCAGGGCTTTGCGGCGGCCGACCAATCGCTTCGCGAGCTTTCCGCGGCCACCGGCGGGCGCGCGTATTTCCCCAGGAATGAAAAGGAGTTCGAGCGCGCGTACGCGGAGATTGCGCAGCTCGTCCGCCACGAATATAGCCTGGCGTTCACGCCGCCCGCGCGCGACGGCCAGGTGCACACGATTGAAGTGAAAGTAAACGGGTTCGCGCGCCGCGTGGACTTTCGCCAAGCGTATCTGGCACCTCGAGGAAGTGGCGAGTGACCCTTCGTGGATAGTGCTCTGGGTGAACGAGTGGCGAGTAAACCCGGCTCATTTCCGTGGTCCCTGGTCCTTGCTCCGTGTGAAAGAGGAAGAGCCCCTGCACAGGCATGGCAAAATGGTTGAGGTTGAGGTTGAAGTTGAAAGTTGAAGGGAGAAGAGTCTCCAGAGATGCGTTCGGGGCGTCGCCAAAGTCAAAGATCGGCCATTCAAGTTCAGCACCCGCTTGTGCTCTTTAGGCGTTTCTGGTAGCACTTTGGTCAATGAGTGTGTCCATTTTCGTCTCCGTCCTCTTGCTCGGATCCATGGCGCTCTAAAGCTTCCACCGACGAATGGTCGAAGCCCCGGTTAGCGCTCGGTCTCCCTGCGATTCAGGACGCCCGGGGAAGTACCGATGAAAAAGAAGCTCCGTACGTGGTTGGCTGGTGTGCGCTCGGCCTTTCCCACCGCCTTCAGTCCCTACTGGCACGTGCTGCCGCTGGGGCGGATGAAGACGTTCCTGGCAGGGTACTTCTTCATCGGCGCTGCTGGCGGTTTCGCGTTCGATCTATTGTGGCTCAATGCTTCGCGCGTCGGCGGAGGTTTCTTTTGGCCTGTCTTAGTGGGCACGGGAGCGGCAGCGCTTAGGGCCGCCGGAATCAAAAGATTTCGTCTTGTCCCTCTCCTGTTTCTTCTGGTTGTCTTGACCGCCTGGCTAGGCTACTGGGCCTCGCACGTTTCGCCGCCTCTCCCGGTCCCCGTCGCTGTACATCGGCGCGTGCTATTCGATGCGATCGGGATCTTGGTTGGGATCGGTTTCGGGACTCGATTCCTGCTGTTCTTCGCTGGTACGGAGGGCCTGGCCAGCGTGCGCATGCAGACAGAGCTTTCTTTGGCCCACGGCATTCAGGCGACCCTGGTTCCGACCGTCTCTTTCCAGAACGCGAGTTTCGAGCTATACGGCAAATCGATCCCTAGCACAGAAATGGGCGGCGATCTGATCGACGTCATTGAGAGCGACGGTGGGTTGGTGGCCTACGTCGCCGATATCTCCGGCCACGGCCTGCCAGCCGGCCAGCTCATGGGGATGTTGAAGACTGCCATGCGACTCGCCTTGCAATTCCGCCAGATGCCTGTAGCAACGCTCGAAAGTGTGGACCGCGTGCTGCCCGATCTCAAGGAACCTGGAATGTTCGCCACCCTGGCCCTGCTCCGCTTCGATGGCTCCAGTGAAGCCGAATACGCGCTGGCCGGCCATCCGCCGATCCTCCACTATCGGCACGGCAGCAGTGACACGGTCCGGCTGTCGATGGAGCAGCTTCCGCTGGGACTAATCCCCGGCGGTTCCTACGCTAGTAAGCGCGTCGTCTATTCACCGCGCGATCTCTTCTTGATGGTTACCGACGGCATAACGGAAGTGGCCAATGCACGAGATGAAGAATTTGGCCTGACACGCCTGCAAGAGCTGCTGACGCGACACGCTACCAGAGCGTTGCCGGAGATTTGGGAACTCATCATGCGTGAGGTGCGACAATACGGTCTGCAGCAGGATGACCAAAGTCTGCTCCTGCTGCGCGTGCTGGACCCGGCCATCACTCCCGCGACCTGAATTCCAAAGGGGCGCGGGAAACCCGAACCCAGTTGGACGCACAATGGGCGAGCCGTAATGAGCCCCGGGTTTACAAACTGGTTTCTCCTGGATGGGCAACTCAGAAGCAATTCCACTCGCCTTGCTTCCAGTACTTGACTTTACCGGTTACCGCGGGGATTCCTTCCGGGTGCGCCATCACTCAGGCACGATCGCCCAGCTTAGCTGCTCCGGGCGCTCAGCATTCAGCAAGTGAGGGAGCAAGGCCAGAACGGTTCACAGAGAAAGACGCTGACATGTACAATGTGGCCGCTTGGGAATCCAAGCCGAATGCTTGTCCGATACGAACTGGAAACGAGGTCGTGATGAAATCTCTGCGGAGTGCCTGCCTTTCTTTTTTGCTCATCTTTGTTTGTGAATCTGCACTTGCGCAGTCGTCGGGTCCAGATGCGCGCCAAATCAGCGATCCAAAAACAATCACCTCGGCGTCCGATCCGAATGCGCGCCCCATTCCGATTGATGATCTGTACTTCACGCGCAGCGTTTCCAGCGCGACGTGGTCACCCGACGGCAAAGAGATTGCGTTCACTACCGACATCTCTGGCCGATCGAATTTGTGGAAAGTGAACGCAAATGGGGGGTGGCCGAAACAACTGGCGCAGTCGGACGAAAGGCAGTACGGCGAAGCATGGTCTCCCGACGGGAAGTGGATCTTGTTTCAACAGGATACAGGCGGAAACGAGCTATGGGACGTGCTTGCGATTCCGAGCGACGGCGGCGAAGTGATCAACCTGAGCGACACTCCCGAGATTCGCGAAGAGGGCCCGCGATGGTCGCCCGACGGGAAGACCATCGCGCTGAATACCAAGCCGAAGGACGGCACGGTGTATGACATTACGCTGATGGACTGGGCCACGCGGAAGATGACGCCGCTCACTCATGAAAGTACTCCGAACCATCTGTGGCAATCGGTAGCCTGGAGTCCCGACGGAAAAATATTGTACGCCAACCGTCTGGAAGTGAGCTTTACGGACGCCGACATTTACGCGATTGACGTCGCGAGTGGAAGACCCGCGAATTTGACCGCGCATCAAGGGCAGGTACTCAACATAGCATCTTCGTTGTCCAAGGATGGGAAGACACTTTTGATTACTTCCAACCAGAAGGGCGGTTACCAAAACATCGCTCTTCTGGATATGGCGGGAAAAAAGGTTGAGTGGGCCACGGACACCAAGTGGGAGGCCAGTTCGGGCGACTTCTCGCCCGACGGCAAGAGGCTGACGTATACGATCAACGCGGACGGGCGCGTGGATACGTATATGGCAGACGTGGCTACAATGCGCTCGGAGAAAATCCCCATTGGTGGAGGGGTCAACGGATTCGCGGCCAGCCCGAGCTCTTTTTCGCCTTCGGGAGACCGGCTGCTCTTGTCGCACGAGAGCTCCGTGGAGCCGGGAGATTTCTGGGTATACGACGTGTCTTCACGGAAGGCCAAACAGCTTACGTACTCCGCGATTGCGAGTTTGAGCTCCGCGGCGCGAGCGCCGTCACAGGTCATCAGCTACAAGTCCTTCGACGGAAAGACGATTAGTGCGCTGCTGTGGGTTCCCTTCAACCTGAAGCGCGACGGCTCGAACCCCGCACTGGTCCTGCCGCACGGCGGGCCAACGGGGCAGTCCGGAGATTACTGGAGTCCGCGTGTGGCCGCCTTCGTGTCCCGAGGATATGTCTGCATCGAACCCAACGTGCGCGGTTCGACGGGGTATGGCATGGAATTTCAAAAAGCCAATTACAAAGATCTGGGAGGAGGAGATTTGCAGGATGAGGTTTACGCGGCCAAGTTTCTGGAAGCCACTGGCTACGTTAATCCGAAGAAGATCGGGATCACCGGCGGTTCCTATGGCGGATTCATGACGCTGATGGCGATCGGAAGAACGCCGGACGTGTGGGCGGCGGGGGTGGAGTTGTTCGGCATCATCAACTGGATGACCATGCTGGAACATGAGGATCCGATGTTGCAACAATATGAAAAAAGCCTGCTGGGCGATCCGGTGAAGGATCGCGCATCTTACGATGCGGCTTCTCCAATCACGTACATTCACAGTGTGAAGGCGCCGCTATTGGTATTGCAGGGGGAAAACGATCCGCGCGTCCCCAAGGAGGAGGCGGAGCAAGTGGTCGCGCTGCTAAAGAAAGATGGAAAGACCGTGGATGCGCACTACTATGCGAACGAAGGCCACGGCTTTGAAAAACGGGAAAACCAGATCGACTCGATCCGGCGCACCGTGGCATGGTTCGACAAATACCTGAAAGGGAACAACTGATTCGCACGGATGGGGAAAAGATTGTCACTATCGCAAAATTCCTCCTAGTACTTGATTTTACCGGCAAGCGCGTTTATCGGACCTTGCTCGCTCGGAAGGAGCGAGAATTTCTTCTTTCGAGCGGCCCGCAAGGGATAGCCGTTCAGAGAATCAACAGAGCTCAGTGGAAAGCTATCTGGATGACTTGAAGCGCATCCGAATCGAAGTTTGTCAGGTATAACGTCGTGCCATTCGGGCCCACAGTTATTTCACGCGGAAAGCTTCCGGTAGATATAGTCGCCACAACGCCCGCCGCCGATGGGGACGCCACGTTCAAGATCGTTGCGTTGGCCGTCCCCGTATGGAACCGGTTGGAGTTGGCCACTGCCAGCAGTTGGTCATTATGGAACAACCGCACTCCCACCGGAGCCGTGCCTCCTGTGGAGGCAAACCCGAGTAGTGCATTGTTCGGATCGGACTCAAGCTTGGCAGTATCAAACGCCAGCACTCGGTCGTCACCGCGCACAGTCACCCAGAGCGTCGTGCCGTCCGCTGTCTCGGACAATCGTACCGGTGAGCAGCCCGCGTTCACAGTGGTCAAGATCGCTCCAGCATTAGGCGCCACCTCAGCCTTGCTCACGTCAATTACCGTGAGCAAGCCATTGATGCTGCTCACACCACCCCGCACGCACCCAGACTTCGACAGCACCGGGTTACCACCACCCGCCGCGACAGTCCCATCAGCGGCGATTTCGGAAGTGACATACAAACGCGTGCCGTCCGGCGAAAGCATCATGCCGGCTATGGCATTCCCACCCGTGGCAATCTGCCCTATCAGAGTTGTGCCCGAGGTGAAATTCCCGCTACTGTCTCGCTGAATAGCCACCACGCCAATGTTCCCGTTCGTTCCAGCGCCCGGTGCCATCCCGCTCTCGTTGGCCACGAACGCAAATTTCCCATCGGGCGTCGCAGCAACGGCTATTGTTCCGGCATTGTTCGCGGTGGTCGATCCCTGCCCCACGACAAAACCGGCGGCGTTACAACCAACAAGACCCGCAGCGTTATAAAAGACTGCGCCTGGAAACCCGATCCCTCCTCCCAGGTCCGTTCCGTTCGGAAAAAAACTCAGGTTCGCGAATGCGGTGTTAGAGCCCAGAAACCCGCCGGGAAGAGCGTTCACGCAGGACGAGTTCAGGGTGCCGTTCGATTGTGAGAATACCTGCACGCCGGTAGCTGACCCTGCGCTGCCATCCGCCGTCACCGAGACGAAGACAGTCCCGTCGCCTGAAACAGCAGCTTCGAATGGCTTCCCTGCGGTGGCAACTAGAGTCGAAGTTGCAGTAAAGCCCGGAGTCATGACCGGAGGCGGCGTCATCATGCCACCGCCACTGCAGCCTCCGCCTGCCAAAAGCAAAGCCGGCAAGGAGCAGCCGATTAGGACCGCGCGCAAGTGAGTGGTTCGCCTCGTAGGGCCCTCCCTTGTCTTGCGGGTCAAAGAATCTATGACCGCGTTCGATGCCCGTAGGCCACGGACAGGTTGCCGTGCTTTCGGGCACGCTCTCGCCGCGCACGCCGTAGGTCCCGGTTAGCTGCGTCTTCGACGCGTCGCTAGTGCCAGAAACTTGTCTAGAGTTCTCCGCTTTGCCAGTGTGTTCTGGGGATTCGATTCGGCAAGCTAAGGCCGATATACGAAATGGCGCTTCGTGCCCGACGGTTAGCATGGCTCCGGTATTGGCGATCACTAGTTTGGTGGCAAGGACCTTGTGGTAACGGTTCTTTGACCCCGTTGGAGAGTTTCTTAAACCGTTCGTCACCGGGCCGAACCGGATCCCTATTTCCATGAAGGAAAACAGGGATGAGGACTGACAAAAAGTTGTGGCGAAATCGAAAAGCGAAGAAGGAACTCGCGCGGCAGTTGCAATCGGAGGACCCGGGTCTGGCGGTACTCCATCCACACGCTGCGGGAATCGATGTGGGCAACAGTGCGCATTACGTGGCGGTGCGACCGGACCGCGATCCCCAACCGGTGCGCCGCTTTGAGTGCTTCACCGCGGATCTGTACCGCTTAGCCGACTGGTTGCACAGCTGTGGGGTGAAGACTGTGGCCCTGCAGTCGACCGGTGTGTATTGGATTCCCTTATACGACGTTTTGGACGAACGTGGGTTCGAAGTCTATTTGGTTAACGCACGACACACCAAGAATCTGCCAGGACGGAAGAGCGATGTGCAGGAAAGCCAGTGGCTATTGAAGCTACACACCTACGGATTGTTGAACAACTCGTTCCAACCACCTTCCAAGATCCGGGCCCTGCGGACCTACTGGCGACAGAGGTTACAACACGTCACGGGCGCGGCGACCTGTGTGCAACGCATGCAGAAAGCGCTGACGCAAATGAATATTCAGCTCGCGAATGTGATCAGCGATCTGAGTGGGGTGACCGGACAGCTGATTGTGCGGGCCATCGTGGCCGGAGAACGGGACCCGTGGAAGCTCGCGGAACTCAGTCATCCGCGGATTCAAGCCAGCCGTGCAGAGATTGCCAAAAGCCTGCAGGGCAACTGGCGCCAGGAACTCATCTTCGTGCTGCAACAGGAAATCGAAATGTATGACACCTACCAGCGACGGGTGGCCGAATGCGACCAGGAATTGCAGAAGCACCTGCGCGCTTTTGCCGATACGGTCCCGCCGCCAGTGAAGGAAGCACTGGCCCCGAAAAAGAAGAAGAAACAAAACAAGAATAATCCCCAGTTCCAACTCGCCGACGAACTGCAGCGCATCACCGGAGTGGATCTCACGCGCATTGATGGCGTCGATGTGATGGTCGCGCAAACGGTCATCAGTGAAGTCGGATTGGACATGAGTCCCTGGAAAACCGAGGCGCACTTTGCTTCCTGGTTGGGACTCTGTCCAGACAACCGGATCAGTGGGGACAAAGTGCTGGCACGAGGGACCCGTCACGTGCTCAACCGCGCGGCCAACGCACTTCGTCTGGGGGCCTCGACCCTACTGAAAAGCCAGACGTACCTCGGCGCGCAGTACCGACGCTTGCGCAGCAAACTCGGCGCCCCCAAAGCCATCACCGCGATGGCTCATCGGTTGGCCCGACTGGTCTATCGAATGCTGAAGTATGGTCAGCACTACGTCGACAAAGGTGCGGAGTACTACGAACGAAGAAACCGCCAGCAACAAATCGAGTTCCTCAGGAGGAAGGCAGCTCGACTCGGCCTACAGCTCACCCCTGCCCCTGCTTGAACCTACCAAGCAAGAAGTTTCTGGAGAG
>CAZGFL010000007.1:0-26260 GCA_964524985.1 uncultured Acidobacteriaceae bacterium
AGGCCGACGGGCAGGGGCTCCATGAAGGTGTAGGCCATGTTGACGAAGGGGTTTTGGTA
Organism: uncultured Acidobacteriaceae bacterium; assembly: GCA_964524985.1. Classification (GTDB taxonomy): domain Bacteria; phylum Acidobacteriota; class Terriglobia; order Acidiferrales; family UBA7541; genus Acidiferrum. Next base: position 60 of record CAZGFL010000007.1, read on the forward strand.
GAGCTGCTGAGAGCGTTGTATGGCAGCGACCTGCGCGGCGGTGGTGGCGGGGTCAAGTCCGGAGGACTGGACCTTGTGAATCTGCGCGGCGAAGTAACTATCCATGAAGTGGGGCATGAAGTTGAAGTAGAGGACCTCCCACATGGCCACGTAGCAGACGGTGGTGATGAGGGTGATCAGGATGCCGCAGGCGAAGGCGCGCCCGAAGGAGATTTGGCCGGCGAGGGTGTTGTCGCGGTAGCTGCGGATGCCGAAGTAGATGAGCAGGAACGTCGCCACCATGATGGTGTAGCCGAGAGCCATGCTGTGGCCGGAGCCGATCTTGTCGGCGAAGAGAAGCGAGCCGCCCATAAGGACGGAGATGATGAGGCCGGAGATGAGGCCGAAGGTGAGGACGGTTTTCTTCATGTGATGCTCCTGGTGCGAGTGAGGATGGAGTCATTATGCGGTGTAACGGGGCCGGATGTCGTCATCCTTTCGGATGATTTTGCAGGAATGGAGCGGAAATCGTGCTTTCGGGTGATGCGGTCACGGGAGGAGGCCTAGTTCTTTGCCACGTTGGACGGCCTGGGTGCGGCGGGCGGATCCGGGCTTGTCGAAAGGGCGGGCACAGTGTGTCTTGACGGTGTTTTCGGAAACGAAAAGCTGCGTGGCGATCTCGCGATTGCTGAAGCCGCGGGCGATCAGGGTGAGAATTTCGAGCTCGCGTGCCGTGATGCCGAGGGTCTGCTGGTGGGCCGTATTGGGAGCGAAGGGTTCGAGGGCGGGAGGCTTCCGCGGGGACAAGCACTTACCAGGCACCAATCAAAAAATTCCTAGACTAGACGACTCTTTCATCCGCTTCCAACCTAGCAGGCAGCTCGACACAGCGCAGGAATAAGGGGGGGTAGTTATGATTTAAGTACCTCTAAACTAACTTCGATAGATGGGTCTTGAATGCTCATGAACAGACTTGGCTCAGTTTGTTGAGAGGGCCGCGCGAGTCATGGACGATGATCTGACCAACGCTCGAATCTCATCCAAGAAGAATCCAGAGAAAACTCACTGGAGCCTGATTCCCGCGTTGACATTGGCAGGGCTCGGCTCGGCAATGTTCAGTGGATTGATTTGGTACGCGGCGATTTCCACGGGAAGCAATACGCTATTTGTAATTCTGGCGAGTCTATCATTTGGCCTAGCGATTGGAGCTGTTCTTTGGTTTTACCGTCTTCTCCAAACTTGGATGATGCTGGGCATAATTGTCGCTCTTACTCTTGCGGCTCATTTGCTGAAACTCTACAGCGAGCCGCATTTACCGGTGCAATGGCGGGAATGGATAGATATTCCCGTGGTGGGAGGCATCGAGCCGGCGGTTGCCGTGAACAGCTTCGGCGTCGCGCTGATTCTATTTGTCGCAGTCCTGCTACTTACAACTCGCAGGGCCAAAATAAGATGGACCGTACTGATCGCGCTCGCTTGCGCCTCGTTGGAAGCGGCAACGGTTGCTGCGGTGGACGGGACGCAGAGAGGGGCCTGGATCAGTTTCCTCAGAGGAAATGAGTTCGGACTTTTGTGGCAGCCGTGTTTGGCTTTTTTCCTGGCGGTCGCGCTCGTGCTAAAGAGGCGGACCACTCGTTTTCATTTTCCATTGCAGGAGAAACCAAAGGTTCCGTTCATGACTCGCTTTGCCGCGTTTGGAATCCTGCTGGTGTACTGGGTGATGGGCGCAACGTGGAATCATTCCTTTCAAGTTCGCGATGGGAAGAGGATTCGTGAACTGCAGGCACGTTGAGAAAGCCGAACTCGCAAAGTCTCTTTCGGAAGCTCCCTCATTTGAAAGCTTGCCAGCTCCCGCCCAGAAGGCACTGGAGGACATACTTCTGCTTCAAGAAATGAACGGTTGGAAGCCCTATCTTTCCGGGTCCCAGGAGTACCCCATGCAGAGGAATGCCGGAGATACGGTTGCGCTTTTCCCGGAGCGCAGGACGTACTATGCCCGGTACGCCACGACTGGCAACAACTCGGCTGTGGTGGCGAACGTCACGAAGTATCCAAATGCCGAGTGGGCGAAATACTCCGTGCGAAACACTCCGATGCCTCATGAATTTATTGAACATTCGGATTGGGTTAAGCACCTGGTGAAGTCTGGCATAGTCTTGTCCGTGCCAGATGACGTATGCGTCGCCGCCTCGCGGTAACTGGAATCCTCTCTACCCTACTTCGACTTCACCAGTTCCACGCGCGCCGTCGCAAATGGCAGGACTGCCTCCAGCAGCACCGGGGTCCGTGCGGCGTCATTCGCCACGTACAGCGTGAACGACGCGTCTTTCAGCTCCACGCCACCCTCAAAAACGAGAATCCCGACCTTGGACACACTGTACCTTCCCGCCGGCACCTCAGCGATCTCCGGACTTCCCACCAATTTCGCCCGCACATCGTACAGCTTGTGCCCGTCGTATACCGGGCTGCGCACTTCCCGCGTCTTGCTCCAGTCCACGTTGCGCAAAAACTCCATCATGCCCAGCGGATCGCGCGTTCCCGGGAGCACCCGCGCCGCCGCGGCATCCTCGGGCGCCGGCTCTCTGTCCGACGTCGTCATTCGCTGCAGCGACTCCACCTTTTGCCCGCGCTCGCTCAGCCGCATTTCATATTGCAGGCTCGCCAGTGTCCCCGCGTCGCTGTACGAATCGAACTGGTCGTCCAGCTCGAACACCATGCGCAGCGGATTCTGCGTGTGCGCGAGGGCCTGCAAATGCCACGCGCTCTTGCCAGTGAACTTGCCCCGTCCCATCACTTTCAGCGTCAACGTCGCCACGTTATTCAGCTTGGCCACGTTCGCGGTGTACTCCAGCACTTCTCCCGCCGCCAGTGGCATTCCCGGATCGACGGGCGGCGGCGCGGGCGCGATCTTTCTCGTCTCCCCGGGCGAAGGACTCTTTGCCGCGGGCGTGCTGGTAACCGCTGGCCTTTCCGCAGGAGGAGCCTCGCGGAACTCCCGCGGTTCCGCGGACACCACCGCCGGAGTGGGGCGCTCCCCACGCGCGTGCACCCAATACATCGCGCCCAGCCCCAATCCCACCAGCAGCGTGGCACCAATTCCGACCGCGATCTTTCGGCTCATGCTTCTTCTGCGTCGCCCCCTGGAAACTCCCTCTGGACAGTGGCGCTTCCGTCGTACAATAGGTCGCTGTACGCGGAAATCATCCGGCTCCCTTCGCCGGCTCGCCGCGAACTATCAGCGTATCAAAACGCGAGCCGGGCGTCTTTTCCGGGGCTCGCGTCGGTACCGGCAACGGCCCCGCCGTTCGCCCGTCAAATCAGTCCGGCCACGGAAGGCCGCAAGCCTGCCCGCAGCAGGCAAGAGCTTAGGAGGGTTTCCTGAATGCGCTACCTCGTCACGGGCGGCGCCGGCTTCATCGGCTCAAACACGGTGGACGAGCTCGTCCGCCGCAGCCACAGCGTGGTCGTTCTCGACGACCTCTCTGCCGGCAAGGAAGAGAACCTCACCGAAATCCGCAACAAGATTACTTTCATCAAGGGCAGCATCACGGACATCGAGGTCGTGCGCAAGGCCATGCACGAAGCGGAATACGTTCTGCACCTGGCGGCCCGCACCTCCGTTCCCCGCTCCGTCAAGGATCCCATCGAGACCAACCGGATCAACATCGATGGCACGCTCAACGTCCTGGTCGCCGCCAAAGAGCTCAAAGTCAAGCGCGTGGTCTTCGCCGCTTCCTCTTCCGCTTACGGCGAAACTCCGACGCTCCCCAAACTCGAAACCATGCAGCCTCAGCCGATTTCGCCCTACGGCGTCACCAAGTACGTCGGCGAGCTCTATGGCCAGACCTTTGGCCGCTGCTACGGCCTGGAAAACGTGTCGCTCCGCTATTTCAATATCTTCGGCCCGCGCCAGGATCCCAGCTCGCCGTATTCCGGCGTGCTCGCAAAATTTTGCACCTCGTTTCTCGAAGACACCCAGCCTGTCGTTTTCGGTGACGGGGAGCAAACGCGTGATTTCACGTTTGTGGAGAACGCCGTCCAGGCCAATCTGCTGGCCTGTGAAGCGCCCAATGTCTCCGGAAAAATCTTCAACGTCGGCACGGGCGGCCGCGTTTCCCTGAATGAAGTTTTGCGGGCGCTGGCTAAAATCACCGGCAAGGCACTCGACGCCAAATATGAGCCGGCGCGCGACGGCGACATCCGCGATTCGCAAGCAGACATTTCGCAGGCGAAAGAGTTTCTCGGCTACGATCCGCAGATCAGCTTCGAAGACGGCCTCGCGCGCACCTTCGACTGGTACCGCGAGTCGCAGCGCAGAACCGCCGCCAAAGAGACCGCGGCCAAAGAAGCTCCGGCAAAAGAGCCCGCCGCCAAAGCCGAGAAGTAGCCAGTTCCTTACGGAAGGATCGTCGGCCCGTAGCTCAGCGGTTCGCCTTTTTTCGGTTGGTCGTAATTCCAGAACCACAGCGGCTCGAGTTTCTTCTGCTCGGGCCACACCTGGTTGAGCGTGTCGCCCTCGAAGAGCTCGCCGTTCTTCATCACCCAGTGGATGGTGTTGGTGTTGTGGAAGTCGTCTAAAGGATTCTTGTCCATGATCACCAGGTCCGCCAGCTTGCCGGGTTCGATCGAGCCGAGATCGTCCGGCCGGCCAATGATCTTGGAACCGTTGACCGTCGCGCACCGCAGCATTTCCATCGGTGTCATGCCGCCACTAGCCAGCATCCACATTTCCCAGTGGTAGCCGAGACCCTGAAGCTGCCCGTGGCCGCCAACGCCTACTAACCCGCCAGCGCGCACCAGCTTGGCCATCTGCGCCGCAAACTTGGGAAACTCGAATTCGTCCTTGCGGAACCATCCCGGCCGCCGCTTGGTCTTCTCGTCAATCACTGTGTGTGGCGTGAAGTGATTCAGCTTGGCGTTGTCGTGCACTTCCGTGTTGAGATACCAGTAGTCTTCGCCCCACGGCCCGCCGTAATTCACGATCAGCGTCGGTGTTTCCGCGATTCCTGATTTCGCGAACATGGTGAGCACGTCCTTGTACAGCGGCGTGATGGGAAGCGTGTGTTCATTGCCGTGGAAGCCGTCGATCACGTGGGTGAGGTTCAGCTTCAGGTCCAACGCGCCCTCCGTGGTCGGCATCATTCCCAAATCCTTGGATGCCTGCACCATGAACTGCCGCTGTTTGCGGTTGCCCACCACGTAGCTCTTGATATTCCGCGTGCCGTAATACTTCTTGTACCGTGTGAGCACGCCCTTCACTTCTTCCAACGATTGAAAATTGTTGTCGGAGAAAACGCCCGGCCCGGTGGAAAACGCGCGCAGGCCGATGATTTCACCGGTGTCGACGAGGTCTTCATACGCGAACATGTCGTTTGTAGCGGTTTGGACGTCGAGGCCGGATGTCACGCCGTAGGCGACGTTGGCCAGGAAGTTCCAGTTCTGCGTGTCCAGGATGCCGCGGCGAATTTCGAACCAATGCGCGTGGGTGTCGATGAAGCCGGGCGTGATGGTTTTTCCGCTCACATCGAACACCTTGGCGCCCGCCGGAACGCTCCCACGCGCTCCGACGCTCTTGATGCGGTTGTTTTCCACGACGATGTCGGCATTCTTCAGGACTTCTTCATGGCCGAGGTCGCCCTTCATGGTGATGACCGTCGCGCCACGCAGGACAATGGTGCCCTTGGGCGTCTTCCGCGGAAACTCCAGGTCCACGGGGAACTCTTCCACCGACTTGTCCTGCTCCTTAAACTTCTCCGGCTTCTTTTCTTCTTCTTTCTTGGCCTCTTCCCTCTTCTGCGCATCCGCGGCGCCGGCGTCCTTCTTGTCGCCTTCCTTCGCCTCGCCTTCTTTTTTCTCTTCCTTTGGCGGTTCGAAAGAGATGGCGGAAAGCGGCTGGCGGAAGAAGCTTGCACCGATGGCCCAAGTAATGGTCTTCCCGTCTTCTGCCCATGCAAAGTAATCCGCGCCGATATCCGTAAGTTTCTTCAACGGGACGGAAGCGGCGTTGACCATGATCGTAGGCGCTTCGCCGCCCACGACCGGCATGGCCGTCAGATACAGTTGGTTCATGATGTGCGCGAGCACCCAGTTCCCATCGGGGCTGACGCGGGCATCATCGGCCGGGCCCGGCTCGTCCGAAAAGCCGAGCGGCGGCGCCTTCACCTGTAAATGAGTGCGGCGGTCCGTGCCGTCATACCGCAGCGAAATCAAACCGCCCTGCGTGTAGAGGTAGATGCGATCTTTTTCATGCGTGAAGTGCGGCTTACCCGCGCCGCGTGCGGGAATAATCAGGCTGGACGGGCCGCCATCCGCCGAAATCCAGATCAGGTCCGGGCTGCCCGCGACGCCGAAATCAAACGTGCTGTTTTCGCGATCATAGGCGTTGCCGCGCAGCGCGACAATGCGTTCGCCGTCCGGCGACCATGCGGGATCGCTGTAGAACGCAGAATTTTCAGTGAGTAGTTTCGGAGCCCCACCCGACGCCGGGACCTTCCAAATTTCGCCGCCGCCCGCCGCCCACGTTACATAGGCGATCCACTTTCCGTCCGGCGACCACACGGGCTGAAATTCCCGTGCGTTGCCACTGGTCAGGCGCTGCGGCTTTCCCCCGGGAATGTCCATCACGTATAGATGAGTTAGCGCTGAGAATGCCAGCTTCTTGCCGTCGGGCGATTCCACGGCATCCTGAATCAGGCGCACCTTTACCGCGCCGTCCTCCACTTTCTGAGGAAAGTCCAGCTTGGGGCCGATGTCTTGAGACACCTGGGCGGTGAACGGAATCAGCTTCTCTTCGCTGGTGGCGACATTCAGTCGGTGAAATTTCCCGTCGTTGGTGTAGACGATTTCCTTGCCGCCGGGGAGATACGCATAGCCGGGGAAGAGGTCGCGGGTGAAGCGGGACTCCTGATCGTCGCGGGTGATGGGATACTTGACCCAGCGGTCCTCGCCCGTTTGGAGGTTGCGCAGGCGCAGGCCGCTCTCTGCTTCATGCCGCGTCACGTAAAGCAAAGTAGTGCCGTCGGGCGAAAGGACCGGCCGGAAGCTGCTCCCCAGCTGGTTGACCAACACGTCTTCATCGCCGGTTTTGCGGTCGCGCCGCGCTACTTGCCAGAGCGGCAACTGCGCCTCGTACGTAAACCCGCCCACGCGATGTGCATAGTAGAGATATTTCCCATCTGCCGAAGCCGAAACGCCGAGATTGTTCAATTGCTCTCGCCGCCGGGTTGCGGGCGAGGGCTTGGCTTTCGTAATCTGCACGCCCGACCCGCCCTGGATGTGATACATCCAGATTTCAAACGTGTTGATCCCGAACCCCGCCTTGGAAACCAGCACGTACTGTCCGTCGGGCGTCCAGTTGGGTGAAGCGAACTCGGCATTCGGGTCCTTGGAGATCTGCTTCGGTTCGCTTCCGTCCGGCTTCATGATCCAGACGTTTTCGCTGCCTTCGCGGTCGGAGAGAAATGCAATCCACTTCCCGTCCGGGGAAAACTTCGGCTGGCTGTCGAAGGCCATTCCGCCGTCGATGAGTTTGGCCTGGCCGCCCTCGATGGGCAACGTATAAATATCGCCCAGCAGTTCGAATACAATGGTCTTCCCGTCGGGCGAGACGTCCAGCGACATCCAGGTTCCTTCATCCGTGGTGAATTCAATTTTGCGCTCCGGCTTGAGCTGCAGACCCTTCTTTTCGTCCTTTTTCTCGTCCTTCTTTTCCTCTTTCTTGTCCTTCTCCTGATCCGTGGCCTGCTCTTGTGCCGCCGCTCTCGCGGCTGCGCCCCCAAACGCAATCCCCAGGACCATGGCCCACACGACAAACCACGCGGTCAGGCCGCGCAGACTGCGCTGCTTCACGCTCATGCTCGTCTCCTCTGCATCAATCTGAATTCACCGGAACCGAAGGGAATCGGGCTGCCCCCCGAGGATTCGCATCCAGGCCGGACACACCCTCTGGGTTTCGTTAGACGCGGGCACCGCCAAATTGTCTCGGCAGCCCGCTTCCGACGCGGTGCATTGTACAAGAAACGCGTGTTTCGTTTCAGGTTTCAGGGGGCGGAGGCTACTGTTCCGCCTCTCCGTCGCCTCGGCCGCCGCGCGGCTGCACGGGCACAGGAACGATATGGGGTATCCCCGCGTCATTCATCTTCTTGTTCAGCGCGGGCAGTTCCACTTCGGAGATATTCTTAACCGCCGCGGAAGCCTCGGCCACCAGCGGGGTCAGCTCGGCCAACTTGTCCTTTTCCTGTCCGCCTGGAGCCGCAGCGAATCCGTCCAAGTCGGTCAGCAAGCCCTGCACCTGGTTCGGCAGGGGATCCGGCTTCCATTCGAACGGCGGCCCGGCATTTCCCAAAGCCCCGCGTTCCCGGAGATATTTCTCGGCAACAGCATCCACTTTTTTCTGCAGTTCGTCCGCCGCTTTGACAATGTCTTCCGGAATCTTCGGCGCGTTGGGCTTCCCGGCTTCTTTCTTCCACTCTTCGCGCGCATTCTTCAGCGCGGTCTGGATGCCCTCAATCGTCCGGCGATCCTTGTCAGTGGTCTTGGCCATGGCATATAGCCTGTCGATGGCATCCCGCCGCGCGGCGCGGTCCGCGGCGGAGATGGTCACTCGCGTGTCTTCTTCCACCGTGACTTTCTGCGTCGCTTCGTGTTCGCCAGCCTTGATCTTGATGGTGTACTCGCCGGGATCCACCAGCGGGCCGCGCGGGCCGAAACCGAATCCAGCGGCGATGGCTTGCTCTTGCTCTGGCGTCGGTTCAGCGGCCGGGTTCATTCGCAAATCCCAGTTCGTGCGGTTCACGCCCGCAGCGCCGGGTCCGTCGAACTCCCGCACCACCTTGCCATCTTTATCCGTCACGGTGATTTTGACCTTGCCCTCTTTCTTCTCCGGGGTTGCAGCGTCGCTCTTCGCGTCTGGTTTGGGCTTCACTTCTGCCGCATCCTTCTTGTCCTTGTCTTCTCTGGCCCTCCTAGGCGCTTCCGCGGGAGCCGCTTCCTTCAGGTAGTAGCTCAGCAGCGCTCCGTAGGCGGGGTTCTTCGCCGTGAACATTTTCTGTCCGGCGCTCCAGCGGCGGTTGCCTAATGTCCACGTGTTGGCGCGGCGTGGCGCAAAGAACGTCAGCGGGGCATTGGCCACACTGGTGTCCATTTTCTCAAGGGGCGTCAGGTCATCGAAAATCCAGATCGAACGGCCATGCGTGGCCAGCACGAGGTCGTTTTCCTTGGACTGGATTTCGATGTCATCCACTGGAACCGTGGGAAAATTGTTCTTCCAGGCCGTCCAGTTCGCACCGCGGTCCCAGGAAACCCACAAGCCGAATTCCGTTCCCGCAAACAACAGGTTGGTGTTCCGCGGATGCTCGCGGAGGACGTGGGCCGTTCCGGCAGAGTCCGGAATTCCGTTGCGAATTGCTTTCCAGGTCTCGCCGTAGTCCGTTGTGGCAAAAATGTAGATGTTGTAGTCGTCGTTGCGATGTCCGTCGAAGGTCACGAATGCCGCACCTTCCGCGATCTTCGAAGCCACGACGCGGCTCACGTAGGTTCCCTTCGGCACTCCGGGCGCTTTCCCGGCAACGTTCTTCCAGGTCTTCCCGCCGTCACGGGTTACTTGCACGTTGCCGTCATCCGTCCCGACCCAGAGCACATTGGCAGTCAGCGGCGACTCGCTCAGTGTCGTAATGGTCGGATACTCCTGCACGCCGTCGTGGCGCGAAAGCGTGCTCTTGTCGGGCACCTTCCCGAAGATGGGCAGTTTGTTACGGTCCACACCGGTCGTCAGGTCGCCACCCAGGCGTGTCCAAGAGTCGCCGCGGTCCGTGGACTTGAAGAGGTAATTCCCGCCGTAATAAACCGTCGTGTGATCGAAGTTCGAGACGGCGACCGGAGAATTCCACTGGAACCGGTAATGTGGCTCGCCGGCTTTTGCCTCCGGACGAATCGAGCGCTGCTGGCCCGTGCGCATGTCGCGGCGGTCGATGAAGCCATCCTGCGATTCCGTGTAGACAATCCAGGGTTCTACGTTGTCGATCGCGGCGTAAAATCCGTCGCCGCCATGAATCACGTGCCAGTCTTCGTTGACAATCCCGTCGCGCTCGAGCGTGCGGCTCGGCCCGCACCAGCTTCCGTTGTCCTGCAATCCGCCGCAGATGTGATAGGGATTCTCGCTGTCGAGCGATACTTCATAGAACTGCCCGATCGCAATGGTGTTGAGGAAGTCCCAGGTTTTTCCCGCGTCGTAGCTCCAATGAATGCCGCCGTCCGATCCGGTGATCATGTGATTGGAATCCGCCGGATCGATCCACATGGCGTGAAAATCGCCGTGAATCCCGCGCACGCGCTGTGTCGAGAAGGTCTTCCCGCCGTCTTCCGAATAGAACATTTGCGCGCCCAGTTCCCAAATGCGCAAATCATTGTTGGGATCGATGCGGATTTGGCTGTAATAGGAAGGCCGCGGATTCGTGTCGCCCATTCTCTTCCAAGTCTCGCCCTTATCCTCGCTGCGAAAGGTTCCGCCCTTTTCATGCTGGATTTCGGCGTAAACGATATTGGGATCCTTGCGGTAGATATCCAGCCCGATGCGCCCGCTGTCGCCACTACCGTTTTCGTAAGGCAATCCTTTGGTCAATTTCTTCCAAGTCGCGCCGCCGTCCGAGGTTTTGTAAATCGCGCTGTCCGGGCCGCCGCCGTTGAATCCGAAGGGAGTGCGACGACGCTCGTAAGCCGCGGCGTACAGAACGTCCGGGCTCTCCGGATCCATGGCGATGTCGCTCACACCGGTGTCGTCGTTGATCTTGAGCACCTGGGCCCAAGTCTTTCCACCGTCGGTCGTCTTGTAGACGCCGCGCTCGGGGTTCGGCCCCCAAAGATGGCCCTGCGCTGCGACGTAGACCACATCCGGATTTCGCGGGTGAATCACGATGCGCCCGATGTGGTGCGTCGCTTCGAGGCCCATGCGCTTCCAGGTCTTCCCGCCGTCGAGCGATTTGTACGCGCCATCACCCCAGGACGAACTCTGGCGGTTATTGGGCTCGCCGCTTCCCACCCAGACGACCGACGGGTCGGAGGGCGCAATGGCGATGTCTCCAATGGTCGATACCGCTTCCTTGTCGAACACCGGCTCCCAAGTCGTGCCGTTATTGGCGGTCTTCCAGACGCCTCCCGACGCCACACCCACGAAAATGATTTTCGGATTGCTTTCCACCACCGCGAAATCGTCGATACGCCCGCCCATCGTGGCGGGGCCGATTTCGCGAAACTCCAGACTCTTGAACTTGTCCGTGGGATTCTGTTGGGCGCCCGCATAAGGCGCCAAACCGGCAAACACACTCAACACAAACAGACTCGTAAGAAGCGTGCGAAGAGCACTCGACGTAAGCTTCATCTCCATCCCCCTGTAGGCAAGGCCCGGCATGATACTGCGGCTGACGGACCCGCGCATCAAATGTTTCTGGAACGACCCAACCGACCCTTGTACTGACAGACGTCCCTTCCGTCATTTCCGTTTCATACACCGAACCTGCGGCACGGCAGCGGATTTTGCCCGTGCAACTCCTTCGCGCCCCTCGCCTTCAAATCCCTGCGACCCCATGCTAGGCTATCCCACTGTTTCCCTGGACCGCATGCTGCGCATAGCCCGCCACGTTTCTGCACGAATACTTTCAGCACGGAGCGCAATTTTTTTTCTGACGCTCCTTTGCAGCGGCGTGGAAAGCCTCTTCGCGCCTGCCGCAGGCGCCCAACAAATCCGCGTGCCCTCGGCCGCGAAAGGCACCGTCGCGGAACTCGAGGCCAAGACGCAATCGCGCAAAGGCGACGTGACCATCGCCGACGGCGATGTGGATATCCGCTACGGCGACACGCGACTGCGCGCCGATCACGCCGAGTACAACGACAAGACCAACGAAGCGGTCGCCACCGGCCACGTCGTTCTGGACTACGGCAACGAGCATCTCGAAGCCAACGAGGCACACTACAACGTCAGCACCGGTCACGGCCTCTTCCACGACGTCCACGGCACTTTCAAAATCGAACGGCAGCCCAATCCCGAGGTTCTTCTCACGGACAATCCGCTGTACTTCGAGGCCAAGCGCGTGGAGCGCTTCGCGGGGGACTTGTACCTGGTGCACAGCGCATGGATCACGGTTTGCGAACCATCCAGCCCCAAGTGGCAGTTCTACGCCGCCGACGCCACCATCCGCCTGGACAAAACCATCGCGCTCGTCAGCGCCAACTTCCGCCTCTTCCGCGTGCCTCTGATTTGGCTCCCGTATGCCACGGCTCCCGCAGGCCGAAGAGTCCGCCAAACCGGTTTTCTCATTCCCGACATTGGGCAGAGCTCGCGCAAAGGCTTCATCCTGGGCGACGCCTTTTACTTCGCTCCTGTTTCCTGGATGGATGCCACCGCCGGCGTGCAGTTTATGAGCCGCCGCGGCTATATGGAACGCGGCTCGTTTCGCGCCAAGCCCTTCGAAAACACTTCCGTCGAATACACGTACTTCGGCGTCGACGACCGCGGCCTGAGGAATCCCGATGGCACGCGCTCGCCCCAGGGCGGCGAGCAGCAGCGCCTGGAGATCCAGTCGTTACTGCCCCACGGCTGGCGGTTCGTCACCGATTACAATCAGCTTTCCTCACTCACGTTCCGCCTAGCGTTCGCCGATACCTTTGGCGAGGCCGTCAACTCCGAAGTGCGCAGCGGCATTTTTCTCAGCAACAATTTCCGCGGCTTCAGCTTCAATGTCGCTTCGCTCAACGACAAAAGCTTTCTCACGCTACCGTTTCCCGCGACCGCCACGTCTCCCGCCATTCCGGCTACCAGCGTGGCGCTCCACAACACGCCCGAGGTGCGCTTCGGTTCCGTCGAACAATCTCCCTGGCAGAATCTGCCGCTCTATTTCGGGGTGGACGCATTCGCCGGGGCCGTGGACCGTTCCGACCAGTTCGTCAACACGCCCGATTTCGTTGGCCGGTACGAAGTCGCGCCGCGCGTTACGGTGCCGCTGCATTTCGGCCCATGGCTTGGCGTCACCACATCCGCCGGTTTCCGCGCCACCAGCTACGGCGATTCGCTGAACGCCGCTGGCGCTCTTACGGGTGCTTCCATCAACCGCTATACCGGGGAGTTTTCCGTCGAGCTTCGTCCGGCAACTCTCGAGCGCATCTTCGATCGCCCCTCGTCCAAAAGAGGTAAGGGGCGCCGCTACAAACACACCATCGAGCCGGAGATTACTTACTGCTATGTCACCGGCGTGAACCACTTTGCGGACTTCATTCGTTTCGACAGCGACGCGACACTTACCGACACTAATGAAGTGGAGTATGGGCTCACGCAGCGGCTCTATCGCAAGAACGGCGACGAGCAGCCTGAGGAGTTGCTCTCGTGGCGCCTGGTTCAGAAACATTTCTTTGATCCCACGTTCGGCGGGGCCATCGTCGACGGCCAGCGGAACGTGTTTCAGACCTTTGAATCCATCTCGCCCTTTGCTTTCGCGTTTGGCCCGCGCAACTGGTCGCCTATCATCAGCGACCTGCGCATCAGCCCCGATCCTTCGTATGACGTCGAGCAGATTCTTCAGTACGACCCACAAATTCAGCGGCTCGTGACCATCGGCACGCTACTCAAGGTGAAGCCCTACAGCGAGTACTCGCTGACGGTGGCCTACTTCCGACTCGACGATAATCCCGTCCTCAACACGCTTCCCACGCAACCCCCTCTGGTGCAGCCGCCCTTCCAGCAACCGCTGTCGAACCAAGTGCGTGCCCTTGTCGGGTACGGTAACGAAACACGAAAGGGCTTCAACTTCATCACCGGGCTCGGCTACGACTTCACCAACAAAATCCTGCAGAGCCAGATCGTTCAAGCCAGTTACAACGGCGGCTGCTGCGGGCTGGCCGTCGAATACCGGCGCATCAACCTCGGCCAGGTGCGCACGGAAAACCAGTTCCGGGCCGCGTTCATCATCGCCAACATGGGAACGTTTGGAAACCTCCGCCACCGCGAAAAAATCTTCTAGCGATGATCCTATGAGTCTTCTGCGCTAAACCGTTTTCTTGTGGTGTAATGTCCCAGGCATGATTCCAGCCGATCTCCCCTTCGCTTCCATCTCCGAAATTGCCAAGCTATTTCGCGCGCGCAAACTCTCCCCCGTCGAGCTCACTAAACTCCTGCTCGGCCGCATCGAGCAGCTCAATTCCAAGCTCAATGCCTATCTCACGGTTACCGTCGACTTGGCCCTCGCCCAAGCCAAGAAAGCCGAAGCTGAACTCTTTCGTAGTAAAACCCGTCGCGACCGCGGCCCGCTGCACGGCATTCCCATCTCGCTCAAGGACAATATTTACACCAAGGACATTCGCACGACCGCCGGCTCCAAGGTCCTAAAGGACTTCATCCCTCCGCACGATGCGCAAATCGTCACGCAACTCTACGAAGCCGGCGCCGTCCTGCTCGGCAAGACCAATCTTCACGAGTTCGCGTACGGCGTCACCACGAACAATCCGCACTTCGGTCCGTCGCGCAATCCTTGGGATCTCACCCGCATTCCCGGTGGCTCCAGCGGAGGCTCCGCCGCTGCGCTCGCTGGTGGCCTCTGCTACGGGAGCATCGGCACGGACACCGGCGGCTCGCTCCGCATCCCCGCCGCGCTTTGTGGCATAGTCGGGTTCAAGCCGACCTTCGGCCGCGTTTCCGTCGATGGCGTGATTCCCCTTTCTCCGCGGCTCGATTGCGTTGGCCCCATGGCGCGCTCCGCCGCCGACGCCGCCCTCCTCCTTGATCCCATTTTCGTCCGCGGTCAGGGAGAAGCGCCTCTTTCGAAAGCCACGAAAGGCAAGGCGCTCCCCGGCTTTCGTCTGGGTGTTCCCAGGGAATTTTTCTTGAAGATTGTTTCGATGGAAGTGGAGCAAGTCTTCGAGCAGGCCCTTCGCGAGCTCCACAAGCTCGGCGCCACCCTCCGCGAAGTCTCCATTCCGCTCCTCCACCAAACCGAAGACGCCGGTAACCAGATCGCCTGGGCCGAAGCCGCGCACTACCACCAGGGCGCCGGTTGGTTTCCGGCTCGCGCCGCTGACTACGGAGAAGACGTCCGCATCCGCCTGGAACTTGGCGCCAAGGTTCCGGCCACTGCCTATCTTCATGCTTTGGAAATTCGCGAATCGTTCATCGGCGGCTTTCACGCCGCCATGGCTGATGCCAAGATCGACGCGCTCGTCGTTCCCACCGTGCCCATCCCGGCTCCCTCCATCGGCCAGGAGACCACCGCCATCTCCGGCACGAACCATCCCACGCGTGCTCTTCTTCTCCGCAACAATCGCCCCGCCAATCTCGCCGGCCTCCCCGCCATCTCAATCCCCTGCGGCCTCACGCCGGACAGCCTCCCCGTTGGCCTGCAGCTCATCGGCTGCGTCACGGACGAAGCCCTCCTCCTGCGCGTCGCACAAGCCTTTTCCCTTGCTTCTTCTCCTCTCCCTCATCCTCTTGCGGCATAACTCACGCCTCGGCGAGCCCGCGGTCTTCGTTGGCACCACACCAACAAAAAGGTGTATAGTTTGCGCCCAGTTCACCCAGTCCAGGTCCTCTTCAGGTTCAGGAGCACAAGATGGCACGACGCAGATTCCTGGCCCAACTCGCAGGTCTCCCGTTTCTAACCTTTGGAGCAAAAGCCAAAGCCGAGGAACCAAAGAAAACTCTCAAAATCATGATGAAGAGCGCATGGGGCTCCGACGACCCTACCAGGGCCTCCTTCGCCTTTATCCATGGCCTGGTCTTGGCGGAGGCCGGCCACGAGGTCCAGATTTTTCTCACGGGCGAAGCTACCTATCTCATGCGCAAAGCCACCGCGGATGCCGTCGTGCCGGTCGGCTGGCCGCCGCTGAGCGAAACTCGCGAAAAGATTCTTGCCAAGCACATTCCGGTTTTTTCTTGAGGAGCCTGCTCCCGGGCCCGTGGGGTCACGGAAGGCGACTTGGGCAATTGGGGCGCGAAATACGGCACTCCCGCCGTGTTCGTCTCCCTAGTCGAATGGGCCGACCGTATCATCGTCGAGTGACGACCTAGAGAGATGACATGGCGGCAGGCGATCTGGACGGTGACGGCTGGGTGGACGTCGTCGTAGCCCGCTCCGACGCTCCAAGTTTCATCCTCTTCAATCGACCTCCGAAGCAGTAGCTGCCCATTCCGCGAAGACTGTTTCGCCGGCCACGTGGCTCAGCGGCTTCGTTCCACTGGCGCCGTGTATAGCCGCACGCGATAGATGTGCCGCTGATGCGCGTCCATCAACAGTCGCCGCCCCTGGTCGGTTTGATCGCCGTTGAGCCGCCGCTCCGTTACCCACTGGCCGGCCATTCGCGAGACCTGCTCGACGCTTTCAATCCCCGCGATTCCGCTGCCGGCATCCGCGTCGCGCACAAACGTGACCGCCAATCCGCTGCCCGCCACGTAGAATTCGTCGCGGCCCGTCTGCAGAATCAGCATCGCCCCGTCTTCTGTCGCCAGGGTTCTTGCCGGCCACGTTCGCGAAAGCGTCGCTTCAAACAAGTAGCCGCCGAGCGCCAGCGTTTGCGTGGGCCGTGCGTTCGCCGCATGCAGCACCAGTCCGCGCGTCCGCCCCTCGGCTTGCGCGGCGGGCAATAGATCGCGCAACGTGTCCAGCAGTTCGTAAACCTGCATCATTTCCGGCTTGGAATCTTCGTCTTTCGCGGGCAGCTTCAGGCTGTCGATGGCGAACGGGCAGAACCCAAACGCGCGCGCTTCTCCATAGGCATACAACGCGTTGTACGGCGCCGCGTCCATCCGCGCTTCGGGGATGAACACCGCGTTTCCCGGAATCTCATAGCGCCGCACCCAATATTCGAAATTGGGCCAATAAATGTCAGGCGCATAGAAGTCAATGCTTGGGGCGGCGGCACGGTACACCTCGAGATAATAGGGATGCGGTCCGCCGCTCGGGTATTCCCCCGCCCGCTCCATCGGCGCGGGAAGCTGCGCGTTCATGTACATGGGAAGTGCGTATTCTTTTTTTCCGGCTTCCACGACCGACTCGATGTAGCTCGCGTAGTTCCAGGCCATGAACACTTCATTTGCCGCGTCGCCGAACACTTCGCTCCAGGTTTGCCCACGAGGATTGAAATGCGTCGCCAGTTCTGGAGAGAGTTGCAGCCGCCGCGCTTCCAGGCTTTGCACGAGCTTTGCCGGAACCGCCGCGTGAAACTGCCGGCTCGCTTCGGCAGAGCGGTCGCGTCCCTGCCCAAAGTAGCCCACTTCATTCTCGACTTGCACCATGAGCACGATCTGCTGCTCCGCGTCTCTTTCACGGACGTGACGCAGCAGCGCCGCAAACGCGCGGCCGTCGCAGCGGCGCGTTTCGGCCGACAGCGTGGAAAGAATTTCGAGCGGGCTCCCCTCAGCCGACTCGGCGCGTGGATACCGCTTCGAGTCGCGCTTCACCCAAGAAGGCGCGTAGTTGGAGAAGGCGTTTTTCCAACTGCCAAACCACAGCAACACCAGATGCACATGCTGCTGCCGCGCCGTTTCGATCCAATGATCGAGAATGCCAAAGTCAAACGTGCTTTCCTCGGGTTCGATCTGCTCCCAGGCCACGGGCATCAGAACCGTGTTGATATGCATTTTCGCCAGCTTCGGAAGGACGACATCGGCTTCCGCAGCGGTTCCTGCCGAAGAATTGCCAAGTTCGCCTCCGAGAATCAGAAACGGCTGGCCGTTAACGATAAGCTGCCCAGTCCCATTCTCAATCTTGATATGCGGCGATTCCGCAGCGCGTAAACCAATACACCCAGCAAAAAGATAAACAAGAAGGTTGAGAATCCTGGCGCGGGCGCTCTTCACCGGATGTCCTCCCACCCGAAGCGTTGATGGCACCGCCAAGAATACGCGGCACGGGCATGGTGCGAAAGGGGGGAGACCCTTTTGAGAGGAGCCTGACCCTCCTTAGAGGGCCGAGGAAAACGGGAACTTTTTCATTTCCCGATGCGTAGTATACGCTGTATACATGATGCCTTCTACCTCGAGAAGAATCGCCGCCGTCGCCCGCAGGCTGCTCCAGCGCGAAGGTGGCGACGCCGTCACCATGCGCCGCGTCGCCAAAGCCGTAGGCCTCACCCCGATGGCCATCTATCGCCACTACCGAGGTCGCTCAGCGCTCTTGAACACCTTGGCCAACCAGGGTTTCGAAGAACTGGCGGCTCTTTTGGTCGCCAGACCCTTGTCCGGCAACGTAGAGGAACGCCTCATCCAGTTGCTCGATGTGTATCTCGACCACGGGCTCAGAAACCCGCGGCTCTTCGAACTCATGTTCCTCAAGCTGCGCCCCGGCGCACGACGCTATCCGCAGGACTTCCAGGCCAGCCGCTCTCCCACCGCCAACCTATTGGCCGAGTTGGTTCGTGAAGGCATGGCAAGCGGCTATTTCCGAAAGAGCGACGTGTGGGAAATCGTTTTCGCCATGGGCGCCCTTTCGCACGGACTCATCATGCTTTATCTCGGCGGGCGCACCAACATGACGCACTCCCAGTTTCGGAATTTCTACCGGCGCTCGTTCGTCCGGTACTTTCAGGGAGTTCGCGAGTAAAGGTTGAGGAAGAAGTTTGCACGGAATCCGGCGGGAGCTTCTCGCCTCATGGGAGACTCTTATGACTCTGAAGAAGAAGATCGCGTTCCTTTTGTTTCCTTGCGTCACTCTCTTGCTCGGTCTGGTACGCTCCAGTGGCTCCGAAAGCCGCAGGATCGTGGATGACGGCGCCGTCATCGAAGATGTCACACTCATCTCTCCCGAGCGCCCGTCTCCCGTTGCGCACACTTCCGTTGTGATTCGCAATGGGCGCATCGCGGCGATTGCGCGGGATCTTGTCGCGGGCCCGCCTGCCACGCGCATCGACGGCCGCGGGCGCTTTCTCATTCCCGGGCTGATCGATTCGCACGTGCACGTCGGCGACATGACGCTCCTCGATGACGATGCCGCCGAAGCCCATCCCGAACTCGTGCAGGCCTATCGCATGCAGCTCCCGCGCGCGTATCTGGCCTTCGGATTCACCACGCTCGTCGATCTGAACATGGAAAAGCAGACGCTTTCCGGGTTCAACGGCACGCCGGTTCATCCAAACCTGTATCACTGCGGACCGGCGGTGCACACTCTAGGCGGCTACGGCGCGCAACGCGTCCCCAAGGACGCAGCCTCCGCTAATGGCATCAACGTCGTGTACGAGGCCGCGCAGGCAAAGAATTGGCCCACGTACCTCGACCCGCGCGACTACACGCCCGCGCGCGCTGTCGACCGTGTCGCGGACGCCGGGGGCGTCTGCGTGAAGGTCTTTGACGAATCCGGCTTCGGCGGCGTGTTTCACTGGCCGGTGCCCAGTGTCGAAACGTTCGCTGCTCTACGCGCCGAAACGCGACGGCGAGGGATGGTTCTCATCGTTCATGCCAACGCTGTCGAAAGCTGGCGCGACGCCATCGCCGCTCACGCCGATGTGATTGCGCATGGCCTCTGGCATTGGCCCGGGGACCGCTTTTCGAGCGCGACGCCTCCTGAAGTGCGCGACGTTATTCGCGCTGCGGCCCGCGCGGGCATCGGCGTGCAGCCGACCTCGCAAGTGGTTTACGGCGAGCTGTCCATTTTCGATCGGTCTTTGCTGGAGGATCCGCATTTCGCGGAGGCCGTGCCGCATGTCCTGATCGCCTATTTGAAGAGCGATGCCGCCAAGGCGTCTGCGCAGGCGTTGGCGGACCAATATCGGCAGGTCTTTGCGAGCCTTCACCCGCCTGCTTCGATGGACTTCGCAACGGCAATGTCCATCGCGCCCGCGCGCGTCACCGCTACGCTGCGCATGATGCGGGAGGAAAACGTGAAACTTTTGCTCGGCAGCGACACGCCCTCCGGCGATGGCGGCATCGGCAATCCGCCCGGGCTGAACGGGCGCCTTGAATTGACGCGCTGGGCCGAGGCCGGCGTTCCACTGGCGCAGATTCTCCGTGCCGCCACGCTCGACAACGCCTTGGTCTTTGGACTCTCCAAGGATCTCGGCACCGTTGAAGTCGGCAAACGCGCCGATTTGCTGCTGCTTCGCGCCGATCCGCTCAAAAGCGTCGAGGCGTACGACAACATCGAAACGGTTTTCCTGGGCGGCAATGCTATTTCGCGCGCGTCGCTCCTCCCCGCAAATTAATCGCCTCGGACAGGCACAAGGGACGAGCCGCCGACCAAATGATGGGATCAAGCACAAACCGTCATTCCTCGGGCCACAGAACAATCCTGCTTCTGCGTGCGTATCATTCTCAACTGAAGGAGGGTCTTATGCGGCACACCGTTCTCTTGTTGATTTTGGCGGCAACCAGCTTCGCATCGCTGGCACAAGAAAAAGCCGTCAAACGACTCGACGGCAGCACCATCACTGCAGTGGAGATCGATGGCACGGTCACGCGCGTGATGAATGCCGCCGAAGTTACCGGCGTACAAATCGCCATCCTCAACGACGGAAGAATCGCCTATGCAAAAGCCTATGGCCTCCGCGACAAAAAGAAGAACCTTCCATTGACGGTTGACTCCGTCATGTCCGCTGCGTCCTTCACCAAAGTGGCGTTCGCCTATCTCGTGATGGAATTGGTCGACGAAGGCGCAGTCGATCTGGACAAGCCCGTTCAGCAGTACTTGCCAAAGTCTCTTCCGGAACATTCGAAATATGCCGACTTGGCGGATGACCCGCGCTACAAGAAAATTACTGCGCGGATGCTTTTGAGCCACACGAGCGGCTTCCCCAATTGGCGCTGGTTTGAGGATGACCACAAACTGAAGATTCATTTTGAACCGGGGTCACGATACGCTTACTCCGGCGAGGGCATTGACCTGCTTCAACTCGTAGTGGAAACGGTCACCAAGACGCCGCTCGAGGAATTGATGCAAGCTCGCGTCTTTCAGCCTTTCGGCATGACGCGCTCCAGCATGGTCTGGCAAGACCGCTTCGAAAATGACTACGCGAATGGCTATGACGAGTATGAGCGCTTGCTTGGCCCACAGAAACGCACGACGGCGGACGCCGCCGGATCCATGAAAACAACGGTCGCCGATTTTGCCCGCTTTCTCGAGGCGGTGATACAAAACAAGCGGATGCGGAAAGAAACGCAGGCTCAGATGCTCAGCCCGCAAGTGCAAATTTCTTCCAAGTACGAGTTCCCGACGCTTCTCCCGACCACCACCGAGAAAAACAAAGCCATTCGATTGAGCTATGGACTCGGCTGGGGGCTCTATTGGACGCCGTACGGCAAAGCCTTCTTCAAGGAAGGCCATGACGAAGGCTGGAGGAATTACGCCGTCTGCTTCGAGAAGGAAAGAAACGCCATCGTCATTATGACGAATAGCAGCAATGGCGAAGGGATCTACAAGGCTCTTTTGGAGACGCTGCAAAAAAACACGTTTACCCCCATCGAGTGGGAAGGGTTCACGCCGTATGACCAGCTTCCACCGCGGCCTCCGTTGAAAGAACACAAGACCGTCCAAGTGCCGCCCGCCGTATTGGAAATGTATGTTGGCCGCTATGGCGAGCCCAATCTTGTGCTGACCGTTCGCCGGGAGGGCGATCACCTGTCCGTGCAGGAAAACGACGAACCGAAACAGGAAATCTTCCCTGAGAGCCAGAGCGATTTCTTCTCGAAGGCCTCAGATGATGAGATCACCTTTCAGTTTGATAGTCAGACTCACGCAATCACGATGATTCTCCACGTCAATGGGAAGGACCTCCCCGTCAAGCGCCTCGAGTGAAGTCAGGCCGTGGTTTCCGTGAGTTGGCCATCTTCAGGACCCAGCAACCCGCGACGTAGCCCATCGTTCCGGTAACCAGGCCTGCCAGCACGTCGGCGACATAGTGATTGCGCACGTACACCGTCGATGCACACATGCACGCGACGAACGGAAGGAAGATCCAGAAGAGCCACCGGCGGTGCCGCCACGCGCCTAGGAGCGCGGACATCGCTCCCGCCACGTGCTGCGAAGGAAACGCCGCGCCGTGCACCCGCCCGCACTTTTCGATCAAATTGATCAGCGCCGTGAATGGCCCGCCCACAAGTTCCAAATGCCACTGGTCCGCCAGCGTGAACCACGGACTCTGCACCGGGAACAGCATCGCGATGAGGTACCCAAACGAGTAGCCGATCGCCGAGTAGGTCATCACCGGCCAGTAACTCGCGAAATCGCGCTGCTTGTAGAGAACGCCGCCAAGAGTCAGCAGGAAGAGAAAGTAGGTGAAGTAGGAAAACTCCATGAATTCGGTCAGGGAGGGATGTGCAAACTGTTCGAGCCACAGCGAGGGATTTACGCCGGTGAGCCAGCGGTCGAAGGCGATCAGCTTGGCGTCCTGCCAGCCGCGGTCCGTCAGGTGCACGAGGCGGCTCATCTCTTCGAAACAAAAGAGAAAAAACAGGTGCGGATACCAGTGGCGCCAGAAATGCCAGAACTTCGTTGAGACGGTTTCGCCGAATTCTGCAGCGCGCTCGACGGAGTTTGTGTATGCGTAGCACAAGAGAAGGATGACCGTGGCGACGAGCGCTTGCGTTCCAAGCAGCCTGGCCGGATGCGCTAGGTTTTCCGCGAATAGAGCAATGAGGGTACTCGAGAGCCCAAGGTAGGAAAGCGCGATCCACTCGAATGTGCCGCAGGCGGCCCATGCTCGGGTGCATTCCTGCGCGATCGCCGCAAGAGGGCTTCTTTCGGTCGCGGCGAGAGCGGCAACACGCTCCGACTGCAGCGGCAAGGCGATTACGCCGTCATTCGTTCGATAGTGCTTTCTTTCCAGATCGTTCATGCGCCTCACTCCGCTTGCTGCAGCACAGATGGTTTAGTTGGGCTGGTAGTTTCCATGAGTTCCGAGGTGGAAGAGAGATCCCTCCGCCTCAGGCTGCGGGAGGCCGCGCCGCGAGTGTCGGGATGACAGGCGGCATGGTTCGGCTCAATCTTCTGTGGATTCTGCGTTCTCGGCGTCAATGCTCTTTCTTTCCAGCGAAGCACGGGCCAACCGTGTCTCCGCGCGAGACGCGTCAACTTGCGTGACGGATTTACCGCTGCGCGTTTGCCTACAACGGCAAGCATCGCTTCGTCGAGTGCGCTGTCGCCATAGGCGCAGGAGCGCTCCAAATCAAGTCCCAACTCTTTTGCGATCTTCCGCACCGCACGCGCTTTGGCAGCGCCAAACGTGGGTTCGCCAAGAA
The DNA here is from genome assembly GCA_964524985.1 of uncultured Acidobacteriaceae bacterium. Taxonomy (GTDB): domain Bacteria; phylum Acidobacteriota; class Terriglobia; order Acidiferrales; family UBA7541; genus Acidiferrum. Next base: position 23,239 of record CAZGFL010000007.1, read on the forward strand.
TTTTTCCTGTCCACCGGCCGTTCACTTCTTCAAGTCGCGTCGCGCAGACGTGAATCTCCGCCGCGAATCCGCGGGCAGAGAGGGCTGCCTGTAGATGGAGCGCAGCGGCGCGCGCCAGCGGCTCGAGCGTGCCGCTGACGATCACAAGGATGTGGCCGCGGCTTGCATGCGATGCGGCGCACTCCAACGCGTCTTCAAAAAAGCGAGGGACAGGACATCGTGGATTGCGCCGTACTCTCTTGGGAGGAGTGGCCGACGCCTGTCCCCCGGCCTGGCTTGCCCTGCCCTCCGCAAAGAACTTCGCAGGGCGGCCGCTCGTGTGCGCGGAAAATACGTCGCGATTGTCCGCGCCAGTCTCGGATGGCGGGATAAACCCGCGGTTATAAGGCAGACTCGGCACGCCGCGCAGATACATCTTGTTGGCGTGCGCCACTGCCGGGAAACCACGCGGCAACAACCGCAGCGCCTCCTTAATCCACAGCAAGTAGTTAAGGCGTGAGATTTCGCGGCGATAGCGCAGCGCTTGGAAAAATCTCTTTTCCAGCGAAGGCAGCGGAACTAACGTTCCATCCAGATCAAAGAACGCGGCCACGCGCGCGCGCTTCTCCGCAGAATCCTTTACCCTTTCTACTTCCCCTACTTCCCTAACCTCCTGCATCACGCGGCCTCCTGAGCAGCGCCCTTTGTCGCGCGGCTTTGCACCACGTTGCCTGCAAGATATTTCCAGCCTTCATACAGCACAGGAAAGCCGCGCACGAGACAAAAGGCCGCCGTCGCCCCGGTCAGCACATGCGCGCCCGCGCGAATCATGGCGTGCACGTCGCCCGCCAGCCCACTTACAAGCGCCACCGGGCCCCGCGTCAGCGCCAGTTCCAATCCCAAGTAGCAGAAGCACAGGCACTTCATCGCCGCGTAGAGGCCCCGGCTCCAGTGCGATGCGACCAGCGCGCGCCCCCACCACGTTTCGACCATGGCCTTGGCGCCCCAGCCGGAGTGTCCGGCCTTTAGCGCCAGCCCACGCAGAAAATCGGTGGCGGCACCGCGCGCGAAAAAGAAAATCGGCAGCCACAGCGACACCATGCCGACGACGGCGAAATACGTGAAGTAGACGTTTTCGATCATGCGGTCGCCGAGAACATCGAGCTGCGCCCCGAGCGGCGTGGCCATCTTCCTCTTGCGCGCCAGGTGGCCGTCGAGCGCATCGAGGGCGATAGAGGCGACGGTCAGCGCGACGGCGAGCAGATTCGCCCAGGCGCCCCGGCCAAAGAGGCTGACAGCCGTGAACCCCACAGCCACGCGCAGTGCGGTGACCTTATTGGGCGTCCACCTCAATGGAACGTCGGCCGTTTGCATCCGGGCGATTCGAGGCTCGGCGCATCGCGTATCAACCAATTTCATTGGAGGCGCTCCTCCCGAGCGCTCGGGGCTGTCAGTGGCACGGCTAGTTCCAATCAACGTGCCCGCAAACCGTTTACAATCAGATTGTTAGGAGTGGAGCAAAGAGAGCGATGGCGAAGCTGCGCCAGCCAAACGCTGCACTTGTCGGCAGTTCGCTGGCGGTCTTTGCTTGTTGCGTTTTCCGTTCTTTCGCGTCTAATGAGGGAGCCGGGAATAACTCCGCTGATTCCAGGATTCTCTTGTTTGAAGGTATGATTCGTATATGAACGATGTCTCTCTTGCTGGCGCGTTTCTGGCCGGGCTGGTTTCGTTCCTATCACCCTGCGTACTGCCGCTCGTTCCCGGATACATTTCCATGCTATCGGGCATTGGGATGGAGCAGCTGCGGCAGGGTGAAGTGCCACGCAGTGGTCTTTTTTCGTCGGCATTGGCGTTTGTCACCGGCTTCTCCGTCGTGTTTATTTCGTTCGGCGCCACAGCCAGCGCCGTCGGCAGCTTTCTGAAAGAAAACCGGCACCTGCTCGTTCCGATCGCGGGTGCGCTGATCCTGCTGTTTGGGCTGCATCTTCTGGGACTGTTGATCAAGCTGAGCCTGCGAGCGGGAATCATGCTGGGTGCGGTGCTGGTGGTGCTCGGCTTGATTTCTTTGTTGCGGCACGCCTCGCTCGTGGGCGAGTTTGGCGCGCTCCATTTTTTCTCGCTCTCGTTGATCGGATTCTTCGGGCCGGCGCTGGCGCGCTGGCTGAACCGCGACGTGCACCTGCGCAGCAGTGTAGCGCAGCCAGGTGCGTGGAGCGGCTTCCTGCTTGGGTTTGCGTTTGCGTTTGGCTGGACGCCGTGCATTGGACCAATCCTGACCACGGTGCTGGCGATCGCCGCGGCCAGCGACAAAATCGGGCGCGGTGTGCTGCTGCTAGCTGTCTATTCGGCGGGGCTGGCGATTCCCTTCCTGCTGACGGCGCTGGGCATCAGCCGGTTCATGGTGTTTTACAAGAACTTCCGCAAGTATCTTCACGCGGTGGAACTGTTCAGCGGAGCCTTGCTGCTGTTCATTGGCGGGCTGGTGTTCGTCAACAAGCTGACGTGGCTGGCGAGCAAGCTGGATTTCCTGAATACCGTCGTGCGGTGGCTGGAGCGTCTGCTAACCACCGGCACCGGCACAAAAATCTTTGGCCCTGCAGTGGGAATTGTGCTTGTTGCGTTGTTAATCTGGGCGGTGGCGCGGAATTGGGAGGCAATTGCGGCAATGCCGGGTAAGAAGACAATCCTGATGGTGGCGGTGGTTCTCGTGCTGATCGCCGCGACGATTTATGTCGACCACAAGACGCGTGGATCCCACGGAGGCGCGGGCGGAACGGTCCGGGCGGATGTCGACGCAAAACCTGCTCCAGAGGTGACGTTCAAGAGCCTCGACGGGAATGATGTGCCGCTCGACCGGTACAAGGGCCAGGTAGTGCTGGTGAATTTCTGGGCCACCTGGTGCGAGCCGTGCCAAGTGGAAATTCCGTGGCTCATCGAGATGCAGCAGAAGTATTCGGCGAAGGGGTTCACGATCCTAGGCGTGGACGTGGACGACGAAGACAATCAAACCGTTTCGGCGTACTTGAGCAAAGAGCGGTTTATG
>CAZGFL010000008.1:0-12136 GCA_964524985.1 uncultured Acidobacteriaceae bacterium
CATGTACCAGCCAATCCACGTCGGCAGCGGCCCGTTCTGGTAATACTCGTCCATCGCCGCGAAGTTCCGCCACTCCGGGTCGCCGCTCATCAGCTTCGCCACGCCTGATTCGAAATAAATCCGGAAGCACTCCCATACCAGCAGAAACCAACTCGCGCGCGATGGCGGGCTCGCTTCTCCCCATCCCGGCCTCCAGCCTCGCGGCGCAAAGAACAGCGCGATGAATCCTGCTTCGAGCAGCATCCCGTCCGATTGGTACGCGGAAAAATCCTGCGCTGCGCTTACGAACGAAAGAAAACACGCGAAGCAAATCGCCAGCATCCCGCGCGGCCACAAATTCAACACCAGCAGCACCGACGCAATCATCCCCACCCAGCAAATCGCCATCAGCATGTGGTTGTTGCTCGAAAACCACAGCAGCGTCGGGACATACCAGTACGCAACGTGCCCGAAGCGCTCCGCGAGGGCCGGCAAATATTCACCGGCGGGCAGAATCCCCCGCGGTCCGATGAGTCCTTTGATTTGGAAGACCAGCGAGAAGAACGCCGAGTAGTAAATCAGGCCCAGCGCGCGCAGGAAGATCCAGCGGGGAAGTAGCCCGTCCGCCTTGCCCTGCCCTTGTAGTGGCAGGTCTTTAGACCCGTGGTTGCTCTGTTCCGAATTAAACAGCCAGCGCAGTGCCGCCGCGGGTGACCAGTCCTTCATCGCCCGCCATTATAGCCCCGCCTTGCGTTGACTTTTCTTGCTGCACCCCCTACGATTCTAAGTTCCACTCGCGGCTGGCTTTCGCTCCTTCGAGCCGCTACAAATCCAAAGTTACCGCCCTGCGGTCAACGAATCTCCATCGGAGGAAGGTATGCCCATCAAGGTAGGCATCAACGGCTTCGGCCGTATCGGTCGCAACATCGTGCGCACGGCCATCGACGACAAGGACATCCAGTTTGTCGCCGTCAATGACATCACGGATTCAAAGACGCTCGCGCATCTCTTGAAGTACGACTCGGTTCTCGGCAATTTGCCGCACAACGTCACCCACACGGACGATTCTATTGCCGTCGAGGGCCGCAGCTTCAAGGTCTTCAAAGTGAAAGATCCTGCCGAAATCGATTGGGCCTCCGTTGGCGCGGATATCGTCGTCGAGTCCACCGGCCTGTTCACCAAGGGTCCTGACGCCAAAAAGCACCTCCGCGCGCCCGTAAAGAAAGTCATCATCTCCGCGCCGGCCGATGGCCCGGACGCCACCTTCGTGCTCGGCGTCAACGACAAAACCTACGACCCCGCGAAACATCATGTCATCTCCAACGCTTCCTGCACCACCAATTGCCTCGCTCCCGTCGCCAAGGTCCTCCAGGACACATTTGGCATCAACAGCGGCACGATGACCACGATTCACTCCTACACAAATGACCAGAAGCTCCTCGATCTTCCTCACAAGGATCTCCGCCGTGCGCGGGCCGCCGCCATCAACATGATTCCCAGCTCCACCGGCGCCGCCAAAGCGCTACACCTCGTCATTCCGGAGCTGAAGGGCAAGCTCGACGGCTACGCCATGCGCGTCCCCACTCCGAACGTTAGCGTGGTCGACCTCACCGTGTTCGTTGACAAGCCCGCCACCAAGGACTCCGTTAACGCTGCCCTCAAAGCCGCCGCGAACGGCCCGATGAAGGGCATCCTCGGCTATACAGAAGAGGAACTCGTCTCCTCCGACTTCAAGGGCAACTCGAATTCATCGATCGTCGACGCCGGTTATACGAAAGTGGTCGGCGACCGCTGCGTCAAAGTTTTGGCTTGGTACGATAACGAGTGGGGTTACTCCTGCCGTTGCCGCGACCTCATCAAGCTCCTGGCCTCCAAGTTCTAGGTGACGTGCAGGCTGCGGCCCGCCTGCCCTAGTATGTAGGGGCGGGGCTTGCCCCGCCCGTCCGGCGCACACAACCACGAGTCATCAGTCACGAGTCACGAACGATGAACAAACTCACCATCAACGATCTCAATCTCACCGGCAAGCGCGTCTTCATCCGCGTCGATTTCAACGTTCCGCTTAAGGACGGTATCGTCACTGACGACACGCGCATACGCGAAACGCTACCCACGCTTCGTCTGGCCATCCAGAAAGGCGGCCGCCTCGTGCTCGCTTCGCATCTCGGCCGGCCCAAAGGCGGTCCCGATCCGAAGTACTCTTTGCGGCCCGCCGCCAAGAAACTTGAAGAGTTACTCGGCAAACCTGTGGCGTTCGCGCTCGACTGTATTGGCCCCGGCGCGGAAGGCCAAAGCAAAGCCCTGCGTGACGGCGAAGTCCTGGTCCTTGAAAACGTGCGGTTTCATCCCGAAGAGGAGAAGAACGACGAAACGTTTTCCAAACAGCTCGCCGCTCTTTGCGACGGCTTGTTCGTTTGCGACGCCTTCGGTTCTTCGCACCGCGCCCACGCTTCCGTCGTTGGCATCACGCGTTTCGTCCAGCAATCCGCTGCTGGTCTGCTCATGGAAAAAGAGCTGGCCTATCTCGGCAAAGCCGTCAGCAATCCCACTCGGCCTTTTGTTGCCATTCTCGGCGGTGCCAAAGTCAGCGACAAAATCGAAGTCGTCGAGAACCTGATGAAGATTGCTGACGCCATGCTCATTGGCGGCGGAATGGCTTACACCTTCCTCAAAGCTGACGGCCATCCCATCGGTAAGTCCCTCTGCGAAGAGGACAAGCTCGACCTGGCCCGTCGCCTCCGCAAAGAAGCCCAGGAAAACAAATTCGCACTCCTCCTTCCCGTCGATCATGTCGTCGGCGCCGAGTTCAAAGCCGACACTGCTTCAAGAATAGTCTCCGTCCACGACACTCCCGACGGTTGGATGGGCCTCGATATCGGTCCCAAGACCATCGAAACCTACAAGCAGAAAATCGCCTCCGCCAAGACCATCGTCTGGAACGGCCCCATGGGCGTCTTCGAGATGCCCGCCTTCGCCAAAGGCACGCTCGAAATTGCCAAGGCGGTTGCGGCAGCCACCACGGCCGGCGCCACTTCTATCATCGGCGGCGGCGACTCCGTTGCCGCCGTTCACCAATCCGGCGTCGCCGACAAAATCTCCCATATCTCGACGGGCGGTGGCGCTTCGCTCGAGTTTCTCGGTGGGCGCAAACTCCCCGGCGTCGAAGCCCTCACCAACAAATGAACGCCCCTCTTCTCCGTGAACCCTGTGTTCTCGGTGCCCTTTGTGTTAAATCTTTTCGCATTCTGGAGGCCCTGACATGCGTCGCCGCGTAATTGCCGGCAACTGGAAAATGTTCAAGACTCAGGCGGAGACCCGTGCCTTCTTCTCGGCGTTTGCTCCGCTTGTGGCCAACTCCACACATTGCGACATCGTCATCGCTCCGCCGTTCACCGCCATCCCCGCTGCCGTGGAAGCGGCAAAAAACACGAAAATCGCCATTTCGGCCCAAGATGTCTACTGGGAAAAAGAAGGCGCGTTCACCGGCCAAATCTCCACCAGCATGCTCGTCGAAGCGGGCTGCCGCTACGTCATCATCGGCCACTCGGAGCGCCGCCAATTCTTCGGCGATACCGAGGAAACCGTCGCCAAGAAGACCAAAGCGGCTCTCGCCGCTGGCCTGACTCCCATTGTCTGCGTCGGCGAACACCTCGCCCACCGCGAATCCGGCCAGACCCATCACATCTGCAAGGCGCAATTCGATGGCGGCCCCGGTTCGTTGACCGCGGAAGAGTTCTCCCGTATTCTGGTAGCTTACGAGCCAGTCTGGGCTATCGGCACCGGCCGTACGGCGACCCCGGAAATTGCGGCGGATGTCCACCGGTTTCTACGCAAGCTGGCCGCGGAGAAATTTTCCGCTGCCCATGCCTCCGCACTGCGGATTCTGTATGGCGGCAGCGTCAAGCCCGACAATATTAAAGGGTTGATGGCGCAGGAAGAACTGGACGGCGCGCTGGTCGGGGGAGCGAGTCTGGACGCCAAGTCATTCGCGTCCATCGTGAATTTTTCGTAGTGGCGGCCTTTTGTCCGCCATTATCTTATGTAGCGGCTGGGCTCTAGCCCGGCTCTTATTGATTGTGAGGTTCTTGCAATGCCTGCTTGGATGAAATGGGCCATTTCGCTGCTCATCGGCTTTTTGATCATCGCTATTGGATTTCGGCTGTCTTGGGGCGGCACGTGGATCCTAAAGCCATTTTTTGTTCTGAACTGTTTTGTGCTGGTCGTCGTGGTGCTGCTGCAAAGCGGCAAGGCCGCCGACCTCGCTGGGGCCTTCGGTGGCGCGGGCAGCCAGACCGCCTTTGGCCCGCGTGGCGCCGCCAACGTCCTTTCCAAAGCCACCACTTGGTGTGCGGTGATGTTTATGCTTTGCTCTTTCGCTATGGTGCTGCGCACCGATAAGGCTGTGGAGCAAGGCGGCTCCGTGTTGCAAAATTTCTCCAAGCCCGCGGCCAAGCAGGCTCCGGCGACGACTCCGGCTGTGCCGCAGCCCGCGACGCATAATGCGTTGCCGCCGGCTCAACAACCCGCGTCCCAGGCGCCCGCTACGCAATCTCCGGCGCAATCCGCTCCGGCGAGTTCGCAACCGGCCCCAGCGCCAACCAAGAAGCCCTAAGCACGGCTGGCGGCTTAGCGGTTGCAGGCTTCTTGCAGCGCGGCTAAAATGGATTTTGTCAACTACTGTGCGGTAGTGGCGGAATTGGCAGACGCACCAGCTTGAGGGGCTGGCGGTAGCAATACCGTGGAGGTTCGAGTCCTCTCTACCGCACCAAAACTTCCATGAGAAGATCCGCTGTGTTGGCCCTTCCGGTTGCGGGCGATAGCATCAAATCCTGCGTTTCTCTCTGGAGCCCTATGGCGAGCGCGCGCGCAATGCTTGTCCTGGTTTTGCTGTGCGGGACGCTTTTGTTTTCGGCGCGCAGTGCAGCGCAAAACGCTGCTCCTGCCTCGAGCGTTACCCCCGAAAAAATCATCATCGATACGGACATCGGTGACGACATCGATGATGCGTTCGCCGTGGCGCTGGCTCTGCGCAGCCCGGAACTGGAAATTCTCGGCATCACCACTACCTTCGGCGATACGGCACTCCGTGCCAGACTCCTCGACCGCCTTCTCGGCGAAGCTGGGCGGGGAGACATTCCGGTGGCGGCGGGCGTGCCCACGGTGCCGAAAGGCAACTTCACGCAAAGCACTTACGCGGCCCGCGGCAGCTTTGCGAAGTTGTCGCATCCCGATGCAGTCGAGTTTCTTCTCGACCAAATCCGCCAGCACCCGGGAGAGATTACGCTGATCGCGATTGGCCCGCTGATGAACGTGGGCGCGGCGATCGACCAAGATCCGGCCACATTTCGCAAGCTCAAGCGCGTGGTCATGATGGGCGGTTCCATCAAACGAGGATACGGAGAGGTGAGCCCCGGCCAGCCCCGCCCCCCGGAACCGGAGTGGAACATTGTCAACGATATTCCCTCGGCACAGAAGCTATTTGCCTCGGGCGTGCCCCTATTTGTGATGCCGCTCGACTCCACGCAATTGAAGCTCGATGAAGCGAAGCGCGCTTACTTGTTCAAGCAGGGAACGCCGCTCACGGATGCGCTGACGCTGCTGTATCACGAGTGGGGTCAGCAGACGCCCACGTTGTTCGACCCCATGACCATTGCGTTCACGGTGAATCCGTCGTTGTGCCCGGTCCAGCCAATGCACATTTTGGTGGACGACAAAGGATTGACGCGTCCTGACCCCGGTCCGCCCAATGCGCCCAATCCTCCAAACGCGCAGGTGTGCCTGGAATCGAACCCAGACGCATTCTTTCAGTTTTTACTGAGCCGGGTCTCGGCGCCATAATCTCACGGCAGAACAGTGTCAGCGTTGTGTGGCGGGCAGGGCTGCGCCGCACGAGCCGCAAAAGCGGGCGCCGCCCACCACGGACTTACCGCAAGCGCTGCAGAAGAAAGGCCCCCCGGCGGCTGGCTGCGATGCGCTTGGAGGCGGCGGTTGAGCCGGAGCTGCGGGTTGCGCCTGCCGCGGCGTGCTGACCGCCCAAACGAGCGCGATAATCCAGCCGATAAAGGTCCATCCGGCGAGAATGTTGAGGATGAGAACTCCATTGAAGTTGGGCTTGTTGCGCGCGAGAAACGCGGGAAGGAAATACAGGAAGAGCGAAATCAACCAGAAAATGGGATGGAAATGAAAGAAGGGGAAGAATAGAAGGGAAGAAATCGTCATATAAGACTCCACTGTATGAACCTTTTGTACCACGGATTCAGGCAGATGGGCGCATGAATGCTCCTCTGGGCGCGACCCTTTGCCCGTGCAACTCTCTCACGAAGCGCAGACCGGCGCTCACCTTTTCTGTCCTGATGTATTCTATTAACCCGCCTTCCAAGGCCGGTTCATCTTGGAGCGGCCAAGGACTCTTCCCAGAGGACATGGTTACCAACGACAACGCGAATCAAGGAGAAACGCCGCCGGGTGGTTTTCTTTCGCGGTACGTATTCAGCACCCGCCACAAGACCATCGGCCTGCAGTTTCTCTGGCTGGCGCTGTTCAGCGTGTTTCTGGGAATGGCGATGTCGCTGCTGATGCGTGTCCACCTGGCATGGCCGGGCGCACCGCTTCTTTCGGTGCTCGGCGGAAATGCACAGCGCTACGCGACGATGCCGCTGCTGCATGGCTCGCTGATGGTGTTTCTGGTTCTCACGGCGGCGCCGCAGGCCGGATTTGGCAATTACTTTCTTCCCCTGCAAATTGGCGCGCGCGAAATGGCGTTTCCGAAGCTGAACCTGCTTTCGTTCTGGGCCACGGCGCTAGCGCTCTGCGGTTTGACAGCGGCCTTTCTGATGCCGCTGCCGTCGGGAATCACGCTATGGATCGTCAGCGTGGCGCTGTTCTGCGCGGCTTCCGTCTGCAACGCGCTCAATTTCACGGTGACGACGATTGATCTCCGCGGACAGGGGATGACGCTCGAGCGGCTTCCGCTTACGGTGTGGGCTTGGTTTATCAACGCCATCCTCGGGATGCTGATTTTCAGCATTCTCCTGGCGGCTTGTCTTTGTCTGCTGTCGGACCGTTTCCTTGGCTCGCACTTTTTTTCTTCCGTGAATTTTCTAGCCACACTGCCGGCGAACGTCGCCGCGGATGCTTTACCCGCGCTTTGGCAAAGACTGTTCTGGTTTTTCGCGCAAGCGGAAGTCTATGTGGCGATGCTTCCCTGTTTCGGGATTGTGACGCATCTGATCGCCACGTTCTCGCGCAAACCGGTCTGGAAGGAGCGTCTCGTCGTGCTGGCGCTTTGCGGCGTGGGGCTTGTCGGATTTTGCGTGTGGGGCGAACACATGTTTTCGAGCGGAATGAATCCGTATTCGCCGCTGGTGTTTTCGATTTTGGCTTCCTCGCTGGGCCTGCCGGCGATTGTCCTGGTTCTCAGCTGGTTCGGAATGCTGTGGGGCGCACGCATTCAGCTCAATACGTCCTTGTTGTTTGCTTTGGGTTTTGTTTCGCTTTTTCTTTCGGGCGGACTCTCGGGCATTTTTCTTGCGCGCCGGGATCTTGCTTCTTCGGCAGCCAGCCAGGACTTTGTCATTGGCCATTTCCATCTGGTCATGGGCGTGGCTGCGACGTTTGCCATTCTTGCGGCGCTGTTCTTCTGGTTTCCGAAGTTATTTGGGCGACGCCTGAACGAGCCTCTGGGCCGAGCGCATTTCTGGCTGACGTTCTGCGGTGTCTACTGCGTCTTTATGCCCATGCACTGGTTGGGGCTGATTTCGCGCACGAGCGTCAGCGATGCCGGCCGCCTTGCAGCCATTGCTCCTTTTCTCGGGCCGGCACGGTCCTTTATCACCCTCGCGATGCTGCTGACGGTGTTTGCGCAGGGGCTGTTCCTGCTTAATTTTCTGTGGTGTCTTTTCCGCGGCGAACGAGTCATCGAAAACAATCCCTGGCGCGCCACCACACTGGAGTGGAGCGTCGCTTCCCCTGCGCCCGAGGATGATTTTGGCGCTCGTGAACCGGTCGTCTATCGCGGAGCCTACGAATTCGACATGCCGGGCCTGGCCGACGATTTCATTCCGCAGCATCTTGCTCCGGACCAGGTCATTAAGGCAGGCTAGGACACTGAAAGAAAACAGGAAGATCCTTATGCCGGGCACAACGGCAACCCCTGACATCGAACTCGTCATCGAAGAGCGCCACGGCGGCGGAGGCGGAGAGCCACCACTGGGCGGGGACGGCGGCGGCGACGACGGTACTGACGACAAAGGCCGCCGCAAGGGGACGCCGACTGCGCGGCGTTACTCAACTGCAATGGCCATTGGGATTGTTGCCATCCTGATGTTCTTCATGGCGCTGGCCAGCGCGTTCATTGTCTTGCGGCGGGGAAGTGCCGTTTGGGCGACGATTCACCTGCCGCGGATTGTTTGGGTCAACACGCTGATTCTCGTCGCCAGCAGCTTTACGCTGGAGCGCGCCCGAGAGCGGCTTTTCCTCACCGACACCGCCGGCTTTCGCAAGCTGTGGGCGGCGACGACTGCGCTGGGTTTCTTGTTTGTCGCGGGGCAGGTGGTGGCGTGGCGCCTGCTCGCGGCGCAAGGCGTGTACATCGCGAGCAATCAGTCCAGCAGCTTCTTCTTTATTTTTACAGGCGCGCATGCCGTGCATTTGCTGGGTGGCGTGGCGGCACTGCTCTTTGTCCTGCTGCGCAATTTCGAAAAATCGCAGATTTCCGTTTCCACTGCCGCGGAGATCACCTCCTACTACTGGCATTTCATGGACGGGCTGTGGGTCTTCCTGCTCGCGCTGCTTTACCTCGGCAAGTAGATTCGAGGCGCCTAACACTTCAAAAAATCGGCGATAGTTTCAACCACGCGCGCGATCTGGTCCTTACGCAACTCCGGGTACATCGGCAGTGAAAGGACTTCCTGGGCGGCGCGCTCGGCATGCGGAAAATCGCCGTGTTTGTGGCCCAGCGCCGCATACAGAGGTTGCAGGTGCAGCGGGTGCGGATAGTAAATCGTGCTGCCAATTTTTTGCGCTGCTAAATGCTGCTGGAGCGCATCGCGGCGCTCGGTTCGAATCGTGTACTGGTGATAGACATGCTCGAAACCTTCCGGTTCGAGCGGCGGCATGACGCCGGGAGTCTGTTGCAGCAGCCGCGTGTACTCTCCGGCGTTGGCGCGTCGCGCGCGCTGCCAATCCGCAAGGTGCCGGAGCTTCACCCGAAGAATCGCCGCCTGAATCTCATCCAAGCGGCTGTTCCAGCCGGGCTCTCTGCTGAGATATTTTTGTGCTTGCCCGTGATTGTGCAGCGAGCGAATGCGTTCGGCGAGCTCCAGGGAATTCGTAACCACCATGCCTGCGTCGCCGTAAGCGCCCAGATTCTTGGTGGGATAAAAACTGAGGCAGGCGAGATCCCCGAGCGATCCAGTTGGCCGTCCTTTGTAGGAAGCGCCGATGGCCTGCGCATTGTCTTCGATCAGCGGTAGCTTGCGCGCCCTCGCGAATTCGCGAATCGGATCCATGTCCGCGGCGAGGCCGTAAAGATGAACGACGACGATGGCGCGCGTGCGCGGAGTCACGCGGCGCTCGAGTTCGCCCGGGTCGAGGTTGTAGGTCTCCGGGCGAATGTCTGCGAAGACCGGTTTCGCTCCCAGCGCGCTGACGGCACTGCCCGTGGCGACAAAGGTGAACGGCGGCAAAAGGACTTCGTCGCCCGGCTGCACGCCGCACGCGCGAAGGGCAAGGATGAGCGCGTCCGTGCCCGAGGCGACGCCGACACCATGCGCGACTCCACACGTTGCGGCGATTTCCTGCTCGAGGACCGCGCCTTCGCGACCGAGGATGAATTGCTGGGAAGCAAGCACTCGCTCGATAGCTGCGCGAACTTCCGAGCCGATCGCGGTGTATTGCGCGGACAAATCCAGTTGCGGTATCGGTTCGGTCGGGACAGGCACTTGAGGCTGAGAGGCCATGGATTTTTGGCGCGTCCAGTATACGTCAAGTGGGATTTGGTCTTTGGCCGGGAACGTATGTTCGCAGTCGGAGGTATGAACCGTGCAGCACCTTTGACCCGAAAGAAGGCGCCCGCCTCAGAAGGCGGCCTCTACAAAGACGGCCGTTCCCCTATAATGATGCGTCTTCGAAAATGTTTGCCCAACGCACCAATTGGAACCTGGCGCCAAATCGCCTGAGCGCAGCACTTGAGCGGCATCGCGCCGCGGGGAAGCCGCTGCTGGACCTGACGGTTTCGAATCCGACGGACTGCGGGTTTAACTACGATGAAGCTGCCATCCTTGAGGCGCTGCGCAACCCGAGTTCGTTGCGGTACGAGCCCGTGTCGCGCGGTCTGGCCTCGGCGCGCCAGGCGGTCGCCGAGTATTACGCGCAGCGCGGCTCTCGCATAAGCCTGGACGATATTTTTCTGACGACCAGCACGAGCGAAGCGTATTCGTACGTGTTTCGCCTGTTGTGCAACCCTGGCGACGAAATCCTGATTCCCGCGCCCAGTTACCCCCTGTTTGACTTTCTGGCCGATCTCCAGGACGTCAAGCTCGTGCGCTATCCGCTGCTTTACGATCATGGCTGGCTGATCGATTTTCACGGGCTCGAGCAAGCTATCACTCCGCGGGCGCGGGCCGTCATCGCTGTACATCCGAACAACCCAACGGGACATTTCACGAAACCTACGGAAATGGCGAAGCTGAACGCGCTTTGTTCCAAGCGCGAACTGGCCATCATCGCCGACGAAGTTTTTCTGGACTTTTCACTTGGCGTCGAGGTGCCCGCGAGCTTTGCAGGCAACTCCGAATCGCTGACGTTTACTCTGAGCGGCCTGTCGAAAATCTGCGGACTCCCTCAGATGAAAGCCGCTTGGCTGGCGGTCAGCGGGCCGCAGCATCAAAAGGGCGAAGCACTGCAGCGTTTGGAAGTGATCGCCGATACCTACCTGTCGATGAACGCGCCGGTGCAACACGCGTTCCCCGCGTTTCTTGCGCAGCGCCGCGCGTTTCAGGAGCAATTGATGGCGCGCGTGTGGCGAAATCTCGAGGAACTCGATCGCCAGCTTGCGCAACAAAAAGTCTGCAGCCGTCTGCAGCTCGAAGGAGGTTGGTATGCGGTCTTGCGCGTGCCCGCCACTCGCTCGGACGAGGATCTGGCGCTGTCACTGCTAACCGATGCAGGCGTCTACGTTCATCCCGGCCATTTCTATGATTTCCCTTCGTATGGATTTCTCGTGGTAAGCCTGATTTCTACGGAGAGAGAGTTCTCAGAAGGCTTGGCAGCGCTTCTAATACATTTCCATTAGATACGTAGTTCCGCGCGACCAGGACGTGCGAGATTTCAGCATAAGCACTATTTTTGCTGCGCATAAATAAATACGTGATGTTGGATTGAGTTACAGTTTTTGGAATAAAGACCATCTAAATTTAGTAATTTAGTTCCAGTACCTGCATACTAAACAAAGAAGTTAGCCCGTCACAAGAAAACTCTACATAGCTTTCAGATTGGAGTGTTCCTTGCTCCAGAGAGGAAGGGTCCGGTCCGACCGTGGCGTGTCGGCAAATTCCCTTTGGGCGAACGAAACTTGAAGAGTTTATGGGGGCAAATGATATGAAATCTGTCCAAAAGACGGGACTGTTCTCGGTATTTTCGGCGTCTCTCCTGGTCGTTTTACTCGTCGTCGGAGCCGTGTTCGTGCAGCCCGCGAGAGCTGACAACCTTTACGCGAGTATTCGGGGAACGGTGACCGATCAAACTGGAGCCGTGGTTCCAGATGTGAAGCTGACCGCGACAAATCGTGCAACGGGAGTCTCTTATTCCACCACATCGCACGCCGAGGGCGGGTACGCGTTCTTGCAGCTGCCAATCGGCGATTACGACGTTACAGCGCAGAAGCAGGGCTTCACGAAGTTCTTGCTTTCGAAGCTTCATCTGGATGTAAACCAAGTTTATGCGTTGGACGTCAAGATGGAAGTGGGGCAGATCTCCGAGACCGTGATGGTGGAGGCGAACGCCGTCCAAGTTAACACGGCCTCTCCCCAACTTGGCGGCGTAATAGACGCAAACGATATTGTGAACATGCCGCTCATTGGCCGGAACTGGATTAACCTGCAGCAAACACAGCCGGGGGTCGTGGGTGCTTCCGACGGCCGCGGCGGGTTCGCCACCA
>CAZGFL010000009.1:0-58259 GCA_964524985.1 uncultured Acidobacteriaceae bacterium
CAGCAGATCCGAAACCAGGCTGGACAACTTAATGTGGGCCTCTTCCAGAAGAGACTCCAAATGGTTTTGCAGCCGCACCCGAACGCGCGTCAGCTGGTACTTTCTCCGCGTCACCGTCCGCCACAGACGCTGCTCGGCATCGGGCACAAAGCTCAGCGTCAATTCTCGGGCCACCAGCCGCTTCACCAGGCGTTCGGCATCGGGGAAATCTCTCTTGCGTCCACGTCGTCCGCGATTGGATTGTGCCTGCGCCAGGTGCAAAGTTCCAGACCTCCGGCTTGCGCCTTCTCGCTTCTGGCGCACCGGCTTCCAGTACCGTTCCAGCGCTTCCCACACTGGTTTCCAATATTGCGCCGTCGATTCCATGACTACTTCTTCGGCCTCTTGCTCGACTAGCCATGTAGCCAGCGATCGCAGTTGTTCGGGGTTGCTACCAAACATTCTCCGCTCAAACTGGTGCTCACCGTCGACTTCCACATCTGACAAAACCACTGCCAGCATCTTTTTATGAACATCGATTCCCGCTATTCTGTAGGACATCAGCTTCCTCCTGGCCGGGAGCGGAGAGCGTGCTGCGCTTACCTTAAGCAGGGTCGCGGGCTATCGCCGCTCCCTCAGGGGAAGACAACGACGCCCAATTATTCGCTCAAACACGCACGCTCCGGATCAGACTGAAACACAGCCTCGACTTCTCCAATGTAGGTTCGATCTCGCCTCTCCGGGCCTTCGCAATCCTACCTCGGAGTGATTTTCATAAGCTTTCGCGGGCCGGAGGCCCTCAAGGACTGGAACGAGAACACCCACCTGGCACCGAGTAAATATCGCTCACAAAAGAGTGCGGATGGAAGGATGGCGACAGGGGCGGCTTGGCTCAAGGGCAGGAACTCACAGGGAGAAAGAGAATAACAAAAACATCCTTACAGGAAAGAAAAAAAGAAAAAACCTACTTGACACTCACCGGCCTTCTCATGGAAGGAGTTACAAGAAATCAGGTGGCCTAGGCTGATTGGATTTTGCCCGGAGAAACGGAACTACGAACAGGATTGCGCCAAGCAGACATAGTAGAATCCCGTGTACGAGCGAGAGGTCTAAATCGGAAATTCCGATTAAGGTGGTTCCATGAATAGAAAGAAGGCTGGAATACTCTTCATGGGCGCTTGCCTGATTCTCGCCATTCTCTTGCTTGTGCAGGTTGTGACGCCCATTGTGGGTGCAATTATTTTTGCGGTTGCTTTAGTCGCTTTCGGAGTGCCATCCAATGGGTTCCGCAAAACATGAAGCGAAGCACGCGTTCATTGGCACCGGAACGAAGCTCACCGCGCAGAACAACGGGTTAAGCCCTGATATGTCGCATTACCGGACGTGTAGAGGATTATTCAATCAAGGTTTGTGTCTAGCATAGCCCTGCGTCTGATCTGGAAGAGACCGACCGCGATCGTCACCACAACAGAGAAGAGAAGCAGGTTAAGAACGAAGTGCATTCCGTCGGGGGCGGGGTGCCCCATAGAAGATGGAAATATTTTGTACGTTCTCTGGAGAAACTTCTGATTGTTTAGAGCGCGCTGATCTGCGCCGAGTATCCAGGGTATCCACCAACTCTGAATCTCAAGCATAGCCCAGATACCATACCAACGAGTCCCACCCACATCAGCCAAACCCAGTGCTTCCAAATGGCCAGGGCGAAGAGCAGAACCGGGAGTAGCATTGCGAGAACAAAACCCAACTCACCCGATGCCTGCCCTTCGCGAAGAAGTGTAATCAGTCGCTTCCCAGGCTGATCGTTCCAAGATCCGAGCGGAAACCAGAGAATCGCCTGAAGATACGCTGCTAGAATAATCTGGATCACGAAGGATACTTTGAGCCACTTCATTGAGCCGGATACTAGCACCCTGTTGAGGCAGACCAAACCATTTTCACTTGGACGTGTAGTCACGTAACCGGAGAAGTGGAACACTGGACCGGCACTTGTCCGGTTTCAGCGTTATGGCGGGCTACCGATCAGGTCACTCCATCAAACGAAAGCGACGTGCCGTCAAGAAAGGAGCCTCGATCATCTCGAGAATCGGCGCACACTGAGAGATATGGGAAGCCCAACACAGAAGATGTGTATGACCACGCCGACGATCATCATCTGAAGGGAAAACGGACGTTTGGCTGTGGCAGAGAGCGGTAACACAATGCGATTCATAAAGAAATAGACGGCTACACCATAGAGAACTCCTGAAACCACTGCCTGTTCTGTCAAGAAAGCAAGAACCCGGCTCGCCACAAGGTATACAGCTGCCGCCCCAAAGGCGATGAGGAAATGACAGAGGATGCCGAGCACAGCCGTCGCGAGCCCGCCGGAAAAAGATTTCGTCCCCAGCAACCCGCTGGCAATCCCTTGCAGGAGGCGCATAGGTTTGAGCCCGAAGAAGCCATAGACCACCAGTGCGGCAGTAATGTCTAGGACGCCGCTGGCAAAGCCAGCCCATAGCAGTGCAAGCATAGCGTTTGGGTTTTTCTCCAAAGAAACCTCCATTGCTGCACCGACAACGCACCTGAAGCTTACACGATTAGGCTTCACTTCTCCGATGACCGCGTTTTACCATTACGAGCTAAATGTCTGAGTTGGCGCGCGGTTAATTTACATCACCTGACGGGAGTTCCTTTTTCGCCTTGTTGATGCCGTAAGTCAGCCAGCCGTTCTCGACTACGTTTTCACAATCCTTCTGCAGAGACGCCAAGGCTTTAATGCGAGCTTTCAGGGCACCGGGGTTCTTGGGGTCGGAGGAGAGAACAACGTCGGTAAGGTGCAGAGCCTCGACCGGTTTGCCATCTGCGACCTTTTGGAGAGCAAGCCGTATGAGGGGTTCCGGCCCTCCGGCAAGTTTGACCAAATCGGGGTAGATCGACGAAGGCGGCAATGCGTACATCGAGGAGGGATTGGCGTCGAACCAGCCGGCATATCCATCGTAGATTCCACGAACGGACCAGCTGACCTTTCCGAAGACTTCGCTCAGGTCGTACTGTTTGGGAAGCTTGATCTCCTGCATCAAGGTGAAAACATCTTTGCCTTCGTCCATGCCTTTGACCACTTCATCGTGTACGTACTGGATAGCGTCCCGATAACGAGTCAAGCGCCGAGTGATTTCCGCGTTGCCTATGATCGGGTCCCCGTGACCATTCAGCACGATTTCCGGTTTGAGAGCGAGCACAGTGTCAATCGATTTGATCCAGTCCAGAGCCCAGCGCGGCTTGGTGCCTCGGATTGCATAGATGTTGGGGAATGACATGGGTTCAGGCATTCCCGCACCGGCGTAATTGTCGCCGATGAAGGCAACCCTATAAGCAGGGATCCACACGGTAAGATGGTCAGGTGTTTCGCCCGGCGTGCTGAATAATTCGAAGTTCACTCCTCCCAACGTGAATTCATACTTTTCGTCGAACAGGATGGTGGGATCGACTTTCGCGGCGAAGTTGCCGGGCCATATACGGACTTGTTCGGGGATACGATTGAAAGCGGCGGCATTGCGGGGAGCAAAGAAACCCTCAAGCCTTTTGACATAGTTGACGAACTCGACATGGTTCCGTTGGGCGATGATCTGCGTTGTAGGCTCCTTCCAGAGATCGATGCCGCCGATGTGGTCGGCGTGGCCGTGTGTGAGAATGATGTACTTCACCGGGCCGTGGACCTGCTCTGCC
The DNA here is from genome assembly GCA_964524985.1 of uncultured Acidobacteriaceae bacterium. Lineage (GTDB taxonomy): Bacteria > Acidobacteriota > Terriglobia > Acidiferrales > UBA7541 > Acidiferrum. The sequence continues at coordinate 3,685 of CAZGFL010000009.1, forward strand.
AGAGATTTCCTGGCCTCGAGCGCAAATTTCGCCGGGGCAGTATCGATGACAACGTTTCCTTCGGTGGTGGTTACCACATAAACGTTGGACACCGTTTCCGCCATATAAATGGAGTCTCTGATTTTAACTAGTTGGGTCTGGTCCTGAGCGTCGGCAAGCACCGTAGCGATACAAGTCAAGAGGCAGACGATTATGGGGCGGAGCATTCGATTCTCCTTGTGATGCTATTGGCATTCCGGTACCGCGAAACGCTCGCGGCAAGTTTTCCGGCCGACTTGCCGCAGGAACGGAATTCCTGCCTCCCCGTCAGCGTTGGTCGATCCGCAGATTTGAGAAATAGGCTTCGGTGTCAGACCCATCCCAAAGCGCGACCTGGCCATGGACTTCGCCTAACTTCAGATCGTTCACAATCAAACATGGCTGAACAGCATGGTTCACATACAGCCGAGCTTTCGTGCCCGTGACCTCAACTCGCAAGTTCGTCCATGCTTCCGGTTCGATGTCCACGTAAGATTCATAGACTCCGGAATTCTCTTTCCGTAGGCGAAACCAGGGGAAATCCGGTTCCGAGACGTATTGCGCCGTGTGATTGCGGCGGAGTTGATCGTCCGCACGGCCATTGGTAAAACGCAAATAAAACGCTTCAAAACGAGAACCGTTATCCTGAACGTGGAAGGCGAGTCCCACAAACCCTCGGGTGTCGGGAGAAGAACCCTTTCGCGGCAAACCGACAAGGTCCACTTCTATGGAGCCGCCTTTGAGATCCGATCCGGTGACAATCGCGAGGGACTGCCCGCCGGATGGATTGCCTTTGGTAATGACGCTGTCGTCGTTCAGCAGATGCAAGGCACGGCGCCCACGATAGGTCGCGACGTCGTAGGTGACCTTAACGGGGTCCAGGCCTTTTTTGTGGACAGCATGTATGTCGAGCCCATCCAGAGAGTCGAGAGTGAGCGTTGCGGGCTTTCCATCGGGGGCGTGGGTTGGATGATGTCCTTTGTTGGAAGATGCAAAGCTACCCATGAAAAGTAGAGAAAGGCTCAAACTAGCGACGCAGATTCCTGGAGGTGTTTTCATCTTTCGCCGGTCCGTCGGGAATGTAAGTGGCATGTCATGCGACTGGGATGATGACGAGGCAAATAGTTCCTGGTGTCGGCTCAACCGTACACTCAAGTCGCGGTTTTAGCGAATTTACACTCCTATGACGTGTGGGGCGCAGGAAAGTGAGCGGTTTTCGTACTCCTCTCCAACCAGGTCCATCGGAGACTTGTTCACCCGTAAGAATTTTTGAGGCACAATGCGGTGGTGCTAAAGCGCCTCACCGAAAGCAAGGAATTTGAAGTTCTTTGGAAGTTCTTTGGCGCGCTGCCTGAGGCGGCCCCGGGGCTCGCTCTGGCGTGGTGGATTATCCTATTGCTCCGAGGCGCGCTGCCTGCAGGGTTTGCCATCGCGATGGGTGTTCTTGTAGGTGCCGTGCAGCGCGGCCAGTCACTCGCCGGCCCCCTCGCGCTCGTCGGTGCAATTTTCATCCTCCTCCAAGTGCTTAGCCCGATTCATCAAGCCGTGAGCGCCAATCTGGGCGACCGCACGGCGGCATGGCTCTACGACCGTCTCACCGAGGCGTGCGTGCGCCCGCCGGGCATGGGGCACCTCGAAGATCCGAAACTGACAAGCGATCTTACGGTGGCGCGCGACTTTGATCTCGGCATGACGGGTCCGCCCTTGACCATCTCCATGGATTTCATCGCAAGCGGAATGGTGGAGTTGGTCGGCGGCATCGCGTGTGCGGTGATCCTGTTCGGATATGCATGGTGGGCGCCGATGGTGCTCGTGGGCGCATGGGGCGCGACGCATTGGCTCTTACGCGAGAGTGCGGTGTGGCGCGATCGCAACACCGAAGAGGTGCGCGGCGCACAGCGCGACGCGGACTACGCTTACCGGCTGGCGGTGGATCCGCCGGCAAGCAAAGAACTGCGACTGTTTGGACTCGCCGGTTGGACACTCGAGCGATTTGTTGCGAGACGGACGCGTCTGCACGAGCTGCAGTACGCGGCCACACGATTGCGGGAGCGGCCGCTGGCCTGGAGCTTGCTGCTGGTGGTGGGCGTAAATGTCGCCGTGTTCTGGGCACTGGCCAGCGCAGTTGCAAACGGGAGAATCAGTCTCGGCGAAGCCGTGGTGTACATGCAGAGTGCCGTCGGCGTGTTGATGATCGCGTTCGGCGGGTTCAGCTGGGCGCTCGACGGAGCCGCCGCACCGGTCGCGGCCGTACTGCGTCTGGAAGCGGCGATGCGTACTGCCGGGGCGCTGCCATCGGGCGCACGTGCGGTGGACGCGAAACGCGCGCACGAGATTCGACTGCGCGACGTAACGTTCGCCTATCCTACGGGCGGTGGCGCACAGGTTCTGGAACACTTTGATTTGACGATTCCCGCGGGGTCGTCGTTGGCCATCGTGGGGCAGAACGGAGCGGGAAAAACAACCCTCGCGAAATTGCTTTGCCGGCTGTACGACCCGCAGTCCGGCGCAATTGAGATCGACGGCACGGACCTGCGCGAGTTCGATCTCGCGTCATGGCGCGCCCGCATTGCGGCTGTATTCCAAGACTTCATCCGGCTCGAGTTGCCACTGCGCGACAACGTGGCGCCGGCGGGCGCGCCAGACGACGTCGTGCGCGCGGCCCTGGAATCGGCCGGCGCGGCGAACCTGGCGGCACTCGACACGGTTCTTGCGCGCGGATATGACGGCGGCACGGATCTTTCCGGCGGACAATGGCAGCGAGTAGCGCTGGCGCGCGCGTTGGCCGCGGTGAAGCTCGGGGCGGGCGTGGTGCTGCTGGACGAGCCCACAGCACAGCTCGACGTGCGCGGGGAAGCGGAGATCTTCGACCGTTTGCTGAAGGCCACGCGCCAATGTACGACAATTCTGATTTCCCACCGATTCTCGACAGTGCGGCACGCCGACCGCATCTGCGTGCTGGAACATGGACGGGTGATTGAGCTCGGCACGCACGATGAGCTGATGGCGCTTGGCGGGCGCTACCGAACGATGTTCGATCTGCAAGCGGAGCGCTTCATCGCTCCACCGGAAGAGGAAGGCATGACCTATGACGTCCTCTCCTAAACAGGTGCAGGCGATCGACCCACTGCCACCGGCGCTATCCTCGATGTGGCGGCTGTGCAAGCTGGGGTACCGGCACGAGCCGGGACTGATGCTGGCGTCACTCGTCCTGTCGCAGCTCGCCGCGCTTCCCGACGCGCTGATTGCGTTATGGCTGATGCTGCTCGGCAAAGGCGTGCTGGAACATCGGCCCGGGCTCGTGCTAGGAGCGGCGATTGGGCTTGCCGTGTCGGCGGCGGCAACCTGGTTTCTGCGCACGGTCAGCACGCGCATGCAACGGCGCTTTCGCGACAAGGTGACGATCGCCCTGGAGTCGCACGTGGCGAAGCTACAAGCCTCGATCGCAACGATCACGCATCAGGAGCGTCCTGAGTACCTGGACCGCCTGTCCATGCTTCGCAATCAGGTGTTTGTGCTCGACCACATGTACATGGCTGTGTTTTCGATGCTCGGGTGGATTCTGCGCCTGGCCGTGACTCTGGCGCTTTTGGCTTCCATTCACCCGGGGCTTCTCCTGCTTGCCGTGTTTGCGATCCCAACCGTGTGGACATCGACATGGCGGCCCGAGGTCGAAAGGTCCGCACAGGAGCGTGGCGCACAGGCCAGCCGGCTGGCGCGGCATTTGTTCAACATGGCCACTACGGCTTCTCCCGGAAAAGAAGTGCGCGTGACCGGCATCGGAGAGCGCCTGGCAACCGGTCGCAGAGCGACTTGGGAGCGCTGGTACGGTTTGGTCGCCCCCACACGGGGGACGTCCGCCTTTTGGCACGCGATAGCGTGGTTGATTTTCGGGTCTGGGTACGTTGGCGCAGTGGTGTTCGTGTCGTCGGTGCTTCATGCACCGGCGAGTCAAGTGCTTCTGGTGCTGGCGGCAGGAGCGCGGCTTTCCGCGTACATCGGAGCAACGGTAGGCGAGCTGGGATTCCTGCGCGGATTCTGGATGGATGGATCGCGGCGCTTGGCATGGCTTGAGGATTACGCGGCGGCAATCGCAGCATCTGGGGATCAGCCAGTGCCTACTGAGTTGCGACAAGGGGTTCGCGTGGAGCATGTTTCGTTCGCGTATCCCGGGACGTCGCGTTTGGTGCTCGAAGATGTTTCGGTAAACCTTCCTGCCGGAACGGTGGTGGCAATCGTCGGCGAGAATGGCGCCGGCAAAACGACGCTCGTCAAGCTGTTTGCGAAAATGTATGACCCATCGACGGGTTCCATCTTTCTGGATGAGACGCCGCTGGCGCGCGTGCCGGCCGACGAATGGAGAGAACGCCTGGCGGGCGCGTTTCAGGACTTCTTCCGGTTTGAATTCCGTGCGCGGCACACCGTTGGTTTGGGAGACCTGCCTCGATTGGAGGACGAGCCCGCAGTTGTTGCGGCCGTGGATCGCGCCGGGGCTGGGGATGTAATTACCCGTTTGACGGCGGGGATTGAAACACAGCTCGGTCCGACGTGGCCGGGCGGAGTCGAGCTATCGTTTGGACAGTGGCAGAAACTGGCGCTGGCGCGGGGTTTCATGCGCGAGGAGCCTTTGCTCCTCATCCTGGATGAGCCAACAGCGGCGTTGGATGCAGAGACGGAACATGCGCTGTTCGAGCGCTATGCTGCGGCAGCGCGCGGCCGCAGTGCGAAAGGAAACGGGCGTATCACGATCCTCGTTTCGCATCGCTTCTCCACGGTGCGCATGGCTGACCTCATCCTCGTCCTGAATGGCGCCAGGCTCGTAGAAGTCGGTACGCACGACGAGCTGATGGCCAGGAAAGGCCACTATTCGGAACTTTACAGCATCCAGGCCGCAGCGTACCGCTGATCCCTCGTTGCCAGCAGTTGGGAAATTCACGCGAAAGCTCGAAGCGGTTTCACTCCCCGGAGAATCCAGTCACAGCCAGCGGGGCTTGAAGTGGTAGGATGTGCCACTCAGCGAATAGCCGGAAGACAGAGAATCAGGTGGGCACAGCCGGAGATGGGGAAGGCAATGAAGATTCGGGGGATTTCGACGCTGTTGCTGGTGTGTGCAGCTTTGGTTTTCGCGCCTGATCGAATAGCGGCGAAACAACAGTCTTCGGCCGGAGCTTCGGTGGCGTTAGAACAGCAAGACTGGCCAGCCTACGGAGGCGCTCCCGAAAATAATCACTATTCGAGCCTCGCACAAATCACACGAGAAAACGTCAAGCGCCTGGCCGTCGCCTGGAGTTTCGACACAGAAGAGGAAGGCGGGCTACAAACAAGTCCCATCATTGTCAGCGGCGTGCTCTACGGAATCACGCCAACGCAAAAAGTATTCGCCGTCGACGCGGCCACAGGAAAGCCCTTGTGGAAGTTCGATTCCCGAATCAAGGGTACACAGCCCGACCGGGGGCTCGCTTACTGGACCGACGGGAAGGACTGCCGAATCATCGTGGGGGTGATGAGTTTTGTGTATGCTCTGGACGCGGCGACAGGAAAACCCATAGCCGCGTTTGGCGACCAGGGCCGAATTGATCTGCGCGAGAATTTGGGGCGAGAGCCAACGTCAGCGCAGTCGGTCATTCTGACGAGTCCTGCGGTCATTTATAAAGACCTACTCATCGTGGGAGGCCGCAACCCCGAAACTCTGCCAGCGCCGCCGGGAGACGTTCGGGCGTACGACGTTCGCACCGGCAATTTGTGCTGGTCATTCCATACCATTCCACGTCCCGGCGAATCCGGGAACGGCACTTGGCCGAAGGACGCGTGGATTTCCAGCGGCGCGGCCAACAATTGGGCAGGGATGACGCTCGATCCCAGGCGCGGCATTCTTTATGTTCCGACCGGGTCCGCGGCATTCGACTTTTACGGAGCTGACCGCATTGGGGACGATTTGTTCGCCAATTGTCTGATCGCGCTGGATGCTCAGACGGGAAAACGAATCTGGCATTTTCAGGAAGTGCGGCACGATCTCTGGGATCGTGACCTGCCTGCGCCCCCTGCGCTCGTCACCGTCAAGCGGGCCAGCAAGAAAATTGATGCGGTGGCCCAAACGACCAAACAGGGATTTGTCTATCTCTTCGATCGCACCACCGGAAAACCGCTGTTTCCGATCCAGTACCGCAAGTATCCTGCGAGCGATGTTCCTGGCGAAACCGCCTCAGCCGAACAGCCTCTTCCGACGCGGCCAGCGCCCTTTGCCCGCCAATTGTTGACGGAGAATCTGCTGACGAACCGGACGACGGAAGTTCATCAATGGGCTGTCGACCAATTCCGAAATTTTCGCAGCGCAGGACAGTTCCTTCCATTCACTGTCGGGAAAGACACGGTCATTTTTCCCGGATTCGACGGCGGCGCGGAATGGGGCGGTCCGGCTGTAGATCCAGGGACGGGAATCATCTACATCAATTCAAACGATGTTGTGTGGACGGGCGCGCTCGCGGAGAACACTGACAGTAACAGCCCGAAAGCGATTTACATGAGTCAATGCGGCGTCTGTCACGGCGAAAACATGGCTGGCTCGCCGCCCGCCATTCCTTCTTTGACCGGCGTGAAGGAGCGAATGTCCGCAATGCAAATCGCCGGCACGATCAAGAGCGGAAAGGGACGAATGCCGGGGTTTCCCAATCTGGCAGAAGAGCAAATTACTGCGCTTGTCGAGTATTTGAGAACTGGCGAAAACAAGGAGCTGCAGAGTCTCGGGGTTCCGCCGGCCCTTATGAAGTACAGATTCACGGGATATAAGAAGTTTCTGGACCCGGACGGATATCCCGCGGTTGCGCCGCCTTGGGGTACTTTGAACGCGATTGATCTCAACACAGGCGAATATGTGTGGAAGATTCCTTTTGGAGAGTATCCCGAACTCGCCGCCAAGGGGATAAAAGGCACTGGCACAGAAAACTACGGCGGGCCGGTCGTGACGGCGGGAGGGCTATTGTTTATCGGCGCGACCAACTTCGACAAAAAGTTTCGAGCCTTCGACAAAGCGACTGGCGAGTTGCTTTGGGAGACGACGCTTCCGTTCTCGGGAAACGCCACTCCGGCGACGTACGAAGTGAATGGCCGGCAGTTTGTGGTGATTGCTGCAGGCGGGGGCAAAGATCCGAAATCGCGGTCCGGAGGAGTGTACGTCGCGTTTGCTCTGCCGCAGTAGAAAGGACATAGAGATGCCAATATCGAGACCAGACGCCCTGGCACAGAACCGCGCATTCGGGCACGCGCAGAGAATCTTCTTGTTTTTCCTGCTTGATCTGTTGTGGCTCGTCGCGGTCATCCCCACATCCGCATCACCACAAACGAACCCGTCGGATAGGAAGACGCGCATTGCCGTCGTGGGGCTGGACCACGATCATGTTTGGGGATTGCTCCAAGATCTCGCGAAAGAGCCACTTGCGGAACTGGTGGCCATCGCCGATGTGCATCCTGTCCTGGTGGGCCAGGCGAAATCAAAAGTCCCGGCGACCGTGAAGTTCTTTTCCAACTACGTGGAGATGCTGGACGAGGTCAAGCCGGATGCGGTCATCGCTACAACTTCAAACGACCGGCATCTGGAGATTCTGCGGGAGTGCGCGAAGCGGCATATTCACTATTCGACCGAAAAGCCGATGGCCACGAACGCCGCGGATGCCCGCGAAATGGAGCGTTTGGCTAACCAGGCGGGCATCAAAGTGATGGTCAATTACTGGAACGCGTGGGTCGCGCCAAGCCACGGCCTGTTTCATCGCGTGAAGGATGGCCAGGTCGGGCCGGTGCAGAAGATCATCGTGCAGTATGGACATGCCGGTCCGAAAGAGATCGGCGTGTCGCAATATTTCGCGGACTGGCTCTACGACCCGGTGAAAAACGGCGGAGGCTCGATCATGGATTTCGGATGCTACGGCGCGGAACTGGCGCTGTGGCTGAAGGGAAGGCCGGCGCGCGTTTCGGCGATTGCGCAGAAACTGAAGGTAGACCAGCACAACAAAGTGGATGACGACGCGACCATCGTGCTGGAGTATCCCGACGGGACCGCAATTATCGAGGCTTCCTGGAATTGGCCCTACGGAAAGGGGCAGGTGGAAGTGTTTGGTCCGAAAGGCAGCCTGCTGGCGACGGGCAGGGAATTGCTCTTTCGATCGGCGACGGGCGATACAAAGACCGGATTGCAGGGAGAGCCGGTTACGCTCGAGCCGCTCCTGCACGAGACGAGCAATCCGATTTCGTACTTTGTGGATTGCATTCGGAACGACAAGCCCATCGAAGATCCGCTTTCCATGCGGTTGAACGTGCAAGTGATTGAAATTCTGGATGCCGCGCGCGAGTCGGTCCGGACCGGGAAGCAGCAAGAACTGCACTAAGCGGAGCCGACTGTGGCAGGGAGATTCGCCTGTTACGTTCAAGCAGCCGATAGTCGCTAACAGATGAGAATTACTTTCGCGACGCGCCTTGTATATAATTCGCGCGAGAGAAACGCAATGGACTTCGAATTCAGTGAAAAGACAAAAGAACTCCAGCGGCGCTTGGCCGCCTTCATGGATGAGCACGTCTATCCCAACGAGCCGCAATATTATCAGGAGGCGGAGCACGGCCAGTGGCAGCCGACTCGCATCATCGAAGAACTCAAGCCAAAGGCGCGCGCCGCGGGCTTGTGGAATCTGTTCTTGCCAGAGAGCGAGCACGGCGCAGGGCTGACAAACCTGGAATACGCGCCGCTGTGCGAAATCATGGGCCGCAGCCCGATGGCGCCAGAGACTTTCAACTGTTCGGCGCCGGACACGGGAAATATGGAAGTTTTGGCGCGCTACGGCACGCCGGAGCAGAAAGAGCGCTGGCTGAAACCGCTGCTCGCGGGAGAGATTCGCTCCTGTTTTGCGATGACGGAGCCGGACGTGGCATCTTCCGATGCCACGAATATCAGCGCTCGCATTGTGCGGGAAGGGAACGAGTATGTTCTGAACGGACGGAAGTGGTGGTCCTCGGGTGCGGGTGACCCGCGGTGTAAGGTCGCCATCTTCATGGGCAAAACGGACGCGACCGCGCCGACGCACAAGCAGCAGTCGATGATTCTGGTGCCGATGGACGCGCCCGGTGTGAAGATCGAGCGAATGCTGACGGTGTTCGGTTACGACCACGCGCCGCACGGACACGGCGAAATCAATTTCGAGAATGTTCGCGTGTCGGCGTCAAATCTGCTGCTCGGCGAGGGGCGCGGTTTTGAAATCGCGCAAGGAAGACTGGGGCCGGGGCGGGTTCATCATTGCATGCGGTGCATCGGCGTGGCGGAGCGGGCGCTCGAGCTGACGTGTAAACGCGTGCACTCGCGCGTAGCGTTTGGAAAGACACTGGCGGACCAAGGAACGATCCGGGCAGACATCGCCAAATCTCGCATGGAGATCGACCAGGCTCGGCTGCTTACCCTGAAGGCTGCTCACATGATGGACACGGTGGGGAATAAGGCGGCGCGCACGGAAATCGCCATGATCAAGGTGGTTGCGCCGAACGTGACGTTGCAAGTGCTGGACCGCGCGATTCAAGCGCATGGCGGCGCGGGCGTTTCCCAGGACACGTTCCTCGCTAGCGCGTGGGCCAACGTGCGTACGCTCCGGCTGGCCGATGGCCCGGATGAAGTGCACACGGAATCGATTGCCAAGTGGGAGCTCGCCAAGTGGAGCAAGCCCAAAGCACAATCCACCACGAAGTGAAGTCGCGATTCATCTTCAGTGCGAACGCATTTTGCCACCCGGAGGCCTGATGGCCGCGCTATCAATTCAAACACTCGATGCGCTGAAAGAGTACGTCGGCAAAGAGATTGGCGTCAGCGAATGGATGGCCGTCACGCAGGAACGGATCAACCAGTTCGCCGAGGCCACGGAAGACCGGCAATGGATTCACGTCGATCGTGAGCGCGCCAAGCGCGAATCACCCTTCGGCACGACAGTAGCGCACGGATTCCTGACTCTTTCCTTAATCAGCCGGCTTGCAAAGGATGCGATTCAGATCAGCAGCGGCAAGCGGTTGACGATTAACTATGGGCTGAACCGCGTGCGGTTTCCCGCGCCGGTGCGCGAAGGTTCGCGCATTCGCGGACGGTTTACCTTGCAGAGTTTTCAGGACCGCGGAGAGGCATTCGAAGCAATTCTCTTGTGCTCCATCGAAGCGGAGGGTAGCGACAAACCGTGCTGTGTGGCGGAATGGGTTGTCCGTTATTACAAATAAACCGCCGCTAGATTTTTCCCGACTGGGCGCTTTGCCATGAAGAGTGCAAGAGCGTTCGCACGACGTCCGGCATGGCCGCAAACCGCGGGTCTTTCGTCAACCCAACGTGATAGCGATAATAGATCTGCTGTACGATAACAGCCACTTTGAGTCGTGCAAACACCACATAAAACACCATATTCGAGACATCCCGTCCGGATATGCGTGCGTAGTGCTCCACGAGTTCGTGGCGTGTCAAGCTGCCGGGGTAATTCGTCGGCCCCCAGCGATATTTCTGAAGGTCATCCGAATCGCCCGCTTCGACCCAGTAAGCCAGCGTGGTCGCCAAGTCGCTGAGCGGATCGCCGAGCGTGCACATCTCCCAGTCCAACACGCCAATGATTTTCGTCAGGTCATCCGCCGCGAGAATCACGTTGTCAAACTTGTAGTCATTGTGGATCAGCGACGCATCGCTCGAGGAAGGGAGATGCTGCTGCATCCATGCGGAGATGCGCTCGACTTCGTGGAGATCGTGTGTCCTTGAGCCATGGTAGCGTTCGATCCAGCCGTGCACCTGGCGTTCGACGTAGCCTTGCGGCTTGCCAAGGTCGCCGAGGCCGATTGCCGAATAGTCGATGCTATGCAGGCGAGCGAGATTGTTCACAAAAGACTCGCACAACTGGCGGGCGATGTGCGGCGAGAAACCGAGTCCCCCCGGTGGATCCCGGCGGAGGATGATTCCGTGGATCGGTTCCATCAAATAGAAGGGCGCACCGAACAGCGAAGTATCGTCGCAATAAAGCAGAACCTTTGGAGCGGGAGAATACGCGTCGTGAAGCTTGGAGAGGACGTGAAACTCCCGTCCCATATCGTGGGCCGATTTAACCTTGCTGCCAAAGGGAGGACGTCGCAAGACCATTTGCCGGTCGCCCAGCTCTATGGAGTACGTCAGATTCGAATGTCCGCTGGGATACTGCGCCACACGGAAATGTACTGCTTCGCCAGGAAAATGGCTCCGCAGGAAAGACTCGAGCTTGGGAAGATCCAACTCCTCTCCCGCCCGAATCGAAGTCGGCTTGTCCTGAAAGTCGATCATATCCGCCCGAAAAAAGTCGGGGCTATCGATAGCTCAACAGCGGCTCGCCATCCAGATGAGGGAAAGCGTTAAACGAACTGAGCATAAAACGATTCCCGGAAAACAAGAACTCACTGAACGAGCAGTTTCTTGACATCCAGGCAATCTGCAAGGTTGCCTCCGCAGAAAGCTGCAAAGCGCGCTGCACCGCCACACTGAGCGGCCCGCCCGAAGTAAAAATAGCAGAGACTTCCCCTTTGCGGGATTGCGCAAGCAAATCGGAGAGACCGCGGTTCACGCGAATGCAGAAATGTTCCCAGGATTCCACGTTTGCAGGCGCGAGTTCTCCGCTGACCCACTTGGAGATGATGATTTCAAAGAGGCGCTGGAAATTCCTGCGTTTGGCTGCATCGTCGGCGGAGTTTTGCATGACGTCATGCAACTCTCGGATTTCCAAGCTTTTCGGAAGAAGCTGAGGAAGGCTCGAGGCCAGCACTGCATCGCCCGCAAATTCGTCAAACTCCTCGACGATGACTTGTTCGGGAAAAAAGAGGCCAGCTTTACGATACGCCTGTTCGACGAGTTGCGCCGTGTGCCGGTGGCGCAGACCTGGTCCGCAGTAAATTCGGTCAAAAGCGAGCTTGCGCTTGGCCCAGTATTCTCCGAGCAAGCGGGACTGCATTTCTCCAAGGGAGGAAAGCTGGTCGTAGTTCTGGGAAAGGAACGAAGCCTGCGCATGGCGCACGAGAAAAAGGCGGCCCATCGCTCATCCAGACAGGGAAGAGGGCAAAGCGAGAAGAGGAAGCCGCTTCGAGACTGCACAATCGCCCGAATGTGGAATTGCCAATGTCTCAGGCGGTCGCATGCTGCTCTTTGTTGTACTCGGCGAAAGTCTTTCCTTGCTCGGCCAGTTGCTTTAGCAATGGCGCAGGCTCCCAGAGTTCACCATGCTGCTGATGAAATTCCCGAATACGTTCGTAGACCTTCTTTAGCCCGACTGCATCCGCGTACCACATGGGCCCGCCGCGATGGGCAGGAAAACCATAGCCGTTGATGTAGATAATGTCGATGTCGCCGGCTCTCAGCGCGTAGCCTTCTTCGAGAATGCGCGCTCCTTCGTTCACCAGCGCGTAGAGGCAGCGGTCCACGATCTCCTCGCGGGTAATCTGCCGCTGCGGAATGCCCGCTTCCGCCGCCCATTTTTTCACCAGTTCCGCCACTTGGGGATCGGGAATCGCGCGCCGATTTTCGTCATATTTGTACCAGCCCGCGCCGGTCTTTTGCCCGTAGCGTCCCATCTCGCAGAGCCGGTCGCCGGCAAAGGCTTGCCGAATCCCCGCCTTCTCCAGGTGGCGATATTCCTTGCGGATGCGCCAACCAACATCGAGGCCGGCGAGGTCGCCCACGGCCAGTGGCCCCATGGCCATGCCGAAGTCGTAGAGCGCGCTATCGACGGCTTCGACGGTCGCGCCCTCTTCCAGAAGGAACACAGACTCACGCACGTAGGGATGAAACATACGGTTGCCGACAAAGCCCCTGCAGCTGCCGACCAGAACGCCGACTTTGCCAAGCTTCTTCGAAAGCAGCATGCAGGTGGCGATCACTTCCTTGCTGGTAGCTTTGCCACGGACGATTTCGAGCAGGCGCATCACGTTCGCTGGGCTGAAAAAGTGCGTGCCGATGACGGATTGCGGCCGAGCCGTTGAGGAGGCAATCTCATCAATGTTCAGCGTGGATGTGTTGCTGGCAAGAATCGCGCCGCTCTTGCAAATCTTGTCGAGCTGGCCGAAAACTTCCTTTTTCAGGGCCATCCCTTCGAAAACGGCTTCGATGACGAGGTCCACGCTTTCAAAGCCGTCAAACGAAAGCGTCGGTTGGATCAACTTGAGGCGTTCGTCGACAAATTGTTGGGTGAAGCGGCCGCGCTTCACCGAATTCGCGTAGTTTTTCTGAATGTTGGCCATGCCACGATCGAGCGCGGCTTGATCCGCTTCCTTGAGCCGGACGGGAATTCCCGCGGTGGCGAGCACCATGGCAATGCCGCCACCCATCGTGCCGGCGCCAACTACACCAGCAGTCTTGACGGGAATGAGCGGGGTTTCTTTGGGCACGTCGGGAATCTTGGCCACTTCGCGCTCAGCGAAAAAGACGTGCATAAGCGCTTTGGCCTGCGATGAGCGCAGGCATTCCTCAAACAGCTTCCGCTCGACTTGACAACCTTCCGCGAACGGCAGTTTTGTCGCAGCTTCCACGGCGTCGATGGCGGCCAGCGGCGCCTGCAGGCCGCGTTGCTTTTTGCGCGCATTTTCGCGCGCGTTTGCAAAGATCGATGCATTTTGTTCCGGGGTGCCGAGTTTGTGATTTCGTTCCCGCGTTCTCGGTAAGGGCTTCCCCGCGGCTTCCCTCGCGAAAGCGATTGCGCCTGCGAGCAGGTCACCCTCGATCAGCTTGTCGACGATCCCCGCGTGCAACGCATGTTCCGCGGAAACCGGCGCGCCCTCGCAGCACATCTCGACGGCCTTGGCCACGCCCGCGAGGCGAGGCAAACGCTGCGTTCCGGCGGCGCCAGGGATGATGCCGAGCTTTACTTCCGGTTGCCCGACCTTGGCACTGCGTGCCGCAACGCGATAGTGACAGGCCATTGCGTATTCGAGTCCACCCCCAAAAGCTGTTCCATGAATGGCCGCGACGACGGGCTTCGCACAGTCTTCAATCTTGAGTAGGGAAGGGAGCAGTCCTTCTCCGCGTGGCTGGCCCGCCGCCATTTTTTCAAGCTGTTTGATGTCGGCGCCGGCAATGAAAGTGTTCCCGCCGCCGATCAGCACGGCAGCATTAAGAGCGCTGTCTTTTTGCAGCTGATCGATGGCGGCGGAGATGCCTTCCGGGACGCCGGGGCTTAGCGCGTTAACGGGCGGATTGTTGATGGTGATGACGCCAATGTTCCCGGACTTCGTGAATTGAACCAGATCGCCCATAACAGTGACCTTTCCCACAGAATGGAATGGCGCTAAGCTCTTTGCGCGGAGACCACTTCCGCGTCGATCACCAGGCGCGCGAGGCGCTCGCGGTGAAAGTTCGCGTCTCCCATGGCCGTTTCCGAAGCTTTCGCGCGACGGTAGTACAGATGCAGATCATTCTCCCACGTGAAGCCCATCCCGCCATGCACCTGGATTCCCCGATTGCCGACGGTACGGCTCGCGTCGCTGACGTAAAGCTTTGCAATGGAAGTAGCGGCAGATGCGTCCGGAGCATGTTGTTGCAATGCCCATGCGGCATAGTACACCGCGGAACGGGCGCTTTCCGTTTCGAGGTACATGTCGGCGCACTGGTGCTGCACGGCTTGAAAAATGCCGATGGGCTTGCCGAACTGCTTGCGTGTTTTGGCATATTCAACGGTGAGATCCAGCGTGCGCTGCATGCCGCCGACGGCCTCGGCGGCGAGAGCAATCGTTGCAATGTCCAAGGCTCGCGCTAAATCAGCCGTTTCACCGAGCTTTTCAGCGCGCGCATCGTCAAACTGCACGGAGTAGATCTTGCGCGCTAGGTCGATGCCCAGCATCGGCGCGATGCGGATGCCTGCACTCTTGACGTCGACAAGAAAGACGCCGTTCCGGGCCACCACGATCAGCCAGTCGGCTGCCGCTGCGTCCGGCACGAACAACTTTTTGCCTTTGAGTTTTCCGTTGATCGCCGACATCTGCAGGTCCGAGGTGTCCCAGCTTCCGCTGACCTCTAAAAACGCCACTGTCGAGCGCGCTTGCCCGCGACAGATAGGTGCCAGATAGGTTTTCTTTCGCTCTTTTGTCCCGAGCGCGTCCAAAACACTTCCCGCCAGCGCCACCGTGGAAAAAAATGGTCCAGGAAGCAGAGCGCGTCCCGCTTCTTCCATCAGCAAAACAAGTTCGACGATTCCCAGGCCGACTCCGCCAAATTCTTCCGGGAAAATGATGCCAGTGTAGCCTTGCTCGGCCAGCTTGGCCCACAAAGTCGCGTCAAATGCGGTGTCCGTTTCCATCAGGCGCCGGACTTCGGCCATTGGGCATTCGCCCGCGAAGAATTTGCGAGCGCTGTCGCGAAGAAATTCTTGGCTTTCGTTCAGTCCAAATTCCATGGCCGCGATCCTTAGTAGCTTCGGGGCAGACCGAGAACAAAGTGCCCGATGATGTTGCGCTGGACTTCAGAAGTACCCGCTTCAATCGTGTTTCCGCGCGACCGCAGATAACCGTAAGACCAGATTCCTTTGTCAACGGCGTAGTTGTCGCCGGCGAGCAATTGGCCATACGGCCCCAGGAGTTCCTGAGCTAGCTGCTGGACTCGCTGGTTCAGCTCGCTCCAAAACAACTTCTGAATCGAGCCTTCGGGGCCGGGAGCGCCTGTGGCGGTAATGTGGCTGAAGGCGCGCAGCTGGTTCAGGCGCATGATCTCGACTTCCGCGTAGCATTGCGCTAGCTTTTGCCGCAGCACGGGATCCTGCGCCGCGGGGCGGCCATTGCGCGGAGTCGTGCGCGCGAGTTCGATCAACCGGTTGATGTTGCGCTTGAACAGAAGGATCAAGCGAGCGCCGTATGCGCCGCGCTCGTGCATCAGGGTGCTGACGGCCACGTTCCAGCCGTCATTCACCTTGCCAAGGGCGTTCTCCACCGGCACGCGCACGTCGCGAAAGAAAATCTCGTTGAATTCGCTCTCGCCGGTCATCTGACGCAACGGGCGAACTTCGACGCCGGGAGATTTCATGTCGATCAAAAGGACGGTTAGGCCTTTGTGTTTCGGAACATTCGAGTCCGTGCGTACGACGAGTTCGCACCAGTCTCCCACCCAGCCGTAGCTGGTCCACACCTTCTGGCCGTTGACGACGTAACGTCCGCCGTCAAGGCGAGCTTCGGTTTGCAAGGCGGCGAGATCGGAGCCGGCGTTCGGCTCGGAGAAGCCCTGGCACCAGATTTCTTCCGCGCTGAGGATTTTGGGGATAAAGCGCTTCTTCTGTGCGTCCGTGCCGTAGGCGATGATCGTCGGTCCGATCAGGCCGAGGCCCAAGGCGTTGGCCATCGGCGGCGCTTCCAGGCGCGCCATCTCCTCCCAGAAAATCGCCTGCTGCATCAACGAGGCGCTGCGGCCACCGTATTCCTTTGGCCACGAAACGGCCGCCCAGCCGCCTTCATAGAGCTTGCGTTGCCACGTTCGCAAGTAAGGGAAGGATTCTTCCAACGGCTTCTCGCGCCATTCGCCCCAATCGTGTGGAACGTTAGCCTGCAGCCACGAGCGGAACTCGTCGCGAAAACTCACTTCTTCCGCGGTGAGATTCAAGTCCATTTTCTTTTCAACGCTCCTTGCTCACGAAGAGTCGATTCTTCAGTCGTTCGGCGAGGCCCGCTTTGCAGTAGCCGCGCTGTGATGGGCTTGGTCCTCGTGCGTCACATCGGCTGTATCTCGGGACGCGCCTTCGGGGCGAATGGTCGCGCTGCCATGCCAATATTTCTTGCGCAGGTCACGTTTCAAAACTTTTCCTGTTCCCGTTCGTGGGAGGTTGTCCAGATACTCAACGGACTGCGGACATTTGTAGTGTGCGAGCCGGGCCCGGCAATGCTCGATGAGTTCCGCTTCGCTGGCTTGTGAGCCGGATTTCAGAACGACGAGCGCCTTCGGCACTTCTCCCCACGTGGGATGCGGCACGGGCAGGACTGCCACTTCCAGAACCGCCGGATGCGAAAGAATCGTCTTCTCCACTTCGAGCGAAGAGATGTTCTCGCCGCCGCTCACGATAATGTCCTTCTTGCGGTCGACGACGAGGAGGTAGCCGTCCTCTCTCCACGTGGCCATGTCGCCGGTGTGAAACCAACCGCCGCGCAGCGCGTCTGCCGTTGCTTGCGGCTGCCGCCAGTAACCCTCAAGAACGCCGTCGCTCCGCGCGATGATTTCACCGATCGCTTTTCCGTCACGCGGCACGTCCTGATCGTTTTGGTCCACGACGCGAAGTTCCGTACCGGGAATCGCGTAGCCGGTCATCGCTTGCCCGGTGTAGCGCTCTTCTCCTTGCCATTGCATCCCGGGTTTCATGGGCGAGATAGATAGAACTGGCGAAGTTTCCGTCAGGCCGTATCCCGAGAAGCACGTACAGCCCAGTTTTTCTTCCACTTCGCGCACCAGCGTTGGTGACGACGCGGCACCGCCAAGCGTTATGCGCTTTAGGCTGCTCAGGTCATACTTCGGCCGCTCCGGGCAGTTCACCAGCGCGGTGGCCATGGCCGGCACAAGGCTGCAGTACTGAGCGCGCTCCGCTTCAATGAGCCGGAAAACCTCCGGCGGATCGAATTTCTGGATCATGACGTGTTTGCCGCCCAGCAGGGTCAGAAAATGGGCAACTCCCCAGCCGTTGGCATGGAACAGAGGAATGGTGTGCAGTTCCACGGCTTGGTTGTTGGTTCCCAAAGCTAAGCCGGCGTTAAGGGCGTGCAGATAGATGTTCCTGTGGGTCAGCATTACGCCTTTTGGCTCCGCGCTGGTCCCGCTGGTATAAAAAAGCTCCGCCAGGGAGTTTTCGTCGACCTGCATGATGTCCGTGCGATGCGGCGACGCGGCCGAAAGCAGCGCTTCGTAATCCTGACGGGATACCCAATCAGCTTCCACGGCTCCATCGAGGGAGCAGAACGCCTTCACGGTCGTGAGCTTCGAGCGAAACGAATTCACCAATTCTAGAAACTGCCTCTGCAGGAACAACACGCGCGCGCCGGAGTCATTCAGGATGTACGCGAGTTCCTGTGGAGCCAGTCGGATGTTGAGTGGCAATAGGACAGCGCCTGCTTCGATGACGCCGTAGTAGGCTTCGAGTAGCCGGTGGCAGTTTGTGCTGAGAAAAGCTACGCGGTCCCCCGACTGCACGGCTGCTTTTCGCAAAGCTCCTGCATGCCTGCTGGCGCGTTCCGCAAACTGCGCGTAAGTCAACCGCTCCTTTCCGCACACGACCGCGGTTCGGTGCGGAAACTGCTGTTCGGCATAGCGCAAAAAGCGAATCGGTGTCAGGGGAATATTCATTGGCGAGTTCGCCTCGGATTAGGCGGTTTGTCCTCCGTCCACTACCAATACATGTCCGGTCACAAAATCGGAGGCGTCCGATGCCAGGAAGACAGCGGCTCCCTTTAAGTCCTGATCGCTGCCGAAACGCCCCAGCGGGACCTTCTTCAAAAACGCCTCGCGGTTTCTTTCGATCACCACTTCGGACATGTGCGTGGGGAACCATCCGGGCGCAATGGCATTCACCTGGATGTTGTGCATGCCCCACTTGCACGCCAGATCTTTGGTGAACGCGATTACGCCGCCCTTGCTGGCGTGATACCCGATTGCCTGAAACTCTGGCGGCGCACCCCGCATGCCGGCTACCGAGGCGATGTTGATGATTTTCCCCCGGCGCTGAGGCACCATGTGTTTCCCGGCGGCTTGCGAGAAAAGAAATGTGCCGGTCAGATTCGTCTCCATTACTTTGTTCCAGTGCTCGAGTTTCAACTCCTCCACCGGGGCGCCCCAAGAAGTGCCGGCGTTGTTGATGAGGATGTCGATTCGGCCAAACTGCGACACAGTCTCCTCAACCACGATCCGCACATGCTCGGGGTTCTTCACGTCGCAGCCCAGCGCCAGCGTCTTGACACCGAGCTGTTTTAATTCTTCCGCCGCTTGTTCGCAACGCTCTTTTTTGCGCGCGCACAAGACCAGGTTCGCGCCCATTTCCGCCAGGCCCTCCGCCATTTGGCGGCCCAGCCCGATCGAGCCTCCGGTGACAATAGCCACGCGTCCGGTTAGGTCAAAGAGCTTCTTGGTGTTCACAAATTACTACCGGTCGCCGCACCGAGATCGAAACTCGCACTCCTCCTCCTCCCCGTCGAACGGACGCAGATAACGGCGTGGTTTGAAGTCCACGAACGCTGACGGGTCGGCGACGATTCCGCCCTGTCCATTGCTGAAAATGTTGAATGCTGGGCCCAGCGACGTTGCTGCCGCGTTCATGTCCGAAGCCGCTACCTCAGGCCATTTACCCGTTTCTAGCCGCGTCAGCAGAGTCTGCACGGCGGCAATGGTTTCCGCGGGAGTGAAAGCGCAGTGTCCGGCCCGGGCCACGT
Organism: uncultured Acidobacteriaceae bacterium; assembly: GCA_964524985.1. GTDB lineage: Bacteria > Acidobacteriota > Terriglobia > Acidiferrales > UBA7541 > Acidiferrum. The sequence goes on from CAZGFL010000009.1 coordinate 23,101, forward strand.
ACGTTTGGCGCAGGAACCGCTCGTTGCCGTCTTCGCGCACGACCTGATGGTACGCATTCTCATTCTCAACCACCACCAGCCCGTCGCCGGTCGTGTGCAGAGTAAGAACCGGAATGTGAATGTCGCCATTAAAGACGATGTTCCGCTCCAGGTATTCCGTGGCTTCGTGGTCGGCGCTGATCCTGGCGGTTTCGTTCAGCATCTTGAGGTCGGCCTCAAGGTTCAACCCAGCCTGTTCGTAAAGCTCGCGCACTTCGGTGGCGTCAATGGAATGTTCCAACTGCCTGCGGTAGTCCACATGGGTATTCCAGGAGGGATTGCCCTGCGCGCGAGCTTCCAGTTCCGCGCGAAAGGCGAACGCAAACGGAAAGTCCACTTGCTGATCCCACAGGAACTGGTTCATTTCCTGCCCCGCAAAATCGGTAGGTGCAGGCTCTGGTGACAGGGGAGCGAACCACCCCGGCCCGTCGCCGAGGGCTGATACGAGCGCAAGGCGCGCCCGGCCTTGCGGCGTAGCTTGAGCAGTCGCCAGGATCACCTCCGCAAGCTGGAGGTTAGCGAGAGGATTTGCGATGTTTACAAGTTGTAGCCCAGAACCCGGCGCCAGGAGAGTCTTAAACGCGAAAGTGGCGTCCAGCGCGGTGTTCCAAGTGGCCACGCCCCCGGAAAGCACGCCGCACATCGGCAGCGCGGCGTCGAAGCGATCCGGATGACGCTGGATCAGCCCCGCTGTGATTATGCCGCCCAGGGAATGTCCCCACGCAATGGTTCGCTTCGGAGTTCCGACCATCTTATTGAAGATGTCTAGCACCGCGATCTGGTCGGGCAAAGCCTGCTCGATGGCCCATCCTGTTGTCGCGTAAGAGGAGCCGGCAAGTGCGAATCCACTGGACAACATGAAGAAGCGCGTGGCCGGATCACCCACATCTTGTGCAGGGTTTTTGCTTCCAGGGACGACGTACCCGTGACTGTACAGAAATAACAAGCCGTCCCAATTGGGAGGCACTTCGATCAAATACGTCGCGCCATCCGCGAGCGTCCCGGCATGTGTGGTCACTCCCGACTGCGCTCGCGCGCTGCCGGCAAATAAAACCAGAATCACCGACACTACCGCGAACAAGGCAACTTGTTGTCTCCGGGGCTGCATGTCACTACCTCCTTGCTTATTTCATGCTTATTTCAGGGTGAGCCCCACATCAGCGACGATTCCTTCGCTGTTGACGGGGAATATCAACTTCCTTTTTTAGCGGCGGGGACTCGCCGGCCAAACTCGCTTGCCCGTTAGAATATCAGCCGCAAGCCCAACTGGATTTCGCGCTTCGGGAACGCCGACGTGAAGCCCAGCGGCTGGCTAGGTGACAGTGCCGAGCTGCCGTGTACCTTGAACGTCGTGAAGCCCGGCAAGAATCCGAACACAGGGCCGACTTCATTGTTCACGCTGGCATAGTTAGTGTGGTTCGCCAGATTAAATCCCTCCGCGGTCAGTTGCAGGGCGGCCTTCTCGTAAACCTTGTGCTGCCAGCTCAGGCGCATATCGAAGGCCGTGTAACTCGGTCCCAGCCCGGAGTCGCGCGGTGCGCCGATGGGACGCTGGTTCGTCGTGTGATTGTTTCCGTTCACCTCTCCGCCAGCCAGCAGATTGAACGGCAGTCCGCTGTGGTAAGTGAAGATGGGAGCCAGCTGGAAACCGCCCACGATTGCATTGTGCTTCCACGGGCTGTCGAACACACCGGCGATCACCACTTTATGCCGCTGGTCGAATTCCGAAAGCCCGCGGTCCAGCCCCAGGTTTGTCGGATCCTGGGGGCCATAGTCGCTGTTGAAGTCCGTGGAAGTGTCGAAGCCTTTGCTGTAGGTGTAGTTTCCGAAAAGCGTAAAGGAGTTGCTGAACCGCTTCTTGACTTCCACGATGCCACCCTCATAGAGGGCCGACGACGCGGAAGTGTATTGGTTGTTTTGAATGACGAGCGGGTTCACAAAGCACACAAACGGGTTCGCGCACGGATATCCGGCGGTCAGGACGCTCTTCCCCGCATTGGGGCCGCTGACAATCACTTCTTGCCCTCCAAGCGGGTCAGCCGCCGCGGCATTCCCTGGCGCTACTCCGCCGTTCCAGTTGCGGTATTGCACGGTCTTTCCGTTCGCCAGCGTCGCGGCGGTCAGCGGTGCCTGCAAAAGGTTGGTATCAATCGCCACCGGCAGGCGCAGCGTATGCGTGTAGATTCCGCTGACTGCAATCGAGAAACCTGGCGTGAATTCGTGCTCGATTCCAACCGAAGCTTGCTGTGAATAGGGTGGCTTGTAGTTCGTCGGATTGCTGAAGAGCACTGTCAACGGCGAAAGCGGGCCGCTGTTAGCCACAAAGATGCCGAACTGCGCCACGGCCGCGGGCGTAATACAGGCATTCTGTCCCGCCGCTGGCGTCGTGCACTGAATCAGCCCTTTCGCGAATAGCCCCTGGAACACTTGCGGCGCGGTTTGCAGCGTCGGGGCAAAGGGCGTTGCGCTGATCGGGTCTACATAAATGGAAATGTAGCGCGTGCAAGGACTCGATCCCGTCCCCTGCACCACCACAACTGGGCCGAAGTTCATACCACATGTGCCTAGCACGTTATCTACTTGCCCCGGAACCCCGGATTTGCCGTTCTGATTTTCCACCGTGCTGTGGTCCTTATTCAGCACTCCCAGGCTCAGGTCCACTTGGGGAATCTGCGAGTCGATGGGGCCGTAGAAAATTCCGTATCCTCCGCGGATTACCGTCTTGTGGTTGTGGAAGGGGTCCCACGCGAAAGACACACGCGGAGCCACGTCGCGATAATAGGTGTTGAGCGGCTGGAACTGCGAGTCGACTTCATAGCGCACGCCGTACGTCAGAGTGAAGTTAGGCCTCATTTTCCACGCGTCCTGCCAATAACCCGCCGTGAAGGGCCGCGTGTACGCCGGATAGTCGGCATTCCCATATCCCTGCTGAAAGACCTGTGGTATTCCGAAATTGGCCGATTGCAGGGAATTGAGCAAGGCCGAGTTTACCGATGCCGGAAGGTTGCACGCCGCAGGAAACGTCAGGCATGGGCTGAGCAAGTCTCCCGGCAAAGCCCCAAACACAAACCGGCCCGGCATGAAGGTATGGGACTCCGAGTGATTCCCGCGCAGCAACTCCTCCCCGCCCAACTTCATGGTGTGGTGGCCCAGCGTCACCGTGAAATTGTCCCCCAGTTCCGTGCGCCGCAGGATCGTCAGGTTCGGCAGGAAAATGTTGGTACCCAGGTTATTCGCGAAGCCGAACACCTGCAATCCCACTTCCCCCGGTTCGTTGGGGATCACGTTGAAGCTGTCGTATGTATATTGCACGTGGAAGTCGTTCTGCTTTGTCCCGCTGAACTGGTGATACCACCCCACCTGCAGGTTGTCGTCGTAGTTGTGAATCGAACTCCCTGCCGAAAAACCCGTCAGGGATTGCACGTCCGGGTTTTCTTCCAGGTCGTGCCCGTAGCGAAAGCTCACATAGAGCTGATTGTTATCGCTGAAGCGGTGGTCGAGGCGGCCCGACGCAAGGTATTCGCGCGTGTTGTAGTTGAATACCCCTCCGTTTGATTCAAACTGGTTCACCCAGAACGCGCTCAGTGGAGAGACCGCGGGGTTCACCGTCAAAACCCCACCGAGAACCGCAGCGCAGGTCGCTGCGGGCAGTGTCGTCGGTAGCCCTAGTTGCGTGGCCACCGCCGTTCCCACTGGGCCGCTCAGGCACGGCACGATCTTGGAGTTTCCTTGCGCCACCAGTCCTCCCAGAATCGGCTGTTGCGTCACATCTGGGCGAAAGATGCTTGTGCTGGTCAGCAAGGGAACGGCGTTCTGTGAGTTCTGTAGGAGGCCTTCGAACCCCACGAACAAGAAGGTCTTGTCTTTCTTGATTGGCAAACCCAGTGTGCCGCCGTATTGGTAGCGGCTCAGTTTGTTCTTGATCGGGCTTCCTACAGTGTCAGCCGCCGCGGGATTAAAGGCCTGGCCGGGTGCCAGTGCTTGGCTGAAGGCGAACGGATCGTGCGCGTCCATGGCGTCGTTGCGGAAATAGCTGTACAGCCCTCCATGCACGTCATTGGACCCAGACTTCGAAACGATGTTGATCGATGCTCCGCTCGCGCCGCCCAGGTCCGCGCCGTAATTGCTGCGGTTCACTTGAAATTCCTGCACCGCATCCTGACTCATCGTCAGCCGCACTCCACCCGAATCTCCGTTGGCCTCGCCGCCGTCCACCGTAACGCTGTTTCCGCGGCCATTGCTTCCGTAAAAGGAAAGCCCGCTTTGCGGCGTCTGCTTGACACGAAAATCCTGGTCATCGGCCAGACGCGTGGAATTTGAGACCCCGGGCATCAGCAACGTAAACGTCAGGTAGTCGCGCCGGTCGATCGGCAGGTCGGCAATATAGTCTTGCGTCAGCGTATTCGCTTGGCTGGCCCGTTCGGTCTCCACGATGGGAAGTTCCGAACTGACTTCCACTTGCGACGACATGCCTGACAATTTCAGGTGAAAATCCAGAATCAGCGTCTCTCCCACCGTGAGAATAACGCCCGAGCTGATTTCCGTCTGAAATCCCCCGTGCTCCACGGTGACCTTATAGCTGGAGGGCGCCAGTCCGGACAGTCGGTACAAGCCGTGCTCGTCCGTGTTCGTGCTGCGCTGCACACCTTTCGAGGCATCCGTCACCGTGACCTTGGCGTTGGGCACCCCGGCTCCGGTCGGATCCGTGACTGTGCCTGTCAAATCCGATGAGGCGCCCACTCCCTGCGCTCTGCTCATATAGCTGCCGGGAAACAAACATGCCGCCAAAAGGACTCCGACTACCAACAACGTGGACTTCATAGCTCCTCCTGGTTTTCTGGGGTCTGGCGAACCTGGCTTTTGGAATTCCAGGTTTGCTTGACCCTTGCTATCGATGGCCCTGCGCCGGCGGCGGCCTCGATCGACGCCCCAGGCGCCCTCGACTAACGTAAGGAACCCCAACTGTGAGCATGGGATGGGAAGGTCTGCTTGGCCTTCGATCCCACGCTCCCCGGTAGAAGCATCCAAGATTGTGATAGTCGGTATCACATTTTACGAACTAACGTCAATACGAATCTTGGCGAACCATAATTTCTTGACCTTTTTTTAACGCAAGCACGACTCTGCCCATGGTCCATTGCTTTCGTCGTCGGCTTTGCCCGCGCAGCTTTCCTCGCATGGACAAGCCCTGCCGCTCCTGGGTAGGTTCGTTGTGGAAGGGTGTGCTTAGGAGGCTTAGGAGAACGACAGCGCGATTCGCCCGGCGATTCTGCCTTCGCGCATTTGATTCATGACTTGGTTGACTTCGGACAAGGGGCGCGCCGAGGCATGGCAACGAATCCTTCCGCTGCCGGCAAGCGCCAGCACATCCTTCACGTCCTGGCGTGTTCCCACGGCGCTCGCCTGGATGCGGATTTCCTTGGCGGCCATCAGGATGGCGGGAAAGCCTAAGTTCTCCGCCGGCAACCCCACGGCGAGGAGCGTTCCCGTCGGGCGCACGCATGCAAATGCCGTGTCATACGCCGCTTTTGCCGCCGAAGTGACCAGCGCCACATGCACACCGCCCTTCGCGCGTAGCGCCTTAGCGACGTTCGTAGATGCCGCATTGAGGCTGTGTGCCGCGCCAAGCGATTCCGCGAGTTGCAGCTTCTCCTCAGCCACGTCAATGGCGGTGATTTCCGCTCCGAGTTCTCGTGCGATCTGCACGGCCAGGTGGCCCAGACCACCGATTCCAAAAATTGCCAGTCGCTGGCCAGGAGAGATTCTGGCCTGTTTCAGCGCCCGGTAGACCGTCACGCCAGCGCAAAACAGCGGCGCGGCCTCCACCGCAGAAAGACCTTCGGGAATTCGCACCGCGTGGCTGGCTGGGGCTTTGACAAACTCGGCAAAGCCGCCGTCCACGGTTACTCCTGTAATCTGCTGCCGCGTGCAGAGATTTTCATTCCCTTCGCGGCAGAATTCACATTCGCCGCAAGTCCAATAAATCCACGGCACGCCCACGCAGTCGCCGACCTGGAGTTCGCGCACCGCGCTGCCTTTTTCTACGACGCGGCCCGCGATTTCATGCCCGAGGATCAGTGGGATTTTCGTGATGGGCGCGAACTGTGGCCAGTCTCCCTCCGCGACGTGCAAGTCCGAATGGCACACGCCGCACGCTTCTACTTGGATGAGTACATCGTTCTCTTCCACCCGCGGCGTGGGAACGTCTTCAAGGACGAGGTCTTTCTTGAATTCCTGCAGGACGGCCGCTTTCATTCCGCTTATCTCCGCGTACCTGTCATCCCGACCCTCAGGCTGTGGTCTTCCGTAGCCTGAGGCGGAGGGATCTCCCTTCGTGTCTCGGGTTTAGAAGCAAAAGGGAAGTGCGAAAGGGAAGGAAGCAAAAACCTCTCCGGCTTAGTTGGCCTGTGGCTGGACGCCCTGCAGAAAAAACTCCAGTGCGCTGCGCACTCGCTCGCTCAGGCTATGCGGCCCCGAAAGATCCACAGCCCACCGGCGGACTACAGTCGTGTAGAGCCCTTCCATGAACTCCGCAAGGTGCGCCACGGGAAACGCCTTCGTCACTTCACTGCGCTTTTGGCCTTCGGCGAGAATCTCTCGCAACAAGCTCACGGCAACCTCTTCAGGCCGTCGCATCTCCGGGGAGCGCACGGGATCCATTGCCGCCGAAAGCACGACCGCCCGCCATAAGGGCCGGTCGGATTCCACTTCACGGGCCATGCCTTCATACATGCGCCGCAGGCGTTCAGCAGTGGTCGCGTCGCTTGAGAGTTCCGTTTCCAGATGCTCCTTAATACAGGCGAAGCCACGCCGTCCCACTTCGCGCAGAACTGCATCCTTGCTGGGAAAGTAGCGGAAAAATGTGGGCTGGCTGATTTCCAGAATCTGGACAATGTCCTCGACGCGGGTGTTTTCGTACCCGTGTTTGCGGAACAAACGAATCGAAGTGTCGATGATCTGCTGCCGCAGCCGGGCTTTCTTGCGTTCGCGAAGTCCCAGAGTCTCCCGGCTGCCCAGCCCCTCCACAAGTGCCAGGCGTCCCTGGCTTCGCACATTCGCAGGGCGCGAGGCCGCGCTACCTGCTGGGGAAGGCGACTCTCTTCGCGCGACTCTCATTCGCCGCATCTGAGATGGTTCTCCTGGACTGACGGAAGCGCGCACAGGGCTTGCGCGACAAAACGCAAGAGTAACTCTAACATGATAGAAGCACACGTCAAGCTGCGCCGTCGAAGGAAAAGTGAGGAACTTCACATCAGCCCCAGAGGCGCACAGTCTAGGCGCGAGCCACTCTCAAAACGGCCGTGCTTCCACGAACCACTAATTCGGGTTCAACAACAATTTCCCGCGGATAGGGAGCGGGAGCCGGTGCAGCGATGCGCTTGAGAAGCGTTTCGGCCGCAAGCATACCCATTTGGCGCAGGGGTTGGCGGACCGTGGTGAGTCCCGGATTCTGGAACGCCGCGCTTTGAATATCGTCAAAGCCCACGACAGAAACGTCGTCGGGAATCCGTCGGCCGCCCTCGCGCAAGGCTTGAATGGCGCCGATGGCCGAAATGTCGTTGAAGGCGAAAATGGCGGAGAAGGGCTCGCCCGATCCCAGCAGTTTCTTCGTCACCTGGTAGCCGAGTTCGGGCGAAGAAGATTCGCCCTCGAGTTGAACCACCAGTTTTTCCTTGACGGGAACGCCCAGGGATTCGGCGGCCGCGCGCACCGATTCCCAGCGCACTGCCGTGTCCGAGCTAAACTCCTGGCCCTTGATGAAAGCGATCTGCCGGTGGCCGAGTTTCGTGAGATGTTCCATGGCTAATTGCGCTGCGCGTGCGTGGTCCAGGACGATGTTGGTGACTCCGGGCACATCGCGATGGCCGGACACAGCCACCAGGGGCACCTGGGCCTCGCCGGTTAAAGCGGTGTCCACGGCAATCAGCCCTTCCACGGCCCGCTGTTGCAAGAGCAGCGGATATTCTTCGATGAGGTCCGCGCGGTGGCGATGACTCACGACAAAGTAGAAGAAACCCTCCTGCAGCAGGTGATCCTCGATTCCAGACATGACCAGGGCTGCGTAACCCTCGCTGATTTCCGGCACGACCACGCCAATCGTATAGCTGCGCTGCTGGCGAAGGGACCGTGCCAGATGGTTGGGCCGGTAATTGAGTTCCCGGGCGGCCTTGCGGATGAGTTCCTGCGTGCGGTGAGGAATGGATTTGGCGCCGGGGGAGCGGTTGATGACCAGGGAAATGGCGGCCTGAGATAGCCCCAGGTATTCGGCAAGCGATTTCAGGCTTACGGTTTGCCCGGAGGCTCTTTGCGATGATAGAGTTTTGGCAGATTTGGGGCGAGGCATAAGGATTTCGGGCAGTAGTGTGTCATAGCCAGCTGAACGGGGACAAGTCCTTACTTATGGCCTGGCTTTTCCCGGGCAAAAAGCGCCCTTGTAAGTCCTACTAAATCGGTTTACTATGCTGTCCCGATTCTCGTTGGGGGGCTTGCTTGGCATCGCCTGGCCGCTCCCGCGCAAAATCGTTATTCTGAAACTAGCAAACTAACAATGATTCCGCCACCCGCCCATTCAAGGAACCAGGAGCCAGCGGCACACCACGGCACCACGCCGGCCAGAGTCTTCCGGTCGCGAGGCTTGGCTATCCTCGCGGCCGTGCTGGGGTGCGCCCTGCTTGCCATCGTGGAGAACGGTTCTTTTGGGAAAGCGGTGGCCGCGGCAAACACCAGAGCACTTTCCGACGCAAACACGGAGAAAAGAATCGACGAGCTGCTGAAAAAGATGACCCTCGAGGAGAAAGTGGGCCAGCTCGTGCAGTATTCCGCCGGACAACCCGCAGGGCCCGGCACCGGGCGATCAGATTATGACGTGATGATTCGCACAGGGGAGGTCGGCGCGCTTTTCAACGTCGTGACAGCCCGGGAAGTCAATGCATATCAACGAATTGCGGTCGAGCAATCTCGGCTCCACATCCCGCTATTGTTCGGGCTCGATGTGATTCACGGGTTTCGCACGGAATTTCCAATACCACTAGGGCTGTCATCGAGCTGGGATCCCGGTCTGATCGAACAGACGACGCGCGTCGCTGCACGGGAGGCGTCAGCCAGCGGGATCCGTTGGGTGTTTTCGCCAATGGTGGACATCGCGCGAGACGCGCGCTGGGGGAGAATCACGGAGAGCGCGGGAGAGGATCCGTTTCTTGGATCGGCCATTGCTCGCGCGTATGTGCGCGGATACCAGGGAGCGCGGCTCGATGCGCCCGATAGCGTTGCGGCCTGCACAAAGCATTTCGTAGGCTACGGGGCGGCGGAGGCCGGCCGGGATTACAACTCCACAGAAATATCGGAACACACACTGCGCCAATTCTATCTCCCCCCATTTCACGCGGCGATTGATGAGGGCGCCGCCACGTTAATGACCGCGTTCAACTCACTGAACGGAGTGCCTTCGACAGCCAATCCTTTCACCATCAAGAAGATTCTCAAAGGAGAGTGGGGCTTCCAAGGCATTGTGGATAGCGACTACACAGCAGTTGCGGAACTCATTCCTCACGGCATCGCAAACGATGGGGCCACGGCCGCGCGCAAAGCGTTTCTCGCGGGCGTGGACATGGACATGGTCAGCAGCCTTTACCATGACCACTTGGCCAATCTCGTGCGTTCGGGCGAAGTCCCCGAGGCCGCCATCGACGATTCGGTCCGTTGCGTTTTGCGGGTCAAGTTTGCGCTCGGCTTGTTCGAACACCCTTATTCGGACGAAGCGAAAGAGGCCGGCACCATGCTCCAGCCGGAAAGCCTCGAACTGGAGCGCAAGGCCGCAGAAGAATCCTTTGTGCTTCTGAAGAACGCGAGTGTAGGCGGCAGTCCTTTGCTGCCGCTCTCGAGCGCCATAAAAACGGTAGCGCTGATTGGGCCCCTGGCTGACGACCCGAAAGACATGCTTGGTTCCTGGAGCGCACTCGGGCGGCCCGAAGATGCCGTTTCTTTGCTGAGCACCATCACGCGGCGCGTACAAAACGTTCGATACGTAAAAGGCGTGGAGATTCTCGGCGGCTCCGACAGTCAAATCGGCGAGGCGGTGCAGGCTGCTGAGCAATCCGACATCGCAATTCTGGCCCTGGGAGAAAACGCGCCCGAGATGACAGGCGAGGCGGGCTCCCGCGCGCATCTTGGATTGCCCGGCCATCAGGAAGAGCTTCTCGAGAGAGTCGTGGCCACCGGCAAGCCGGTTGTTCTTCTTGTCTTCAGCGGTCGCCCGTTGACGCTTCCTTGGGCGTTCGACCATGTGCCTGCGGTCGTCGCCGCGTGGTTTCCCGGAGTGCAGGCTGGTCCGGCGCTTGTGCGAACGTTGTTCGGCGATGTGAATCCCAGCGGAAAGCTCACATTGACCTGGCCACGTGCCGTCGGCCAAGAGCCCCTGTATTACAACGCACTGAGCACAGGCCGCCCAGCAGGTCACGTTGACCTGACGCGGCCACCGCACGACGCGGAGGAAAAGTACGTTTCCCGCTACATTGACGAACAGAACAGCCCGCAATTTCCGTTTGGTTTTGGACTTTCGTACACGACTTTCTCTTACGCCAATCTTCACCTAGACAAAACGCAGCTGAGCGCTAAGACCCTGAACGACCTGCTGCAAGCGAAACAGGCAGCCAGCACTGCATTGACGGCCAGTGTCGATGTTACGAATTCGGGCCCGCGTGCCGGCACCGAGACGGTGCAGTTATATGTGCGCTTGCAGGGGACCAGTGTCGCGCAACCCGTTCGCGCGCTTAGCGGCTTTCAGCGGATTGCGCTGGCACCGGGGGAGACCAGGCACGTAACCTTCTCGCTGGCCCCGGAAGCTTTTGCGATCTGGAACGATCAGCAGAAATTCGCCGCTGAGCCCGCAAAGCTTACTTTGTGGGTTGCTCCGGACTCGGCACGAGGCCTCTCTTCCACATTGGAAATCACAAAATAGCCGAAGACCGATGCGTGATCAAAAACCGATAACGCGAAGGGATGTCCTGAGAATGGGCGGAGCGGGACTGCTGGCTTCGCCGGTGCTCTTGGCTACCGCTTGTAACAACAGCTCTCATTCGTTTCGCAATCCTGAGAGTACTACGCCATACGAAGGAACCGACGAGCAGCTTCTCGATGAGATCCAGCGCGGGAGCTTCAAGTTTTTCTGGAATGAGGCTAGCCCCAAGACCGGCCAGGTGAAGGACCGCGCGCTCGCCAACGGCAACGATTCGCGGAAAATGTCGAGCATCGCGGCGACGGGGTTCGGGCTTGCGGGGCTCTGCATCGGCGACCGGCGCGGCTACGGAAAATCGCAAGAGATCCTCGAGCGCGTGCGGAATACGCTGCGGTTCCTCGCGAACGATTTGCGCCACGAGCACGGTTTTTTCTTCCACTTCATTCACATGGACACCGGCGAACGTTGGGAAAAGTGCGAGCTTTCTTCCATCGACACTTCCATTTTGTTGTGTGGCGTACTCACCGCGCGCCAGTATTTTGCCGACCAGGAAATCAAGGATCTAGCCGCGAAGATTTACGAGCGCGTGGACTGGCCCTGGATGCTCAACGGCGGGAAGACCTTCTCCATGGGCTGGCATCCGGAGTCCGGATTCCTGAGCGCGCGCTGGGAGCACTTCTGTGAATTGATGATGATTTACCTGCTGGCCATCGGCTCGCCGACGCATCCGGTGGACGCGAGTTCCTGGAATGCGTGGACGCGGCCGACAATCAAATACCGGGGAATCGAATATATCTCCGGAGACGATCCGATCTTCACGCACCAGTATTCCCACGCGTGGTTTGATTTCCGCAACAAGCGCGATGCTTACGCCAATTATTTTGAGAATTCAGTGAAGGCCACCAAAGCTCATAAACTGTTCTGCCTTTCGCTGCACGACCGTTTTCCCGATTACAGCGAAGACCTTTGGGGCATCAGCGCATCGGACTACGCCCAGGGCTATACCGCGTGGGGTGGTCCATCCGCGCAAGGCGGCACGCTTGGTCCGGTGGACGGGAGCATTGTTCCGTGCGCCACGGGAGGCTCGCTGCCGTTTCTCTTCGAGGATTGCATCCGCGTGCTGTGCACTCTTCGCGGCCGCTATCGCGAAAAAGTGTGGACCCGGTATAGCTTCATCGACGCGTTCAATCCCCTTACCAACTGGTACGACGCCGACGCGCTCGGCATCGATCTCGGCATCACCATGCTGATGGCGGAAAACCACCGCACGGGTTTCGTGTGGGAACAATTCATGAAGAACGAAGAAGCAAAGCGCGCCATGACGCTGGCGGGTTTTCATTTGGAAAACGCTGAGCCGCCTGCCGCAAAAAAGACGTGAAATCTTCCGGGAATCCTCCGCAGCGAAGACGCGACATTCCTCTTCGGAATCTTCCGGTTGGCAACGATACCTGGAAGCCCGCTTTCACACGTCGCACTCTTCTTTCCGCGCTGTCGAAAATCTCATGTGGATTCGTGGCCGCCGGTCTTGCGGGTCCGCTCACAGGGTGCGGCGGCGGAAGCTCCAAGGTGTCCCCGCCCGGCGACGGCTACCCTGGAACGGACGACCAGCTTCTGGAAGAAATCGAGAAAGCCGCATTCCTGTTTTTCTGGGAGCAAGCGGACCCGGTCACCGGCCAAGTGAAAGACCGCGCGCTCGCAACTGGAATCAATGACACGCACACGGTTTCCAGCATTGCCGCCACGGGATTCGGACTGGCCGCTTTGTGTATTGGCGATCAGCGCGGTTACCAGCCGCATTCCGCCGTCGTCACGCGAGTTCAGGACACACTGAGTTTTCTCGCCAACAACCTCCAACCCTCGGGCATGAACGGCTTCCTTTATCACTTCGTGGATATGACCACGGGGGCCCGCGCGTTCACCTCGGAAGTGTCTTCCATCGACACTGCGATTTTGCTGTCCGGCGTTCTGACTTGCCGCGAATATTTTGCGCAAGATCCGCAAATCCCGGCACTGGCCACGCAAATATACAGCAACGTGAACTTCAATTGGATGCTGAACGGCGGCACGACTCTCTCCATGGGCTGGACGCCGGAAAGCGGCTTTCTCACCAGGCGATGGGATCACTACAGCGAATTGATGATGCTCTATTTGCTGGCGATGGCTGCGCCCAACCCCGCCTTCGCGATTCCCGCGTCAAGCTGGATGGCATGGTCGCGGCCAACCATCACCTATCAAGGGCTCACGTACATTTCCGGGTCGGACCCGCTCTTCGTGCATCAGTATTCGCACGCTTGGTTCGACTTCCGCAACAAGAAAGACGCCTTCACCGACTATTTCCAAAACTCGATTACCGCGGCGCAGGCGCACCGTTTGTTCTGCATTTCTCTTGCCAGCCAGTTTTCCGATTACAGTGCGGATCTATGGGGCATCACGTCCTCCGACTCGCAAACTGGCTACGTCGCTTGGGGCGGGCCTTCTGCGCAAGGCGGCGCCATCGGTCCCGTGGACGGAAGCATCGTGCCGTGCGCCACCGCGGGCTCGCTGGCGTTTGATTTTACCGACACCATTCACGTGCTGCGCTGGATTCGCGGGCACTACCCGCAGGCCTGGCAGCGCTACGGCTTTGTCGATGCGTTCAATCCGCTCAACGGCTGGTACGACACAGACGTGCTTGGCATCGACCTGGGCATCTCCATGCTCATGGCGGAGAACCAGCGCACGCAGCTCATCTGGAACACGTTCATGCAGAATCCTCAAGCGCAAACCGCGCTGCAGCTCGCAGGTTTTCAGCCCGGATAATCCCTTTGCTTTGCGACCAGTGTTCCTTGCCGGATCCCCGAGCCTTCGACGATCGTGGTCTAGCGGTCGGCAGGAAGTAGTAGAGAGAAGTCAGTCGTCAAGGGCATTTTGAGGGTTGCAGACCGCATTTCGCTTCAGGATTCTCTGGATCAACAAGCAGCGCGCGGCGAAAGGACGCCTCGGCTCGCTCGCGTTCCCCCAATTTCTGCCAAAGCTGGCCAAATTGAACCAGTTCCTTGATATCCGGATCTTTGTCGGCTTTCTCCAACGTCTCCAACGCGCGAACGGCCTTACTCTTATCTCCGATTTCCGCGAGGGATTTTGCCCAGGCAAAACCAAGCTGCGGATCTTGAGGAACCTGATCGGCAATGGGTGCCAGCGTGCGCGCGGCCTTGGGGAAATCGTGCGCGGCGAAATAAGACAACCCCAAGACCGCCCGCGCGTGCTCATCACCTGGTGACTCCCCGACGATTTTTGAAAGTAGCCGTATAGCCTCGGAGGGCTGGCCTGCAAAATAGGCAGCCAGTCCCAGGTTTCGCTGCAATCCAGGAATATGCGCATCCCAGCTTTTCGCTTCGAGGTAATGCTTCCAGGCTAGAGCATATTTTTCCTGAAGGGCTTCCGCGGTTGCGAGGTCGTTGAAGGACGAACCAAGGACAGTTTCCAGGTGCCGCTCAGCTTCCCCCTGGGGGTCTGTTGGTGAATGAGCGACCGCCCGCCGGCGGGAAGAAGCGTTTTCGCCGGCCGTACCTCTTGTCGACCACGGAAGCAGAGAAGTCCCGTGGTCGGAATCGGACTCCGGAATGTACGGTGCGACGGCTTCGGCCGCCTCTGCTTCTTCGGGTCCCTTCAATGCGGCGAACTTCTTCTGATTCTCAGCCAAGACCTGCGCAAAGAGTTCGCTCGCCTTATTGAGCATAGCTTGGCCTTCTTTGGTTCTGGATGAAGCGATCAACAGCCGTCCAAGGCCAACGTACGCTTTGCGAATTTCGAGATGCTCATTTGGATCGAGAGCACTGGCTAGGTCAATGGCTTTCCGGAAATAGGCTTCGGCAGCCCGGTTGAGATTGCGCTCTTGCGCATTCAGGCCGAGACGCACCCAGGTCTCGGGCACCGACGGCTTCACCTCGGATGCCAAACGCAGATACTGATCCGACTCTTTGTAGTCTCTGGCAGTCGAAGCAAGAAAACCCAACATATAGTTGGCCTCAAAGTGGCGTGGATTGAGCTGCAGCTCCGCTTGCAGGTGCGACAAAACCTCAGCGTTGCCGCTCCAGCCGTTGCCCTGCATTAAACTCAGTGCCCAGAAGTAGTGAGCATTCGGAGTCGCGGGATCCGTAAGAACTGCCTTCCGATATTCCGCTTGTGCTTCCAGGCCCAACCCCTGAGCTTGATACGCCCTTCCCACAAGCACATGGGACCACCCTGACTCGCCCGTGAGGGCCAAGAACTGGGTGAAGGCCGTATTGGCTGCGTCCTTGTCCCCCAGCCCAAGCCGAGCCATCCCCAATGCGTATAGCGGCTCGGTATCCGGCTTGATGGCGATGGCTCTGGCCAGTGCTTCGCCAGCGCGGGAGTAGTCTTGGGCCCGCAACAAGGCTTCTCCCTCGATCGTCCACGCGAGAGCATATTGGGGATCCAGCAGCGTTGCCGAGGAAGCCTCGCTCACTGCTTGCGAAACCTTTTTGGCATAGAGACTCGCGACTGCAATCTCAACCCGTGTTTCCGCAGTATCCTCAATCTCAAGCGATTCCCTGCACAGTTTAATGGCTTCCTCATACGCCTTCGCGTCGAGGCGGAGCTTGGCCATTTCGGCGAGGGCCAGTGCAACTACCTGTTGGCTGGCGCGGCCAACCGCGCCGGGATCGCCAGAGCTGCGAACTTCCATTGCGGCTTCCAGCCGGCGGGAGAGGTTATCAGAAGGAGTCGCTGCGGGAGTTTGACCCGTTCCGCCGGCTAGAGAACAAAGAGAGGCCAAACTGGAAAGCAAGAATAGACAACCAACGAGAATGTGGAGTGATTTCAAGGTCCTGGTCTGGCTCGGGGCTGTGCACTAGAGCGATGGGGCGACCCAGATCTAGCCCGATTCTATCATAGGAGATTGAGGGTGGCCGGGGGCTGCCGCTTGAATGATCGGCATCCCCCGGGTCTCATCGGGGTGAACGTTTAGAAAGTCAGCCTGGTTTGGAATTCGACCACACGCCCCGCCAAAGCTCCTGTGGCTTGGCCAAATTGTCCGCTGTTCAGAGAGGTGCTGGGATCGTTGTGCCCAAAAGGAATCAGATTCAGCTTGTTGAAGAGGTTAAAGAAATTGACGCGCAGGTCCAACCTTGCGTTCTCGCCCTTGAAAAAAGGCACGGGCGTGGATTTGACGAAGCTGGCATCAATCGACTGATAGCGCGGCCCGCGGAATGAATTGCGGTGCACGAACGGCGGGCCGAGGACGCAACCATTAAAGTAGGGGTAACCTACATCCCCTGCGCCGAACGTGCCTCCGGAGGGTGGGCAGTTCCCACCGGTGACAATTCCAGGGAAATTGCCGTTGGGCTTCTGGAAAGTGCTGGTGCTGAAATTAGTCCCTGCTCCGCCCAGATAAGCGCCCGCGAGGGCAGGGCAAAGTCCGCCAGCGGATGGCGTGGGGGGGCAATTGTCACTCTGGACGGGAGACCATGGAAAGCCGCTATGGAACTGATAGGTTCCGTCCAGGCGCCAGCCGCCCAACGCCTTTCCAAGGAGATCTTTGCGATTCCTCAAGATAGGAAGGTCGTAGAGCCCGGTGAAGAGCAAGTTGTGGGTTACGTCAAAATCCGATGAACCATAGTCCCAAGTCTGATTCAACGGATAGTAGGGATCCCTCTGCCCGCCAGCTCCCTCCCAGGAACCGCCATCCATGCTGTGGCTGAACTGATACTTGCCCATAAATTGGAAGCCGTGAGTAAAGCGACGAATAGCACTGACGTTGAGGGCATTGTAGTGACCGTTCACGTCGGAAGTAAGGAAGTAAGCAGGTGAAAGGACCGAATTCCCCGTGTAGATCCGGTTCAAGCCGACAATTCGCAGCATCTTGCGGCTCTGGCTGCCTTGATAGCCTACGTCCAAGGTGAAGCTTCCCGGCAACTCGCGCTGCACGTCGAGCGAGTACAGATAGGTATAAGGAGTGCGAACGTTTTGTGAAGCGCCCCAGACCTCGACGGTGCCCGCGGTTGGCAAGCCGGTGGCGGGATTAAACGTTGCAGCGAGAGCCGCGTTGCCGGGCCAGCTCAGAGGATTGTTGCTCTTCCCCTCGGCTACAACGATCAGATTGCCATTTGGTGTCGGGAAGAACGGCCCCTGACCCCAGGAATTTGCCGCGAAGTCCTGAGCGCTCATCGCGCAGCAAGCGCCTTCACGGAACAGGAATGGGGGATCAACGCGGGTGATGGCAGAAATGGTGTCGGAAATGCGGTTGTAGGCGACACCGAATCCTCCGCGAAGGACGGTTTTCGTGAACTTGGCTGGCGTCCAGGCAAAGCCCAGGCGTGGCGCAAAGTTGTTCTTGTCCGCCGGATAGAGCGATCCGCCAACCTTGAGAGTCGCGGTTTGCAAAGGATTCGCCCCAGTTCCCAGGAGGAGATTGCTCTGGTGACCGAATTTTTCGTTGAGGGGAGCGAAGTAATCGTAGCGCAACCCCACATTCAGCGTGAAATTAGGGCGCAATTTGATGTCGTCCTGTCCGAAAATGCCAAAATCGTGCTGGCGATACCATTTGTGAACGTCGGTAGGGATGCCCGTCCGCGGATCAACGTTAATTCCCTCGTAGATGGGAGTGCCATCCACGAAATTCCAGAGTCCGTGTGACACGTACACTGGCCGCGCGGATCCGAACTCATAATCATTGTTGTCCTGGTTGAAAGTAAGGCTGGCGCCGGCTTTAAAGCCGTGGCGCCCCATAACCTTGCTCAGCGTGTCCCGGTATTCAAACTGGTTCTGCGCAAAAATCCCGGGAGAGTTGGTGCCCTGATTGGCGCCGTAGGTAGTGCGGGCGCCGAACGGCACGTCCTCAATCTGGTAGCGCGGCAGATTCCATGCCACATTTGGGTTCGTGAGGAATTGGTTTCCAAAGAAGCGTGTCCAATTCGCACGCGCTTCATTCGTCATTGTTGATGAAATCGTGTGATTCCAGATCAGCGCGACGTACTTGTTCCGCGGGTCGAATGTGAGGTCCGCCATTGGACGGCCGTTCGCGGTGAGGTCGCCACCGAGGCTGTTTAGTGGCGTAATGTAAAAGCTGACGGCAAATAAGTCCTTCATCCGAACGTAGTCAAATCGGGCATTGTATTGGTTGCCGCTGGTCTGCACCGGCGCTTCCGTGATGACCTTCTCCATGTCGGCGACTCCATCGAGGCCGCAGCCAGTCCAACTTGAAGGTGGTCCTGAGAAGATGTTTTGGTACTGACCGTAGGCGAGAGTGCAGCCGGTGGCAGCATTTGCCGGAGAACCTAAATCGACACCTCCGCTAACTACCTGGCAATTCGTCGAAGAACCAAGCCCTACGGAATTGAAGTCGGCGCAACTCGGAGTCAGCACCTGCGCAATCCTGGGCTGCCAGCCTTTGGCGGTCAGCAAGTCACCGACTACGGTGCCTTTTCGATTGGCGGCAATCCACTGCTGGAGAGCCGGGGTCTCGACATACTGGGCAGTGGAAAACTGGAGGTTGTTGGAACGGTCTCCTTCGTAAGAAAAGAAAAAGAACATTTTATCTTTTAGAATGGGTCCGCCGAGGCTTCCGCCAAATTGCCTCAGGTTTTGCTCCACTTTTTGCGGCGCGGCGCCACCCGGCCCTCCCCATCGCTGGTAGGCGTTCAATCCCGGGCTATCATCCTTGAAGAAGCCGCTTCCATGGAACTGGTTGGAACCACTCTTCGACACCACTTTAACTTGTGCGCCACTGTTCCGCCCGTCTTCGGCCGAGTAGCTGTTGGCGACGATGGTTATGTCCTGGATTGATTCTTGATTCGGGGTAACGATGGCCGCGCCTCCCCACGTGAGGCTGTTGACGCTCGTGCCGTCAATCATGAAGTTGTTGCCGCTGTTCCGCTGGCCATTAGCCACTGCTTGCACCTGGTTTTCCACTTGAAAGATCGAAGTGTTCGAGCCTCCGGGACCGCCAGAATTTGGCAGGTTGGCAGCGGTACCGTTGGCGGCGCGCGCGCTATCGCCGAACACACCGGGAGCCAGCTTCAGCAACTCATACGGGTCCCGTCCGAATTGGGGCAATCTCTCGATCTGGTCCGAGGTAATTGTCGAGGAGACGTTAGCGTCTTCCGTCTGAAGAGTCGGGAGCGTGTCTCCGTTAACGGTCACCTGCTCACTCACCGCACCAACATTCAAGGTGACATCCAGACCCCGGGTCTGCTCTGCTTCTACCAGCACATCCGTGGAAGTCGATTTCTTGAACCCCGGCACTTCGATCGTGACCGTGTACTTGCCAGGAGGTAACTCACTTATTCTGTAGAAGCCCTCTGCAGATGCGACGGTTTCGCGAACGACACCAGTCTCTTGATTCGTAACCGTCACCTTGGCACTGGGGACCGCGTTGCCCTGAGGATCCATGACGGTGCCTTGAATGCTGGCCTTAAACTGAGCGTGTGCCGCCCCGGCCAACAACACCGCAAGAACCAACCCCAGCAGCGCCCGGATTCCAGCTTTCGATAGGCTCATGGCTCGCTCCTTCACCCCAAATGAATTCTCGATTGGCCTAGCACCCTCAGCTAAATCGGTTAACTACTAGTTGGCGGGGAGTATAGTTACGCACAAAATGCATGTCAACGACTATTATTCTGAATCGTCAGACTTCACAAGAAATATGGAATCAATGGAGGCTGCCTGCGGAAATCTAGCAGTGATATGGCTTTCGCCCCAGTCAACTTGGGATGTAGAAAGGAAAAACCCTGGGTGCGTGGGGTGCTGTTCCAGGCCTCGAACTCCGGGCCTGCGGGAACTCAGTGGCCGTGCGCCACGCGAAACGATTTCAAGCAGCGCTCAGCGGTTTCCAGTTCCGAGTAGCGGCTGCCTTCCTGTTCCACCAGGTAATACTCGACGCCACCTCCGCCTTCCGCGGCGGCAAAAATGTTCTTCCAATCCGCGTTGCCTTCTCCAAACAACACGCTGTACGCCTTGGCGGGATCCATGGACCAGTCCTTGCAATGGAGCGACCGGATGCGCCCGGGGTTCGCGCGAATCCACGCGACCGGATCGCTTCCTGCGCGCAGGCACGTTCCTACATCCAACTGGAGCATGATCGAAGGCTTTGAATTCTTCGCGAGCATTTCCATCGGCCGCTGATCGCCGATCGGAGTGAACTCCAGTTCGTGATTGTGGTAGCCGGCCTTGAGACCGTGGCCTTCCAACTGTTCGGCCGCAAAATTCAAAGCATCGGCAACGGCCTTCCAGCCCTCGATACCGGCTCCCGGTTGCGAAGAAGCCATAACGACGTAGCGGCTCCCAAGAATCAGGTTGCGGTCGCGCGCTTTGCTGATATTCGCAGCGTTCATCGACAGGCTGTCGTTGTGCGTGGAGAAGCAGCGGATACCCAATGCATCGAGGAGCTTGCGCATCTGCTTGGTCTCTTCTTCGGACCAGGCGAAATACGGCGCGTAAAATTCCACGCCCTGATAGCCCATCTGCGCGACCGCGCGCACTGCGGCGTACGGGTCCTTCTGCAGTTCATTGCGTACCGAATAGAGCTCCAGCCCTACGGGGATGGACGACGCTGCGTTGGCCTTCAAGGCCCAAGGCAAAGCAGCGGACAAAGCGAGAAACGATCTTCGGGACAACGCGCCAGGAAGCATGGCGGCATCCTACCGAAGATTGCGAAGAATTTCAGTGGAATTTCGAAGATTGCGGTACGAAGCCGCTTCCGCGCGGATCTCCCTTATACGTAGACGTTCAACTGGCTGCCCGTATCGCCGCCGACCAGCGCAGATTCGCTCATTTTCGCTTCAGCGATGGCGGACTTCAGCGCCGCGGTGCTCGCCGCGACTGCTACTGGCGCGCCGCCTTCTCCGACGCTCTGGCTGTACAAGCTCAAAAGGTCTGCACCGCTGGCCTGGCTGATAGCGTTTATAGGCATGCCTGTTCCTCGTCCCGTGCGCACAAGAGATGCGCACTCGTCGTTGGCTTATATCGGCAAGATCGTGCAGAACTTAGCGAGGCATCCCGCAGATTCGGCCAGGCACAAAGCCCACAAACCAAAAGGGATGCTTCGCCTACTGAAGATTGGAAGAATCTAACAATGCGCCGCAGCCGGTGACGCAACAGAAGGAGCATCAGTGCGTGGTTCCCGCGGGCGTCCCCTCCGAAGCCGCCCCCGGTACCAGGCTTCGCACAATCACATAGAGAACGGGAATAAAGAGCAGGTTCAGCGTCGTCGCCGCGATCATTCCGCCAAACACCGTCGTGCCCACGGAAATACGCCCCGCGCGCCCGGCTCCTCGCGCCAAAACCAGCGGCACGACGCCGAGGATGAACGCCAGCGAAGTCATCAAAATCGGCCGCAGCCGAATCCGCGCCGCTTCAATCGCCGCTTCCATCAACCCCAGGCCTTTCGCGCGCAACTGTTCCGCAAACTCCACAATCAAAATCGCGTTTTTGCTGGAAAGCCCGATCAGCATCACCAGCCCAATCTGGCAATACACGTCGTTCTGCAACCCGCGCAACGATTGCGCGCCCAGCGCGCCCAGCAGCGCCACCGGCACGGCCAGCAGCACGATGAACGGCAGCACATAACTCTCGTATTGGGCTGCCAGTGTGAGATAAACCACGACCAGGCCGAGCACAAAAAGAATCAGCGCTTTCCCGCCCGATGCAATCTCCTCCAGCGAGAGGCCGCTCCACTCGAACTTCATTCCGTTCGGCAGCGTCTTCTTCGCCAGCGCCTCCATTGACGCGATGCCATCTCCCGAGCTTCTGCCCGGCGCCGCATTCCCGTTGATCTCCGCCGACCGGAACAGGTTGAAATGGCTGATCACTTGCGGATTGGAAGTCGCTTCCACGGTCACCAGATTCCCCAGCGGGATCATCTTTCCCGCGTCCGAGCGCACGTAATATTCGCTGATATCCTTCGGTTCGGAGCGGAACCGCATGTCCGCCTGCACATACACGCGATACGACCGGTTGTTGAAGTCGAAATCGTTCACGTACACCGAGCCCATGTACGCTTGCAGCGTGTCCGTCACCTGCGTCAGCGGCACCTGCAAGCTCTTCGCTTTCTCGCGGTCAATGCGTACCAGGTACTGCGGATCGTTCGCCGTGAAGCTGCTGAACAGCCCCACGACTTCCTTGCTTGCGTTTGCCTTGGCTACCAGTGCATTCGCCATATTGGCGATGCCTTCCAGCGAATTGCGTCCCAAATCCTCCAATTCGAACTGAAATCCGCCGAACTGCCCCAGCCCTTGCACCGCAGGTGGGTTGAACGGCACCACCAGTGCTCCCGGAATCGCCGTCAATTGGCCGCGCAGCCTCTGAATGATGGCCGCTGCCGAATGCTGCTCACCCTTGCGCTCCGCGAACTCCTGCAGGTTGGCAAAAATCATCCCCTTGTTCGGCGCGTTTCCCGTGAAGCTGAATCCCGTCACGCTGAACGCTCCGGTGATTTCCGGCACGTGCGACAGTTTCTCTTCCACCTTCGCGCAGATGTCCCGCGTGTATGTCAGCGAAGCGCCTTGCGGCGCCTGCACGATGAACATCAGGTAGCCCTGATCGTCTTCCGGGATGAAGGCGCGCGGCACCGTTTTGTAAATCCAATAGGTGCTCCCCAGCAGCCCCAGAAACACCAGCGCCGCCGCGAACCGCCAGCCCAACGCCCACCGCACCGCCCTCCGGTAAAACGCCGTCCCCGCCGCCATCATTTTGTTGAAAAGGATGAAAAACACCCCTTGCGCGCGCTCCCGGTGATGCCCCAGCAGAATCGCGGACAGCGACGGAGTCAGCGTCAGCGCGTTGAACGCCGAAATCGATACGGAAAATGCAATCGTCAGCGCGAACTGCCGGAACAGAATTCCGGTCGTCCCCGGAAACAGCGCTACCGGCACGAACACGGACACGAGCACCAGCGACGTTGCAATCACCGCGCCCGCCACTTCCTTCATCGCCACTGAAGCGGCATTATGCGGCTCGGTGATGCCCTCGACGATATGCCGCTCGACGTTTTCGATCACCACGATGGCGTCGTCCACCACGAGCCCCGTTGCCAGCGTGATTCCGAAGAGCGTCAGCGTATTGATCGAAAAGCCCAGCAGCTTCACGAACACGAACGTGCCAACCAGCGAAACCGGAATCGTCACCGCCGGAATAAATGTGCTTCGCCAATCCTGTAGGAAGATATAAATCACCAGCACCACGAGTATGATCGCTTCCACCAGCGTGATCAGCACGTCCTGGATTGATTCGCCGATGACCGTTGTCGTGTCGAACGCCACTGCGTATTTCAGCCCCGGCGGAAAGTTCTTCGACAGCTCCACCAGCGCGGCTTTCACCGCTTTGTCCACGTCCAGCGCGTTCGCTCCCGGCAGTTGTGTCACTGCCAGCCCGATGGCATCGTGTCCATTGAATCGTAAGATTGACCCGTAGTCTTCCGCGCCCAGCTCCGCGCGCCCAACGTCCTTCAACCGCACCAGCGTCCCGTCCGCTCCCGACTTCAGAATGATGTTTTCGAATTCCGAGGGTTCCGTCAGCCGCCCCACGGCTCGCACGCTGAATTGGTAGTTCTGGCCGTTCGAAGCGGGCTGCTGCCCAATCTGTCCCGCGGCCACCTGCACGTTTTGTTCTTGCAGCGCGTTCATCACCGTCGTGGCCGTCAGCCCGCGCTCCGCCATCTTTGCGGGATCGAGCCACAGCCGCATCGCGTACTTGCGCTCGCCAAAAATAATCGCGTCGCCCACTCCCGGCACGCGCTTCACGGCGTCCTTCACGTACACATCGATGTAGTTGCTCAGAAACAGGCTGTCGTACTGGCCCGTGTCCGAATACACGCCTGCCGCCATCACGAATCCCGTGGCCTGTTTGGTGATGATCACTCCCGTGTTCTTCACGGCATTGGGCAGCCGTCCCAGCGCTTGGCTCACGCGGTTCTGCACGTCCACCGCCGCCAGGTCCACGTCCCGCGTCACGTCGAACGTCACGGTGATCATACTGGTCCCATCGTTCCCGCTGTTCGACGTGATGTACTTCATTCCCGGCACGCCGTTGATGGCCTGCTCCAATGGAATTGTCACGCCGGATTCCACCGTCTGCGCGTTCGCACCGATATACACGCTCGTCACCAGCACCTGCGGCGGCGCCAGGTTTGGAAATTGCGCAATGGGAAGTGTGGGGATGGAAATCGCACCCGCAAGGATGATGAACAGAGCGCACACCGTCGCAAACACCGGGCGCTGGATGAAGAAATCAACGAACCCTGTTTGCGCTTGGGTTGGAGTTGTGCCGCTCATCTCGTGTCGTGGATTTTATTTTGCTGGAGTGTTCTTGCTGTCACTTTGCATCTGTTCCGCGACCGGCATTCCGTCCTGCAGGAACTGCGTCCCCGAAACGATAATATGGTCGCCCGGTTTCAGCCCGTCCAACACCGCAAAGTCATTTCCCAGCGTGTCGCCGAGCTTCAGCGCCCTCTGCCGCGCCACCGTTCCTTTGCCTTCGTTGCTGGCCACGAACGCGAAGTACTTGCCGTTGATGCGCTGCACCGCCAGCACCGGAATCACCGGGCCATCGTGAATTCCCCAGGTGATCTGCGCGCGCACCTGCTGCGCGATGCGCACCTTCGACGCTGGATTCTCCACAATGGCCTTCGCCAGCACCGTTTGCGTGTCCGTATCCACCTGTGGCGAGACAAACGTGGTCCGCGTCTCGTTCACCAGATTTCCTGTGTTGTCCAGCAAACGCACCGGCAAGCCTAGCTTCAAGTTCTTCGCGCGGTCCGCCGGAACGTAAATGTATGCCTCCAGCGCTCCCGGCTCGTCCACCGTGGTCAGCAGTGTCCCCACCGTCACGCGGTCTCCCACATGCACCGGAATGTCCCCGACAATCCCATCCATCGGCGAGCTCACGCCGTAGTAGTGCAGTTCGACTTTCTGCTGCTTTACTTGTTCGTCGAGCGCCTTCAGTTGTGCCACCGCTGCGTCATACGCGGTTTGCGCGTTGTCCAGGTCCTGCTTGCTGATGACGCCCGCGTCGTGCAATTTCTGCGCGCGGTCCAGCGAAATCCTCGCGTACTTCATGTTCGCTTCCTGCGCCGCCCGCGACGCTTCCTGGCCGCTCACCATCGCTTCCTGTTTCAGGGGATCGATTTGCAGCAGCGGCGTTCCTGGCTCGACGTGATCTCCGGATTTCACGAAAATCTTCGTGATTTGCCCTTCCACTTGCGGATTGATCGCCGCCGAATGCCGCGACTTCAGGATCGCCAGGTACTCCGTTGTCTCCGGGATCTTCACGGAAGGCGCGATCTGCACCTGCACGGGGATCGCGGCCATGGCGGGCGCGTCTCCCGCCGAACTTTTCTGGCAGCCAGCCGCCCACGCGCCGGCGGCCACGGCTGCGAGACACACCGCCGCATGCTTCTCTCGGATCGTGGTTCTTTTGAAAAGTCGCGAATGAAAATCGAGTGCCATCTCTGACCGAATCCCCTAGAATTTTACGACACTCTGTCTTGGGCTCCTAATCCAACACGGCGGACTCACCAGACGCGAGACGTGGCCCTGGCTTGCGACCTCGCCGCCGCCCGCCTCGCTTTGCCGGGCGAAAGGAACGCGATGTCGAAAATTGGAACTGTCCTTTCCGGATACGCTGCCGCGCTGCTTCTGGCGTGCGCTCTTGCCTACGCCCGCACGCTCTTCATGCATGTGGATGCCGCCCAGGCCTCCGGCGGTATGCAGGCCTTTGGCGACTCACTCTGGTTCGCCGGGGTCTTCGGTCTCCTGGCTCTCGTTCCCACCGGGATGGCGTTCCATTATCTGCGCCCGTTTGAGAGCTTCTGGTTCGTGGTTTCTCTCGTTGCCCTCGCCATCGCGGCGACCGGCCCCATCTTCGCACTGACCATCCGTCACACTCCCGAGCCTCACTCGGCGATGGTCGTCATTGGATTTCTCGGGTTGCTCCGAATCCTGGGAGCTCCTTTGCTCTGTCTCGCCTTCTTGCTGGGAGGATTGCTAACGCCCGTCAAACGTGCTCGAGGGTTCTTCTTTGTCGCCGCGGGACTCGAAGGCCTTGTTAGCGCGTATGCGTTCCTCTGTATGTTTGTTTTGCGTCACTGGCTCGTGTGACAGCGGAAGCCCCGACGAAGAGGAAACTCCATCGTTGGTCACATACCATGAGTTGTCACCCCGCGCAGCGAGGGATCTGCCTTTCGGAATGATAGGGGACAAACGGCTTCCTTGTCGTTTCACTGCTCGAAAATCAGGAAATCGCAAAGGAGAGGCCAGCCTGAGATCTGTGCGCCGCTTGGCAAAAATCGCTTAGTAAAAATCCTTCGAATTAATCCGCTTGCTTCCCCCGAGCCCTAGCTGCAACACATCCAACTGTTCGGGACGGTCAAAAACTCTCCCGGGCAGGAAGATTTTCGTCAGCACGCGCACGCCGCCAAACGCCACGCCCAGCACTATCGCCACCACCATGAATAGCATCGTGAAAATGATGATCTTTCCCAGGACCGTGGCCCAGGGTGGGTCCGTCATCGTTTGCCGCGGCTCATTCCACGTGACTTGCGTTTCGTAATTCACCGCGTTTCGCAGAGATTCCCCGTAGCTGGCCGAGGAAGGCCGGAGCAGCAAGGACAATAGGGAACCCTTGCGCCCGATCGTGGTCCCCGCCTTCTTCGCTGCGGCCGGCATCATCTGTTCCAGGTGGCGCAGGTGTTGTTCCGCGAGCTGCGGCGTGGGATATTCAATCAACAGCAGCACGGCGTCATCTTTCACCGTGCGGTAATGTGCGAACATGGCCTCTGCGTCGTGTTCGAAGCCCACTTCCTTGGACAGCTCTCCGATATCCGGCCGCTCCAGAAAGCACGCGGCGCTCTGAAATCCGCGCGGGCCGGAAGCATATTTTTCCGAGCCAAAAACTCGTCCTTCAGTTGGCAGATAGCCGGGAATGGAGGGCAAGGGTGTCGGATCCGCCTTGGCTTTCAAAACCTCCAGGACATCCTGAAGACTCTCTGGCGGCAAATGTTCCGAAAGCCCGGCCTGCACCACCAAATTTCCAATCAGAAAACGCGCGTCATCCTGCTGGATTGCCGAGTATCTTCCGAGTCCCAGCGGTCTCATGCCGGGCAGCACGGCAAACGTATAAAACTCGTACGCCCTGGTAGGATCTTTGAACTGGTAGAGCCGCAGACCCAGCTGGTCCGCGCCTTTCTGATAGGGGCGGTCCTCAATCTTGACCACCGCACTCTCTTCGAGGATCTGCTCGCCTTCGGCCCAGCGCTCCCATTTCGGTCCCAGGTCGCTTGGCTTCACATTCACCGCAGGCCCGGACGCCTGCCAGCCCGCGAAATGGTCCGGCAAGAGGGCAGTCTGCGCCCTTCCCGTGCCTGTCAGGGCCAGGAAGAGCAACAACGAGACACAAGCGTATCGTTTCATCCCTTATTACTTAGACACCACCAGACTACCGCTGGTTTCTGGATTGTTCAACTGAGGCTGCCGCGCTCGCGTTTGCGCGCGGGCCAGCCGTCTTTCGCGGCAGGTTTACGGTCATGCTGTTTATGTTCTGGAGGTAGCTCGCAATTCCCTGGTACAACCCTTCGGCCAGCTTTTGCCGCGTTTCCGGCTGCTTGAGCATCTTCTCGTCTGCCGGATTGCTGAGGAAGGAAATCTCCGTCAGGATCGAAGGCATATCCGCACCAATGAGCACCACGAACGGCGCTTTCCGCACGCCGCGGTTCTTCACCGATTTGCCGGTCTTCTGTGCGCGCTTGGCCAGCGAATCCTGAATGTCCGTCGCGAATTCTTTGGACTCGTCGATCTTTTCCGTCTGCGCGATGCGCATGACCAGGTTTTGCAGGTCGTGCACGCCCTCTTCCGCGGTGGCGTTTTCCCGCGCCGCCACTTCCATCGCTTCCGCCGAGCCCTTCAGGTTCAGGTAGTACGTCTCGATGCCGCGTGCGCCGGGATCGTGGCTCGAGTTCGCGTGAATGGAAATGAACAGATCCGCCTTCGCCTGGTTCGCAATGTTGGTGCGCTCTTCCAGCGGAATGAACGTATCGTCGGAGCGCGTATAGATCACGTCTGCACCGGGGAGCTTCTGTTCGATGATTTTGCCGAGTCGCAGCGCCACGTCCAGGCACAAATCCTTCTCCATCAATCCCGTTGGCCCGATCGTTCCCGTGTCGTGCCCGCCGTGGCCTGCGTCAATCACGATGCGTCCGATTTTCAGTCCCAGCGCCCGCGTCAGCGTCTGCCCATCGCGCGTGGGTTGCGGCGCGCTCGCAGGCTGAACGAGGTCTGGTTTCGCGTTGCTCGCCGTCCTTAGATCCGCTTTTGGCTTGGCCGTCTTGGCGGCTAGCTGCGTCGGAGTTCCATTTTTCGCGGACGCAGAAGAAGAATCCACGCTATCGTCCGTTGACTTTTGTTTCGGCTTGCCTTGCGCGGTTTGCACCGCTTCTGCAGCCGGAGAGTTTGCGTACAGGTCAATTAGCAATTGCGCTGGATTCTTCGTCAGCGAGGCCGAGTATTCCTTTACGCCATTTACGTCCAGGACGACGCGCACGACGCCGGCGTGATTCTGCGCCACGCGCACTGCGGTTAATAGCCCGCCATCGACGTGGATATTGTCTCTTGCCACTTCCGGTGTGAGCCGTGCTGCGTGCAAATCAAAGAAGATCCGGTCGGGATTGGCAATGCGTCCCGAGCTGAACTGCACAGTGTCTTCCAGGTCGATGATCACCCGTTCTGCTTGGCCGTTCGCCGCGGCGCGAATCTTCCGCACATGCGGAACTTCCGACGAGCCGTTGTTCGCCACGGACTTGCCGCCTGCATGGACCGGAGTTGCCGGAGCATTAGGCTTGGTCTCTTCCGCCACGGGGCGCGCCACCACTACCGGTTCCGGCGCATCATTCTTGGCGACTGGCGCATCGCTCGTCTGCAGCAGCGCCAGTTCCGCAAGCGCTTCCTGCACTTCGCGCTTCCGCGAAGAGCGCGGATAGCGTTTCAGGAACTCCTCATACGTCTTACGGGCCTGCGGCGTGTCCGCTAATTGATCGCGCTGCAACTTCGCTGCGCGCAGCAGTGCATCCTGGCAATACTTGTTCGAGGGATATTCGCGCACCAGGGATTGGTAAGAGTCCGCTGCGGATTGGAAGTAGCTTCGGCCGAAACGCTCGCCCATCTCCGTGTACAGTTCAGCGACGGCCAGCAGGGAATCGGGCACTTCCTGGGCTCGCGGCGTAATCAACGCCACGCGCCGATAGCTCGTGACTACCTGTTTATAGTCCGCGAGCGTGCGCTTCTCGCTGGGTTTGCTGTTCAAGGCCGCGCGTTGCTCTTCGGCCCGCGCATATTGCGCCGAAGCCGACTGGCGCTTCACCGAAGCGGTGGCGTCCGCCGTTTCTCCGGCGTTCTTGTTCGCGGCAGCAGCAACGCCCGTTCCCGCTAGGATAAAACCTAGCGAAACCGGGGCGAAGAACCCAAGCAAAATTTTTTTCCACAACCCCATGCCGATTACTTCCCTCGAATCTCCACAGCCGCTTCCAACCTTCAAAACTCCTACACTCGTCCTTCGAAATACTAATCCAATCCCACACGTCCTGCACTGATTTTGCAAGACTTACTCCCAAATACTAAACACGCTGCCAGCCTGGGCGCCTCGGCCGGTACCAGATTGGATGCGCGCCGCAGCTGTGTCGCTGCGTAACTGTGGGAAGGATCGCGAGCGGCAGGCGTCGACCGAGAACTGAGAGCCGAGATCTGAGAACCGATAATCCAGAACTGACAACAGAGAACTGATCTCGGATCTCCGCTCTCTGATATCCGCTCTCTGAATCTCAGTCGTTGGTGAAGATGACGCGGCCGTCGGAGGCCACGTCTTTGTGGATGGCGTGAATGTTGACGTACGCGTCCGGCAGCCGGCCTGAGCCGGGGCGGAAATAGGCGTTCTGCACCTTCTGGATGTAATTCCGGGTCTCGCGATAAGAGGGCACGCCGTGAGCGCGGTCCACCGCGCCTTCGCCTGCGTTGTAAGCCGCCAGAGCCAGGTCGAGATTGCCATTGTAGCGTTCCAGCAAAGTCCTCAGGTACTTAACCCCGGCGTCGACATTCTGTTGCGGGTTGAACAAATCGTATGCGCCATAGCGCTGCGCGGTCGTGGGAATCAGTTGCATCAATCCGCCGGCACCCTTGTGCGAATGCGCCCTGGGATCCCAGGCCGATTCCGTTTCGATCACCGCGCGCACCAGCGCCGGATCGACCTTATGGCGCTCCGCGGCTTCTTTCACGATCTTTTCTACACCGTCGCGGTCAAAGCTCATCCAGCCCTGCTGGCGGCCGGAGAACGAACTCTGAGACGGAAGATAAATGCTCTTGGGCTTGGTGGGGAACAGTTTGGGAGGAGCGGGTGGTTCGGCGTTGATGAAGAAGTGGCGGCCGCTGTCGTCAGTCACTTTCGTGATTTGCGCGTGAGAAGCTTGTGGCAGGAAGGTTGCGGACACGACCAGCGTCGCAAGAAGCATCCCCGCCGAGATTGCCGTGCGTTTGTGCATCGCTTGTTTCAGCCCCGCCCCTGACGGGGTCCTGCCCTCAGGACACTAACAAGTAGCGTCTATTCAACCACCTGCGAGCTAGTATCGTAAAGAAGCCCGTTGCGGTCAATGTTCCTTTAGTACTAGGCGCATAGGCCAGTGGCCTTGCGGGCAAAAGCAAAGGCGCAGACAACATTATGGGATAATCTACATTATCCCATAATCTTATTTGCAACGCCAAGTACCCTACCAAGTAGCGCTCGCTCGCTTCCGGGCTTCCTGTAAGCGAAACAAAATAAAGGCATTACAGCAAAGGCTCAATGAGCGAGGGAACGGACTGGAGCGCAGCGCCGAGGGCTGCGGCGTCCTTGCCGCCGGCTTCGGCGAGGTCAGGCCTGCCGCCGCCTTTGCCGCCGACTTTTTCGGCCAATGCCCCTATCAGCTTGCCAGCATGGACTTTAGCGGTGAGGTCCTTGGTGACTCCAGCGATCAGGGCGACTTTGCCGTTCTCGGGCATGCCTAGGGCAACGACGCCGGAGCCGAGCTTCTGGCGAAGGCTGTCGACGAGTTGGCGAAGGCCTTCGCGGTCAACATTTTGCACTTCGGCGGCGATGACTTTGACCCCTTTGACGGTCTGGGCCTTGGCGGCAAGTTCGTCGAGTTGGGCAAGGGCGCCTTTGCGCTTTTGCGCTTCCAACTCTTTTTCGAGTCGTTTTACGGTTTCGGTTAGCTTTTCAAGCTTAGCGAGCACCTCGTCCTGGGCAACATTCAGATTACCTGCCACGTTGACCACCAAATGAGCCGCCTGCTGGTAATGCTCGAGGGCGCCCATCCCGGTGACGGCTTCGATGCGGCGAACGCCGGCGGCGACGGATTCTTCGCTGACGATCTTGAGGACGCCGATATCGCCGACTCGCTGAACGTGCGTGCCGCCGCAGAGTTCCTTGGAGTAGAAGCCGCGGGCGGCGCGGGGATCGGGAATGGTCACGACGCGGACATTGTGCTCGGGATATTTGTCGCCGAAGAAGGCGAGCGCGCCGGAGGCGAGGGCGTCTTCGAGGGAGGTGACGTTGGTTTCGATCTGCGTGTTGAGGCGAATCTCTTCGTTCACCTGTTGCTCGATGTCGCGCAGCTCTTCGGCATCCACGTGGGCGAAGTGAGAAAAGTCGAAGCGCAGGCGCTCGGGAGCGTTGAGCGAGCCTGATTGCTTGACGTGCGTGCCGAGAATGTTGCGCAGCGCGGCGTGGACGAGATGCGTGCCGGTGTGATTGCGGATGACGCGGGCATGGCGGTCGGCGTCCGCGACGACCGCCACGCGGTCACCTACGCGCAGCGTTTCCTTCGCGACAACTTTGTGCGCGATGAGGCCGGCGACGGGATAGAACGCGCCAGTGACTTCGGCGAGTTGTTGGGATTCGGAGTTGTCGTAAAACGCGCCGGTATCGGCGACTTGGCCGCCGGATTCGGCGTAGATCACCGTGCGGTCGAGGACGACTTCGCCGGATTCGCCGGGCCTCAGTTCCTTGACCGAGCCATTCTTTGTGATGATGGCTTCAATCCTGCAATCCCTCGTGCTTGTGGCGCAATAAAAGTCCGGCTCGGTCTTGAACGTTTCCGCCAGCTTCGCATACGCCGGATTGGCCGCCTCTTTCGCCCCGCCCTTCCACGACGCCCGCGCTCTCGCCCTTTGTTGGAGCATGGCAGCATTGAATCCCGCTTGATCAAAATACACTCCTAAGTCGCGGGCCGAATCTGCAATGAAGTCAACCGGCAAGCCGTAGGTGTCATATAGAGCAAAGGCCTTCTGTCCAGGAAATATCATTGGATCTTGCTTTGACACTGTGCCTGCTTTGAGGAAAGGCGCAATTTCTTCATCGAGCTTCTTCAGTCCTATGGCTAACGTGTGACCAAATCGAATTTCTTCCGATACGACGATTTCTGGAAAGCGACTGGCTGATGGCTCGCGCAATTCAGGGTACGCGTCACCCATCAGGCGTCGAACTGCGACCATCATCTCCCCAAGGAACGGCTTCGTAGTACCAAGGAGTCGGCCATGCCGAATAGCACGTCGGATGATTTTGCGGAGGACATAGCCGCGGCCCTCGTTGGAGGGCAGTACGCCATCGGTGATGAGGAAGGTCGTGGCGCGGGCATGATCCGCGATGACGCGCAGAGAAGCGGCTCCGCCTTTGCCTTCTTCGAGTTTTTCTTCGCGCGTGAAATCCACGCCGCAGAGTTCGGCGGCGCGCTTCATCAGCGGAACAAAGAAATCCGTGTCGTAGTTGGAGATGACGCCTTGAAGGACGGCGGCAACGCGTTCGAGGCCCATACCGGTGTCCACGCAGGGTTTTGGCAACGGCGCGAGCTTGCCGGATTCGTCGCGATTGAATTGCATGAAGACGAGATTCCAGATTTCGACGTAACGACCGCAATCGCACGGGAATGCGCAGTTCAGATGGCCTTCTTCGGAAGCTTCCAGCCCCATGTCATAAAAGATTTCACTGCACGGTCCGCACGGCCCGGTGTCGCCCATAGCCCAGAAATTGTCTTTCAGGCCGGGTATCTCAAAAACACGATCTTTGGGCACACCTTCGTTTATCCAGAAAACCTTGGCTTCGTGATCTGATCCCAGTAGTTGACCAGGTGACACCTCGGTTGCGCCGAAAACAGTGACGTATAGCATTTCCTTATCGATGCCATACCACTCTTTTGAAGTGACCAGTTCCCAGGCGTAGGCGATGGCTTCCTTCTTGAAATAGTCGCCGAAAGAAAAGTTGCCGAGCATTTCGAAGAAGGTGTGATGGCGTTTGGTGAAGCCGACGTTTTCGAGGTCGTTGTGTTTGCCGCCGGCACGGACGCATTTCTGCGCGGTGGTGGCGCGGTTGTAGTCGCGCTTTTCGAGGCCGAGGAAAACGTCCTTGAACTGGTTCATCCCGGCGTTGGTAAAGAGCAGCGTGGGGTCGCCATGGGGCACGAGCGAGGAGCTGCGCACGCGGCGGTGGCCCTTGCTCTCAAAGAATTGCAGAAACTTTTCGCGAATTTCGTTGCCGGTCATCATGTTCTTGCACCCTTACCGGGTGCATTCTTTTCCTGTGCCCTTGCCGGGCACCTGATTCCTATTTTCGCGCCCCTGCCGGGCGCCGTCATCGTTGTCTAGGCACCCTTACCGAGTCCCCCTATCCTATCGTGCCCTCGCCGGGCTTTTTCTATGCGCCCTTACCGGACTTTTTCTACGCGCCCTTGCCGGGCGCCATTCTCTTTCTTCAGTGCCCTCACTGGGCGCGTCCGCCCCAATTTCCCCGCATAGCGAGCCGGCCGACGAAGGGAAAAGGGCGACCGTTGCATGACCGCATTATGGCAGAGGCCAACAGCCCGCGCCAACGGAAGGGGAGGACCCCCAGGGCGGCTCGCATGTGTGGCAAACAAAAGAGTTACAAACCTCGTTTTCGGAAGTGTGGCAATGATTGGACTTAGAAGCGGATTTCCCGGATCTGTGGCAACTACAGGAGTTAGCGCGTTGTGGCGTGCGAGTCACGAAGAAGCATAACCCAGGAAGTCATCCAAGTCAAGACCTATTTATGTGGTAAATATGACACAGTGCTGGCAATGCGTCCGACGAATCTTCGGGTTCAGGGGTCGGAGGTGAAGGTTACGCCCGGCGCGCGGCGACGTATTTCTTCCACAAACCGCCGAAGGTCCACATGAAATGCGGTGAAGGCGATACGAAGTCCGGTTCCTTCGCCCACATGAGCCTGCTGCTTGCGCGCGGCGAGATCGAGCGTGCGGAGGTCGTGCCAGGGGATGGTGCGGGGGATGCCCAGGAAATTGCGCTTGGAGATTCCGGCGGAGCCGAGAATGACGGCGTTGGGCCAGTGCCACAGAAGGAGGAAGATAATCGGAAGCAGTGCGATTTTTTGCCAGAGGGGAACGTCCGGAACAGAAGCCGTAACAATCTCCACGACGATGAGTACGAAAGTGCCGCCGGCCATGAAGAGGCGCGCCGGTAAGGGCACGTAGAAGATGATGCGGTCACCGTCCTCGCGCGCACGGCCTTCGCGAGCCTTCTGCTTCAACCAGTTGAGGATCACCAACTCGCCGCACATAGACTCTCCGCGGGAATGGATGGATGACTCCAGAATAGGGGACTTTCTCGAGCGGCAAATGAGATGTGCCCAAACCACCATGCAGGGCAGATGATCCGGTTCTCTGCAGGACTCCGTATTTGTACCTTTCCACGACAAATATATGTCCCAATCATGAGACCCAAGCTGCAGCAAGGCGGGCACTTAGACTCGCCGGTTTTTCATGGAGGTACGGACATGAGAGCAGCGCTCCTGCTTTTCTTGCTTGCTTCGCCAGCTCTTGCCCAAAACAAGCTTACGGATACCGCTGTGGCACCAAGTTGTGGCGCGGATGAGGCGAGATTCGACGTTATGGCGAACAAGCACCAGCACCCGGTAGCTCAGCCGGAAGTGGAGAAGGCGCTGGTGTATTTCATCGAGGACGATTCCAACTACGACTCGATCTTCAAACTTACGATCCGGGCAGGTCTGGATGGCGCGTGGATCGGGGCGACGCATGGCAGTTCCTATTTCTACTTTTCGGTGGCTCGCGGGGAGCATCATCTGTGCGCCAGTTGGCAACCCGTCGACGCTGCGGAGAAGAGCCGCG
>CAZGFL010000010.1:0-19001 GCA_964524985.1 uncultured Acidobacteriaceae bacterium
GCTGGTGAGCTTTATGGATTATGATTTGGGATACTTCGATCTGGAGACTCGGGTGCTCGAACCGCTCGAAAATCCCTTCGGCCCAAAAGTGTTACCTATGTCTTAGGTACGTTGTGTCACCCATGTCTCCGGGCCGGACCCAAGAATTAGTGGCGCGCCCGGGGAGACTCGAACTCCCGACCCCCTGCTTAGAAGGTGTGGCAAACACTTAGATAATATGTGGCCTGCTTTGTTTTTCTATGACTTACGCGTATAGCGTTGTACGGTATTTGGCATGATTTCGGTCCGTTCTGCTCCCAAAGTTGCTCCCACGAGCCTCTGAAAGAAGCGGAGCTTGGTTGCACGTGCCGGTCGTTCACAATAACTTAGAGTGAGGCGATTTCTTTTAGACTCGCCATGACAGTGGTTATCCGCTCTTGACTTGCCGGGTCCGGCGCTAGATGTCCCGGAAGTGCATCCCCGAACCCACGTGTGCCAAGCAATTTTCTGATCTCCTTGGCGAGGTAGGAACGCACATCGCTCTGAGCTGCCTTGATTTCTCGAACAAGTTCTGCCCTACCATCCACGACTGCAATCAAGTCTTCTAGGTCACGGCTACCCAGGTAATCATTCTTTCCTCGGTCACCAAATGCCTCCAATTTCGACGCGCAAAAGTATACGGGGCTGACCATCAAGATCTTTAGGCCTGGCTCTAACTCACATTCCTCCGCCGTTTCCATTGCGGGTCCATACCATCTGTTTTTGAACCCCAAAATGCTTCCGTCGAGCGGCATCACATCAAGAGTTGTCGTTTGTTGACACCAACGACAAAGTGGGGCGCCTTCCCGCGTGTCCTCGCGAAAACCAAGTGCCTTCAATCTCTCAGAAAATTCAGCGTATCCGGCGTAAGAAGTTATCGCCGCGATTGCATCAACGTCGTATGTCGGTCGCACTTCTGCAGCTGCTTTGTCCGTGATTAGCAAAGCCGTTGTGCAGCCACCGACAAAAACTAGCTCTCCAAGAATCGGCTTCAGCAGTTTGGCAGCATCTACAAGGAGCTGGAAATTAGGGTTGGCCATGAGTCGCCCGTAGCCGATGTACTAGGTCGCGCTCAGCAATCTTTCGCTCGCGCGCGCGTCCATCCCGAATAGCATCTACAAGCGCTAAAAATTGATACAGGATGGGATCACGTAACGCCGCCTGCGGAACACTTTTATAGAGCGGCTCAAGCCCAACACCCCGGGTATTTCCCTCATGCCAAGGCCACACTGGTGGAAGGTCGCTCGACATAGAGACCTCACTCTTAAGAGGTTCAGCTGCGTATGAAGTCGGAATACCTCTCGTCACCTCGCCGTGTTCGGCCGGAAAGACATATTTCAGACCGTGTACCAAGAATTCTTCAAGCGCAGAAATGTTGGGCCGGTCTTTCGAGTTTGGTCCATGCAAGAGTCGCGATGCACGAAGTCGTCCTATGGCTCCATGCACTTCAGACGGACTTAGGCTGAGATCATTCGCAATGATTGACATCGCCGGACGAACGTCAGGGTAGGCGCAGAGCTTCAGTGCCACTACGACGTCTTGAGGTTTTAGATTCATGCCACTATTCTACATTCGCGATTCGCGAATAGCGAATAAATTCTAAGGGACGATGCAGATTTATAGCTATTTCGCTTTATCTTCGCCATGCAAGCGTACTCCGTTGATTTCCGCCATATCACGCTCGAATGGAATGCGGGGTACCAATCAGTTCCAGACAGAACTCAGCGCCAGAAGGATCGTAATTTCCGGATTGCCGACCACTCGCTCAGAACACCGCACG
Organism: uncultured Acidobacteriaceae bacterium; assembly: GCA_964524985.1. Lineage (GTDB taxonomy): Bacteria > Acidobacteriota > Terriglobia > Acidiferrales > UBA7541 > Acidiferrum. The sequence goes on from CAZGFL010000010.1 coordinate 1,799, forward strand.
ACGTATGCGCGAGTTCGATTAGCCTTAAAGCCCAGGCTTGAGCTATGGACGACCGAGGAATCAGAGACTACCGACCAATTGGACTTTCGGAACATTTGGGGAAAGAACTGCCCGAACGTCCCGCATGGGCGGCTGGCCGAAGAAACGGCTGTATTCGCGATTGAATTGCGTAGCGCTTTCGTAGCCGACCTCAAAAGCCGCGCTGGCGGCATCAAGACCATTGTTCAACATCAGGCTCCGGGCCGACTGGAGCCGGAGTTGTTTTTGATACTGAAGCGGACTCATTGCAGTCAACATCCGGAAATGATGATGTAAGGTCGACACGCCCATGCTGGCAATCTGCGCTAGTTCCTCTATGTGTAGCGGCTTAGCGTAGTTCGCGGTTATCCACGCTACGGCTTTTGCGGTCCGGTGGCTTTGATCTCCGAGTGTTGCAACTGCGCGCAAGCGCGCTCCTTCCGGTCCACGCAGAATCCGATAGATAATCTCGCGCTGAATCAGGCCGCTCAGAAAAGGAATGTCCTCCGGACTGTCCAGTAGATCCAGCAGGCGGCAGCATGCGTTCAGAAATTCCGGCGTCGTCTCGCCAGTAGACATCGCGGGACTGTCCGGCGCCGCCTCCTCGACATGAATTTCCTCAAGGGCGAGCAGCTCCCGGACCATCGACATGTCCAATTTGAGCGACAGTACAAGACAGGGAATCTCCTCGGTCGCCTCGGCTACCCAGCTCACGATCGGCAAATCGACCGCAGTCAAAAGGAAGCGCGACTCGTCGTAGGTGAAGCTAGCCCGGCCGAGGTTCACGCGCTTGCTACCCTGAGCGACCACGATGACGCCTGGATGGTAAGTTGTCCGGCACGGAGGGGTAGGGGCAGCCCGCCGATGGAGACTGACGCCGGGAATCTTGGTTATCCGATTCTCTTCCTTGCCAATTATGGAGGCAATCTTGCGCGCGAGTTCTGCGCGCAGCTCGGGGACTAGGTTTGACTGAAGGACCGCATTTTGCATTGGTTTTCTCATGTTAGTGACTGATGCTCCCCTGCCAAAGATAGCCACCTAGCTGCGGTTGCGCCAGTGATTTGTGTTTAACGAGAGAAATAGGCAATAGGTAGGCAGGATCGGGCTACCGTTTCATGGTCATTTGCTCATAGTGTCAGGATGGGCGAAGGAACTGGGCAAGGAGAACATATGAAGAAGCGCATGCTGGGAAAAAGCGGACTGGAAGTCTCTGCTCTTGGCCTCGGCTGCATGAGCATGAGTGCGGCTTATGGCCCGGCAGCCGACAAGGGCGAAATGATCAAGTTGATTCGCGCCGCCCATGACCACGGCTTGACCCATTTCGACACGGCCGAAGCTTATGGGCCGTTCGTGAACGAAGAGCTGGTGGGCGAGGCGCTCCAGCCGATCCGCGACAAAGTGGTGATTGCCACGAAGTTCGGCTTCGACATCGATCTTCAGACTGGCAAGCGCAGTGGCGGGACCAATAGCAAGCCCGAGCATATCAAGCGTGTGGCGGACACTTGCCTGAAACGTTTGCGGACCGCTTGCATTGATCTCTTCTATCAGCACCGGGTCGATCCTGACGTGCCGATCGAGGACGTGGCAGGAGCGGTCAAGGAGTTGATTGCCCAGGGTAAGGTCAAGCACTTCGGCATGTCGGAGGCTGGGGTTCAGACGATTCGCCGGGCGCACGCGGTCCAACCGATCACCGCAGTGCAGAGCGAGTACTCGCTGTTCTGGCGTGGTCCGGAGGCCGAGCTTCTGCCGACCCTGCAGGAGCTTGGTATCGGGTTCGTGCCATTTAGCCCACTTGGCGCAGGGTTTCTCACGGGCAAGATCGACGAAAACACGAAGTTCGATCCCACCGACTTCCGTAACCTCGTGCCACGCTTTTCGCCCGAGGCGCGCAAGGCCAATATGGCCCTGGTCGACCTGGTCAAGGCCGTCGCGCAACGCAAAGGCGCGACGCCGGCGCAAGTCGCGCTCGCTTGGCTGCTCGCGCAGAAGCCGTGGATCGTGCCGATCCCAGGAACCACCAAGCTAAATCGGCTCGAGGAAAACCTCGGTGCAGTGAACGTCGAGCTGACCGAGGACGACCTCACGCAGATCCACGGAGCTGCTTCCAGGCTGAAACTCGAAGGAGCCCGCCTTCCTGGAGCTGCGTTGAAGATGACCGGACTCTGAGAGCTTCCTTGTCGTGGGAACCAGAAGGGACACCATGAGGATCTTCGTAGCGATTGCGATTTTGTTTTGCATGCTCGCATCAGGTGTGCACTGCCAAACTTCCAAGGATCAGGGAGCGATAAGGATCATGCGGAGTGGCTCGCAGCCCTCCCGGCAGGGACCGGCCGAGAACTTTACTGGCTCTGTGCGCGTCGATCCTCTATTCCAAGCGAACGCTCCGGCGCGCACGTCCGGCTCCCTCGTCACGTTCGAGCCCGGTGCGCGCACCGCGTGGCACACGCACCCGCTAGGACAAATCCTGATCGTTACGGCGGGCACAGGGCGCGTGCAGCGCTGGGGTGATTCCGTCGAGGAAATCCGGAAGGGCGACGTGGTCTGGATACCGCCCGGTCAAAAGCACTGGCACGGGGCCGCGCCGAACAGCTCGATGGCACATATTGCCATCGTGGAACAGCTTGACGGCAAGTCTGTGGAATGGATGGAGAAGGTCAGCGACGCACAGTATGGCGCGCCACTCGACGTACAAGGAGCGAGCACCGATGCCGGCGCGAGGCCTCGGCCTTCTCAAGGACCGATCGGTGACTTTGCCCCCAAGTTTGCCGAGCTTACTGACGACGTGCTGTACGGCGACGTGTGGGAGCGCCCGGAACTCTCGAAGCGTGACCGAAGTCTGGTGACTGTGGCCGCGCTGATTGCTTTGAACCGTACCGAACAACTCAGGTCCCACCTTATCAGAGCGCGTGAAAACGGCGTGACTCAGGAAGAGTTGGTCGAAACCATCACTCACTTGGCGTTCTATTGTGGCTGGCCGAACGCCGTAAGCGCCATCAATGTTGCCAAGGAAGTTTTCGAGAAGAAATAAATTACCAGGAGCGACGCAGGAGAAAACATGCAAACGAGGAAATCCGAAAAGAGCAGCGTCGAACTTCCGGCATTCAGAATCACGGGGACAGATCCCGTGAGCAGGAAGCATCGAAAGTTCTTCATAGTGGTTGGGCTGATTGCAGCCTCTCTCTTGCCCGCCGTTAGAGCACGGGAGGTAAATAACAGTAAGCCAGCGCAATCGTCCGCAACGCCGAAAACAGTTGTCAATGCTGCCCCGGCCGGGCCGACGGTTCGTACCGCCTCCGGAATTGTGCGCGGCGTGACCGAAGACGATGTTTCCAGCTTCAAGGGGATTCCCTTCGCTGCCCCGCCGGTCGGTGAAAACCGCTGGCGTCCGCCACAACCATTTCCGGCTTGGGAGGGCGAGCGAGATTCGAGCAAGTTTGGCGCGGACTGCGCTCAGGCGGCATTCCGTCCCGGCACCATTTCGATGTCGCCGACTTCGTCAGAAGATTGCCTGTTTGTCAATCTGTGGCGGCCTGCGAGCGCCGCCTCAGGCGCGAAACTGCCGGTGATGGTCTGGATCTACGGGGGCGGGTTCATGGGCGGCTCAAGCTCAGCGCCCAACACCTCGGGGACTCAGTTCGCCAAACAGGGCGTCGTCCTGGTCGCTGCCAATTACCGCGTGGGGCGTTTTGGATTTTTCGCTTTCCCGGCGCTTAGCCATGAACATCCAGATGAGCTCAAAGGCAACTACGCCTATATGGACCAGATTGCAGCACTCAAGTGGGTGCAGCAGAACATTGCCGCATTCGGAGGCGATCCAAACAACGTCACTATCTTTGGATTCTCCGCAGGCGGTGTCTCGGTCCACAGCCTTCTGACTTCGCCATTGGCGCGCGGCCTGTTCCAGAAGGCGATCGTCGAGTCTGGAGGTTCGCGTGACAGCGTGCTCACCGCGAGGCCGCTGAGCAAGGACGGAGTCGATCCGAACTATCCGGTGTCGGCCGAGACGATCGGACTCCAGTTCGCGCACTCGATAGGGATTGAGGGAACGGATCAGGCCGCGCTCGCTAAACTGCGAGCCCTCAGTGCCGAGGAGGTTCTTCGCGGCGCGCCGGCCCAACCTGGAGGTAGCGCTCCGTCCTACGAGACAACGCCAATCCTTGACGGCAAGCTGATCACGGAGACCGCGGAGACCGCTTACAAAGCCCACCGCCAGCCGCGTGTTCCGATCATGCTCGGAAGCAATAGCGCTGATAGCGCAGGCAATCGAGTAAAGGCGACTACCAAGGAGCAGCTATTCGCTCGGTTCGGCCAGTGGAGCGCACAGGCAAAGGCGGCTTACGATCCCGATGGGTCTACGGATTTAGCCACGCTGGTATCGAGGGCAAACGACGACTTTGGCCAGGCCGAGCCGGCCCGCTTCGCGGCGACTTCCTTCGCGGCCAACGGTTCGCCCGTCTATCTCTACCGGTTCTCCTATGTTCAGCCCGCGATGCGGGAAATGTTTCGCGCTGGGGCACCGCACGGCGGCGAAATCGCGTTCGTGTTCGGCACCCTGGGTACAGGATTCTTCGGGCCGCCACCACCACCGCCGACAGCCCAAGATCAAGTGGTTTCGCGTATGGCGCAAAGCTACTGGGTCAACTTCGCCAGGACCGGCGATCCGAATGGTGCGGGCTTACCGCCTTGGCCGCGTTACGATCCGAGCAAGGATTTGATCTTCGATTTCCATCCCGATGGCTCGGCCGGCGCGGTTCCGGATCCCTGGAAAGCGCGGCTGGACGTGATGCAGTTGGCCACCGAATCGGGGAAACGAGCCGATTTCTGAGACCGCTCCCGCTTGTGATGTCGAATTTGGCAGCACCATCGAATAAAAAGCATCAAGGAGAAGATAAGACATGCGAACAAGACTTCTAGTCATCGCTTTCGCGATGAGCTCTCTATTCATCTTTCAATCTCAAGCACAAACTTCGGGTTCAGGTTTCCCGAAAGGTGAGCTTTCCGCCGACAAAAATCACACCGGGAATATCTGGCTCAGCGAGTTGAATGTAGGAGACAGTACGTTCGATCCCAGTGTTGCCATGGCAACCTATGATCCCGGTGCAAAGCTGGATTGGCATGCTCATCCGGGCGGTCAGGTTCTGCTGATCACCGAAGGGATTGGCTACTATCAGGAACGGGGAAAGCCGGCGCGCATCGTTCACAAGGGAGATGTAATCAAATGCGCTCCGGGAGTGGAGCATTGGCACGGCGCAACACCGGGAAGCAGCTTTGCCTACATCGCCGTTACACCCACTCAAAAGGGAAAGACAATTTGGTTGGAACCCGTCAGCGATAAAGACTATAACAACGCAAAATGAAAGATCTTCTAGTTAACCGAAACCGAGTGTCCCCTGACCGTTTCTTGGCGGGGGTGGGTTGATCACATTTCTGCGGAAAGTGTTCAATGAAGCCGGGCATGTATTTCCGTAGAATCGCTGGAGAATGAATATGAACAGGAGCTGTCGGAACGCTTTCGTCGCGGCATCGTTGATGGCGGTCCTTCTATTCTCCTCAGCAAGCACTCAAGAGACTAAGAGCACGTTTGAACCCCTCATTATCCAAGGGCAAGGCAGCTTCGCTGTGGGCGGCAAGGTCATTACGAATCCCGGCGTCTTCAATCCAAAGCAGCCAACGCCGGATGGGCAGACCCTGCATGGCGACCACGCATACGTCTTCTATCAGGTTCCGGCGAATCCACGGAAGCTGCCCCTCGTATTCCTGCACGGCACAGGGCAGTTCTCCAAGACCTGGGAGACTACTCCCGATGGCAGAGAGGGTTTTCAGACTATCTTTCTTCGTCGCCGCTTTCCGGCATATCTGATCGATCAGCCGCGCCGTGGAAACGCGGGCCGCGGCACTGTTCCGGTAACAATCCCTGCAACGCCGGACGAGCAGCAATGGTTTGATACTTTCCGCATCGGCATCTGGCCAGATTACTTTCCCGGCGTTCAGTTCTCATGCTTCGCCACTCAACCGCGCGTAACTATCGTCACATGATCCGGCGGCATCTAACTCCGTTCTTCGGCGATTTGCGGTTGCCTGAGATCGGCCCTGCGGTTGTGCAGAAATTCCTTGCAGAGAAATCGAAGCAATTTGCACCATGGACCATACATCAGCTTCGAAGCATTCTCTCCAAGATTTTCAGCACGGCTCAACGGTGGGAATACTTGGAGAAGAATCCGACTCGCCAGGTGCAGGTGCCCTCGCTCGTAAACGCACGGGACAAGATAACATTGACCCCTGAACAGGTTCGCGCGCTGCTCGGGGAACTTAAGGAGCCCTATCGCACGATGGTGTTACTCGCCGTGCTTTCTGGACTGCGACGCGGAGAGATTTTCGGACTACGGTGGAAGTACGTGGACTTTGAAGAGGGTTCCGTCATTGTGGCGGAAAGCTCCTACGAAGGCCATGCGTCTGCTCCGAAAACAAGAGCCTCGCGCCGAAAGGTATTTGTGGACACACCCGCTATTGAAGCTTTGTCGCGGGCTCGTGCTGCAGATGCCAACCCGGAAAGCCTCGTTTTCTGTACGGATCGTGGCACAGCTTTCAATCCGAACAACGTTCGGAACCGGGTGCTAGTGTCGGCGTGCAAGCGGGCAAAGATTCCCCAGGTGTCGTGGCACAATTTTCGCTACACGTATTCCACTTGGGCAAATCCGTCTGGCGAGAGCATCAAGGCATTACAAGCACAGTTGGGGCACACGGATTCGCGACTCACGCTATCGGTTTACACACAACCGATGCCGGAAGCGCAGAAGCTGCTGGCGTGTAAAATCTCCAGCGTTTTGCTCCGTTCTGCTCCCAAATCCGAAGTGCAGCGGGCAGAGGCAGAAGTCGTAATCCCATGATTGGCAAAGGTTTGAAGTGGCGCGCCCGGGGAGACTCGAACTCCCGACCCTCTGCTTAGAAGGCAGACGCTCTATCCAACTGAGCTACGGGCGCTCCTGATGATTCTAAATCATTCATTCTCGATGTGACCACCATTATGCATGCGTTGACCTCTGCTCTCTGGCAAGACACCCTACGCATCAATTGCTTGCCGCTGAGTTCACGGTCTTCGCGATAAAATAAACGCTTGAATCGTCCCTTTGCGCAACTCGTGGAGGCTGAATGATCTCGTTCGATTCCGCACACCAGGCCGTTCACTATCCGCCGGATCGCCGGTTTAGGATTTGGATTCGCCCTTCCATCCTGATCGGAATCGGTATCGCAGTCCTCTCTGTGATCGTCGCATCCTGGATTGAGGTTGCCGTGGCCGGGCTGCCTGATGTTCCGGCCGTTCCCCAGATATATCCCAACAACTTCGCGGGGCCCCACGGGTTTCCAGTCTGGGTGCGTTACTGCCATTTCTTCAATTTCCTTTTTGTAATGATGCTGATTCGCAGCGGCCTGTCCATCCTGATGGATCACCCTCGTCTGTACTTCAATGATAGCTGCACTCCAGGGAGCGAATGGATACGAGTTACGCCGCTAAAGGTCCCGCGCGACCGCCTCTGGACTGCGAAAGACGACGCTCGCTACATTTCGCCCTTAATTGGCACGCCGGGCTACCGACACACCATTGGTATTGCACGAGTTTGGCACTTCATCGACGTGCATGGCTTTATCTTGACCGGTATTGTCTTCATCACCATGCTTTTGAATACCGAGCAGTGGCGGCGTATCGTGCCAACTTCGCCACTCGTCCTCTTGCAGGCATGGAACACGTGGGTGCACTACGCAACATTTCACCTGCCCCAGGAACCTAACGGGTTTTACGGCTACAACGCACTGCAACAGATCGCGTATTTCACTGTCGTCTTTGTTTTCGGCCCTTTAGCAATTCTTACCGGCATCGCCATGTCTCCTGCCGTGGTGAACCGCTTCCCGTGGTACGCGCGGATTTTTGGCGGCAGGCAATCGGCCAGGTCCATCCACTTCTTGACCATGCTCAGCTTCTTTGCATTCATCCTCGTACACGTCACGTTGATCGTCATGACGGGATTTGCGCGAAATATGAACCACATCGTGCTCGACACGGATGATCAGGGGCATCTGGGCATGTATCTGGGGTTTGTGGGCATAGGTGCGGTCCTTCTTTCCTGGGTGGTAGCGCACTACATCTCTTGGCACCACCCGCGCGGCTTGCAGCATGCGCTCAAGTCGGTCGCCTATCCGATGCAGCTTCTTACCTTGAATCGCTTAGCTCCGCAGCAGAAGTATGCCGAGGAGGACATCTCGCCATTCTTCTGGCCCAATGGGAAAATGCCGGTCCGCGACGACTGGAAGCGCCTCGCGGAGGCCGGCTTCAAGGATTTCCGGCTCAAGGTGGGAGGCCTCGTCGAAAGGCCGGTCGAGCTTTCCCTTTCCGATCTGGAGCACTTGGGTGCAACCGAACACATCACTATGCATCATTGCATCCAGGGATGGAGCGGCATCGCAAAATGGGGTGGCATTCCCATGAAAGCGCTCATCGAACTGGTGCATCCAAAACCCGAAGTGCAAGCCGTCGCCTTTTTCTCATTTGGCGAGGCTCTTTACGGCGGCCCTTATTACGACACACAAAGCCTCGAGAACGTGCTGAAGCCGCAATGTTTGTTGGCCTCGCGGATGAATGGGCAGCCCCTTCCGCAAGTATATGGAGCGCCCCTGCGGCTGCGAGTCGAGAACCAGCTTGGCTACAAGATGGTCAAATGGATTGAGCGAATCGAGTTCATCGAGTCGGAAAAGGCGCTGGGCAAAGGAGAAGGCGGCAAAAACGAGGACGACGAATATTTCGACCTGCTGCCCAACATTTGATGCGCAATCTCGATTCCTTCCGCGAGGAACATGCCCTCGCTGATCATATTCTCTCCTTGCTCCGGCGAGCGCGCCTGGACTGGCTGCTGCGTCGCTTTCCGCCACGGCTTGTGCGGTCCGCCTATGTGTTTGTGAATGGCTTCCTCACCATCGGCGTGCTTGCTCTTTTGGCGCTCGTGAGCCGCAACCCATTTGTGTTTCCATCGCTCGGGCCCACCGCCTATCTCCTGTTTTTCTCGCCGCTGGCTAAGGCATCCAGTCCCCGGAACACCATTCTTGGCCACGCTGTCGGGCTCGTTTGTGGTTATGCGTCTTTTGTCGTCACCGGTGCGGGGGCGGTTCCGTTCGGAGTGCACGCAGGCATTTTCGGGCCAAGAATCCTGGCGGCGGCACTCTCGCTCTCGGCCACGGGCGCATTCATGGTTCTTCTCGACATTAGCCATCCACCCGCTGGTGCCACTACGCTGATCGTTTCTCTCGGGATCATTTCCAGACCGCGTGAACTGATCATCATCGAAGCAGCGGTGTTCCTGCTCGTTGCTCAGGCTTTGCTAATCAACCGGATCGCCGGACTGCCTTACCCATGGTGGAACGCCGCTGCCCTGACCAAACCAGGGAACGAGGGCTCGGAGTAGAGCGCTTCGGCATGCGTGACCCTACCAGCGACGTTTAGTTGGCATCGGCCGGGTTTGGAAGGCAGACGCCCTACCCAACTGAGCTACGGGCGCTCTACCCCTTGATTCCAGACCACTTGAAGAAGATCTATCGAGTCCTATTGCCATCTCCCTGCCCTCTATGTATCATGCATATATGCTGCTTTTCGCCCAGAAGAACGCTTCCGACTGCATCTGTTGTATGTGCTGTATGTGTGTGTCTTCTGGCGCGGGGAGGCTGAGCATTTAAGAATTCATCCAGCCTCAAGAGTTTGAAGCCCACCGCCAGAACGAACTGGTCGGTGGGTTTTTTGTTTTTCGCGCAACGAGTTTCGAAGCCAAAGCCAAAGGAGAACGAAAGCAATGTCCGAGTACAAATACCCTGAAGTCCTGGTTTCCACCGACTGGGCCGCGCAGAACCTGCATGGCCCGAATCTTCGCTTCGTCGAAGTCGACGTGGACACGACCGCTTACGATCAAGGCCACCTTCCCGGCGCAGTCGGCTGGAACTGGCAGACCCAGCTTCAGGACGGCATCCGCCGCGACCTCATCGACAAGGCCACGCTGGAAAAGCTGCTCGGCGCCTCCGGCATTGCCAACGACACCACCATCATTCTTTACGGCGACAACAACAACTGGTTTGCGGCGTACGCGTTCTGGCAGCTCAAGCTGTATGGCCACAAAGACGTGCGGCTGATCAACGGTGGGCGCAAGAAATGGCTCGAGGAGAAGCGCGCGCTGACGAAGGATCCGGCCAACGTGACGCCGACGACGTATCGCGTCACGGCGATAGACAATTCCCTTCGTGCGTTTAAGGATGAAGTGCTAGCCATTGTCCACGGCAAGGCCGGGCATCTCGTTGACGTGCGTTCCGTCGATGAGTTTACCGGGAAAATCATTGCGCCTCCGGGCATGACCGAGACCGCGCAACGCGCGGGCCACATTCCAAAAGCCGCCAACATCCCCTGGGCGCAGGCCGCCAATGAAGACGGCACCTTCAAGTCGCACGACGACCTGAAGAAGTTGTACGAAGCCAAGGGCGTGACCGGAAGCGACGAAGTCATCGCCTACTGCCGCATTGGCGAACGCAGTTCGCACACCTGGTTCGTCCTGAAGTATCTCCTCGGCTACCAGAATGTGCGCAATTACGACGGTTCGTGGACCGAGTGGGGCAACTTGATTGGCGCGCCAATCGTGAATGAGACCCGCGCGGCCCAGCCGGAAGTGGCTGTCGCCGCTCGCTAACCCCCTGTTTGCCGCCGCAGATCCTCCCCGCGGCCTGCGCGGCAAGCCGGGGCAACTGGCACGATTCGCATCGTGCCAAAGTTCGATTTCGTTGCAACCGTTAGTCCAGAGCAACGTGCTGGGGTGGCGGAGGCTTTACTCTCTCCGGCCTCCGCCTTACCAGTGCTCTTCGGCCCTGGCGGAATACGAGGAGCAGTTTCTTCAGTTCTTTGCTCTGCTTAAAACTTAGAACTGATTATTGAAAACTTTCCCGGTGGCGCGGTCGCCAAGTGGTAAGGCAAAGGTCTGCAAAACCTTTATCGGCGGTTCGATTCCGCCCCGCGCCTCCACAACTCCTTCGGTCTTTCCTCTACTTCCGCAATCTTCCAACCGCCAACTAAGATCTGGTTTCCAGACTGCCGCTGCGTTCCAGTTGCTTGTAGAACACTAGCGAATACCCCGCGGGTATGAGCGCGCCCACGAGAAGAGCAGTGATGGGTGGCCAGCCGGTCAGGCCTAGAACCGTCAGCGCCAAGGCGACGAGCCCTGCGGCGACAAAGGTCTTGGCCGCCAGGCGATGCGTGGCGTCCCACACGCGCTCGTTGGCGAGCGCCCAGGGGGTTCTCACTCCAATATAGAAGTTCCGCCGCACCTTGCTCAGCGCGCCACCGAGCAGGACAAACAGCAGGCAGACACCTCCAAGAATCGCTCGGGCGCTATTGAACGGACGCCCCAAACCAGTCCAGAGCGTTACGGCATTCAAATAAGCCATCAAGCAAAGCATAACCACCATGATGTACAGATAGGTGGGACGAAACGAGTCGACCTCCCAATGCTTCGGCGACAGCCACGGGAGGAAGCGGAAGATCACGAGAATCAAGGCCATCGCCCCTGGACCAATCAGGAAAAGCGCCCATTTTGCGCTGTAACCGTCGGGATTCCCTTGCGTGTTCCAATGCGTGGGTATGCGGTCAGGAAGTTGCGGATAGGCCACGAAGTTGGCAACAAGTGCCGCGGCGATTAGCAGAATCGCAATCCCATAGTATATGCGTGTCATGGCTCTCCGTCCTTTCTGCTCTATTTTACGCCTATCCGGAACAGCAGGCTCCTTTCGCTTCCTAAGCCGATTGCGCCCTCTCGAGCATCCTTCTGCTGAGTTGCGCAAATTCCGCCACCAACCCTTCGCTCTCCTGCCCTCGCATCGTCGCTGTATCGATCTCCGTCACCAGCAGAATCGAGGTTGCAACATCGGCACTGCATTCCAGGCAAAATCTCTCGCTTTTTCCGGGCAGATCAAACAACTCCCCACGGCATCCGCAAACGCTGCATTGCAACGACGGCTTCTCACTGCCTTTCAGACCGCATTCCATGCGTATTTCCTCCCAAGACCCTTCCCTGCTTGTGTGGGCATCCTGGGCATCGTGCGGCAACGCTTTGCAAGAAATCCTGAGCCTTCCGTTAGGATTCCGTAAGTCCCCCGAACTTGCTGATTCGACTATAATTCCGGGGCATTCTCAGCCGAGACGGAGAGCCTAGTGCGCGGTCACGAATGCCATTGCCTCGATCCGCAGTATCAAGAAGACGAACCACCAGTGTGGTCCGAGCTGACGCTGCATACGGAGCAACAGGACACGACGTGCGATGGTTGGAAGCGGATGCTCGACCTTGTCGAGCAAGCCGCACGGGACGGCCGCGAGGAGTTCCACCCGCGGCGTGAAATTCCGGCGGAAGAATGGCCGGACATCATCACGCTGCCTGCGTCGATTGCGAAACTGAAAGCGGTCAAAAAGCTGATGCTGTACGGCAGCAACCTCGTTCGCATTCCTCCGGAAATCGGCGAAATGGCGGCTCTCGAAGAATTCACACCTTACACGTCCTATCGCCTGCACTTCTTTCCGTATGAAATCACGCGATGCCGCAAGCTGAAGAATAGCTCGGTAAGCACGCGCGCCCTTTACGGAAATTTCAAATATCGGCCGCCGTTTCCCCGGCTTCCCGCTGCCCCCGCCGAGCTTGCGCCGCAACGTTGCAGCGTCTGCCGAGGCTTCTTCCTGTACGAAGCCCCAAGGCAGGTTTGGATTTCTCTGCGCGTGGCCACCGATGTGCTGCCTCTGCTGGTGTGGGCTTGCTCGCAGGACTGCATTGAGCGCTTGCCGAAACCCACCAAAGGCTACTGCGAGTCTCCGCATCAAGGCGGCCTGGAACTTGTGCAACCGCCCGCCCTGTACTAATCCGTTGCAGGAACCGGCGCATCCCCGCGCGCTAGTAGTCAATGAGTGGGCGAATGCGAAGAGCCGCAGCATGCATTCCGGGCGGATGACATGAACGGCCGAAAGGCTTGCCCACGTCATCTCCAATCCCGCTAGGGGGTCAAAGATCCCGCTCGCAGAGAATACCCGAATCTCTGTTTGAGTGAAAATATGACGGGTTCCTACAGTGTTAATGCGGCTTCGGCACGCCAAAAAGTACCGTGTCTGTGGTCGTAATGACGGATTTTCGTTGGATGCTACGCCACCAGGTCAGGCGGTGGCGAGGTCTTTGAGGAGAGCTTTGCCTTTCTGGAACCAAGGGCGTTCGCGGCGCTGCATGTAGCGCGGCAGGGTGCGCTTCTTGGCCTCGAGCTTTTGCGCCCACTCGCGGGCTTCTTCGAGGCGGTTAGCGGTCTTCAGGAAGCTGGCGTAATTGTAGAGCGTTTCGGGCGTGGTGGAGATTTGCGTAACTTCGGCGAAGAGCGGCTCGGCGCGGTCTAGGGCGCCGGTACGCGCGTAGGCATCGGCGAGCAGGCCGGCGGCGCGGTAGTAGTCGAATTTGCGGTCGGCGACGACGACATGCTCAAGGTCGGGAATGGCGGCGGGGAGATCGTTGAGCGCCAGGGAACACAGCGCCCGATAATAAAACGTGTAAATCGAATCGCCGCGCGCGGAGATGGCTTTGCTAAAGGCTTCGCGGCCTTTGGCAAACTCGCCCTGGTCCTTGTAGAGCTCCCCGAGCTCTTCGTAGTTGGCGGGGGAAGGATTGTCGATGATAGCGGTTTCGACATGCTGGATGCGCGAGCGGCGGCCGAATCCCTGAACGACGCCGCGGAGCAGGCCGAGGTCGGGAATGACTTCGGCGACGATGTAGACACCGGCGCCGAGCCAGCCGAAAAACAGGATGACAAAGAACCAGTAGCTTTCGGGCCGCCGCCGCAAGAAATGGATGAGCGCGAAGGCTTGCACCAGCAGTCCCCAGGAAAGATAGAAGTGACCCAAGCTATGCATGGACGTTGGGAACAGCATCGCTTGGAGGTGGCGGGTTGGTCAATTGGAAGTTGTAGGACGTTTTCAGCCTGTAGGGGAGCTGCGCGCCCGGGGCTCCCGACCGGGTCGGGACAAGTTTTGCCCAGGGACTACAAACGCCGGGCTAAAGCCCGGCCTCTACAAAGGTGGGGCTGCTATCATGAGTTGTTGTGAACCCGATACAGACATTGAGTCTTGTGCTAGGCGCCGGATTTTCTTCCGGGCTGAACTTGTACGCGACGGTAGCGACACTGGGGCTGCTGCAGCGTTTCGGCGTGGTGCATTTGCCGGCGTCGCTGCAAGTGCTGGCGCATCCATGGGTGCTGGGAATTGCGATCGCGCTGTATCTGATTGAATTTTGCGCGGACAAAGTGCCGTACCTGGATACGGTTTGGGATTTCGTGCACACGTTCATCCGGCCGCCCGCCGCGGCAGTGTTGGCGTACGGGGCCGCGGGAGGCGCGGGTGCGGAATGGCGCTGGGGTGCTGCGCTGCTGGCGGGAGGCGTGGCGTTGACTTCGCACGGGACAAAGGCGAGCGCGCGGGCGGCGGTGAATACGAGCCCGGAGCCGTTCAGCAATTGGGCACTGAGTTTTGGAGAAGATGTGCTGGCAGTGTGGCTGACATGGCTGGCCACGACGCATCCGGTGGCCACGGCGCTGATTGTAGTGGCGCTAGTGGCACTTTCCGCGTTCTTGCTGTACCACTTGTTCCGGTTTGCGCGGCGCGCTCTGCGGCGCTTGCTGGAAGCGTGAGCGCGCTACTTCACGTAGAGCGCGAGCCAATCGAGAAATGTTTTGTACCAGAATTGCGCGTTTTGCGGCTTGAGGACCCAGTGGCCCTCGTCGGGGAAGACGACGAGTTTTGAGGGCACGCCCTGACGCTGAAGCGCGCTGAAAAATTCGAGCGATTGCGTGTAGGGGACGCGGTAGTCACGTTCGCCGCAAATGACCAGCGTCGGCGTCTTGAATTTACCGAGTTCGCCGGCGTAAGTGACCGGCGCCCACTTTTTGTAGCTTTCGGGATTCGTCCACGGCATGCCCTGCATGTCGTGCTCTTCAAACCACAATTCTTCGGTGGCATACATCGAAACTTTGTCGTACACACCTGCGTGGCTGATGATGGCTTTGAATCGCCCAGTGTGCGTCGCGATCCAGTCGGCCATGTAGCCGCCGTAGGAGCCGCCAGCCGCGGCCATTCGCATGCCGTCGATGAACGGATATTTTTTTAACGCGTAATCTACGCCGGTCATCACATCGACATATGCCTTGCCACCCCAATCGTTGGTGATTTCATCCGTGAATTTCTGTCCGTAACCGGTCGAGCCGCGCCGGTTGATCATCAGCGTGACATAGCCCGCCGCAGAAAAGACCTCTGCATTCCAGCGGTAGCCCCAGGCGTTCGACCACATGGTTTGCGGCCCGCCGTGAAGAAGAACGAGGAGCGGATATTTCTTCGCGGCGTCGAATTTCGGCGGGCGAATCAGCATGGCCTGCACCTTGGTTCCTTCGGCGCCGTCAAACCAGAACGTTTCTGGCGGATTCATTTCAACTGCGGAAAGGATCGAGTCGTTGTGATGCGTGAGCTGGCGGACGCCCGAGCCGTCGCTTGCGGCGACGAAGAGCTCGGCGGGGAGGGTGAGGCTGGTGCGCTCGAAGGCCAACGTTTTACTGTCGGCGCTCAGCGAGATGGAAGCGTTGTAGGAGTCGGCGAGGATTTTCTTCGGCTCAGCTCCGGGTCGCGCAGCCATGGCGTACAAGGGCTTTTGCGTTTCGTTTTCGGCGGTGAAGTAGATCGTCTTGCTGTCGGCGGACCATGCAAGCTCGTCGACACTGCGGTCGAAATTCTCGGAGAGGTTTTCGTTCTTTCCGGTAGCGCGGTCGTAGAGCATGAGGCGCCAGCGGTCGGCTTCGTACTCCGCGGCGAGCTGCGCGTGGTAGGCGATGTATTTTCCGTCCGGCGAATACACAGGACCGCCGTCAAAGCCCGGCTGCGTGGTGATGCGTTTGATGTCGCCTCCCGCCACCGACACCAGGAACAAATCGCCGTTGGTGCTAATCGCTTCCATTTTGTCGGTAACGGCGGTAAAGCAGATTTCTTTGCTGTCGGGCGAATAATTGATGTCGGCGGGGCCACCGCGCTGGTCGGGAGGAACGTCGTAATCGGCACCGGGAGTGAGGTCGCGCGGGGCTGAGCTGCCATCGGCAGGAACGACGAAGAGGTGGCTGCGCTTGCCATCGTTCCAGTGGGTCCAGTGGCGATAGAGAAGATGCTCGGCGACATGCGCCTTCACTTTGTTCTTTTCCTTTTCTTCATCGCGCTTCTTGTTGCAGTCGTCTTCCTTGCAATCAGGATATACACCTGAGGTAAAAGCGATGGTCTTACCATCGGGGGACCACTTCACCAGATCTGCGCCGGTCGATAATTTTGTGAGCGCGTGCGATTCGCCACCTTCGAGCGAGAGCAGATAGATTTGCGAATCGCCGCTGCGCGAAGAGAGGAACGCGATGGTCTTGCCATCGGGCGACCAGGCGGGAGAAGAATCGTGGCCGCTTTGTGTGAGCTGCGATGGCGCTCCGCCGGCAGTCGAGACCAGCCAGATGTTGCTCACGCCACGATTCGCATCCATGTCGGGAGTGGACAGGGTATAGGCGATCCATTTCCGATCGGGAGAAATTTGCGGCTCGGCAATGCGATGCAGCTTGATCAGATCATCGAAAGTGATGGGGTGTTTGGCGCCGTCCTGCGCGGAAGCGGTGAGGGCGAGACCAAATAGGAGCACAGCGGCGAAAGCGATGCGACGGCGGCAGCGTGTCATTTCTCTCTCCGAAATACAACCAAGTCCCAGCGTTCTGAAGAACAGCGGATGATGGCACGTTTCCGGTGCGAATCCAATAGTGTGAAAAGAGTAGTCTTTCAAGGAATGGGGACGCCGACGGCCCAGACATAGCCGTTGGGATCTTCGAGCATGACGTCGCGCCACCCGTGGGGGAAATCGGTGGCGGGCTGAAGAATTTTCGCTCCGGCTGCTTGGGCTCGGCGCTCGACGGCGTCAGGGTCGATGCCGAGGACACGCAATTCGGCGCCAGTGCCGCGCGGGCCGGAGGTCTTCAAGCGTTCGAAGGAGGGATGGTGATCGTAGGTGTGGTCGGCGTGGAGCATGAAATCGAAGCCGAGGAGATGAAGCGCGGCAAAATCGTTGTCCGAGTAGCG
>CAZGFL010000011.1:0-7141 GCA_964524985.1 uncultured Acidobacteriaceae bacterium
AGCACCGTTTCCGCCGGCACTTTGATCGAGCCGCCCTTGGTCAGGATCTGCGTTGCCGCGCCACCTCCCGCGCCGGCGGCGGCCCCAATCGCAGCGCCTTTCCCGCCGCCCGCAATGGCGCCGATAATGGCGCCAAGCGCCGCTCCACCGCCCGTAAATTCAGCAGTTCGCTTGTTCGCGCCAACGCCTTGCTTGCCGCGCTGTTGCACGTCGGTAGTGCTAATCGTGTATTGCTGACCCTCGACGGAAACCGATTGCAGGTCCAGGACGAGATCGGAGGTGCCACGAAAGCGTCCGCCCTTTGAGGCCGAGCGGATGACGATCTGAGCGTTCGAGCCGTGCGGAATAACCACATCGCCGTTGGCGTCAGGAACGTTGTCTGTGACTTCCGCAGCATAGGTTTGCCCTTCGACCGCCGTGGCGGAATTGATGGTGTCTTCCGTGCGCACGGAAACTTGCGTGCCACCGGGAAGAACGTAGGTCTTGGTATGAATTTCGGCGCGCGTCGGATGATAGTGATGTTCGTGCACAGCGTCTGACGCCCGCCGGGTTGGCGCGCCACCAGATTGGGCGGAGGAAGTTTGTCCTGCCGCTGTGTCGTCATACTCGATGGATTTCACCTGGGCCATGGGGACCGTGTGCGTGGTGTTGTCGTCGCCGGTCAGCGTGACTTCCGTCGGCGAGGTGGCGGTGACCGTGCCCGTTAGCGTCGTGCCATCCCGCATGAGAATAGTGGCATGTTGCCCCGGAGCCTGTTTCGCGCAAGACGCCAGAAAGAACAGAGCAGCGAGCGTTGCAACGGCAAAAATAGACCGCCGGATAAAATTGGACGTGCACCGTGCGGCAGCGGCCTTGAATGCTGCGTGATTCATCGTAACCTCCAAGCAGGTTTTGGTTCTTCGTTGTGGCTGGATTTTCCCCTAAGAAGTGTATAGCAAACCGGAATGGTTTGGCTGCTCCCGCAACCGCTTAGTGTTCCTCGGTTGTCGAACCTTCAACTCTTTAACTTTTCTTCTCTGCGCTCTCTTTGTTCCTGCCTCCGTGACCTCTGTGTTAAATTCTTCTCCTTTCTCTCATGGCACGGGCACTCACACAGAGGATAGTCGCGCTGGCCGGCGGAGTCGGCGCCTCGAAACTCCTTCTCGGTCTCTACAAGGAGCTGGACCCGGCCGCGCTCACGATCATCGTCAACACTGGCGATGACCTCGTGCTGCATGGCCTCAAGATTTCGCCCGATCTCGACATCGTCACGTACACGCTCGCGGGCGTCGTCGACCCGAAGAAAGGCTGGGGCCTTCGCCGCGAAACATTTCATGCGCTGCAACACCTGGCCGCTTACGGCCGTCCCAACTGGTTCAACCTCGGTGACCGCGACCTCGCCACCCATATTCATCGCACCGCGCTGCTCGCAGAAGGGAAGACTCTGACCCAAGCCGCTGATTCCATTCGCAAGGCTCTCGGCGTCAAAGCGCGAATCCTTCCCATGTCCGACTCTACGATTCCTACCATCATCGATTCGGACGAAGGGCCGCTGCACTTTCAGGAATATCTGGTGAAGCGGCGCGCAGAACCGGTGGTGAAGGGCATCCGCTTCGAGGGCGCGCAATCGGCGCAGCCGGCTCCCGGTGTGCTGGAAGCGATTCGCAGCGCCGATCGCATCCTCATCTGCCCGAGCAATCCGCTCATCAGCATCGGGCCGATTCTGGCCGTGCCGGGAGTTCGAGATGCCATTGTCGCGCGCAAAGCCGACGTCTTCGCCGTTTGTCCCATCGTTGGCGGCAAATCGCTCAAAGGGCCGTCGGACAAGATGCTTTCGCAATTGGGCCACGCGGCAACGGCGCTGGGCGTCGCGAAACTCTACGCCGATTTCGTGGGGACGCTGGTCATCGATCCCGCGGACTATTGGCAAAACTCGGCAATCCGGGAGCTGGGCATGAGAGTCGCCGTGACGCCGACGGTGATGAAGACGCTTGCCCGCAAGCGCAGAGTAGCGCACGCGCTGCTGACGCTATGAGGTGCGGCGCCATACTGGCGACGGTTTGCGGGAAACCAAGGAGAGGCCGGCCCTTCGAAACTCTGGGTAAACTGGAAGCCTTCGACGCGCCTCGGGACAAGCCGGAGCTACAAAATGTCGGCGTACAGTCGACGTCGCAACGAAGGCCAGACGGGGATGAGAGGGATTGTGGAAGCAATGATTCGAATGGTGATTAAGACTTTGTTCGTTGCGGCGTGTGTTGTGTGTATGGCGGGTGGTTTGCCCGCGCAGCAAACGCCGACCTGGCAGCCATCGCCGGGCCACAGCCAGATGCCGATCTGGCCCGGCGAACCGCCGGATCAGCAACCCGTCGCGGGACCGGAGGAGAGTCACTGGTGGCCCACAGCCCCCACGGGGCCCCCTGGCGGGTTTAGCGTGTCTCACGTCACGAAGCCCACGATGACGGTCTACTCCCCAGCGGGAAAGAATACCGGCGTTGCAGTGGTGGTATTTCCCGGCGGCGGCTACGTGGATCTCGCCATCGATCTGGAAGGTACGGAGGTTTGCGACTGGCTGACGACTAAGGG
This sequence comes from uncultured Acidobacteriaceae bacterium, assembly GCA_964524985.1. GTDB lineage: Bacteria > Acidobacteriota > Terriglobia > Acidiferrales > UBA7541 > Acidiferrum. Next base: position 2,563 of record CAZGFL010000011.1, read on the forward strand.
GATTACGTGCGTGCTGTTGAAGTATCGCGTGCCGGGTGAGGATCGGTATCCGAAATCAGCACCGTATCCGAAATCGGGGCCCTATCCAGAGTCACCGATGGCTCTCGAAGATGCGCAGAGGACGTTGGGTCTGGTGCGCTTGCACGCCGCGGAGTGGCACATCGATCGGCACAAGATTGGGGTACTCGGGTTTTCGGCGGGCGGGCATCTTTCGGCGGCGATCAGCACGCATTTCGCGAAGCGTTTGTACTCAGCTGTCGATGCGGCCGATAAAGAAAGCTGCCGTCCGGACTTCGCGGTGGCGATTTATCCGGGGCATCTGTCGATTGCCGCGGCGGAATGGGATGCTGAGCAAGGTCCTAAAAAGTTTGCGGTTCGGCATCCGGCGAATGCGGATAAGGATCTCAGCGTGAATCCCGAAATCCCTGTCACCAGCCAAACGCCGCCTACGTTTCTGCTGCAGGCCGAGGATGACCACGTGGACAACGTGAATGACTCGCTGGCTTACTACATCGCGTTGAAGAAGGCTGGGGTTTCCGTGGAAATGCATTTGTATGCGCAGGGCGGACATGCGTTTGGGCTGCGGCACACGAAGTTACCGATCAGCGAATGGCCACAGTTGGCAGAGAAATGGCTGAGAACGATCGGCGTCTTGTAGTGGCGGGTCTTTAGACCCGTGCCTGCCGGCGGCGTGCGCTGAAGGAACCGGCGGCTTGTGATATCTTCGGAAACTTCCGCTATGACCAAGACCGCGCTCACGGCGAAACAATTCCGGCAAGCGATGGGCCAATTCGCCACCGGCGTTACGGTCATTACCGTCGAGCGCGAGCCCGGCCAGGTGTTTGGCATGACCGCCAACGCTTTTACCTCGGTTTCGCTCAATCCCATGCTGATTCTGGTTTGTGTCGACGAGCGAGCAAAGATTCTGCCGTTCCTCCACAAGAAAAAACACTTTGGCGTCAGCGTCCTGAAGCAGCACCAGCAGGCGATCTCCGAATATTTTGCGCAGAGCGTGCAGAACGCCGAGGCGGAGCAGCGGCTGGCCCTGAAGTACCGCTGGACGCCGAACAACGTTCCGGTTCTTGAAGGTACCTCACTACAGCTCAGCTGCACCGTTGTGGCCGAGCACGCGGCGGGGGACCACACGATTTTTGTGGCAAGAGTCGAAGACGCGGAAATTCCGGGAGGGGAGCCGCTGCTCTTCTTCCAGGGCAAATACCGCCACATCGCCCGCCAGTGAGAAATTGCCCCTCGCGCTATGCTTCCGGCCAAGCGGCCTCCGCTTCCCAATCGCTCGATTCTCTGGGTGCTTCTGGCTGCTCAGAGTAACCCTGGCGGTCTCGCATTTCCTTGTCCCGCACCACACCTTCTGGGGGCAAGCTCGTCTTTTGCGAAGAATTGGTTAGCGCTCGTTGCCGGAGGGGCGGGCGGATTCCGCGGAATCGCCCATCTCTTTGCGGTGGCTCTTTACCTCGCGAAGGGCGTAGATGGGTTTGTTCTGCGATTCGTAGTACGTGCGCGAGGTGATTTCCCCCAGCAGTCCCAGCGAAACGAGTTGCACGCCGCTCAGGAAGAGCACGACCGCCAGGAGCATCAGCGGGCCGTGTTCCGCGATGGTGTCGGTATGGTGGATCAGCTTGTCGATTCCCAGGTAGGTGGCGATGGCCATTCCCGCCGTCAAACCGCCTACCCCGATCAACCCAAAGAACTGCGCGGGCCTGGTCGAATAGTCGAGCAGGAACTTGACGATGATCAGATCCAGGAACACGCGGATGGTGCGGCCGATTCCGTAATTGGATCTGCCGCTCTTGCGGTGGAGATTCTCGATGGGCACTTCGGCGATCTTGGCGCCCGTGGAGCTGGCCAGCGCGGGAATGAAGCGGTGCAGCTCGCCGTAGAGTTGAATCTCTTGGATGATTTCGCGGCGGTAGGCTTTAAATGTCGTTCCGAAGTCGTGCAGCTCGATTCCCGAAAGCTTGGCCATCATCCAGTTGGCGATGCGGCTGGGAAGCTGGCGCATCAGCCAGTGGTCGCGGCGGTGGTGGCGCCAGCCGCTCACCAGGTCGTAGCCCTCTTCGATCTTTTCCAGGAAGCGGGGAATCTCTTCGGGATTGTGTTGCAGGTCCCCATCCATGGAGATAATCACTTCGCCGCGCGCGAAGTCGAATCCGGCTTTCAGCGCCGCAGTCTGCCCGAAGTTGCGGCGCAGGCGCACGACGTTGACGCGGCGGTCGTGCTCATAGATATCGGAAAGCACCTTGAAGGAGTTGTCCTTGCTCCCGTCGTCGATAAATACCAGTTCGTACGATTCGCCGATGCCGTCCATTACTTCCGTCAGCTTCATGTACAAAGGCGGAATGTTTTCCTGTTCGTTGTAGAAAGGAACGACGATCGAAAACTGGATGGGCGAGTCGCTTCTCATTGCGATTCCACCGGGCCGATTTTCCGGTAGCCTGCTTTACGCTTCCTGGGTAACGAAGGCATAGTCTATCAGGCGAATCCCCTGGGACGCGACAAGATTTCGGACCTCGGTGCTCGTGAGGATCTCCATCTCCGATTGGCGCGAACTTTGCAGACGCGTGGCGCTTTTCCCCAGGGCTTCGTCTGCATAACCAGGATGGCACATCAGCTCGGTTGTGCCCTCGGGAAGGATTTTCAGCAGCCGGACGACGCCGTCGCGCGTGAGCTGGCCGGTTTGGGCGATGCCGCAAAAATAATCCGCCGTGGCGATGCCCGCGCGCTCCGCCAGTTCGCGCGCGTCGCGCGCCAGGAGCTTCAAGCCGCGCGCCTGCACGCCCTGCCTCATGACGACGCCGGCGCGATGCTTCGCTCCAGAGGCCAGGGCGGTGCGCAGGCTCGACTCTTCCAAAGACAAGCGAATCGCGCCGATGCCGTGCTTCTTGGCGAGCCGCAGCGCAATCTCAAAGAGACCCGGTAGCATGTGCACGTGCTTGTGGCCGTCCACGTGGGTGGGTTCAATGCCCGCGTCGCGGACTTTTTGAATCTGCGCGTCCCATTCTTCCTCGACTTCGCGCAAGACCAAGCCACGGCGCGCCCGCTTCAGCAGGAGGCTTTCGGGTCCCCCGGCGAATTCGCCTCGATCGTTCAGCAGGCTCATTACGGTTTCGGGATCGGCCACGGGCGGGCCGTCGCTCAGGTTCAGGTGGACGCCCACGCCCAGGCCGGGTGCCGATTCCGCCGCCTTCACCCCGCCGGCAAAGCCCGCGCCGTTGGCAAGCAAGGAAGCGCTGGTGACGATGCCGCGGTGAAACACTTCCACGATGCCGCGGTTCACGCCGTCGGTCCAGCCCAAGTCGTCCGCGTTCACAATCAGATTTCTCACGCCCTGTCCCGCTTTCGCCGTGCGACCTGTCCGTTCGTACAGCTACTCTTTAGAGCTTCGTCTGAATTCGTACCATTGACCCCTTTGTTCTCCAACTCTAGCATGGCCTTTTAGAGGGAAAAATGTCCGTAAAGCTGCGTGAACACAAGGCTCCGGAAGGGCAGTCGTCTGAGCGGCGTCGCGGCGTGCGCATGAATTCGCGCGTGCCGGTGCGGTTGGAATGGGACGAAGCCGGTGGCAAGCGCTCCAGCTTTGAAGCGCATACGCGCATCATCAATCCCTACGGCTGCATGGTGGTTCTTCCGCACTCGCTGACCCTAGAACAGCGCGTGGCGCTGACGAATCTGGCGACGCATTCCAGCAACGCAGCCGTGATCGTGTGGAAAGGCAATTCGCGCCCGGACGGTTGGGAATACGGCGTGGAGCTGATCGCGCCAGAAATGGACTTCTGGGGACTCGAGCTGTGAAGCCTTTGACGAACATGAAGCCCGGCATGCCAGCAAAGCCGGGCCAGACTTCAGCGGTGCGTCCGGCGCTGCAGCGCCAGCCGACGGCCGAAGAGAGGCGCCGCGCGCAGCGCGTGCTGCTGCGCATTTCGGTGCTGGTGCACATGCCCAATAAGCCGGAGCCGATTAAAGGCTTCACGCATACGGTCAGCGCTACCGGGGCGATGATTATCCTCCCGGAAGGAATCGCGGCGGGCACGAAGTTCACCCTGGAGAATTGCAAGACGCAGCAAAAGGTTGAAGTGAACGTCGTGCGGCCGTCCCAGTTGAACCAGGAAGGCTCGCTGGTGCCCGTGGAGTTCCTGAGCCCCGCGCCGCAGTTCTGGAATATCTTCTTTCCTCCCAACGTGAACTGACGCTTCGATCTGGATGCGAATCCAAAGAAGAAATCTGGTAGCCATAGCCCCCTCCCCCTGTTTTTTTGTAAGTGTTGAGTGTTGATTCTAAAGGAAGTTAAAGCCTTTTGTTTTGATACACTTTTGCAAGTGTTCATTTCTAAAGGACTTGTGGGAGAGGAGCTATTGGGTGCAAGCAGGATAGTTGTCAAGAGAGTACTTAAAGTGATTTGTTTAGTGCAAGTTGGCAGTGAGCGCGGCAGGGAAAAGGGGCCACGAGAGTAGAGAGCGGCCCCGATGCCGGGGCCGCCTGTGGTTGCTGGAGACTATTGGACGGTGATTTGGACCTGCGCCGACGTAGAACCGGAGTAGGTTGCATCACCGCTATAGGCCCC
>CAZGFL010000012.1:0-39443 GCA_964524985.1 uncultured Acidobacteriaceae bacterium
CCCGTCTCCGTTACCGTGGATCCAACGGGCCGCTTTCTATACGCAGCGAACCAGAATTCCAACGACGTCTCCGCCTTCACAATAGATAAACTCACCGGCGTCCTGACGCCGGTGGGCAGCTCGACCTTTGCCGCCGGTACAGCGCCGGCCTCTGTGGCCGCGGATACTTCCGGCGCTCTCTTGTATGTCGCCAACAAAGGGTCAAACAACGTTTCTGCCTTTGCGATTGATCCCGCGACCGGTAAGTTGATTCAAGTCACCGGTTCTCCATTTTTGTCAGGTCTTGGTCCATCGTCGCTGACCACCACAGGAGCGATCGGAGACGGCCCAGTGCCTCCGCCCCCGGCCACGCCACCCAACCCGCCGCCACCACCTCCGCCGGGAGCGGATTTCACCGTCAGCATAGCTCCGGCAACCCAAGAGATCGTTTGGGGCAAGAGTGCGACTTACACTGTAACCGTGCAGTCCGTGAACGGGTTGTCAGGCATCGTGAACGTCAGCTTGAATAATCCGCCTCCGGGCATCACCGCCGTACCCATCAACATTGCGATCGGCACTACAGGCAACCTCGTAATTAACACGTCCCAGGCTGCCAGCACTGCGGGATTGAATTTTCTGAACGTTCTGGCGACCTCTGGTTTTCTCAATCACACTGCCGGTTTTTCTCTGGCAGTCCATAGGCTACCGGGGCAGTTTACACGTATTAAGTTACTCAGCCCGACGGGCGCAGGCCTGCAGACGTTCTCTTGTAGCGCCAGAATCTCCGCGCAGGTAACGCCCCCGGCAGCGCCCGGAGCGCCATTCACCGTCCAGTTCATCCGTGACGGGAAGGCGTACCCGGTTCAAGCCGTGCCGTTCAGCGGATTCCTTGGGTTCTCGCCGAACTGTCGCGTTGGCGTAGTCGTTGCGGACGCAAGCGCGCCGTCCTCCTCTCCCTTGGGCGTGTACTTTTTCAATCTGGACTTCTCCGTTGGCGCGACTCCCATCGGCGGCATGATCAACCTGACCGGAAGCACCTACTTCTGGAATGACTTTCTGTTCAGTCCGGACGACAGCCTGCTGGTAATGCTTGGCGCCAGCGGCAGCGGCCAAACCATCGATCCTAACAATCCGCAGCCGACCAATGGAGCATATGTGCTCGACATGCTGAACCAAGGCAATCCAGGCCTCATCAACACGTTCTATGGCGTCGGCGCATACGGAACACCCGTCACGGCCTGCGTTGACCTTCTGCCTGCAGCCGGCGTGGCACCAACCAACGGGTGTACGCCGGTGGTGGGGACGCTTGCGTCAAAACACCCGAACCAGGTTCGCGTTACTTTTGCGGTGAATCCAGGGGCGCCTGCTACCGTGCAGCGGGATCCCAACGGCAACGCCGAGCTTTTCCTGATACCGCCCTTCTGAAGCGGCATCAGCGTAAGGGCATGAAAGGATAAAGGAGGAACTATGTATTGCACGAATTGCGGAAACCAGCTTCAGGAACAGAGCAACTTCTGTTCGCAGTGTGGCGACAAGGTCCCTGCCGTCGCTCAAACGCACGAAACTACTGCGCAAAAATTCTGGAGGCGCCTCGGCCATGCCATCGTTCTCCAATTGCAGCAGCAGACCATTGCCAACACGATGCGCCGGCAGCAATCCGGAGACAACTTCTGGTCCAGCGCTACTGCTTACGGCAACGACAACGGCCAGTCCGGCTACGTCAGTGTCGACGGCATCACCGTCGGCTACGACCGCTGATACTTCTGGTCAGTCCGGGAGCGCGAACGTCTACGCCCGCGCGTAGTCGGCAGCTTAGCAAGAACTGCGAGCGATGGCCGGCAACTGCCGGCCATCGCTCTGCTCGCTCATTGTTGGCTGGCGGTGCCAGGGACATGCGTGAAGCGGTTGTACAGCCACGCGAGCACCAGGCCCGCCACCGCTCCATCGATCAACCCTTCCACGGTTCCGATGGCGACTCGCCCGGCCGTTCCGGCTGCGTGAAATCCTGGATAGACGGAACTCGTCATTTGCAGGAAATTCACGCCGTAACTCGGATCGGCGAGGTGTATGACTCCCGCACATAAGATGGCCGCTCCCCACACGAGGCCGGAAGCGATGGCCATGGCTTTCAGAGAAAGTCGCATCATGATTCCTCCTTTAGGCCCGCTCAATTCTTCTCGGGCCTGTCCACTTCAAGGAATCACGCCCCTCTTTTCAGATTCACTTGCTTACAGTCGTGCGTGCCTGCGCCACGCTGACGGTGGTCTTGGCTGCCTTTTCGACGGATTTCAGGCTCGGCTCCTTCCGCGCCCAGAGAATGCGCGCGTCCGCCGCATCATCCGGATACGTTTCCACGGACTCCTGTCCCTTCGGTTCCAGCACGATGTCCACTCGCCGGTTGTAGGCCAGCCAAGTCGTCTTCTTGTCGCGCATCATCCACTTTTCCGGTTTGTTCGGACTCTTGGCCAGCAGCATCTCCACTTTCTTCATGTCCTGCTGGTGTTCTTTGCCATCGGCGCGGGTGGTGATTTTGTCGGTCGCGACTCCGCGCGACACGAGGTAATCCTTCAGGCACTCGGCCCGGCGCTCGGTCAGCTTCTCGTTGTATTTCTTCGCTCCTCGCACGTCGGCGTGAGCCACGAGCATCAGCCTCGCGTCCTTTTCGTAGCCCGTGAAGTTTTCAAAGTTGTCCGCAAGCTTGTTCAGCATGCGCTCTTCGCTTGCCACCAGTCCCACCTTCGGGTGTTTCCGCCGTGGGTAGGCCGTTGGGTAAAAGACGCTGGCGATGGTGATACCGGGCGCGGGATCAATGGAACCCGTTACATGCAGGGTTGCGGTTCGCGTGACGGTTCCCCCGCAGGCATTGCTCGCGGTCACGGTATACGTGATGTTTTCATTGATAGGACCGGTGCTTGTCTGTTTCGGCTTGGCGTCGATGCTTTGGCTCCCGGTCATGGCGTGGCTGTTGATCGGGTCGACCATCACTGAGTTCGCATCCGTAGCCGACCAGCTGATCGTCGTTGATCCATCTTCCACTACCTTGTCGCCCACCTTGTGATACCGCACTTCCGGTTGGCTCAGGGAAATGGTGGCCACCGGTTGCGTGTTCACGCCCACGGTTACGTCCTGCGTTGCTCTGCCTCCCGGGCCCATCGCCGTCAATTCATACTTCGTCGTTTTGGTTGGGTTCACGGAGCGGTCGCCTTGCGCCGCCACGTCGCCCAAATTCGTGATCGAAACGTTTGCGGCATCCGCGGTCCTCCAGTTCAGGTCGGTGGATTGTCCACAAGTGAGATTGGCGTTCTGCGCGGAGAGTTGCGCGCTCACGGGCGCAATGGGCACCTCGGCGCTCGCCACTCCGGCATGGAACCGCGGCTGTGGCGCCATGTTCAACCCTTCTTTCCAGTCCTTGGTGGTGATTGCGCCGTTCTGGTCCAAATGCACGATCACCTTTTGTCCGGCCTTGGCCGTTACCGGGCCCGACCAGATCGTCTTGCCCTCGCGCGTCACCATCACCTGGTAGGTCCCCGGTTTCACCAGCAGCCGCTGGTGCCAGATCCAGTCCCAGTCAAACTCATCCACGTGGCCCACAAAGTACTCGGGGGTCGTGCCGTTCAACAACACAGCTGCCCTTGGGTCACCCTTGAATTCGATGTCCGCAAACGGCCCGGTGACTTTGTCTCCCAAGGCCTGCAAGGTCACTTCTAAGTAGGTTTTCTTTCCGCTTTCAATGGAAACATCCTGCGCTTTCTCTGCATATCCGTAGTTGGTCACCGTGACCTTGTGTGTGCCAGCGGGTAAATCGATGGTTTGGCTGCCGTCGCGGATGGCTTTGCCATCCACAAACACATAGGCCTGCTTGGGGCTTACGTGAATCTGCAGTTTTCCATTACTCGTGGAAGAATCTGCAAGGGTGGGTGCCGCTCCCAGGATCGTGGTGGCGGCAAAAGACAGTACTGCAATACAAAGGACCGGTCGCGTTCGCATCTACAGTTCTCCTTCCTGTGCGATACACCGGACCTGGTCGGCCAACTACGCGTCGTGGGCATTGAAGCAGGGTCGGAGAGCGTGCGCTCCCCGGCCCCGCCGCACCTGCGACGGCCATTTCTGGCCGAGCCCAGCCCGCGGTGCGGAAGCGCTTCATTTATATCGTAGTACGATATATCTTGTCAAGGGTCTTTTGGATTTTATATCGTGACACGATATAAGAAGGAACCAACGAAACAGAGACCTTGCCGGGACTTACTTTGCGCCTGGGTTGGCGACGAACTTGGGAGTCGTCGCCTCGTTGGCAAATTGAAAGCTCGTGAGGTAGGCGAGGCGCAGGATCTTGGCCATCTTCACGTAATTGATTTTGTCCGCCGTGTCGCTGGTGTGATGGTAGTCAGGATGAAAACCGGTGAACCACCAGAACGCCGGAATGTTATGCAGCACAAACGGGAATTGGTCGCTGCGGAAGAAAATGTTGAGCGCGGAGTCGTGGTCGAAGCGGTCGTCCAGGACCAGGCCGACGTATTTGTTTTCCTGCATGACCGTGCGGTTGTAGTCGGGGCTGTACGGCGCACCGATGAGATTGAGCCGGTTGGTGGTGTCGGCGGGGATGTCGATCAGGCCTTTGGTCTGGTCGCTCTCGGTTTCGTTGCGGCCAATCATATCGAAGTTGAGGACGGCGCGCGTGGTCTCGAGCGGCCGCAGCGGATGCGCGGCCATGTAGAAGGACCCGAGCAGCCCGCGCTCTTCAGCGGCATAGACGACGAAGAGCAATGAGCGCTTCGGCCTTTCACCATGCGCGGCGTTGGCGGCAAAGGCGTGCGCCAATTCAACCACGCCCACGGTGCCGGAGCCATTGTCATCGGCGCCATGCCAGATTTCCGTGCCGCTGATGCCGTTGTGATCATGGTGTCCGGAGAACAGGATGGTTTCGGCTTTGAGCTTCGGGTCGCTGCCTTCCAGCAAGCCGGCAACGTTGTAGGTTCTACCGGAACTGACGGAGATGTCGCGGTAATGCAGCGTGACTTGCGTGTCCGGCAGGGCGCGCGACTGCGGCTTCAGGTCCCGGTCAATGGCGGCTTGCAGGTCCGAAGGAACTGCTCCGGACGTGGCGAAAAGTTCTTTGGCTACGGCGTCGGAAATAGTCGCTGCCGGCGTATGGAGCGCGTCATCGGCCAGCGACTGCAAAGGGATAGGCACGGCGCGCGTTTCGGATCCAGCGATTCTGGCGACGCGCTCCTGATTGGACGGATGGTTGCGGTTGGGCTCTGCAACAATTAAGACTCCCACCGCACCATGCTCCTGCGCGTTCAGGATTTTCACTCGTCCCGTTGCGTAGCGCGTGTTGCCGGTGCCGTTGAAGATCGAAGTGGGGTCGTTCTCTTGCGGCTCGTGGTCAAAAATCAGGACGATTTTTCCCCGCGTGTCGATTCCCTGATAGTCGTCGTAGTGAAGCTCGGGAGCGGTGATGCCGAAGCCCGCGAAGACCACGTCCGCGGTTATATCGACATCCGCGCGGTAGGAACCAATGGCATCCGGGAATTTCCACTGCTTCTCGCTGCCGCCGCGCTTTAGCGCAACGTAGCTGTGCTCGCGATCGCCGCGGTATTCAATGAGATCAACCGGCTGCAGGAAACTGCCATTCGCGGCCGGCTGCAGACCGGCCTTGGCAAATTCGGAGGCGATCCACTGGATCGCGACTTCGTCGCCAGTCTGCAAAGACATGCGCCCTTGCAGCGCGTCCGAAGCCAAGAACGTCAGGTCCGCCCGCAGCGTGTCTTCGCGGATGGAATTGAAGCCGGTCGCCAGGTTGGAAGGCACGGGCTGCTGCGCGTGTCCCAGAGACGCGGCGCTGAGCGAAACAAAATACAAGAGAACAACAAAAGCCATTTTGTGGGAACGCATGGGAGCACCATACGCGCTGCCGCGCGCATGCGCAACATGCGAATAACTTCTTTACTTGCTGGAAACTTCGCGAAATCTATTCGTAGCGCAAGGCTTCAACCGGATCGAGCCGCGCCGCCTTGATCGCCGGATAAATTCCAAAAAACAGTCCCACGCTCATGGACACTCCCACCGCCAGCACCACCGCCCACAGCGGAATCGACGATGGCAGGGCGGGCACCGCAAGTTGGATCAGCAAACTGATGCCGCCACCGAGCAGCACGCCAATGACGCCGCCGGAGCCTGTCAGCACGATCGCCTCGGTCAAGAATTGCCAGATCACGTCTCTGCGCCGCGCCCCGATTGCTTTGCGCACTCCGATTTCGCGCGTCCGCTGCGTCACGGACATGAGCATGATGTTCATCACGCCCACGCCCCCCACCAGCAGCCCGATCGAGCTAACCACTGAAATCAGCAGCGCCACCGACGAGGTGATTTGCCGGAATTGGTCCGCAATCTGTTGCGCGCTGGACACCCCGAAATTGTCCGGCTTGGTGTACGGCACGTTTCTCCGCCGCCGTAGTACGGCGCGGATTTGGTCTTCCGCTTCCGGCATGCGCCCGGCATACGCCACCGCGCCAATCAGGTTCTCGTCGTCCATGGGCAGATGCTTTTTATATGTGCGGTATGGCACCAGCACCGCTTTGTCTGCCGACTGGTCCTTCATCAGCTGGCCCTTGCGTGGCTCCAGAACGCCAATCACTTCGTACGATACACCGTCAATCAGGATGGGCTTCCCAAGCGGATCCATGTCGGGGTACAGCGTTTTGACGATGTCCGGGCCGATCACCGCCACTTCGGCGCGGTGCATGTTTTCCGCTTCGCTGAAAAATCGTCCCAGCGCCGGCCGCGAGTTGAACACCTCTTCGGTGGCCGGCAGCGTTCCGTTGTAATCAATCCCCGAGACTTCCTTGCTGAGGTAACGAGCGGTCACCGGCCCGCGCTGCGGCCCGTCCTCCTCGAATCGCGGATAAACGCTGGCCGTCACCGCGCGCACCGCCGGGCACAATTCCTGAATCGCTTCCGCATCCTCCAGCGTCAGCGGTTTGCGCGCGCGTTCCTCGGGAGTCAGCCGCCCCGTATGGATGCCCGGATCGAAGCGGAAAATAAACAGCGTGTCCGTTCCGTAGTCCGAGAGGTACGCGTTCACGTCGCCGTACACGCCCATCAGGATGGACACCACGGAAAGCAGCGCGGTGATTCCGATGACCACTCCCAGCACCGTCAGGAAAGAACGCATCTTGTTCTCGCGCAGCGTGGTCAGCGCCATCTGCGCGTTCTCTCCCAGGTTCATGTGCATGGCGATCTTCACCGCTCTAAGCCTCCTGCCGCAGCGCTTCAATGGGTTGCAATCCCGCTGCTTTCCTGGCCGGATAGACACCGAAGAAAATCCCTACCATTGCGGAAATCACTTCGGCGATCACCACCGCCACGAACGGGACGTTCATAGGCATGGACATGGCGGCCTTGGCCAGCTCAGCAATCCCATAAGCCAGTATCACGCCAATCGCCCCGCCAATGGCAGCCATCACCGCCGCTTCGATTAGGAATTGCAGCAGGATGTCTCCGCGTCGCGCCCCCAGGGCTTTGCGGATTCCGATCTCCCGCGTCCGCTCCGTCACCGTCGCCAGCATCACGTTCATGATGACCACGCCACCGATCACCAGAAACACGGACACCACGCCGACCATCGCCGTGGCGATTACGCCGGTAAGATTCTTCCACAGCTGCATCAGCGTGGCCTGGTCGAAGATCCCGAAATTGTCGGGTTCATTCGGCGGCAGATGCCGGCGCGCCCGCATCATCGCCCGTGCCTCGTCTTCCGTGCGTTCCATCCACTCCGCGCCGCGCGCCTGGATATTCAGCCAAATCGTGTCTTGCGTCCCGTACATCTTGAAGTAGGTCTGGATGGGTATGTACGCGAAGTTATCCTGTGATTGTCCGAACGCGGTCCCGATGGTCTTGGCGATCCCCACCACCTGGAACGGCCGCCCGTCGATCAGGATCTCGTGCCCGATGGGATCCACGCTGGGGAAAAGTTTGGTGGCCAGGTCGTTGCCAATCATGGTCACCAGCGCGCGGCTCTGGTCGTCTCCTTCGGAAATGTACCGCCCGTCGCGCGGGTTTACAATATCGATATCCACCATGTTCGCGGTGACACCGCGAATGTTCACGTCGTTGATGCTTTCCGAGCCCCTGCGCACTTTCCCGTCAACGCGCAACTCGACGCCCACGCGCAGAGGCAGCTTCATGTTATCTCGCAGGGCTTCGAAGTCGTCCCACACCACTTTCTTGTTGCGCCGGTTGGCCTTTACAAACTCTTCCACGTCGGTGATGAGAGGGAAGCGCGTCAGCAGAAACACGTTGGAACCCAGATTGGCCACGCGGTCTTCGATGTAATGGTTCACGCCGGAAATCAGAGAAATGACCACGATCAGCGTGGAAACGGACAGGATGATGCCCAGCAACATCAGGAAGGAGCGCATCTTGTGCGCGCGGAGGGTCTCGAGCGCGACGCTCACAGGTTCACGAAATAGGACTCTGCGCTTCATTGGAGGCACACCCACTCTTCCCCTATTCTACGTTAGGCCATCGGAGAAGTTTCAACCGTCAGCGCGGGCTCGCGGGGAGTGGATCGGCTCGGCTCGACCCAGGCGCACTTCACGCCTCATAATCTCCTGGCATCCAACGACTGTCATGCCACGCCGAATCCATCCCTGGGGAAAGCCGCCGTGGACGGTGAGATTTCATCCGGCGTGGCGCGCGTGGCCGGAGTACGTGGATTTCGCAATCGTTGGTGGCGGATTTACGGGGCTTGCGGCTGCTGCCTGGCTGCGAAAGTTGGTTCCCAGGAAATCAGTGCTGGTGCTCGAGGCGGCGACAATCGGCGAAGGCGCCAGTAGCCGCACCGGAGGCCTCGCGCTTGCGGAAACCGCCGCCGGCCCTCTCCGTGGTCTAGGCAACGTTCTCAATGGCTACAGGAAAATTCTTCGCGCGCTACGGGTTGACTCCAAACTGGAACTTCCCGGTGTTTGGGAATTGGGCCGCTCTAACGCGCAAAAAAACTCTCCGATTTCGTGGACCGATTCCGGCGATCTGCGAGTGGTCCGCCGCGTTCCCGGTGGCACGGTCGACCCCGGTAAGGTTGTTGCGGGTTTGGCACGCGCCGCGGAAAAAGCCGGCGCGCAAATCATCGAGCACGCCCACGTTCGCGCAATTGATTTTCCCAGCCCGCTGTGCCTGCGCGTTCAACGCAAGATTCGTGGCCGCATCGAGCGTAAAGAGATTCGCGCAGACCAAATTCTTCTCGCCACCAACGCCTATTCCGCCGAGCTTTCCGGGCTTCGCAGCAGCATTGCCTCGCGGCTTACTCTGGCGCTGGCTACCGCGCCTCTCTCAAGCAAACAACTCCGTGCCATCGGCCTCTCTTCCCGCCGCCCTTTTTACACCGTGGATTTTCCTTACTTGTGGGGCCGTTTGTTCGCCGCAAACCGCATCATTTTTGGTGCGGGGCTCGTCCCTGTGCCCAGGTCGTTCACCGTGCTGTTCCGCGATTCACATCATGATCGCTCGGACACAAACGCCACGTCTCATCTCTACCGTTTCGATGTGCGTAAAGGCGAGTCTGTTGAAAGTCTTCGCTGGCTGGAAGATCGCGTCCACAATCTCCATCCTGCTCTTAGGTCGGTGCGCATCACGCACCGCTGGGCCGGCCCGATTCTTTTCACCGAGGGCATGCTCCCCATTTTCCGAACACATCCGCGCAGTAGGAACGCCCTCCTTCTCGGTGGCTACAACGGCCATGGCGTTGCCCTTTCCGTTTATCTCGGCAAGTGGGCCGCCGAAGCCCTACTGGGCCGCCGATCGCTCCCTCGCTGGAACTAACCATTTTCGCGTCAGCACCAAAGGCGTGTTTATCTTCGCTTCGCGTTGCCGTAATCCTCCGCGCCAAGAAAATGCAGGGAAACGTAAGGCTTATTGCCTACGACCCAACTGTCGTGCCCCGGCGCGATGTAAAAAACATCTCCGGCTTTCATCTCGATCACTCGCCCGTTGTCCATCGCCGCGGTCGCGCAGCCGGATAACACCATGCCTACATGCTCCACTTTGCAGCTCTTCGCTCCCGTGGCCTGCCCAACGTGGACGGACCACTTCCATCCCGGCTCATACGTCGCACGGCCAATCGTCATTCCGCCCAATTTCACCAGCTCGAATCGGCCTTTCTCAAAGGTGCGTACCTCGTCCGGCTTCTCAAACCGCTTCAGGATGACTTCCAGCATAGGCCCTCCTTCTCGCTGATCATTAGAAGGAAAGCTGGTCCGCGAAGCTACGTCCAAATTGGGCTCGCTTTTGGCACCGGTCGGGATACCATCACCAAAAGCCGGACTATCTGACGGCGCGTCTAAGCCCAGGGAGGGATCCTCGAATGACCAAACGCGCACCGATTCTTCTGCTCTTGCTGTTGGCTGTTCCCGTTTTCGCGCAGGACAAGAAACCCACCACGCTCCGCGAAGTCTTGCTGGCCGAGCTGAAATCGACCCATGAGAACGCGGAATGGTTCGTGCCTGCCAATACGGCCGTGAAAGGGTTGGCCGCCGAGCAGGCCAGCTGGACGGACGGCAAAGGCAATCACTCCGTCGGCCAGTTGGCGTATCACCTGGTGTTCTGGAACCGGCGAAATCTTCTGGTTCTTAAGGGCGAGAAGCCCGAAAAATTCAGCGGCAACAACGATGAAACCTTCGACAAGTTCGACATCAAGACCTGGAACGACACGGTGCGGCAACTGGATGAGGTCATGAAAGAACTCGAGAAGTGGGTGGAAACGGCCGATGAAGCGAAGCTGAAGGAGAACGCTCAGGTCTTCACGCACATCAGCACGCACAACGCCTACCACATCGGCCAGATCATCTACGTCCGCAAAGAGCAAGGCTCCTGGGACCCCAAGAACGGAGTGCAGTAGACGCTGGCTGGCTTTCCAATTCAGGCCAATCTGGTACGACAGAAGACTTGATGCGTGCAACTCCGGCAGGCAGTGGTACAATGCGCGCCGATTGCCTGAGGGGGAAGCAGATGAACAAGACTTTGCGGGTAGCCGCCGTTGCCCTCACGTTTGCTGTGGCGCTAGTCACCAGCCGCACGGCAAAGGCGCAGGATCAGGACTTTTCCAAAGTCCAGATCAAGGTCACCAAGGTTTCCGGCAACATCTACATGCTGGAGGGCGCGGGAGGGAACATTGCCGCATCCGTTGGCGAAGATGGTATCGTCATCGTGGATGACCAGTTCGCGCCGCTCGCCGACAAAATCCAGGGGGCTCTGAAAGAGCTGGGCATCACCAACAAGCCGGTGCGCTTCGTCATCAACACTCACTACCACGGCGACCATACGGGCGGGAATGAACCTTTCAACAACGCCGGCGCGACTCTGATTGCCCACGACAACGTGCGCAAGCGGCTGGAAACCGGAGGCTTCGCCGGCAATGGCGGTTCCGTCAAGATGGAACAGAAACCGGCATCCCAAGCAGCCTTGCCCATCATCACTTTCCAGCACGATGTCACCGTGCACCTGAACGGCGAAGACATTCGCGCGATGCACTTCCCGTCGGGGCATACTGACGGCGACTCCATCATTTTCTTCCCGAAGAACAACGTCGTGCACATGGGCGATGATTTCGTGCGTTACGGTTTTCCGTTCATCGACGTTTCGGCGGGCGGAAGCGTCCAGGGCATCATCGACGCGATGGAAAAAACCGCGGCGCAGCTTCCCGCGGACGTGAAAGTCATCCCAGGACACGGTGCGCTTTCGAATCTCGACGACGTGCGCGCGTACACAAAAATGCTGAAGGAAACGTCGGCGGCGGTGCAGAAAGCCCTCAAGGAAAAGAAGACGCTTGACCAGATGAAGCAGGCCAAAATCCTTGCGCCCTGGGAAAAATTTTCGGGAAGCTTCATCAACACCGACGCCTTTATTGAAACGCTCTACAACTCGCTCACCAACCAGAAGGGCGAGTTCATGAAGCACAACTGAGATTCGAAATCAGGGCCGGGCGTCGGGAGAGAAGAAGCCGATCGGCAAGTCCCGCGACGTGCGCAGGCCGGCCGGCGAGTCGAGAATCACCGGAATCGAATTGACCACTACGGAAGCCGTAGCGATGTCCCCGTGTGAGCCGCCTGGAATCGTCAGGCTGATGTTCGGATGGCCGGTGAGTGTGACGGTATCCGAAGGATCTCTCGCGCCGACATACATTTGCAGTTCCAGGTAGACGAGCTCTTTCCCGTCCTTGGAATTGCCACGCGCAATTTGGTGCACGCCGGCGGCTTGGCCAGGCTCGATCGTCAGATATTCCGTCTGTACGCGCTCGCTGGCGACTTTCGGCTCGATCGTTTCCGAAATCGTTTCAACCGGAAGGTTTAGGCTGTCGGCGATCATGGCCACCGACTCCGGCAGGCCTACATGCTTGATCACTCCCGCTTTCACCTGGGCGCGAAATTCGTCCACGGTCATGCCCGCGCCAATTTTCTTTTGCAGCGGCAGGCGGCGCTTCGAAGCATCCACAATTCGCAGCGCTTTGGCGTGCTCGATCCGCTGCGAAACCGCCGCCAGCGTCATCACCAGTTTGTCCATCACGAAACCGGGATTCACTCCGGTGCCCACCAGCGATACACCAAACTCCTTCGCTGTCGCGTCCAGCTTCACGGCCAGGTCGGGATATGTCCGAAAAGGATAGGAGAGCTCTTCGCACGTCGACACGATCGAGCACTCTGCTTCCAGGCAGGCCAGCAATTGGTCCATCACTTTGGGCAACGATGACGAAGTGGAATGGATCACCACGTCCGCGTTTTGCTCCAGGACCTCTTTGGCGTCAGCGGAAATCTTTACCCCCCAGGGTGCGTCCTTGGCGCCGACCACTTCGCCCAAGTCGCGCCCCGCTTTGGCGGGATCCACATCAATGGCTCCGATGATCTCAATCGCCTGTTTCTCGCGCATCAGCTTCGCGATGGATGCGCCAATCGGCCCTACCCCGTATTGGATGGCCCGAATTTTCTTCTTCACGAAAAGGCTCCGTCTCCGCGGTGCGAGCACACACCGCTTATTTTAGTTATAAAGGAAACCCCTACGATAACGGAATTCGTTCGCCCATTCAACGCCGAAACATAATGTGGAAGGCCGTTGCCCGGCTGTGGATTTGAGCCTCATAATGGCTCGGCCCGCTGAATTGATTTGGCAAGGAGCCTTCCCATGCCTGCAAAAAAGCTGAGCGAACCGGAAATCACTGCGCTGCTACCGAAAGTCAAAGGCTGGAACGTGACGAACGGAAAGCTGCACAAGGAATTCGCCTGCAAGGACTTCGTCACGGCCTTCGGCAACATGACTCGCGCGGCGCTCGTTGCCGAGAAGATGGATCACCACCCGGAGTGGTTCAACGTATGGAACAAGGTGGTCATCGACCTGACCACCCACAGTGTCAAGGGCATCAGCGACTACGACTTTGTCCTCGCGGAAAAGATCAACGAGATCTTCGGGGCCTGACGCATTCGATTGCGATCGGCCGCGAGAACTCTCTGGTGAGCGGCGACAAACTGCACGTCCTGGTGGCCGAAGAAAGCTCCACGGTAATGACTGCGCTCCGCCAGTTGTACCCGGAAGGGCAAGGTCAACTTGAATTGACGGTCGTTTCCGGCATTTCCACTCTTCTCGCCACTCTCGAAGTCGTTAACCCCGAACTCATCTTCCTTGATCTGTCCGTGACCCAGCCGGACCCCTTGGAAGCTGTTCGACTAGTCCACCGAGCCGCACCGGAAGTGCCACTGATTGTTGTGGCCGAGGAAGCGCATCAGGAGTTGGCGGAGCGCAGCCTCACCCGGGGCGCGTTGGATTATTTGATCCACGGCCGTCTGGATTCCGCCACCTTGGAGCAGGTGCTGCAGCGTGCCCTTGAACAAAACACCCTCGAAGGGCTGGCCAATCTGCTGCGAGATCCAGTTACGGGTCTCTACACAAGCGACGGTTTTCTTACACTCGCGGGGAAGGCGATGGAAAACGCCGTGCGCAGGGAGAAGATACACGGTGCTCTCTGTCTCCGACACAGGAACCGGGATGGACACGGAAACGCGAGAGCGGATCTTCGAGCTCTTTTTACTACCAAAGAGCGCGGCAAGGAGTCGGGAATGGGCCTTGCGACGGTGTACGGGATCGTGAAGCAACACGGAGGATTCATTCACGTGTATAGCGAACCTGGCCAAGGAAGCCTCTTCCGCGTTTACTTGCCTGTGATGGATGCAGTGCCGGAAGAAAACGCGCCGGCGAGACCCGCGGTCGCTTCTCTCGCAGAAATGAAAGGTACCGAGACAGTTCTCCTGGCGGACGATCACGAGTCTATCCGCGAAATGGCACGGCAGACGCTGATGAGCCTCGGCTACCGTGTGTTGTCTGCGGTCGACGGTGAAGAAGCTCTTCGACTGTGTGAGGCGGAAAAGCCGGCATTGGCAATCCTCGATGTGGTGATGCCGAAGATGGGAGGACTGGAGGCTGCGGAGAAACTGCAGGCGCGGTATGGGAAACTCCCAATTCTGTTTGCCAGCGGCTATTCCCAGGATTCCGAAAGCATGGCATCCGGCACCAATCACGCGCGTTACCTGCAGAAGCCGTATAGCCCGACGACGCTGGGATGTTTGGTAAGGGAGATCCTGGACGAGGCGAAACAGCCGGCGACGGCAGGAAAAGCGCAGTACAGATTTGAGATGTTTTTGCGATTGACAGGTAAGCTGTGCGGTGCTACAAACCGTTGAAAGACAAGCTTTCTTGGTGGTCAGTCTCCTTACGAATTGCCAGGGCAATCCGCGAGTGGGCCGCAGACCTGCCTGGCAGGGCAGGCCTGCTGAGCCACTAAGAGAGTTGTGATGCAACACCCCACCCACCCCGGGAGGTGAAGACCAGCGAGTTTTCACCTCCTTTTTATTTAAGGCCGCCAGATTCCGCAGAATCTCCATAAGCCAGGCTCGTTTCTGCCCATATGGTTGAGAATGCAGGCCCATTGTGCAGCTCCGCCCGAGCTTTGCACTCTTGCCCACTCTCCTCGGACCAACTCTCAGTTAAGATGTCGCTGCCGGTTGCGGTGTCGAACCGGCGCCCAAGGAGTTAGGTGTCACTATCCCTGCTTTCGTTGAAGAACGTAACCGTCCTGCGCGGCGAGGGCGCGGCACTGGATGGCGTGAGCCTGGAGATCGACGCGGGCGAACATGTGTGCATCCTGGGACCGAACGGGTGCGGGAAGTCGACGCTCATCAAGACCATTACGCGGGAATGCTATCCACTGGCACGCGACGGAAGCTCGGTGACAATTTTGGGACGCGAGCGGTGGAACATTTTCGAGTTGCGATCGTTGCTGGGGATTGTTTCGCCGGATTTACTGGCGTCCTGCACCACGGATGCGACGGGTCGCGATGTGGTTCTCTCCGGCTTTTTCAGCAGCACACGGATCTTTCCGCACCACCATCCCGCGCCGGGCCACCTGGCGCGTACGGAGGCGGCTTTGCGCCGGCTGGGGATCGCACACTTGGCCGAGCGCGCGGTGGCGCAAATGTCGTCCGGGGAAGCAAAGCGGACTCTAATCGCGCGGGCGCTGGCGCACGAGCCACGGACGTTGCTGTTCGACGAGCCCAGCAACGCGCTGGACATTGGCGCGCAACTGCAATTGCGCGAAACGATGCGGGAGCTGGCCCAGTCGGGGTTGGGAATCCTGCTGGTGACGCACCACGTGTCAGAAATCATCCCGGAGATCGAGCGAGTGGTGCTGTTGCAACAAGGTCGAATCCTGGCGGACGGGCCGAAGTCCGCCATCCTGACGGAAGACATCTTGTCGCGGCTGTTCCAAGCCAAGGTGCGGCTGGGCCAGCAAGACGGATATTTTCACCTGTTTTGAGATCATGTGGCCGCTAGGCCCGGATCTCCAATTACAGCGAGCGGATCCAGTCCTTGAGGCGGGCCGCCTCCAAGTCAATTAGAGCCGGGTCGTGGAAGGTGTGCGCCAGGACGGATACGCCCTGCGCGGCAGACAGGAGATGGACGGCGAGGGCACGGGATTCGGCGCTTTTGCCGATGGCCTGGAACTGTGTTTCCATCCAGGCAAGAGCGGCGGAGAACAAGGCCTGGGATTTCCTTGCGGCAGGGCCGCCATGCTTCTGCAGTTCGGTGCAGAGGGTGCCGACGGGGCAGCCGCTGTGCGCCAGTTCTGCTCGGTTCTTGATTTTAATCTGAACGAAGGCGCACAGCCGATCCTTGGGGGAACCGGCTTTGTCGAATTCCTGAAGGAGTTTGAGAAAACGGGAAAGCCGGAGGTCGACAATGGCGCCGCCAATTTCGTCCTTGGTCTTGAAGTGGTAGTAGACATTGCCAAGGGGGATGCGCGCCTCCTTGGCGATATCAGCAAGGGCGGCAGTCGAGAAGCCGTAGCGATAGACGGTTTTCTCGGCGGCCTGAAGAAGGCGGGTGCGGCTGTCTGCTTTCCCTTTTGGCATCGTTCCGTCCAACAAGTCAGTTGACTGACTAAACGCTCTAGTCTAATGTAGGACAGGCGAGCCGTCAAGCAATTTGCCAGGCGCACCAGTAGATGGGTTTCCGGGAAGGGGTAAGGGAAATGGACAAAGCCATTCGAAGAAAGAACCTGCGAAAGTGCGCCGCCGTTTGGTTGCTTTTGCTGGGGACATCCTCGGGTGGGGCGCCGCGAAACGGCTGGATCGGGACATGGGGGACGGCGCCGCAAGCGGCTCTTCCCGGGAACGTCGAGAGCTTCCGAAAGCAGACTCTTCGCCTGATCGTGCACACCAGCGCGGGCGGGAAGAAAGTCCGGATCAAGATCTCAAACACCTTCGGCGACCAACCGCTGCGCATCGGCGCGGCGCACATCGCGCGGCGGGCCTCCGGAGCGGACATTGAGGCGGCCTCCGACCGAGTTGTGAAGTTTGGCGGAAAGGGGTCCACGACGGTTGCCCCGACGGGCATGGCGGTAAGCGATGCGGTGGAGCTGAAGGTGCCGGCACTGTCCGATTTAGCCATCAGCCTGTTTCTTCCGGAGAGCGCGGCAGCGACGACCTCTCACATTCTGGCGCTGCAAACGAGCTACGTTTCCGCGGGGACGGGAGACCACTCAGGGGCGGTGAAATTTCCTGTGGCGAAGACGATCGATGACTGGCCATTCCTGACAGGTGTGGATGTCGCTGCTTCAGCAGAAGGGGCGAGTATGGTGGCCTTTGGTTCGTCGACCACCGATGGGGACGGTTCGAGCGAAAATGCGAACCGGCGCTGGCCGGATGTTCTTGCCGAGAGGCTGCAGAAGGAAGCCGGCGGGAAAGAACTGGGGATCCTGAATGAGGGGATCATCGGCAACCGGCTTTTGAGCGACAGGCACAGCCCAGGGCAGACGGGCGGACCTTTTGGAGCGGTCCTCGAGCGCTTTGGAGACGCGTTGGGCCAAGCGGGGCTGGCGCGGTTCGAGCGGGACGTGCTGGCGCAAGCGGGAGTGAAGTACGTCATCCTGCTGCTGGGAATCAACGACATTCTCTTTCCCGGCTCTTTCACCCCGGTCACGGAAGGCGTCACCGCCGAGAAAGTGATTGCCGGAAACCGCGAGCTCATTGCGCGCGCGCACAAACAGGGAATTCGCGTGATCGGGACGACAATCCCGCCGTTTGAGAACGCCACATTCCGAAATCCCACGATCCACTTTTTCACACCCGAGAAGGAGCAAATGCGGCAAGAGGTCAATACGTGGATCCGGACCAGCAAGGAATTTGATTGGGTGGTTGATTTTGACGAAGTGGTGCGCGACCCGGAACATCCCACGCAACTGTTGCCTGCTTACGACAGCGGAGACCATCTGCACGTGAATGACGCCGGAAATGTTGCACAGGGGAGTGCGTTTCCGCTGGCCCTGTTCCACAGGAAATAGACGCAAGTGCCGGATGCCCGCCGGAAGGGACTTGCACCCTCACAAACTGCGAGTGAGACGCCGCGCCAGATCGCCCAGGTCCCGCTCGGTCTCAGAGTTTCGCAAAAGCGTCGAGGGCGGCGGAGAGGCGTCCGAGGCCGGCCTTGAGTGTGGGGGTGTCGCCGCCGATGCCGATGCGGAAGTGGCGGGGCATCTCGAAGAAGCTGCCGGGGACGGCGGTGGTTTCGTACTTTTCGCGGAGCAATTGCAGGAAGGACTCCGGGTCGCCACGGATTAGGCGAGGGAAGACGACCGTGCCGGCAGGAGGGCGAAAGCATTTCAGGTCAGAGCGAGAAAAGAGGAAGGCGTCGAGCAGAGGGCGATTGACGGCGAGAAGGGCGCGAGCGCGTTCGCGAAACTGCGTGAGGTGTTCAAGCGCCAGGACGGAGAGGCGTTCGGCGGGATGCGCGCCGGTGGCGGCGAAGAGATCATTAAGCAGCCACATGCGGCGGGCGAGTTCGGGTGCTGCCAGAATCCAGCCGCAACGCAGGCCGCTGAGGCCATAGACCTTGGTGAGGCTGGTGGTGACGATGAAAGGATTCGCGGCGGGGCCGGCTATGGAGTTGCCGAGGGGGAAACAAAAGGGAGCAGCCTTGCCAAAAAGCATCTCCAGGTACACCTCGTCGACGAGCACCCGCGCGCCCGCGCGATGAGCCATCTTGCCGATGGCCTGGAGCATCTCCGTGGAGAGCAGAGCGCCGCTCGGATTGTGGAGATTGGTGAGAACAATGAGCCGGGTAGCGGGCGTGAGGGCGCGCTGGAGTTCGCCGAGGTCAATGGCGAAGCCCGACTCGAATCGTCGGTGAAGGCGGTTTACACGCGCACCCAGATATTCAGCGACGTCTAAGAGCGGGCCGTAGGCAGGCTGCTCGATGACGACCTCGTCACCGGGATCAAGGACCGCGGCCATGGCAAGATGATTGGCAAAGGAGGTGCCGGCGGCGGTAACGATGCATTCTTCGGGGGCGCCGGTGTGCTGCGCGATGCGCTGGAGAAGAGGCGCGTAACCGTAGTTGCCAGGGGCAGTGATTTCCAGATCTTCAAGGCGCATGGGAAATTCCGCGCGCGGGACGCCGATGAGACCGCTGGTGGCGAGATTGTATTTGGCATGAGACTGGGTCTTGGCCCATTCCATATACCGCGAACGTTTACTGCGAGCGGGACCGCTCATGCTGGGATGGCCTCCCGGTTTTTGGCACGCCAGAAAAAGTATACGGGCAAACCCGCAAGGGCAAAGACGAGCCCCAGGAACGAACGCCTCGGATCGTGGACAAACGTGATGATCACGACCGACCACATCACCGCGATGAAAAAAATGGTGGTCCAGGGATGTCCGGGTACGGGATAGTCGATGGCCGCGGAGGAAGCTGCCTCGCGGCGGCGGAGCAAGACAAGGCAAAGGGCGGTCAAGCCCCAGAAGATGGCGTCCATCGCAATAACGTAGTTGACGACTTGGGCGTAGGTTCCGGTGAGGGCAATCACAATGGCCCAGACGCCTTGAAGGGCAATGGCGACCAAGGGGACACGCGTCCGCGGGTGAACCCAGGCGACACCGCGGAAGAAGACGCGGTCTTCGGCCATAGCGAAGTAGACTCGGGGCGCAGTGAGAATGGATTGCCCTAGGAAGCCAAAGGCCGAGATGGCGATGCCTGCGGCAATCAGCGCCCCGCCGCGGGGGCCGAGGGCGGCGCGCATCACCGCGGAGGCGGGCGTCGTGGTCGAAGCGAGTCCCGCAGGCCCCAGGGCGCGGACGTAAACGAAATTAACGGAGGCGTAGACCGCGATGACGCTGAGAACCCCGAGCACGAGACCTCGGGGAAGCGTCTTCCGAGGATCGCGGACTTCGCCACCTAGGAAGCTGGAGGTTTGCCATCCGCCGTAAGCAAAGAGGACCGGCGTCATCGCAGAGCCAATGGAGAGCGCAAGGTTCCACGAAGGCGGCTGGCCGAGCAGGGGACGAAAGGAGATTTGCGAAGGCCCGCCGCGAAGCAGGCTGAAGAGTTCAAGGAGAGCAATCGCGCCGATGGCGGTAAGCGTCAGGATGGATTGTACGCGGCTGCCCGCGCGGACGCCCAAACAGTTGATGCCAGTGAGCAGGGCGAGGGCAGCGGCGGCGATGAAAGAATCGTTGATACTCCAGTGCGTGAGCTCGAGGAAATAGCGGGCGAAGGTGACGGCCACAGCGGCCATGCCGCCCGTCTGGATGACGAGAAGCAGAACCCACCCATAGAGGAAAGCCACGCCGGGATGAAGAGCCTCGCGTAGGTACGCATATTGGCCGCCGACGAGGGGAAGACGCGCCGCGAGTTCGGCATAAATAAAACCGCCAAGAAGTGCGACGACACCACCGGCAATCCACACAGCGAGAATCAAAAATGCGCTGTGGACGCGCTGGGCGACCAGATACGGATTGATGAAAATGCCTGCGCCAACGATGCCGCCGATCACGGCCATCGTAGTGCCGAAGAGGCCGAGATGGCGCGCGAGGCCGCCGCTTGGCGAAGCGGGTTCGCTGGAATTGTGAGCCGAAGTCACGAGGCGGCTCAGCTCGTCTGCGCCAATTCGTAGAGATTCTGCACGTGCGAGAAGGCCGCACCGTCCATCCCTTGGATTTTCGGGTTCGTGGATTCGATGAGGTAGTACTCGTCGGGCGCGTGGGCGCCATTGCCGTGGCCAAGGCCGAAATGACCGGCGGGGAGACGGAGCGGATCGCCGGTGAACACGTAGCCGGGCCAGGACCCGGCGAGGCGTGGAAGAATGACGGGATCGATGCCGTTCTTCTTGTAAACGGCGATGGCCGCGCGAATGACAGCAGAGTCAGCGGGCGTGGAAGTGGGGTCGTAGCCGCCGCTCATGTGCACGTCGATATCCGCGAAACCTTTCTTGGCGAGATGGGCTTTGAGAGCCGCCAGTGCTTCAGCAGCGGTCATGTCCGGAACGAGACGGAGGTCGAGTTTGGCGACCGCTTTGCCCGGAAGAATCGTCTTGCCGCCGGGGCCCGTGTAGCCGCCGACGAGGCCTTCGATGTTCACAGTGGGACGCGAAACAAGCAGCTCCAGCGATTCCTGCCAACTCACGTCATGGACCCAGCGCTCGACACCAAGAAGCTTCTTGGCCTCTGCCTCGCTGAGGCGGTGGGCAGCTTCCGCGATCATTTTCTTGTCGGTCTCGGAAAGCGGGCGGACTTTTGCGGTGTAGCCTTCGATGGCCGGTTCGTTGCCGTCGGGAGAAACAAGCGTGGCAAGCGCTTCGACAAGGTGCCAGGCGGGACTGTCGAGCCGCGCCTTGTTGCTCGAATGCACGTCTTTACGCGGGCCGCGGCCCCAGCGTTCGCCGCTGGAAGTGAGCTCGCATTCGATCACGCCTTTTGCGCCCAGGAACAAGGAGACTTCGCCGTCAAGCCCCTGGGAGGCAAACGGCATGAAGACGCCGCTGCACTTCTTGAGTACGGCGGCGACCTCGGGACTTCGCACGACCTGCGGGAAGTGCGGCGAGCCGATTTCTTCCTCGCCTTCCGCGACGAAAACAAGGTTCACGGGGAGTTTCTTGCCGGCGCCGCGAATGGCATGGAATGCCGCGAGCAGCGTGGCTTCCGGACCTTTCTGGTTGACGGCGCCTCGGCCCATGATGACTTTGCCAAGGCCGGGCTTATCGACGAGCGCGGCTTCAAAGGGCGGGGAAGACCATTCGGCGGGATCGGCCTGCTTTACGTCGTACATGAAGTACAGGCCGAGGGTCTTGGGAGCACCGGAGTCGAGCGTAGCAAAAACGCCGGGCTGGCCGTCGGTCGGCATCTTCTTGATGCCGGTGAAGCCGGCTTCGCGAAGCATTTCCATCATCAACTGGCAGCCTTCGTTCATCCCGCGATTCTCGGCAGCGATGGACGGCTGGCGAATCCACGTTTGCAGGCGCTTGAGGGCTTCGTCGTGGCGCTTTTCGATTTCGGCACGAATGGGGTCGAGTTCGCCAGGGTGGGCCAGCGTCCAGCGAGGCACAGCCGTCATTGCAGCGACTGCGGCGGCGCCTTGGAGAAAAGTGCGGCGGCTGGAAGAAAAGGCCTCGGTCTCTTTCGGCTTGTGGGATGGGAACTCAGAGGATCTCGACACGATTGCCTCCCAATTCGGCAAAGATTCTGGATTGAAACTGCGCAACCGACGTACTTCTTTAACGCGCGAGCGTATACCTTCTGTGTCTAGTCGGCAATGCCGGAAGTCCCGCGCACACTTGTAGTCTTGGAAGGATGGACGCGAACGTTGTATTGGAAATGGTTGACGAAGCGCGCGACTGTTCCTTTCGGGCCAACCGCCCAGCCTACTTGCGTGTCAAGAAGGCACACGGCGTTGAGGTTGAGCGTATCGGTGTGTTTCCAATGGACGCCGTAGTCTTGGCTGACATCTTCGCCGCTCGGACCAACCGCCACCCAATCGCCGCTGCCAATACCGATTTGGGCCAATCCCGAACGGAAGCCGCCGGGCTGCCGCGCTGCGAGTTGCCAGGTCTTTCCATGATCGAGAGACATGGCAGCGGCGCGGTCCGGCTTGTTCCCATCCTTATAGTCTCCGCCCAGGACGAGCACGCGATCGCGGTTGTCGGCACGCAAGGAAAAAACTCCGGACGAAAGGTTGCCTTGCAAAACCGGCGTGCGGGCAACGGTCCACGTCAGACCACCGTCACTGGAATGGAACACGCGCGCAGCGGGCCCGCCTGTGCCGAAGAAGATCTCATTGTCGTCGGGCAGGGCAAGACACGAGTTGCTGGCGGCGAAGGCGCCTTCGCCCGGCAGAGCGCCGGGCATATTGTCGGTCGGGAGCGCGTTCCAATGCGCGCCGTCGGTCGTTTTCAGCAAGAGAAACTTGCGTTCGACGGGATCGCCGAGGGCGAAGCATACCTTTTCCGCAAGGCAGGCGATGGAATCGAGAAAGATTTCTTTGCGATCGCCCGAGTACTGCAGCTTCCAGGTTTCGCCGCCATCGGTGGTTTTGTAGATGCGGGATTTGTCGCCTTCGCCGATGGACATAACGTAGGCGGTGGTGGCGTCGAAAGCGACAATGCCGCGGAAATCCAGAGCGTCACCCTCCGCGACATGCAGGCGTTGCCAGGTCTTGCCTTCATCGAGTGATTTTAGAATCACGCCGTTTGAGCCGGAGACCCACACCACGGGAACCGGTGCGCCATTCGCCTTGGAATCGGGAACATACACGGCGCTCACCGCGCGGAGGTTGGAATCAATGCCGCTGGTTTGGGTCTTCCACCAGTTCGCTCGAGCGGGAGCCATGAACAGGAAGCCGGACAGGAAGAGGAAAGAGGAAAGCTTCAACGATTTGACGCTCACTGTTTCGCGAGTCCTTTTGTTGTGCCTGCCAGATTCACGAAGATCGTTCCGCTTTTCATCACGAAGACCACGCGGCGAACCGCGGTGATGTCCTTCAGAGGATCGCCATCGAGTGCGATGATGTCTGCATCGAGTCCGGGAGCAATCGAGCCAGTGCGGTTTTGCAGGCCGAGGGCTTCCGCAGCGAGCGAATTGGCGGAAACCAGCGCGTCCATGGGTTTCTGGCCACAGGTCTGCACGCGATAGAGAAATTCCTCGGCATTGCGGCCATGCGCCCCGGCGACAGCGTCAGTGCCAAAAATCACTTTGAGACCGGGAGTGCGAATGGCGTGGCGAAAGAGTTCCTGAAATTCCGGCAGGACTTTCTGCATGATGTCGAAGGCGGCTTCCGTGTAATTGCCGATGCCAAGATAGTGCGGCTTGTTGTCGAGATAATTCTGTATAACCAGGCCGGCTTGGGGATCGAAGTACGTGCCGCGCTCGGCGAGGAAGCGCAAATCATCGTCAGTGGCGTAAAGGCCGTGTTCGACTTCGGTGCAACCGGCGAGCGCGGCCATCCGCACCGAGGGACCATAGGCGTGCACGACGCTGCGCAGGCCGGCTTTCTGGGCTTCGTCGCAGATGGCGTTGAGCTGTTCCTGCGAAAGCGTGGGCTTGCCGCCTTCGCGGATGCTGCCGGACGCAAAAATCTTGATCACATCGGCGCCATTCTTTGCGTTCTGTTGAACAAAGACACGGAGTTCGTCAGGCGTCCCGGTGGCGTCGCCGCGGCCGAAGATCGGATTGAGAGAAGTGAGGATGCGTGGGCCCGGTAATCCGAGGCGCTCGATGGCGTCGCGGATGTCTTTATCGAGAGGCGAGCCGAGGCTCTGCACGGTTGTAAAACCGGCAGCTAGCATCTTCCAACTGTTCGCAGCGCCGGCAAGGGCGGTCTGCTCTTTGGGTTCGTCTCCGCCCGCGAGTCGACCGTTGGCGTCGAAGTGCCAGGTGGGATGGACGTGCGCGTCGATCCAGCCGGGCGTGACGGTCAGTCCGGAGAGATCGTAGAAGGCCGCGTCCTTGGGTGCGGCTCCGCCGACCCGCGAAATCTTTCCACCTTCAATGATGAGCATTGTGTCGTGGAGGACTTGGCCTTTACCGTCGAGCGCCGTCGACGCTTTCAAAACGATCGGCCGATCCTGCGCGTGGATCGCTCCGGCGGTCATAAATAACGCGAATACCACAAAGAAGGGCAGGGATTGTAAGCGTGATGGCATGGCAGCTCCTGATTTCTGGGCGTCGCGCATCATAACCCCGCGAAGTTGGGGCTGCAATCCGAGCCACCCTTGCATTCGAACGTGGCTGGCGCCTGCCTGTGCTAGAGACTCTGCAGATGAAAGAAACTAATCCTTTGCAGTAGGATTTGCGCGGGCTTAGACTGGCGCGTGCTAAGAGCGGGGCGTCTCAGGAGAGAGCGAACATGCTTCTTCGAATAGCAAAAACTGCACGGCTGCTGTCGGTCAGTATGCTGGCGGCACTTGGCCTTATTCCCTCTACGGCCACTGCGCAATGGCGGCCCAAAGACACGGAATGGCCTTCTTACGCAGCGGACCTGAAAGGAACGCGTTACCGGCCGCTCGATCAGATCAACGCGTCCAACTTCAACGACCTGGAAATCGCTTGGCGCATCAAGACCGACAATTTCGGTGACCGGCCGGAGTACAAGCTCGAAGGAACGCCGCTGATGGTGAACGGCGTCCTCTATGCGACCGCGGGCTCGCGGCGCGCCGTGATAGCGCTCGACCCCGAATCCGGCGAGCTGCTCTGGATTCACGGCGAGCATGAAGGCAAGCGCGGCGGTGCGGCTCCGCGGCAACTCTCCGGGCGCGGACTGGCATATTGGTCGGACGGCAAAGAGGAACGCATCTTTTACGTGACGCCGGGCTTCCGGCTCATCTGCCTGAACGCGAAAAACGGCCAGCGTGTTTCTTCCTTCGGTCAGGACGGCATTGTCGATTTGAAGCTCGACGATGACCAAACCATCTCGGCGTGGAACGCCAAAGGCGAGTGGGTGTCCGACTTGGAGACCGGCGAAATTGGGATTCAGTCTGCGCCGGTCGTGGCGAAGGACACTGTGATCATCGGCGCGGCGTTTCGCGAAGGCATGACGCCGAAAAGCATGCGCAATAACAAGGGCCACGTGCGCGGCTTCGACGTGCGCACCGGCAAGCGGCTGTGGATCTTCCACACCATTCCGAAGAAAGGCGAATTGGGCTACGACACCTGGGAAAAGGGCTCGGCGGAATATACCGGCAACACCGGCGTGTGGACGCAGATCACCGTGGACGAGCAACTCGGACTCGTGTATTTGCCGGTGGAATCGCCGACCAGCGATTTCTACGGCGGGCACCGTCCCGGCAACAATCTGTTCGGCGAAACGCTCGTCTGCGTGGATCTGAAGACCGGCGAGCGCAAATGGCACTTCCAGTTGGTGCACCATCCGCTCTGGGACATGGACATTTCTTCCGCGCCCATCCTCGCGGACGTCGTTGTCGACGGGAAACCGGTCAAAGCGGTGGCGCAGCCGACCAAGCAAGGCTTCCTCTACGTTTTTGATCGCATCACCGGAAAGCCCATCTGGCCCATGCCGGAAAAGCCGGTCGAAGTCGGCAGCGTTCCCGGCGAATGGTATTCTCCGACACAACCGATTCCGTCGAAGCCGCCCGCTTATAGCCGCAACGGTGTTTCCATCGACGATCTGATTGATTTCACTCCGGCGATGCGCGAAAAAGCGAAGGAAGTCGTCTCCCGCTACCACCTGGGACCGGTTTACACGCCTCCTACAACGAGCAAGCTCGAAGGACCGCTCGGGACGCTCACGTTGGGAACTGCCTCCGGCGGAACGAACTGGCCGGGCGGGTCTTACGATCCCGAAACGCACATTGCTTATTTGTACGCCTGCAATGCCTGCGTCGAGCCAATTGGATTGGTTCCCGCGCCCAAGGAAGTATCCGACATGAACTACGTCGCGGGAGTCGCGGGAAGAGAAGTGGAGATTCTCCACGGTCCCGGCGAAAACGCTGGGGCCGATTCCCCGAAACCCCCGAAAAAACGTGCCGCAGGCGGTGGTTTTACCCGCCTGGATGTTGACGGCCTGCCGTTGATCAAGCCGCCCTACGGGACGATCACGGCCATCAATCTCGACAAGGGGGATTTTGTCTGGCAGATTGCGCACGGCGAAACGCCGGACGTGGTGCGGAACTCCGATGCGCTCAAGGGCATGAACATTCCGCGCACAGGCCAGATCACCTACAACATCGGGACGCTGATCACCAAGACACTGGTGATTGCGGGCGAAGGAAATGTCACCACAACCCCGGATCATCCGCGCGGCGCCATGCTGCGTGCTTATGACAAGGCCACCGGCAAAGAGGTGGGCGCGGTGTACATGCCCGCGCCGCAGACCGGCTCGCCGATGACGTACATGGTCCACGGCAAGCAGTACATCGTGGTGGGTGTGAGCGGCGGACCATACTCCGGCGAATACATCGCCTACACGTTGCCCACGGCGGGTGAATGAAGAGAGTTCTTGCGATCGCAGGTTTCGTGCTTGTCGTGTCCGCGCTCTGTGCCTTGGGAGCGCAAGCACCAGCGGAAACGCGTTCGGTTTGGGACGGAGTTTATACCGACGACCAGGCCAAACGGGGCGAGACCGTCTACCGCAAAGAATGCGCGGCCTGCCATGGCGAAATGCTTACGGGAGGAGAATCGGCGCCCCCGCTCACGGGTGGTGCCTTTCAGGCCAATTGGAACGGCTTGACGCTCGGTGACTTGTTTGACCGCATTCGCAAGACCATGCCGCAGAGCGCGCCCGGCCGCTTGACGCGTCAGCAAAACGCCGACGTCCTCGCTTTCATGCTGAGCATCAATAAATTCCCCGCAGGAAAAGCGGAGCTCTATCGGCAGTCGGAAATGCTGAAGGAAATTCGCTTCGACGCCAAGAAGCCGGCGGCGAAAGACTAATTCAAAATCGTTCGATTTGCTTCCGGCAGCAGCCTCGGTCCCAGCGGCGCCTCAGCGGAGTTGACCCGGCTCGACACCCTTCTTGCGCGCCTCGTCCAGCAGCGCGTCGATCTGTGACTGGAGATCCTTCTTCTGGTCCTGGAGTGCCCGCATTTGGACTTCGATTGGTTCGCGGTTGTAGCTCTTGTTCAGCTTGATGCCGCTGGCGTTGTTGGAAGACTCGCCTTCACTGAAATTCTTCAGGTCCACAAGCTGCTTGTCTATGTCGTTGCTCTGTTTTTGCAGTTTTTCGAGTTGCTTGCGGACCGAAGCGACGTACTGATCGTTCGCGGGTTTCGGCGTGGTCGACTTCGGCTTGCTTTTTGGATCGCCGACAACGGAAACGGAACCTGGACCGCCGGCGTCAGAAAGATTTTCGTTGGTCCAGACTTTCTTGGGCTTCTTGGCGTCCGTTGGGGCCGATGAATTCTGAGGTGGAGGGGTGGTTTGCGACGAGCCCGTATCCTGTGATTGCGCGGCAGCAGAGAGGGCCGCGAAAAGAATGCCAATGAGGGCCAATGAGAGTGAGCGGGGCATACAGCCTCCTGTCTCTCAAGAGCGAGGACAATACGTTCTAGAACCCAGTTTAACCGGAAAAGTTTCAGGGGTCGGCGGTGGGCGCACTACTTTTGCCTAAGTCGATACGCCCAAGTTCCTTGCGGATGGCCTCCAGGGCTTCTTTCGGGGGTCCGATATACCGGTAGTCAGAATAAAACGTGCGCTCGTGAATGGAGAAGCCGGAGAACAATTTGCGGCCGTCGAAGTCAAATTGCGTGAAACTGGGAAGCCATAGTCCAGGTTTAACTTCGTAACGTTCTTCCATGAAGTGGCTGCCCTTATAGATCTTCCCGAGAAAAAGCCCAATGGAGATATCGTCGGTAACGTCTCCCTCAATGCGCGCCAGTTCCCCCGAGTTCTCATCAATCCACACAAAACCGTGAACCTTCGGGAAGACCACCGTGAACCGCGTGGTGGGCTTGAACGCGGGATTGGGGGACATCTCATATTTCGTGAGCAGCAGGTCGCCGCGAAGTTCCTGC
This sequence comes from uncultured Acidobacteriaceae bacterium, assembly GCA_964524985.1. GTDB lineage: Bacteria > Acidobacteriota > Terriglobia > Acidiferrales > UBA7541 > Acidiferrum. The sequence continues at coordinate 28,310 of CAZGFL010000012.1, forward strand.
CCGACAAACTTAAAGCGAAACGCATTGCGCGTGGCGTCGATCAAATCGCTGCGGTCTTTCTTCCGTTTCGTATATCTTTCGACGGCGTCCCGTTGCGAACGCGCCCCGTTAATCAGCAGAACGAGCGCGCGCTCCAGCCCTTCGAGGCGCGCGCGGTAGGTCGCAGCGTCGGGCGGCTTGCCTTCCGCGTCCAATGGAATCTTGTCCATGCCCGTTCCCGAGGGAATGACACGCGCCACCTTTACTGATAAGGGAGAAGGATCATTCGGGTTCTTTCGCGTTTCCAGGCGCTCGATGCGCTCGTAGACATCGAGGGCGTCTTCCGCCCTCTTCTGATTTTCAATCACGCGCTCGAAGAGGCCGGGGGGCGCTACGCGTGCGTCGGTCGATAGGCTTGGCAATGCCGATTGCGCCTGCACAAAGTTGGGCACGGCGAGAAACAGCGTCGTTATGGAAAAGATCGCGCGTTGAATCATCATCCGAAGCGGCGAAAGAGCCTTCCGAACGTACTCTGATTGGATTCGCGGGCGCACGCAACTGTTGTACACCGTGGGGCGCCGCGATTGTTCCCCAAGTGCCCATCTGGCAATGGCGTAGCCTTCGGAACAACGAAGCAGAAATCAGGGCTGCTTCGGCTTATCGGCTGGTTTCTGCTGTTGCTGCTGAAACTCTTCCGTCCATGGCGGCACCACGCCGTTCACGCGCGCGTAAGCGATCGACTGTCCCAAGTGCTCGCCCCAGTGCCTGTCAATCATCATCAAGGAACCGCGTAGCGTTGTCTGTCGATTAAACATTTTTTGCGGCTTATCCGCATCTCCATCGCTCAAGGCGAGTATCGCGTTGCGCAGATGTGTGAAGGAGTCTTTCAGCTCCTGCAGGACCTTCGGCTTATCGTTGGCGCCGGCCGCGATGGCCTTTGGGTCCAGGCCTGTGGGGAACGCCAACCCTAAGGCCCTGGCGACGCCATAGTTCGCCATCACAATATGGGCATAAACCTCCCCAACGGAGCGTACCCCCTCGCCCGGCCGCCAGGAGTACTTTTCCGTTGGCATGGCCTCGGCCAGCCGCGTAAACCGTTGTTCGTAATACCCCAGGTCTTCCAGAAACTCCGCCCGGTATCCTGAGGTGGGCACCCCCGTCACGGACGTCTTATCAGCCGGTTTGTCCTGAGCGGTAGCCGGTGGTTGCGAAATGAAAAGACTGGCCGCAACCACTAGAAAAATAAGAAGTTTATGGTAAGTCACAGCGTTCTCCCTCCTTGGAAACTGAGACCTTTCGGGACCCTAAAAGCGCAGGCCCCCAAAGCCGCCGTAGGGCCCTTGCGGTATACTAGCTAGGGTAACTTCCCGGAAGCATACTTCAGGTGCCGCCATAAGCAAAAGGTTCCTTCGTCCGTCTAAATTCCAAGGAACGATTGGCCGGGGAAAAACGTATTACAAAGTGATGGTCGGAGGTCTGTTTGGGCGTAACTCCCATGGACAAGCTTGGTCTCATCCCGCGGCTGGTAGCCGAGCCGCTGGAGGTCTCCTCCCGTCTGGCGCGTATTCGCAGGGCGGCGGTCACCATGGGCGAGACCCTGCGGTTGGCCCTGGACTCCCTCCGCGCCCACAAACTGCGCAGTTTCCTTACCCTCCTGGGCGTTATCCTAGCAGTCACGACGCTGGTGACCGTCATGAGTGCCATCGCTGGTTTGAACTTGTACGTGGCCGACCGTGTCGCCAACCTGGGCGCAAACGTCTTTATTGTTGACCGCTTTGGAATCATCACCAGCCAGGACGAATTCCTGAAAGCCCAAAAGCGCCCGCTGATCACCTACGAAGATTACCAGCGCCTGCGCGACACGATGAAAACGGCAAGCGCCGTAGCCGCCATCGACGACCGCAACGTCCAGACTCGCAGCGGCGACATCAAGATGGAGAACACGGACGTCATGGGCGCGAGCCCGAACTTTGCGGACGTGCGCAATATTAATGTGACTGCCGGCCGATTCCTCACTCCCGCGGATGATGAGCATCGTTCCGAGGTCGTTTTCATTGGCGCGGACCTCGCCAAGAAGTTTTTCCCCAACGTGGACCCGATTGGCAAGACGATTCGCGCGGAAACTCACAGCTATGAGGTTATCGGCGTCGCCGAACCGTTCGGCAGCGCCTTCGGGCAATCGCAAGACAATTACATGATTATCCCGCTGGGGACCTACATGAAGGAATGGCACCGGCAGAGCGATTGGCTGACCATTTTCGTGCAATCGCCCAGCGCGGAAATGATGGAGGCCTGCGAGGACGAAGCACGCATGCTATTCCGCGCGTGGCGCAAGGTGCCCTACGACGCCAAGGACAATTTCGCCATTCTCGGATCGGATTCCATCATGGCCTTGTGGCATGAGCTGACGGGCAATCTCGCGTTCGTGGCCATGGCCCTGGTCAGCGTGTTCCTGGTGGTCGGCGGCATCGTGATCATGAACATCATGCTGGCCAGCGTCACCGAGCGCACGCGCGAGATTGGCTTGCGACGCTCGCTGGGCGCCCGAAAAAAGCACATTCTTCTTCAATTCATGACCGAGTCCGCCGTGCTCGCGGCCGCGGGAGGCTTGATTGGAATCGTCGGTGCTTACGCGGTGGTCTACATTTTCGAAACGCTGCTTTCCTTCCCGATGAATACTCCCATCAGCTCGGTCATGCTGTCGCTCGGCGTGTCCACGGCGGTGGGCCTGTTCTTCGGGATTTATCCGGCGACGCGGGCCGCCAAGCTGGACCCCATCGAAGCGTTGCGGGCGGATGGATAGAGGTATCTCATGGCTCAAGCACACGGCGAAAACTTGAAGCAAGCAATGGACACGCTGCGCGCGCATAAAATGCGCAGCGGGCTGACAGTGTTTGGCGTCGTGCTGGGAGTTAGCGTCATTATGCTGGTGGCAGGGCTGCTGGCCGGCTTCGACGCAAAAATTGAGGAAAACATCAAGCAGTTCGGTGCGGATACCGCCTTTATCACCAAGTGGGATCAAGGCCGGCATGGCGGGCCGCCTCCCCTCGAAGAACGCCAGCGCAAGCCGCTTACGCTGGACGACGCGAAGGCGCTGGAGGACAGCTGCCCGGCCGTGAAAAATGTTACAACCTTCATCATGGCGCGCTGGGACCAGGCTCATTCCGTTCGCACCAAAGCAGGAGAAGTGACAGGGGTCGATTTCCGCGGTGTCCAGCCCAATTTTGGGCAGGTGTACGCGAACGCCGCCACGTTGGAAGGGCGTTTCATCAGCGAAGGGGACGATCTTCACCGCGAGAAAGTCGTGATGTTGGGCGAAAACGTAGCGCCCGTGCTCTTTCCCGAAGGCCATCCTATCGGAAAAGACGTCATGATCGATGGTTCGCCTTACATGGTTGTCGGAGTAGTCGAGAAGCCCAAGGGTGGGTTCGGCATGGGCGACGAAGACCGCCGCGTGCTCATTCCCTTCAGCACCTTCCGCAAGGTTTACCCGTACGCCGACGAACTCAATATGCGCGTCCAGGCGAAACCCGGGATGCTGGATCAGATGGTGGATCAGGCTCGCGAAGTGCTGGAGCGTAGGCGCAAAGTTCCTTACGGGGGGAAAGACAATTTCTCCATTGAGACTGCCGAGCAACAGGTGCAGGAATTCCACAACATCATGCTGATGACTTACGTTGTGACCATCGTGTTGAGCGCGATTGGCCTGCTGATCGGCGGCGTCGGCGTGATGAACATCATGCTGGTGAGCGTTACGGAGCGCACACGCGAGATCGGCGTGCGCAAAGCCATTGGTGCGCGGAAAAGCGACATCACGGTGCAGTTCCTGCTCGAAGCCATGACGCTGACTGGCGCAGGCGGCGTGATTGCGCTGATTTTGACGAATCTTTTGGTCCTGGCCATCAAGTACGGGCTTGACTGGCCCGGCAGCGTGCCGCTTTGGGCGGCGGTGACCGGGATTGCGGTCAGCGTTAGTGTTGGGCTGGTCTTCGGCGTGTGGCCGGCGATGAAGGCTGCCAAACTCGATCCCGTGGAAGCGCTGCGCTACGAGTAGCGCGAACGAGTTCCCGGTTCCGCAGACTCCTTTTCAATCCAGTTATCAGGATCCTGCAAGCCGGAAGAGGGCAGCGTCTTCAGTTGTTGCGGCTGCGTGATCCGGTCAGCCGGACCAGATTTGCGGTTTGTTTTGGCGCAGGAGTGGCAGAGGGTGACGCAAGGGCGGGCTTCGCTGGCTCGATTCGCGGACCATTGAGCGCCGTCATTGCGAATTTCTGGGATTGAATGATGTTCTTCGCAGGTTTCTCTTCGTTCAGTTGCTTCGCGATTTCGGCGTAAGGGTCATCTTCGGGCGCCGCCGGCCCGACGGTTTGCTTGGTGTAGCTGAACGCTTCGTAAGGAACACCCGGCCGATAGTGGCGCCCCGGCGCCGATGGCACTCCAAAATGCGAGCGCAGCACGGACGGCACTTCAAACGTCGCGGCCAGGAGCAAGCACGCTGCGGCTGCCAACCAAATGTCACGACGCCCTGCGGGCTGCATCCACCAGGAGCGCTTCTTCGGTGCGTCAGTGGAGCGTTGCCGCGAGCGCGAAAACGGGTAGAGCGAGCGGGCCAGCTCTTCGAAAGAGGCGAAGCGATCCTGCGGGTTCTTGGCCAGGCAGCGCTCGATCACGCGGTCAAGAGCGGGCGGAACCGCCGGATTGTGATGCGAAGGGGGCAGCGGATCCGCGTTCAAGATTTCCGAGCAGACCGCCCCAACCGAACTTCCCTCGAAGGGCCGAACACCGGTCAGCATCTGATAAAAGACAATCCCGAACGAAAACTGATCCGAGCGCGGACTCTGTTCCTCTCCTAGAATCTGCTCGGGAGCTAAGTACGCTGGCGTGCCGATCACACGGTCGGCGCCAGAGACCTGCGTGGCTAGGCGTGCGATGCCGAAGTCGCCGAGTTTTACCTTCTCCTCGGGGGTCACGAAGATGTTCCCCGGCTTGATGTCTCCGTGAATGATGCCTGCGCGGTGCGCCAGCGCCAGAGCGTTGGCGAGATCGGCAGCCCAGGCGCAGGAGCGTTGCACTGTTAAGGCAAAAGGCCCAAGGCGCTGCTCCAGTGTTTTCCCGGCAACGTATTCCATCACGAGGAAAGGCGTGCCCTCTTCGTCGATGCCTAAATCGAAGAGCTGCACGATGGCGGGGTGCGAAAGCTGCCCAACAAGCTGCGCTTCGCGCAGGAACTGCTCCTCGAGGTCGTCGGTGAAGCTACGAATGAACGTTTTGAGCGCCACAGTACGGCCTATGACGTTGTCGCGCGCCTTTTCGACACGGCTGGTAGTGCCGGAGCCGATCAGTTCGAGGGCTTCGTAGCGGCCTTTTTGCAATGTAATCATTTAGGCCGAACGCAACAGGCGTACCGCGCGGTTGCGCAGGCCCATTCCGTTTCCATTTCCGTTGGATTGCTGCGCGGGCGCGGGAGCCGGGGCAGGCGCGCGGCGCGCCAGGGGATAGAGTTCCTGCGCCAGGGCCTCCGCTGAAGCATGGCGTGTCGCAGGATCTTTTGCCAGGCACCGCGCGACCAGGTCATCGAATGCCGCGGGCACGGAAGGATTGGCGTGCGACGGCGGTAACGGCGTCGAAGAAAGCACGCGGCTGCAGATGCCCTGCAGGGAATCGGCGTCAAAGGGGCGCTGGCCGGTGACCATTTCGTAGAGCACGATGCCCAGCGAAAAAAGATCGGAGCGCGCGTCCTGGGGCTTGCCCATGATTTGCTCAGGGCACCAATACGCGGGTGTGCCGGCAAGCGGGGTGGCCTTCGTGTCGTGACTGGCCAGCCGCGCCATGCCGAAGTCCATCAGCTTCAAGCGGCCGTCATCGGTAACGAGCATGTTCGCTGGCTTCACGTCGCCGTGAATCACGCCTTTGCGGTGCGCGACTCCTAGCGCGCTAGCCACTTCCGCGGCCCAGGCACAGGCCTTGGGGAAAGGGACGCTGCCCTTGTCGAGGATGCGGTCGAGCGGTTGGCCCTCGAGGTATTCCATGACCAGGTACGGTGTCTGCGTGGCATCGTCGATGCCCATGTCGTGGAGCGTGATAATCGCCTGATGGGAAAGCTGGCCGACCACGCGGGCTTCTTTAATGAAGTGCTGCCGGGCTTCGCCGTGCGCGAGTTCCTTCGGGAAAAGTTTGATGGCCACTAAGCGGCCGATGAGCGGATCATGCGCGCGAGCCACGCGGCCGTGAGCGCCAGTGCCGATGATTTCGAGAATTTCGTATCGTCCGACTTGCACGTAACCCCTCCCTCAGTTGAGCGACTCCGTGTAGAAAGAATAGTAGGTGAAGGGGGTATCTCATTAAATGAAGCAACCGTCCTGATGAACAGGGTACATTCGTACTAGTAAGGAAATACTCTAAGAAGGCTCTAATTCATAGATTGTGCAGGACTTACGGCTGGATAGGACTGGATGGCAACAATTTTCTACTCGCCGCGTTTTGCCTCATGGCGCAGGCGCTGGGGACGGCAAGGAGTACAGGTCGGGCGAATATTTTAAACGCGCCGGGAATTCATGCACGAATGTTTTCATCGCGGGGTGCCAGAAACCATTGAAACCAAAAAAATACATTTCCTTGATGGCTTGCTCGTCGGTCCATTTCTCCATCGCCATGCGATAGCTGGCGACGAACACGCCGGTGCGATCGTCGCCGAAGCGGCAGTGCACGAAGACTTTTTCTTTTGGATCGTCATGAAACAGAGAAAGAAACTGCGCTACTTGCGCGTTCGTTGGAGGAGCCCAGCCACTGACCGGGATGTTCACAAAGCGGATGCCGAGCGCTTCGGCCTGTTTGCGCTCCCACGTAATTCGCTCTCGATCTTCGCCGCGGAGATCGACAATCGTTGTGATTCCGAGCTTCTTGAGTTCTGCAAACCCCGGCTTTCGCGGTTGCGCTCCGCGATAGAGAAAGTCATTCAGTTTTCCCGTATTGGGGATTCCATTGATGTGCAGCTTCTCTCCAAAGACAGGCGCGGGAGCGGTTGCTGACGAGGGTTTTGAAACGCTGTTGGCATTCTCTTGCGCGCGCAGAAGGGCAGGAAACAGGGAGAGAAAAGCCAGAAGAAGAAAAATTCGCTTCATCATTTGGATCGCAAAGACAAGTGTATCGCCGGGGGAAGAAGGCGGAAAGTGCTGATGCGGTTGTGTTTGGCCAGAAAAGCCACCACTACAAATAGACGCGACGCGAAAATATCAACCACATTTTGCGTTTTTTCTCTTGACACCCATTTCGCTTCCGTCGATACTGCGATTCCAGATTCGGGGGACGTGGAAGCGCCACACGGACCGAGTCGGGGAGTTATTGAGGTCCGTGTGAGTCCGCCAAGCGGCCCGGGTTTCTAAGCGAAAAAATCGAGCGCGAAGTATCTGCTCCGCGCCCGTATGTGTGGCGGGGCACCTGCTGTTAGGCTGCGTGCGATTTACCGGCCAGCGGCAGAGCATTGGCGTTTTGCGCTGCAATTTTAGGGCGACTGCCTGGCAGTCGTTTTTTTTCGCCGGCCCTTCCCACGAAACTCCGAATCGAGTTACGCAAGTTTCAGCCCAGACCCTGAAGCGAAGTGTGGTGCCCTCTGCCGAACGCAGAGGAGTAAAATAGAGGGGTTCCCCGCGCTTGGGAGGGGACCCCGAAAGCGCGGAGGAACGGATGGCAACCGTGAAGCAGGCATTAACGGGGAAATCTCCGGTGACTGATGTAGCTGCAGAGAAGGCGGGCAGCGCGGGGAAGGGTCTGGTCTTCGAGAGGCATTTTACCGACGGGAAGAAATCCCCGTTCGAGGCCGTCGAATGGGAGAAGCGCACCGCCCTGATCGGCAACGAAAAGGGCGTGACCATCTTCCGCCAGGAAGATGTTGAAGTGCCCAAGGGCTGGTCGCAGACGGCTACGAACATCGTGGCCAGCAAGTACTTCCACGGCAAGCCGGGAACTTCCGAGCGCGAAGGCTCCGTGCGCCAGCTGATTAGCCGCGTGGCCAACACCATCGTCCGCTGGGGCGAACAGGGCGGCTATTTCGCCGACGCCGCCTCGCGCGACGCCTTCCGCGATGAGCTGACCCACCTGCTCGTCGAGCAGAAGATGGCCTTCAACTCGCCCGTGTGGTTCAACGTCGGCGTGCAGCCCAAGCCGCAATGCTCGGCCTGCTTTATCAATTCCGTACAGGACAACATGGGCTCGATCATGGACCTGGCCAAGACCGAGGGCATGCTCTTCAAGTGGGGCTCCGGAACGGGAACGAATTTTTCTTCGCTGCGCGGGAGCAAGGAAACCCTGAGCGGCGGCGGCATCGCTTCCGGCCCGGTAAGTTTCATGAAGGGCTTCGACGCCTTCGCCGGCGTGATCAAAAGTGGCGGTAAGACGCGCCGCGCCGCCAAAATGGTCATCCTCAATGTCGATCATCCGGACATCGTCGAATTCATCGAATGCAAGATGAGGGAAGAGCGGAAGGCCCACGTGCTGATCGAGCAGGGCTACGACAGCTCGATTGATGGCGACGCCTACAGCTCCATCTTCTTCCAGAATGCCAACCACTCCGTCCGGGTGACCGATGATTTCATGCGCGCCGTCGAGGAAGACAAAGATTGGTGGACCAAGAATGTTGCCGATGGCCAGCCCGTCGACAAACTCCGCGCGCGCGACCTGATGGCCAGGATTTCCGACTCGACCTGGCATTGCGGTGACCCGGGAATGCAGTACGACACCACCGTGAACCGTTGGCATACCTGCAAGTCCACAGCTCGGATCAATGCGAGCAACCCCTGTTCCGAATATATGTTTCTGGATGACACCGCCTGCAACCTGGCTTCGCTCAATCTAATGAAGTACGTCACCACCAGCGGCCAATTCGATGTGCCCGCCTTTAAGCACGCCGTCGACGTCACTATCACCGCCCAGGAAATCCTGGTGGACAACGCCAGCTACCCGACGCCGAAGATTGCCGAGAATTCGCACAACTTCCGCCCGCTCGGACTTGGTTATGCCAATCTCGGCGCGCTGCTCATGTCCATGGCGCTTCCCTATGATTCGCCGGAAGGCCGCGATGTCGCCGGCGCCGTCACCGCACTGATGTGCGGAGAAGCCTACGCGCAATCTTCACGCATCGCCGAGCGCATGGGGGCCTTTCCAGGCTACGAAGTCAACCGCGAACCGATGCTCGACGTCATTCGCATGCACCGCGACGCCATGCGCGGCATCCAGCCGGATCATGTCCAGCCGGAATTGTTCCTGGCGGCGCAGGAGTCTTGGGACACGGCGTTGACTCACGGCGAAAAGTTCGGCTTCAAGAATTCTCAGGTCACCGTGCTTGCGCCCACCGGCACCATCGGCTTCATGATGGATTGCGACACCACCGGCATTGAGCCGGACCTCGCGCTGGTGAAGTACAAGAAGCTCGTCGGCGGCGGCCTCATCAAGATTGTCAACAATACCGTGCCGCAAGCGCTCATGAAGCTGGGCTACACGCCGGAACAGTCCAGCGAAATCGTCTCGTACATCGACAAGAACGGAAAAATCGAAGGCGCGCCCTACCTCAAGGAAGAGCATTTGCCGGTATTCGATTGCTCCCTCGCGCCGCAGGGCGGCGGTCGCTCCATCAGTTGGACCGGTCACGTAAGGATGATGGCCGCGGCCCAGCCGTTCCTCTCTGGCGCGATCTCGAAGACCATCAACATGCCCGAAGAATCGACGGTTGAAGACATCAGCAATGCATATGTGGAGTCCTGGAAGCTGGGACTGAAGGCCGTGGCCATCTACCGCGACAATTCCAAGCGTTCGCAACCGCTCAGCGCCGCCAAGAAAGACGAAAAGAAAACAGAAGCATCCCCTGTCGTCGAGCCAATCCAGCGTGAACTCTTTGCCCGCGCGCAGCGCGAGAAAATGCCCGTCGAGCGCGCTTCCGTCACGCACAAATTCAGCGTGGGCGGTCACGAAGGCTACATCACTGTCGGCATGTACGAAGACGGGCGCCCCGGCGAAGTGTTCATCAAGATGGCCAAGGAAGGTTCGACGCTTTCTGGAATCATGGACGGCCTCGCGCTCACCATTTCCCTTGGGTTGCAGTATGGCGTGCCCCTGAAAGTCTTCGTCGACAAACTGCTGAACACGCGGTTTGAGCCCTCGGGGATCACGCCAAACCCCAACATTCGCTTCGTTTCGTCGGTGCTGGATTACATCGCGCGGTGGATGGGCGGACGATTCATTTCTTCCGACTACTTGAAACTCAACGGCGGCGCGGCGCATGTCGAGAATGTAGGCGCTTCTGTTCCTGCTCCGGCAATCCTTTCGGCGCTGGCTTCTCTCCCCGCGTCCACTAATGCTATGAAGCTGACCAACGCCCATGAAGGCGCCCCCACCTGCAGCGAGTGCGGCATGCTCATGGTGCCCAACGGCGCCTGCTACAAATGCGAAAACTGTGGCAGTACGAGCGGCTGCAGCTGATGCTCAAAGGACAGGTGAACACAGAGATCCGATGAGCGCGCTACCCTCCGGTTCAGCTGTAGCTGCCCGGCTTGCCCCGGCCAAACCCAAAACCCGTGGCTTCCTTCATATTGAGCGCCATGGCGCGGGGCTCAATTCCCTTTACGTGCTGACTTACCGTCGCGTCGAACTAGGAGTGGCCTGCGAAGGGGCGCGTCCCAAGCCGGTCGTAGCCGAAGGCGCCCAAGCCCTCATCGATTTGCTCGACCGCATTGGCGTGGATTTTCGCCTCCGCGAAGTCCGCGAAGCTCTTGAGGATGTTTTGCGCCTCGGCTCCGCCAACATCCCCGACCTCTGGCTCAGCGACGAAGAAATGCTCGAAAAAGGCCTCGTCGAACAAGACTAGCAAAGCTCTGGGAGTCTAACGCCTCAAAGTCAAGTCCCATTTCAGGTTGCGGGTGCCTCGACCACAGCATTTCCTGTCGGTTTCGGGCGCAGGCGCCGCCAGAGCTTTAGCATCGGCCACCACAAGAGAGCACACCAGAACGAGAGCGGCAATCCGTATTCGAGAGCGGCTCCCGCCACAATAGACACCGAATAAAGGATTCCGGAGAGCCCGGAAACGAAAGAATTGCGAACCTGGAGCGATGCCTCCGCGAAGTGTGTTTCCAGTGGTGCACGAAAATCCTCGAGCAAGGTCACACGA
>CAZGFL010000013.1:0-62335 GCA_964524985.1 uncultured Acidobacteriaceae bacterium
GCACGGACCGCAGCGGCGTCCGTAACGATGGAGAAGACCATGTCCGATTCCCGAGCGACATCCCGCGGCGTATCCGCCCAGAGCATGCCGAGCTTGAACAATGGCTCGGCCTTCTGTTTCGTGCGATTCCAACCCGTGACGGTGTGACCGGCGGAGATAAGACGCGGCACAATGGCCTGGCCCATGTCGCCAAGGCCAAGAAATGCAATTTTCAAGAGACACCTCGATGCAAATCACGCAAGAAACGATTGAACACGAGGGAAATGGTAACGGACTGGCACGGCAAATGCCCAACTTTCCGCTTGCTGCTGCAACTGCGGCCAAGCCGCGACAATTTGACATATATATCGTAGTACGATATATTAAGAGAGTGCCCGAGCCGTGGGCCGACCAGAAAAGGCCGACAAGTTCGACCGGGAATTTGAGGGTCCCGAAAGAAGCGACGGCGCCCGTCGAACAGAACATTTTCTGCTTAAGGTTCTTCCTGAGGTCTTCCTTAACGCAAAAAGCTTCTCCCACCGTCTGCTCCCTAAGTTCCCCGAACTGAAAAACCGACCCGCAGGCATAGGCATTCTGCGCCGAGCGGCTCAGCCATTCTGTGTACAGGCAACGGCGCAAGAAAGGAAAAGGCGATGTACAAAGAGCTGGAAGGCCTGGTTATGGAAACGCCCGGCGATTCACGCACCAAGAACGCGGGAGGGAAAGGAAGCAAGGCAGCTTGGCAGCCGGGAATCAGGGTGGAAACGCATCTTGCGGACGGGATGGTGGGAAATTTTCACCTGAAAAGGCCCCGCACTTGGGCAGATTTCTTTGTTTCGATGCTGGGCCACAGTTTCGTCGTGGCGTTGCTCATCCTCGTGCCGCTGCTATACACGCAGGCGATCAACATGCCGCAGTTCGAGAAGACGCTGCTGGTGGCCCCGCCTCCCCCGCCTCCGCCATTACCGCCTGCGACGGTGCGCGTCATGCCGAGAGTGCCGAAGTCATTTTTCACGCAAGGAAAACTGTTTGCGCCAAAATTCATTCCCAAGAGGATCGCGCAGGTGAAGGAGGAAGCGCCTCCCGCGGCCTCAAGCGGCGTAATGGGTGGTGTCATTGGGGGAGTGCCGGGTGGACAATTGGGAGGCGTGTTGGGCGGGATTCTCGGAGGAAGCGCAAAGGTGCCGGCGCCGCCAAAACCGACGCGAGTGGCGCACGAAGGGCCTTACCGCGTGGGAGGTCAAGTGCAGGCGCCACAATTGATCCGGCAAGTGCAGCCGATTTATCCGTCGTTGGCGAAAATAGCGAGAGTTCACGGGGACGTGGTGATCGATAGCGTGATCGACCAACAAGGGAAGGTCACGGAGATGAATGTGGTGTCCGGGAACCCCCTTCTCATCCGAGCGGCGATGCAAGCCCTGGAGCAATGGAGGTATCAACCGACGCTGCTGAATGGAGAGCCCGTAGCTGTTGATATGGTCGTGACCGTACACTTCCAGCTTGGTGGGGAGCCGTCGTGAACCGGAGCTGCGAAAAGGTCAGCGCTTCCAGAATTTCATGACGGCGGAATAGTCGAGGTCTTCTTTGGCAGCGCCTTTAACGTAGTTGTAGGTTTCGCGGGCGGCAGCGGTGGCGGGCAAACCAACGCCAAGCTGATTGCCTAGTTCGAGCGCAAGACTGAGATCCTTATGCATCAACCGCAGGGGGAAGCTAGGAACATACTCACCTTTCAGCAGATTGGGGGCCTTCACGTCAAGGAGTCCCGAACGGCCCATGCTTGATTGCAGGACCTCTACGAGCTTTTCCCCCTGGATGCCGGCGCGCGTGACGAGTGCGAGTGCTTCCGCAAGCGCATCAACTTGGAGTGCGAGAATCAGGTTCATGGCCAGCTTGATGGTTTGCCCGGCGCCGTTTGGCCCCAGATGAAAGAGCTTTTTGCCCATGACGCTCAGGATTGGCTCAGCCTCCTTCAATGTTTCGGCATCACCACCGATCATGAAAACCAGTTCGCCTTTTTTGGCGCCCCAATCGCCGCCGGTTACCGGCGCGTCCAGAAAACGGGCACCGCGCTCCGCGCAAGCGGCGGCCATTCTGCGGGCGAGAGCGGGAGAGACGGTGCTGGAGTCCACGTAGATGCTGCCGCGTTTGATGGCTTGCATGGCGCCGCGCGGGCCCCACAAGATCTCTTCGATGGCTGGCGGATCGCTGACTATGGTCAGAAGAAAATCGGAAGCCGCGGCGACTTCCTGCGGGGATGGCGCAAGCTTCGCCCCGGCGGCGACCAGTTCGTCCGCGCGCGAGGTGGTGCGGTTCCAGACGGTCAGTGAGTAGCCGGCCTTCAAGACATTCATTGCCATGGGACGGCCCATCAAGCCAAGACCGATGATTCCGACTTTTGTGCTGGCGGGATTCAAGAGAAGCCTCCTCGACGGCGCCAAAGCGGCGCGCCCGTGATCTAGCTAAAATTGAGGAGACGATTGTAGCCGAATTGACGTGCGGAAAAGCCGCAGCCAGGGATTTTTTCAGTAATCAGGCAGTCTTGGGGCGGTGAGAGAGAGGCAGAAGACCGGAAGCGGCTCCGGCGGAGGCAGTAGCCGTGGCACTGCGAGGTTCCTTCTCGGCCTTCGAAGGGACGGGAGCTTCCGGCGCAGCTTTGGACTCTGCGGTCGAGGCCGCGGCGTTCACCGTAGCGCCGGAATCCGGTTTTTCCTCAATGCGCACCAGGCACTGATAGGGAATCTCCCAGCGAAAATGCTTGTGCTGCCCCTTCTGCTCGAAGTTTTGTTCCAGAAAGATGGAGCGCCCGGAATCGGCGACAAAGATTCCGGAAGCGGGCAGGAGGATATCACCGGCGCGATATTGCACCTCCACCCGACGCCCCAAAAAGGCGGAAAAGCGAGCCATCCTCTTCGTAGTGTTGAGGGACGCCGGTAACAGGGTCAATAGTACGGAAGTGCTCCCAACCAAGATCGTGTGGAAAAGTGGTGGAGAACTGTCGTGAGGATTGGTATGGAGGCGTATTTCTTCACATACTTCTTAATCTGAACTCTTCGGGCGGTGTTTTGCGAAACTCAAGCGGCGGATCGAGCCGAAAGGCGCGCCCCTCCAGAGCAAATGCACATAAATGCTTGACTTTTTCATGCACCGGGATATCTTTCGGCGTTCGGAACGCAAACGAAGGGCATCGAATTTGTGAGTGCGGCGGATTTGAACGAAACGGTTGCAAATGGGATGGCGGCGTATTACGAATATGTCCGCCACCACCTGCATATCTGGGTGGACCCGCTGTCAAACGAGCAATTCTGGCGGAAGCCATATCCGTACGGAAACAGCGTGGGGCACCTAGTGCTGCACTTAACGGGGAACCTGAACTATTACATTGGGGCACAAATTGCAGAGACGGGTTACGTGCGGGACCGGAATCGTGAATTCACGGACCCGCAGCCGCCCCATAAAGATGAGGCGCTGCGGGCGTTCGACCTGACGATTGTCATGGTGGTGGCGACGATCCGAAAGCAGGGCCCGCAGGATTGGGGCCGGTCGTATACCGCGGAGCGCGAGCCGGAGGCCAGGAATCGCTTCGAAATCCTGGTACGCTGCGCCGGACATGCGTATCATCACGTGGGCCAGATTGTGTACCTGAGCCGAGAGTTAGCGAGAACTTAAGGTCAGGAAGGCTTTGCGGAGATGCAGGGTAGGCATCGCCGCAAAGCGAAGTGAAACGCGAGTGGTCGAACAGAAAAAACTGACGACGGGCAAGTCTGCCCTTTTGCTGGTGCTTTCTGCCCTTGGCGCGATTGCTTCCGCGACGCTGCTGCATGGGTGGCACGTCTACGTTGGATTTGCCATCGTCGGGGTTGGTGTTCTCATCGGATTTCTCTTCTGGAACCGTCAAGACTGAGGAAATTCCGCGAACAACAAAGGGAAGGTGGAACGTGATACGCAGAGTGTCTTTGATGGCCGTCGCGCTGGCGCTTGCAGGGCCGCTGGCATTGTCAGCCGCTACACAAGAGGCCCCGAAGAGCGCCACCGCGGCTTCGGCCACGCCGACCATCGATCAGTCGCTGGAGTTGCAGAGCGCTTCCAGTCCGAAAATCTCGCCAGACGGCAAGCGCGTGGTGTACGAGGTGCAGAAAACGAACTGGGAAGACAATTCTTTCGACAGAAACCTGTGGATCGGAGACATCGCCACCGGCGAAACGCACGCGCTGACGACGGCCAAGAAATCGAGCACGAATGCGGAGTGGTCACCAGATGGAAAATGGATCGCGTTTCTCTCCGACCGGCCGGGACAGTTTGCGGGAACGCCGGAGGGCAAGAAACAACTGTATGTGATTTCAGCGGATGGTGGCGAAGCGCAGCAAGTAACGAAAGTAGACAACGACGTGAACGATTTCGAGTGGGCGCCGGACTCGAAGCGACTGGCATTTTCCATGAGCGACCCGGAAAGCAAAGCGATGAAGGACCGCAAAGAGAAATACGGAGAATATTCCATCGTCCACGCGGACTACCAGATGAACCTTCTGTGGCTAGTGGAGTTTTCGAACGGAAGCAGCACGCCGGCAGAGCCGAAGCGGCTGACAGAAGGCGACAAGTTCAGTGCGGGAGATTTTTCCTGGTCCCCGGACGGAACGAGCATCGCGTTCAGCGCGCAAAAAGACCCGGACTTGATTTCCATCGAGACGGCGGATTTGTACACCGTTTCGGTGAACGATCGAACGGTGAAGAAAATCGTGAGTACAGCGGGACCAGACCGCAATCCACACTGGTCGCCCGATGGGAAGAAGATCGCATTCGAAACGGCGGCGGGGTCGAGGTATTTCTTCTACACGAACTCGAGAATTGGCGTGGTGGCTTCCGACGGCGGCGCCGTGCAGGTCCTGACAGAGACGTTTGACGAGGATCCCGGCCTGATCGGCTGGGGGCCGGATGGGATTTACTTCGCGGCAGCGCAGAAGACGGCGGGGCACCTGTTCCGCCTGAATCCAGCAACAGGGACGGTTGAGAAGCTGAGCGCTCCGGAAGACGTGCTGGCTTCGTCGTTTTCGTTTTCGCGGGATTACAAGACCGTGGCTTATCGCGCAGCTCTGCCAAATGAATACCACGAAATTTACACGAGCAGTGTCGCGGCATGGCAAGGCAAAAAACTGACGGCGATGAGCGAACACCTCAAGGCATTCAAGCTTGCCAAGCGTGAAGTGATCTCCTGGAAATCCAGCGATGGGACAACGATCGAAGGCGTGCTCTACACGCCGCCAGACTTCGACTCCAGGAAGAAATACCCGCTGCTGGTGGTGATTCACGGCGGGCCCACGGGCTTAGATCAGCCAGCCGTGAATGCCGACCGCTACTATCCCATCGAGCGGTTCGTCGCCAAAGGCGCTTTGGTACTCCGGCCGAATTACCGCGGCTCGGCCGGCTACGGCGAGAAATTCCGATCGCTCAACGTGCGCAACCTGGGCATCGGAGATTACGCGGACGTGATTTCGGGCGTCGATTCCTTGATTGCCAAAGGCATCGTCGACAAGGATCGCGTCGGGGCCATGGGCTGGAGCCAGGGCGGGTACATTTCCGCGTACATCACCACTTCGAGCGACCGCTTCAAAGCCGTTTCCGTGGGCGCTGGGATTTCCGACTGGTCGACCTATTACGTCAACACGGACATCACGCCCTTCACACGCCAATATTTGCATGCCACGCCTTGGGACGACCCGGAGATTTACTGGAAGACTTCGCCGATCAGCAACATCGCCAAGGCGCGAACTCCCACGCTGATCCAACACGGCGAAAACGACCGGCGCGTGCCGATTCCTAACGCTTATGAATTGCGCCAAGCGCTGGAGGACCGCGGCGTTCCGGTAAAGATGGTCGTTTACAAGGGATTCGGCCACAGCATTACCAAGCCCAAGCAGCAGCGCGCGGTGATGGAAGAGAACGAAAAGTGGTTCGCGCAGTACATCTGGGGCGAGAAACCGGAAGAAGCCAAGCCCGCCGAACCCAAAAAGGAAGAGAAAAAAGCAGCTGCGTCCAACCCTTAGAGCTTGTAAGGGAGAGCCGAACCCTAAAGGTCACGCTACTCCAGTTTGAAGCGCGAGGAAGCCAAACGGTAGAGCCGCCGCCAAAGCAGGCGGTTGATGAGGACCACTACCGTAGCCATGATGAGTGTGGAAGCTAACAACACGTCGAACCGCCCCGCGTCACTGGCGCTGCTGATCGTGCTTCCCAGACCGGCGGTCGAAACAATGTGCCCTTGAAAGTGAAAGTACTCCGCGATGATGCTGGCGTTCCAGGCGCCTCCCGAGGCAGTCACCATACCGGTAACCAGATACGGAAAAATCCCCGGCAAAATGAGGTGCCGCCAGCGATCCCACGAGCTGAAATGAAAAATGCGGGCGACTTCCTTCAAGTCCGTTGGAATGGCCATGGCGCCGGCGATGACGTTGAAGAGGATGTACCACTGTGTTCCTAAGAGCATCAGCAGCATGGCCGCAAATTCCAGGCCGCCACGAAGGCGAAGCAGGAACAGAAGAATGATCGGAAAGAGGGCTGTAGCGGGAATGGAGGCAGCCAACTGCACCAGAGGCTGGGCGATGCGTGCAAGACGCGGATTGGACCCAATCGCGACTCCTGCCGGCACGGTCCAGAGGGCGCCGATAATAAGGGCGGAGTTGACGCGAAGAAACGTAAGCGCTGCGCTCTGGAGCAGCTCGACATAGTCCTCGTGGCGAAGTCCGGAGAGCTCGCGCGCAGCGTGAAAAAGGGCAAATCCCAGACCGATCAAGGCCGCAACGATAAGGAAGTAGCCGGCCAATCGGCGGAGCTTGTGCTGCTTGGGCGCACCAAAGGTTTCGGCGGCGCGCCGCGCGCTCAACGTGAAGGCCAGCGTCAGCCAATTGAAGAACGGGCGAAAGACGCGTTGGTATGCGCGCATGACAAGAGAAGCCCGGCCAATAAGGTGAAGCAACGTGGTTTGAGAAACAGCGGAGCTTTCCACCTGTTCGAATTTGAATTTGTCCGCCCAGAGGATGATAGGGCGCCACACCAATTGATCCAGCAGCACGACCACGGCAATCATTGCAGCGACGCCCCAAAGAATCGCGTGTGTATTGCCGTTGCCCGCCGCAGTCTGCAGAAAAGAGCCGAGGCCCGGCAGGCGGAAATCGCGATTGCCGAGCACGAACATCTCGCAGGCCATTAGAAAGAACCATCCGCCCGCGACCGACATCATGGAGTTCCAAACCAGGCCAATCGTGGCGAAAGGAAGGTCCAGCTCGGCAAAGCGCTGCCAGCGGCTGAACCGGCAAATGATCGCGGCTTCACGGAGATCGCGCGGTGTGGTCTTGAGCGAGGAATAGAAGCTGAAGGCGATATTCCAAACCTGACCAGTGAAGATCAACAAGATAGATCCCAGCTCGACGCCAAGCTGGCTATGCGGAAAAAGGGCAACCATGGCGAGCATGACGCCGGGAAGAAAACTCAATACGGGAATGGATTGCAGGATGTCCAGCAACGGAATAAGAATGATTTCCGCCCGGCGCGAGCTGGCGGCGAGATAGCCATAGGCGAGCGCAAAAACTAGGCTGAGCGCGTAGGCAACGACAATGCGGAACAGAGAATAAAACGCGTAGAGAGGAAGGTCGCGTGGATTCTGCGAAATCTGCGCTTGCGGATGGGCGGGGCCCAGCCAAGTGTGCCCCACTGCGTAGATTCCGTAGATTGCCGCAAAAACGAAGAGAAATATGGCGATGTCAATCAGGAAAGCCCAGCTCCAACGCGAGCCAGCGGGTCGCATGAAAGCCGGGGGAAGAGGAGTTGTTTCTGGTACGACGGAGGCGGGTGCGGGCACGGCGAGATCAAGCCTCGGTGAGCTTCAGCTTGCCGGATGCGGAATCGTAATCAAAAATTTCGGCGTAGCGTCCCCATTGGATAGCCGTCTCGAGCTGGCGCTGCGATTCTTCCTCGCTGAAATGCTCGTCAAGCAAATCGCGGAAAAATTCTTCACTGAGCGTGCGGTTGGATTTGGCTTTGAGGGCTTGTTCCATCTGGCGAAGCAGGGGCACATTGGCGAGCGCCGCTTTCCGGAAGATGGCTTTGCGCTCTTGAATGTCGGCTTGCGCAAAGGCGGAGCCCTCCTCCGTGATGATGGCGTCGCCCTCCTCTACGCGGAGCAAACCCAGTAGCGAAGCGGTGTCGACGCTGGGGAGGAGCGCTTCAATATCGAAGCTGAGTTCATCGGCGAGGCGACGCAGGTCCGCGCGTCCCCCCTGATCGGCAAGAATTTCCAAGAGCCCCGCAAGGCCGCCGGGGCGAGTGTGCGGCAGCATAACGGGTTTAGGCTTGGCGGCAACTCCTGGGCCGTACGTGCGCGGCGGTAGCGCTTCGTCCTTGTGCTCGGGGTTCGTTAGGACACGATAAATCGCATCCACGAGCTCCACGAATGCGGGGCTTTTGCGGTCGCGCGGATGCGGCAGGCTCACCTGGAAATCGGCGTGGATATGCGCCGGATTGCGGCCAAGCACGATGATTCGATCCGCCAGAACGACCGCTTCTTCGATGTTGTGAGTGACGATGAAGATTGCGCGCGTGGGAATTTTGTGCTCGAGCCACAACTCAAGAAGCTCACCCCGGAGCGTCTCCGCCGTTAGAACATCGAGCGCCGAGAACGGTTCGTCCATGAAGAGCACTTCCGGCTCCACGACCAGGGCGCGGGCCACACCCACACGCTGCTTCATCCCGCCAGAAAGCTCTTTGGGATAGGCGGATTCAAAACCATCGAGGCCCACCGCATCCAGAATGCGCAACGCGCGCTTGTGGCGCTCCATGGCCGGCATGCCGCGCGCCTCCAGCGGAGCCTCTACGTTTTCGATAACCGTGAGCCAGGGAAACAGCGCAAAACTTTGAAAGACAATCGAGACGTTGGGCGACTCGTCGTGGACCGGCTGGCCGTGCCAGTACACTCCGCCGCCGCTTGCCGGAGAAAGTCCCGTTAGCATGCGCAGCAGCGTGGACTTGCCGCACCCAGAGGCGCCAAGCAGCGCGATGATTTGGCCCGGATATACAGCGAGATCTGTCGCCGCAATCACTTGGATGCAGCTGCCATCGGGCTGGGGATAGGACTTCTCCAGCTTGCGCGCCTCAATGATCGGCTCGACCGTCGTATTGGAAGTGCTCATGGGCGCGTGTATTATCGCTCAACTGCCCGGCTGGCGCACGGGCGAGAGCGAAACCTGAGGCCAGATTCCTGCCCGGTTACAATGGCATGACCACTCGATGACATCTCCTGCCAAAGTTCCCCTCAGCCATGACGATACGAATGGCTTTCGCTCGTGGGCCCTCGCCCTTGTGGTCTCCGCAGGAATTGCGCTGCTCCTCGTGTCACCGTTCTTTTGGCGCGGGAACGCTTCCGGGCACGATATTTCCTTCCACGCGTCCTCCTGGCTGGATGCTGCAGGCCAGTGGAAAGAGGGAATTCTCTATCCGCGTTGGACCGAGTGGGCCAACTATGGTTTTGGAGAACCGCGGTTTATTTTCTACCCACCGCTTTCCTGGATGCTTGGAGCCGCGCTAAGCCTCGTTCTGCCCGGGAATGCCGTGCCGGGCGCGTTCATCTTGCTGACGCAAACGCTGGCGGGCCTGTCGATGTTTTCTTTGACGAGGCGATTTTTCTCTCCGGGAGCGTCGGCCCTTTCCGCCGCCTGCTATGTCGCGAATCCGTATGCGCTGCTGATCATTTATATGCGCAGCGATTTTGCAGAGCTGCTGGCGTGTGCGTTTTTGCCGATATTGGTGCTGGCAGCGATTCAATTGTGCGGCCTGATCGAAAATCAATGGCGATCCTTAGGAAGGACGATGGCCATTTTCGCTTTGCTCTTTGCTGCCGTGTGGCTCAGCAACGCACCCGCCGGCGTGATGGCCAGTTACAGCTTGGCGCTGCTCTTTCTGTGGGCGGCGCTTCGGAAAAAGTCCTTGCGGCCGTTTGTCTACGGGTGCGGTGGCTTGGCGTTGGGGCTTGGCGTGGCGTGCTTTTATCTCGTGCCCGCCGCCTATGAGCAACGCTGGGTGAATATTGTAGGAGCTCTAGCTTCTGGTCTGGAGCCATCGCAGAATTTCCTCTACACGCAGATCAACGACCCGGAACACAACATCTTCAATTGGATTGCTTCAAGTGCGGCGGTCTTGCTCATGTTACTGGCGGCCACGGCGGCGCTCATTGCCTATCGCAACATGAACCATGGCGCGATGTTGGAGGACAGGAGAGAGCTGTGGCGAGCCTTCCTGCTGCTCGGAGCCGCGGCCGCAATCCTCATGGTTCGTCCTGCTTACCCCTTCTGGGCGTATCTTCCCAAGCTCAGGTTCGTACAGTTTCCCTGGCGCTGGATGGGCTTTCTCGCGCTTTCTTACGCCTATTTTGGAGCGGCAGTTGCCGCGCGAAGGAGAGCTGCCTGGATTTGGTGCGCAGTTGCGGCGGTGGCCGTTACGGGCACGGGCGTTTTCCTCGTGCAAAAAGCCTGGTGGGATTCGGACGACATCCCCTCTTTACAGGATGCGATCGCGGACGGTCAGGGATTTGAGGGCACTGACGAGTACGACCCGGCTGGGGATGATCATTACAACTTGCCCCAGAATGCGCCTCAACTGCAGGTGCTCCCAGCCGAGGGTTCCGAGCATGCGCCGGGAGCCGAGATTCGCGTGGAGCGCTGGAATGGCGAGGACCGTGAAATTCGTGTCGATTCGCGCGAACCTTTGCGGCTCGCGGTGCGGGTGCTGAATTATCCCGCTTGGAGGGTGGCCGTCAACGGACAACCGGTGACGCCGGAAGCCCCCGATGGAACAGCCCAAGTGATTCTCCCTCTACCTTCTGGAACGCAACACGTGATGATGCGCTTTGCCAGGACCCCCGACCGCAGCGTCGGATGCCTGCTGTCTGGACTCAGTCTACTCGCGCTGCTGGCGGCATTCTGGCGATCGCCCGCGACTAGACAGGGTTCCGCACCACCGAAAGTCAAGCCGGAAGGTTGCATGTCGCTCTGTGTCGCTTGCCAGGCATTCCTGTTCGGGATAGCCTCAAGCCACCTGGAAAACGCCGCAGCGCGTGGTGCCTTCCAAGAAGAGGGTCGACCAATATCCAGGGGGACGGCGGAGGTCGGATGGCTTCCCGAAGTGTTCGCTTCATCAGCACGGGAGTATTCATAGCTGCTTTTTGCAGTTTCGACGCCCTGTCAGCCGATGATCCCAAGCCCACGCCGGAAAACACCATTCATGTGGAACTCGTTGAAATGGTGAAGCCACAGGCGTTCGCACGGCCGTTCAAATTCTTCGTAGCGGATGTGACCGACCGCTCCGGCAATGCCCAGCCTATGCTGGTGTACAAGCCACGCAAAGGAGTCTTCCTGGACCGCACTCCCGTGGACATCGCTCGCGAAGGCCTGGCGAAATGCCTGGAGTCCGCGAACATGCTGGCCCCAGACCGAGAATCCGCTGATTTTCTCCTGACCGTTTATCTTTTTCGTTTTGGATTGAGCGACAGCTCGGGAATGGACTTTTTTGGCAAAGTGGAGCTGGCCGTGGTGGTGAAAAATCCAAAGACAGGAAAATCCCAGCAGGTCTCCGCAGCGGGGACTTCCATCGCTAAAGTTGCCGTTCTCAAGAAGAATCTTCAGAAAAATGTATTAGAGGACATCGACAACGCTTTTGGGGATGCGCTGCGCAACTTGCTCCGCGGGGAAAAATTGCGGGATGCAATTGCCGCGCTGGACGTACCTCCCGAAGCCAAGCCGCAAGCGACGCTGATGGCACCCCTGACGGACAAGCGATGGGAAACAGAAAGAAGCAAAGCACAGTAGGGCTTGATAAGAGAGGAGCACAACAATGCGATTACTTCGAATAGTCACCGTGGCCGCAGTTTTCGCGGCGGCGCTGCCGGGATGGGCCAAAGACAAGGAAGCCCAGTTCAAAACCGTGGAAGCAAAGCACTTTACCAAGGCGGAAGGCGTAGAGCTGTCGCCGGAGTTCACTGACTATCTCTATGCGGAATTGCGCGCGGAATTGACCAAGGCAAAGATTTTCGGTCAGGTCGTCGGCGAGGGCGAAGTGGTAGACGCTGCGGACTCCCCTTCCTCCATCCTGATCGAAGGCAACATCACCGAATACAAGAAGGGCAGCGCCGTGAAAGATGCGCTTATCGGATTCACGGCGGGCTGGCGCAGCTTGAAAGTAGATACCATCGTGAAGAGACGCGACGACCAGAGCGTGGTCATTAGTCCGCAAATTCACGTGCGCGCTTCGCCGCGATGGAAGGACAAAGTGCTGGCGAAGGAAGCCGCGCAGCAAATCGTCAAAGAGCTCAAGAATGCATTGAAGGATAAGGCCGCCGCGAAATAGGCAGAGCCGGTGGATTCCCCAAGGATTCGACCATGGGCATCAGAAGACATATCCGCAGCCAGCATGCAGGGCAAGTTCTTTTCTGTGCCTGGCTTTTGCTGCAGGCAGGATTCCCTCCACGGGACGCCCGGGCGGGGACTCCGCCTCCAAAACTGAAAGTTCACGGATACCTCACGGCACGCATCGATAGCACGACTGTAGCCATCCTAGATGATCAGATTCACGTCGGCGCCGCGAAAATTGTGGCCCACGACAACTCAGGGGAACGGCCGGTCAACGCTGCTGAATTGTCGGCCGGAATGCTTGTCGAAGCGGAAGGAACTTGGACCGCCCATCATCAATTTGCAGCAGAAAAATTGACGGTCGACATGGCATTGCTGGACAAACAGATTCACTATACCGCGTACCTACAGGAAGAGCCGAAGGAAGCGGACAAAATAAAGGCGGGCGAACCGGCACAACTAAAGGCAGATGGCGAATCGCTGCTGTTGGATTCCAAGACCAGGCGCACGTGGGCCGCGCCCGAGCCTTCCGTTGTGAACGCAAGTGTCAGCGGCGACGCAAAACCTGCGGATGCCGCACCGGATGCTGGCACTCGCGGCAGCCTGGCAGGCTACCGCGTGGAATATCAGGGAACGCGGCTTGCCGACGGCAAGATCTCGGCAGAAAAGGTGGAATTGGGGACTCCGGCGCCGGTCGATGCCTACAAGATGCCGCATGGTCTAGAAGTCGTGCGCGCAAAGGATCCTCAAACGGGAATCGACATACTGGAGTTCCGGCGCGGCAAAAAAGTGGATGGCCGGATGAAGCTTTTCCCCGACAAAGCCGTGCAAACGTATGTTTCCGATCTCGGGGATTCGCTGCTGCCTGCGGGTAACAAGGGAACGACAAAGGCACTGGAATTCCGCTTCTTCGTGATTGAGGACTCCAGCATCAACGCTGCCGCTCTCCCGGACGGCACCGTGCTCGTCAATACCGCGCTGTTAGGCGCCGTGGATAACGAAGCTGAGCTCGCCTTCGTATTGAGCCACGAAATCTCCCACGTCTTGCAGGTTCACTACTGGAGGGAAGTCCACGAAACCAGGCCGCAACGCATCGGCCTTCTTATCGCCGGAATAGCCGCAGGCGCTTTCATTGGCGACCTCGGGCTATACATGGCCGAATTGGGTATGATTTCCGTCATCAACGGACACCAGCGCGAGCTGGAGAATCAGGCGGACCGCTTGGGGCTGCAGAATGTGATCGAGCATGGCTACGATCCGCGGCAAGCGCCGACTTTTATGAGGATGATTATCGAGCGCTACGGGACCCGCTCTACAAGCAAGCTCTGGTCCAACCATGACTCCGCGCTGTTGCGCGGCAGTTTTCTCACTGTCCAGCTCCTGAAGCAGTACCCCGATCACCAATTCGATGGGACGCGCGTCAATTCCGTGGCATTCGACGCCATGCGCGAAGCAATGGGGCCGGTGAAAATCGACTAAGGTCAGCGGCGGTCGACGGTGGGGTGGCGGACGTCCTGGCCTTGCACGATGTAGATGACGTCCTCGGCGATGTTGGTGGCGTGGTCGCCGATGCGCTCGAGGTTCTTGGCCACAAGGATCAACTCAAAGGCGGGGAAGACCACGCTCGAATCGCCCATCATGTACGTAAGCAATTCGCGGAAAATCTGATCGCGGTAATGATCCACCTGGTCGTCGGTGGCCAGAACCTTATGCGCCAGCTCGATGTCCCTGCGGACCACCGCGTTCAAGGCATTGCGCACCATTTCCTCCACCAACTCGCTCATGCGTGGAAGGTCGACGTACGGCTTGACGCGAGGGTGGCGCAGGATACGCAGCGCACCCTGGGCGATGTTGACGGCCTGATCGCCGATGCGCTCAAGATCGTTGTTGATGCGCGAAATCGCCAAGACCAGGCGGAGATCGGTGGCCATGAGCTGATGCAGCGCAAGCAACTGGACGACGCGGTCGTCGATTTCCATCTGCAATTCATTGATGGCGTCTTCTTCCTCGAGGACGCGTTTACCGGTCTGTTCGTCCGTGTCCAGCACCGCCTGAACCGACTGGTGCACGGAGCGCTCCGCGAGGCTGCCCATCCACAGCAGCCGCTCTTTCAGCTCGTTCAGGTCTTTTTCGAAGTGGCGTTCCATGAAACTTTTCCCCTCAGTGCGGTCCCGTTACAAGAGCAAAACCAGGTCGCTGCCGCCCTCGGCAACCAGGCTATCGGTGACAGTCCCCGGCTACAGCCGTATGAAACTCATCCGAAACGTCCGGTGATGTAGGCCTCCGTTCGCGGATCACCCGGCGTCGTGAACAACTGTGGCGTCGGGTTGAACTCGATAAGCTGGCCGACCAGCAGGAATGCTGTGAAATCGCTGACACGCGCAGCCTGCTGCATATTGTGCGTAACGATAGCGATGGTGCAGAGATCCTTCAACTGCACCAGGAGTTCTTCGATTTTCGCCGTGCTGATGGGATCGAGCGCGGAGCACGGCTCGTCCAGCAGGAGCACTTCCGGCTCCACGGCCAGGGCGCGCGCAATGCACAAGCGCTGCTGCTGGCCTCCAGAGAGTTCGTAAGCGGACTTATGGAGGTGGTCTTTCACTTCGTCCCAGAGAGCGGCGTGACGAAGGCTCTTTTCCACCGCTTCCGCAATCGGCGTCTTGGAGCCGTTAATCTTCAAGCCATACGCCACATTGTCAAAAATCGATTTGGGAAAAGGATTGGGGCGCTGAAAAACCATCCCAACACGGCGGCGGTGGGCCGTAACGTCCTGTTTCAGGATGTCCTGGCCGTCTAGCATGATTTCGCCCTCGAGGCGGGCATTGCTGATGGTTTCGTGCATGCGGTTCAAGGTTCGCAGGAGCGTCGATTTGCCACAACCGGAAGGCCCAATCAGCGCGGTGACTTTACTGGTAGCGATGCCCATGCTGATATCGAACAAACTTTGCTTGCTGCCATAATAGAAGTTGACCTTGGAGATGGTCATGCGCATGGAGAGCGCCGCGGTGGAATCACGGGCCGCGGTGTTCGTTACGGCTGTTGGCGGTATGTTTACGGACACAGCGGGCCTCACAGACGCGTGCATGGGTTAGGACCTCGAAACCGAAATACCCCGGGCCAAGATTCCCCGGGCAATAATGTTAATCACAAGAATCAGGACCAGCAAGACCAAGCCGCCAGCCCATGCCTGCCGGTGCCAATCTTCGTACGGAGAGAGCGCATAGTTATAAATGGTGACCGGAAGAGAGGCCGTGGGCTGCGTCCAGCCGGGGCTCCAGAAGCTATTGCCCAGGGCCGTGAAAATAAGCGGAGCGGTTTCCCCGGCAACGCGGGCAAACGCCAGCAGAATGGCTGTCAAAATCCCTCGATAGGCGGCCGGAACGATCACCGTGGCGATCATCCGCCACTTGCTGGCTCCCAAAGCCATCGCGCCTTCACGCAGATTGCTGGGAACGGACCGCAAAAAATCTTCGGTGCTGCGCAGGGTGATCGGAATCATCATCAGTCCGAGAGCAAAGCCCCCGGCAAGCGTAGAGAAACGCTTGAAGGGCAAAACGGCAATGCTATACGCGAAAACGCCGATGACGATCGAAGGAACGCCGTTCAGCAAATCGGCGGCATAGCGCACCACAAACGCTGTCTTGCTCCCGCTGAATTCCGCAAGGTAAATGGCGCCAAGGAATCCGATGGGAACGCCCACCAAGGTGGCAATGAAAAGCAGTTTCGCGCTGCCAACGATGGCGTTGGCCATGCCACCGCCGACTTCCCCGACGGGCGCGGGCAATTTCGTAAAAAAGGCCCAGTTAAGAGAGGTTCCGCCGCGGACGACCAGGTAGCCGAGAATCAGAAACAGTGCAGAGACGGAGAGGGCGGCGCAGACTCCGGTCATGGTCAGCATGAAGCCGCTTACGAATTTGCGCCAGCGCAGACGGGCGTTCATGCGCGTGCCGTTCCGGCGCCCCGCTGCGAAGTAACGACAATGAGAATTCGGGCAAGCCCATTCAGGATAAAAGTTAAGAGAAAAAGCACAAGTCCCAGCTCAATGAGCGATTGGGTGTGAAGTTCGCTGGTGGCTTCGGCAAGCTCATTGGCAATAACCGCGGCGATGGAGTAGCCCGGGGCAAAGAGCGAGGCGCTAATCTTGGGGTCGTTACCGATGACCATGGCGACAGCCATAGTCTCGCCGAGCGAGCGCGCGAGAGCGAGAAAGACGGAACCGAGAATGCCCGTGCGGGCGAAAGGAACCACAACCTTCCAGGTAGATTCCCAATGCGTGGCTCCGAGAGCGAGTGCCGCTTCTCGCTGGTCCCGCGGGACGGAAAGCAATACTTCGCGAGAAACTGAAATAATGTACGGAATGATCATAATGGCGAGCACAATCCCCGCCGTAAGAAAACCTACGCCGTACATCGGGCCCTGAAATAGTGGAAGATAGCCGAACAGACTCTTCAGCCAGGGATCGACATATTGGCGCATTAAGGGCACGACAATGAAGACGCCTAGAATGCCGTAGATCACGCTGGGGACCGCCGCCAGCAAATCGATGAAGAACTCGAGCGTATCGGAAATTCGCGGAGGGGCCAGTTCTGCGAGAAAGATGGCAGCTCCGATCCCTAGTGGTACGCCTATCAACAGGGCAACTGCAGAGGTAACGAGCGTGCCATAGATAAACGGTGCCGCCCCAAAATGGTCAAAGACGGGGTCCCACTCCGAAGTGCGGAAAAAGTTCAAACCGAATTTATGACGAGGCAGTACGGAACCCAACCACAACTCGTAGACCAAAAGGACGGTAATCAGCACCACGGATGCCGCAAATAGCAAAGTAACCAGGCGGGCTATTTCGTCCCCGTCCCGGAGGCGGGAGAGAAACGAGCGCGAGCCCGTTACGGGGCCCGCGCCTGGAACAGTTGTGCTAGTAGTCGCCACGTTATTGAACGTTATTCAGAGCCCTTGTTTCCATGGCGACAACTTCTTTGGGGAGCTTGGCATAGGAAAGAGCTTCGGTGTAATTCTGACCGTCGCTCAACATCCACTTCACGAAACCTTTAATGGCATCGCGCTTCGAAGCATCTGAGAACTTCGCAGGGATCAGCAGCCAGGTAAAGCTGGAAATGGGATAAGCAGTCTTTCCAGGAGCGTTGGTGATGGAGACGCGAAAATCCGCGGGCATATCTTTCGCGGCACCGGCCGCAGCGGCAGTGACGCTCGCAAGGTCTGCCTTGACGAATGCACCTGCGGGGTTCTTGACCCGGCCATACGGCATGCTGTTTTGGATAGCGTAAATCAACTCTACGTAGCCAAAGGAGTTCGGCGTGTTCTTGATAGTGCCGGCGACGCCTTCATTACCCTTGCCACCCAAGCCCACTGGCCAGTTCACTGATGTGCCTTTGCCGACTTTGGTTTTCCACTCGTCGCTGACCTTCGAGAGATAGTCGGTCCAAATGTAGGTTGTGCCGCTGCCATCAGACCTGTGAACCACCACGATGTCGTTGCCCGGGAGGTTGACGCCTTTGTTGGTGCCCAGAATCGCAGGATCATTCCACTTGGTGATCTTTCCCAGAAAAATCCCGGAGATGGCTTCCGGAGTGAAATTCAACTCGATGGTGACACCGGGGATATTGTACGCGGGCACATCCGCGCCTAAAACAGTCGGAAAGTGAAGGATCGCGGACCCGTGCTTGTCTTGGTAGGCCTTCAACTGCTCGTCATTCATGGGACCATCGGAAGCGCCAAAATCGACGGTGCCCTCGGTGACTTGCTTGATGCCTCCGCCGGATCCGATCGATTGATAGTTGATTTGAACGTTACCATTCTTCTTGTGGTACTCATCAAACCATTTGGAATACATCGGGTAGGGAAAGGTCGCGCCCGCGCCGTTGATGGCCAGGGAATCCGCCCAAAGAACTCCTGCGACACCCAGGACAAGGAGTACCAATACAGAGATTCGCCTCATAGCTAATCCTCCGCTCATTTCATTCGGGTTTTTAGAATCGAGGCAAGTCTGGCTCCTGATTGTTACTGAATTGTTACAAACCCGGGACAGTTCGTTGAATCGCCGGGCACTGCTTTCAAGCGCCTAAATGCAACAAAACAAAAGGGCAGCCCGGTGAGGAGCTGCCCTTTGTCCGTCCTTGGGGGAGGGACGTGCTGCAATTTCCCGCCTGAACTACGGCAGGTAATAGCGGAAAGAGGTAAGCACCATATTGTTGACGGCCTTGGGAGCAATGGCAGCTCCACAGCGCCGGTTGTAGCGCTGGCGTTGTCTCCCGACCAGCCAATCTTGGTCAAGTAAGAGTATTAAATGCCCCAGCGGAGCCGGCCCTCGGGACCGCTGTAGATGTTGTGCCAGAAACCAAGCGTCCCTTCCCAAACGACGCGAACGTCGCCGGTGCAAGTGCCTGTACTGGCGGGCGCGGTAGGGCTGGAGTTGGTTGCCGTTGAAGAGGGGAACCCTTCCGTCGTGCAGCCCGAGTTGTTGAAGAGCGGCGAACCGAAGCCTACTCCCACCGGGAAAACCGGCAGCATTCAGGTAAGTGAAGTCCGTCCGTGCGGCGTATTCCCCGCCGTAATAGGCGTACGGGTCAAGCTGCTGGGCGCAGATGAGTTCTCGCCAGGCATTGATTGACTTTCCAAACGGCATTGACCACCAGACTCGCCGACTGCTTCGGCACTCACCCAAATGAGGCCATCGTCTGAAATCACGTTGCACGCTGCAACACTTCCGGGATGCAGTTCTCTTCACATTGACAAGAAGAGAAGATTAGTCTAGATAGGTATAATCGAATTACGATATCGGATATCGATAATACTTATGCAATTGACGGAAATCAAGTCCACCAGAAGCCAAGAGTTCCTTTCAGGCCTGATTCGCATTCACATCCTCTACCACGCTTGTAAGGAGCCCATATTCGGTCTCGGCATGATCGAAGAGTTGCAGCGCCATGGTTACAAGTTGAGTGCGGGCACGCTTTATCCAATGCTCCATGGGCTTGAATCAAGAGGTTTGTTGCGTTCCGAGAGAATTCGTTTGGGCCGGAGAAGCCGCAGAGTATATCGCGCGACAGCAAGGGGCCTGAAAGCGCTCGCGAAGGCCCGAGAGAAAGTGAAGTTGCTCTTGGGTGAACTGCTTGAGTGAAAGCCGGGATGCAAAGATTAAGTCGATGACAGTCGGATTGAGACGCCTGCGCAGCGGGGAGGGTTGAAAATCGTGATTACGAGTCCACCTAAGTTGGTTATAATTTGCGCCACGATTGTTTCGATTGTTGTGCTTTCTCCGAGCCCCTCGTTTGGACAGACGAGCGCCGCACCACCAGCGGTTCTGCGTTTGGAAGATGCAGTGCACTATGCGCTCCAGCACTATCCGGCTGTTCGTGCGTCGCTGGAGCAAGCGAATGCCGCACGGGCTGGGGTGGGCCTGGCGAAGACCAACTATCTTCCGCGCGCCGACATGCTGTGGCAAGGTAACCGAGCGACGCGCAATAACATTTTCGGCCTCCTACTCCCCAACCCGGTTATTTCGCCCATTTCGGGCCCGGTTCTATCCTCCGCTTCAAACGATTCTGTTTGGGGCAGCGCCGCGGGGCTGCTCTTCAGCTGGGAACCCGCTGACTTCGGCCGGCGAGCAGCAACGGTAAACGCGGCGCGGGCTGGGCAAAGTCTGGCGAACTCCGAAGTCTCGGTGACGCGGCTGGATGTCGCCGTTGCAGTCACCAATGCATTTTTTACGCTCGCCGCCGCCCAGCAAAGGGTCGCGGCGGCGAAAGCAAATCTCGAACGGCGGCAGGTCTTTGCGAACTCCGTGCATGTGCTGGTGACAAATGAGCTGAGGCCTGGAGCTGATGCTTCTCGTGCAGATGCAGAGCTAGCAATAGCACGCACACAGCTTATTCAGGCAGAGCAGGCGCAGGCGGTTGGCCGCGCCGTCCTAGCGGACCTTCTCGTGATCCCTGCCGACGCGGTAGATATAGATCCAGAGTCAATTCTAGGAACACCGCCAGACTCCGGTCCCGCCGCTTCTCCTGTTACTTCACACCCCTTCGCTACGGCCGAGCAAGCGAGAGTCGATCTGATCCGCGAACAAGAACACATTCTGGACCGATCTTATTACCCTCGCTTCTACTTTCAATCTACGATTTATGGACGCGGGACCGGGGCGAACACCGATGGCACAACTCAGACGGGATTGAACGGTTTGGGTTTGGAGCGATCCAACTGGGCCGCCGGTCTGACAGTAACTTTCCCAGCCCTCGACATTTTTTCCATTCGAGCCCAAAAACAAATCGCGGCTGCGAATGAGCGTGCTGAACGTGCACGTTACGATCAAACTCTCGATGACCTGACCGGGCAGCTAAGGCAAGCGCAAGCCGCGCTGGAGGGTGCGCGACGGGTGGCAGAGAACACGCCTATCGAACTTCGCGCGGCGCGAGACGCTGAGACGCAGGCGAGTGAGCGATACAAAGCCGGACTGGCAAGCATCGTGGAGGTAGCGGAAGCGCAAGGCTTACTGGTACAAGCGGAGATCGATGACGCACTTGCCCGCCTTGCCGTGTGGAACGACCTGGCATCGGTCACGGCTGCCCAAGGCGATCTGCAGCCTTTCTTCCAGTTTCTGCACCAGAAGACGCCGGGAGGTCTCTGACGATGTGGCTGATTCGTGCGGCGTTGAGGAGACCGATTACGGTGATGGTAATCGTTCTGGCGTTGGTTCTTTGTTCTGTGCCGGCGTTGCTGCGGACGCGGATCGACATTCTTCCTGACCTGGATCTACCGGTCATCTACGTTGCGCAGCCCTATGGCGGCATGAGTCCACAGCAGATGGAAGGATTTCTTTCGTACTACTACGAGTATCATTTCCTTTATATCAACGGCATCGAGAGCGTGGAGGCGAAATCGATTCAGGGCACGGCTCTGATCAAACTGACATTCCATCCTGGTACGGACATGAGCCAGGCGCTGGCTCAGACGATTTCGTACGTCAACCGCGCTCGCGCCTTTATGCCCCCAGGCACCGTGTCGCCCTTTGTGATCCGCTACGACGCGGGCACGCTGCCGGTGGGGTATCTGGTTTTTTCGAGTCCATCGCGTACCCTAGGAGAAATCCAGGACCTCGCCTTGAATCGTGTCCGGCCGGTCTTTGCCACGCTGCCGGGAGTTTCCTCTCCGCCACCATTCGGTGGCAACCAACGAACCATTGTCATAAATGTCGATCCCAACAAACTGCGTGCCCAGGGACTGTCACCCCAAAGCGTGGTTCAGGCACTGCTCGCGGGCAACAGCATTCAACCCGCTGGCAATGCCAATATCGGGGACTATCAGACGTTGATTACCACGGACTCGACAGTCACCCAGATCACAGACTTGCTGGACATCCCGTTGCGCACGGGCTCAGGCCCATCAGTGTATGTGCGTGATGTTGGCACGGTGTCGGATTCTTCCGATATTCTCGCAGGCTATGCTTTGTTGAACGGCAAGCGAACCATCTACATTCCGGTAACGAAGCGTCCCGATGCCTCGACGGTAACCGTCGTAGAGGAAGTCCGCGCAAGTCTCGCTCGCTTCCAATCGCTCATTCCGGAAGACATCAAGATCACATACGAATTGGACCAATCCCAATACGTGCGCGACGCGCTCCTTTCCGTCCTGCGCGAAGGAATCCTCGGCGCGCTCCTCACTGGCCTCAGTCTGCTTCTGTTCTTGCGCGATTGGCGCAGCTCACTCATCGTCGTCATCACGATCCCATTTGCGTTGCTCGTGGCGGTCGTTGCGTTATGGGCGACGGGTCAAACCATCAACATCATGACTCTGGGCGGGCTTGCGCTCGCTATAGGCGTGCTAGTGGACGAAGGGACCGTGCTTCTCGAGAACATTCACGTGCATCTGGCAGCGGGTGAGCCAAAAGCCAGAGCGGTCCTGGAGGCGAGCAGGGAGGTCGCTATCCCGCGCCTTCTTGCGATGTTGTGCGTACTCGCCGTCTTTCTCCCATCGTTCTTCATGGTAGGACCGGCGCGCTCTCTGTTTGTGCCGCTTTCGCTTGCGGTCGGGTTTTCGATGGGAGCATCGTATCTGCTCTCCAGCTCGCTCGTGCCGGTGCTCTCGAACTGGCTGCTTAAGGCAGAAAAGGTTCGCGGAACAAGCGCTGCCGAGGGTCAGTTCGACCGCTTCCGCAAACGGTTCTATTCCTGGCTGGATCGTCTCATGGCCTTTCCGGCGATTCTGCTGAGCACGTATGCGGTTGTCGCAATCGCCATAGTGGTCTTCATCGGTCCAAGACTTCCACGAGAAATCTTTCCATCGTCGGCCGCAAACCAGTTCCGCCTGCGGTTTGATGCGCCTGAGGGGACTCGCGTCCCGGTAACCGAAGACATGGCGCGGCGAATCCTAGAGGTGATTAATCGCGAAGCCGGATCCGGCAATATTGACCTGACACTCAGCTATGTAGGAACTCAGGGTTCTTCGTATCCCATCAATTCCGTTTTTCTCTGGACGAGCGGGCCACACGAGGCGGTGATGAACATTGCTCTGCGGCTTGACGCCACGATTTCGGTTCACGATTTGGAGGAAAAGCTGCGAGCGCGCTTACCGCAGGAGTTTCCTGGCTCTCATTTCTCGTTCGATCCAGGCGACCTGATTAGCCAGATCCTGAACTTTGGAACGCCTTCGATCGTAGAGGTCGCAGTCACCGGGCCGCAGTATAACGACGTTCTGGGCTACGCCGGGCGCGTGATGCAGGAGCTTCCGAAAATTGGCGAGTTGCGTGACGTTGGTTACGAAGAGCCACTCCACTACCCGTCCATCAATATCAGTGTGGACCGCGTATTGGCCGGCCAACTTGGTGTGACCGCCGACCAGGTTGGCCAAGCGGTTGTTTCAGCGACAGCTTCGAGCCGCTTCGTGGCACCTGATTTCTGGCGCGATCCGAATTCCGGGGTCAGCTACCAAGTACAAGTCCAGGTGCCTCAGGCACGAATGACTTCGATGAAGGATATCGAAACCATACCTGTAGCAAGCGCCACTGGGGCCCATCCACTGGTCACCGAAGTGGCCTCGGTGCGCGCGGGAAATGTACCAGGAGAACTTGATCGCCAGAATGGCCTTTGGATGATCGCCGTCTCGGCCAATCTTGCGAAGAACGATCTAGGCCACGCTGCCCAAGCTATCGACCAGGCGATTGCACGAGCCGGTGCTCCTCCGCGCGGTGTGGCCGCCCAGGTACGCGGACAGGTAAGCGCAATGCGCCAAGTTTTCGGAAACCTGAGCGTGGGTCTCGCCATTGCGGTCTTCGTGATCCTTTTATTGCTCGCCGCAAACTTCGAGTCCATCCGGCTCTCGCTCATCGTACTGTCTAGTATTCCCGCAGTGCTCGCTGGCGCCATCCTGATGCTCCTCTTTACAGGAACAAGTCTTAACCTTGAGAGCTTCATGGGAACGATCATGGCGATTGGCGTCGCTGTCGCGAACGCAATCTTGCTGGTGACTTTTGCCGAACAGAATCGGAAAGCCGGGGCGGATGCAAAGACGGCAGCACGAAACGCAGCTGGCGAGCGTCTCCGTCCCGTACTTATGACAAGCCTTGCCATGATCACAGGAATGACTCCGATGGCGCTAGCGATTGGGCACGGCAGCGAGGAAGTCGCCCCGCTCGGCCGAGCAGTTATTGGCGGCCTGTTCGCCGCGACCTTGGCCACACTGCTCGTCCTGCCGACGGTCTTTTCGCTTGTGCAGCGCCGTGCCTCTTTGGTTTCACCTTCACTCGATCCAGAGGATCCGAACAGCCCATTTGCAAAATCGCCGGAGGCCTCGCAATGAGATTGCTTTTCGTGATCTTTGTATTCGGTTTCGTTTTCGCGGGTTGTGACAACCCATCCGCGCGCAGCGGAAATTCAACGTCCGCGGCGGGGACTCCGCAACAGGTCAATGTTGCCGCGGTCGAATCTGAGAAACTTGATACCACGCTGTCGCTGCCCGCACAGATTATCCCTTACGAAGTGGTGGATATCTACCCGAAGGTGACGGGTTTCCTGGACACGATAAGTGTTGATCGTGGTTCCCGCGTGCATTCCGGTGAACTCATCATCCGCCTTTCCGCCCCCGAGCTACTCGCACAGAGAGCGCAGGCAGAGGCGAGCGTGCAAGGAGCCGAGGCGCAACTCAGTTCCGCGAAGGCAAAACTGGCTTCGGACCAAGGAACCTATGTGCATTTGGCGGCGGCAGCTCAGACACCTGGTGTGGTTGCAGGCAACGATCTCCAGGTTGCCGAGCAAACGGCCGCAGCCGACAAGGCACAGGTGGAAGCTGCCTCGAAAAACGTTCAAGCAGCTCATGATGCTTTGCGCGCCGTCACTCAGCTTGAATCGTATCTAGAAATCCGCGCGCCCTTCGACGGTGTCGTGACGCTGCGGAACCTGCATCCTGGCGCCCTTGTTGGGCCCGCATCGGGACAGGCAGGGACACAACCAATCGTTCAGATCGAGAATATCGGCCGCCTGCGGGTGGTCGTTCCCGTGCCTGAGGCTTACGTAGGCGGCGTTCGAGAAGGCCAGCAAGCAACTTTCAATGTGCCTGCCTATCCGGGACGGACATTCCAGGCCCCGATTGCGCGCATCTCGCACGATATTAATAAAGACACGCGAACTATGCAGGTCGAACTCGACTTTCACAATGGCGACGCTCAGGTCACACCCGGGACATTTGCAAATGTAGAATGGCCGATACACCGTGCTTACCCAACCATGTTCGTACCGGTAACGGCCATCACCACAGACTTACAGCGCACGTTTGTAATTCGCGTTCGCCAAGAAAAGGCAGAGTGGGTTGATGTGAAGAGCGGCGTCACTATGAACGGAAAAACGGAAGTGTTCGGAGATCTGAAACCCGGTGATCTCGTGGTCCGCAACGCTACAGATTCCATCCGCTCTGGCGCCTCCGTTGAGGCCCACGAAAAATAAAAAGGGCAGTTCCAGAAGGAACTGCCCCTTTTTTCCGTCCCATGGGAGGACGGGACCGCTATGCACAAAGCGGCTATGGAAGATAGTAGCGGAAGGAGGTCCACACCATGTTGTCGACGGCCTTGGGCGAAATGCCGACTGCTGTAGCCACACCGTTGTTCCCGGACCAGCCAGTCCTGGTGAAATAGGAGTACTGAAGCCCCCAGCGCAGGCCGCCCTTGGGACCCTGGTACAACTTATGCCAGAACCCGAGGGTTCCTTCCATGATGATGCGCGTGTCCCCTGCACAGGTGCCGCCCCCGGATGGTGTGAGCTGGTTTGACGGCGCGTTTTCCGTGCTGCAACCCGAGTTATTGGCGAATGGCGAGCCGTATCCACCGAACTGGTTGAGTTTGAACGTGGTCGTTGTTGTCGCGGGAACCGCTGGCGTTGTGGCAGTGGCCGGGATAGCTGGTGTCTTGGTGACCGTAATGCTGTCATAGCCTTGATACCCAGCGCGCCATGCATACTCTCCACCGAAGTCGGAGTAGATATCCAGTTTCGGGGTTGCGTGGTACACGAATTCCCCAAGTCCATGAGCTGTGCGAATCAAGGCTTGCGTGCCGTCGGGACGGAGCGTGAGATCTGCCAACTGCGCCGAGCCGTAACGGCCGATGCCATCTCCTGCCATTCCCTGGGCAGCGAACTCCAGCTTCTTGGCAAACAGCGGCAAGCGCAAGTTGGCGCCGACACCACCACCCGTTCGTGTATCGTTGAATGCTCCTATCGAACTTGGCGACGTGGAACCATCGACCGGGCAAGGAATCGTCGTGGGGGTCGCCGGAGGGGCCGTATCCTTCGCGTTCGTGCCAACGACGCCACAGGGATAAGCCCTGTTCCGGAACGTGCTAATTACGCCAAAAAGTTCGTAATGTCCGAACCCGGGATCCGCCGCCGCCTTAAAGATGATGTCTGGTGTTTTGTTGAACGAATATCCGGTCGTGTCGGAGAAGTTATACAAACCGCCGCCGGCACCCGGACCAAAAACGAAGGCATTCCCGGTCGTTGCAACTGAAGCACTGCCCACGGTCGTTGTTGTAACGAGAGAAAACCCTCGTCCGCCGATCGTCGCCTGTGGTCCTTCCACGGAAACGCCTAGAGCGAACTTGCCGCCGAAGTCCTTGACAACCCGGAAGCCGTACTGCCGCTCCCAGGTGAAACCGACGTGGTACTGCGAGTCAATGGTCATCGGAAGTACTTCTTGGCGGTTTGTGATCCCTTTTCTGGTTTCCGTCGCCATGGACCATTGCTCTCCGCCGGTAATGATCCACCCGCTGTCAAATGCGGCTTGCCCATAAAGAATCCGCTGGCGAAACACGTAGCTGTTGCTCTGCCGGTTGTTGGATGTTACGCCTGTGCCAAGCCAGTCAGCTTCATAGTATCCGGTCAGTTTGGCGCTGCCGACTTTGCTCTCCGCGAGCAGGCTGAGGCGGCTCTGGCGAGCCGTAAAAGCATTCTCGGTAACCCTTGATAGCGAGTTGCCTGTATACGGAATGCTATTAAACGGAGTGTTGATGTCGGAACCCGTGGCCCGCTGGCGGAAAACCGTCTCCGCCGCGATGAAACCGCCTGGTGTAATGCTGACGCCTTTGTATCTGATCGTGGTCGGCCCCTCTTCGGATGACTTTTGCGCTTCGGCTTGCTCCGTCGCGACGGCGGTCTTGAGGGCTTCATTGCTAGCCTTCAAGTCGCTTACGGTGGAGTTAAGCAAAACCGCCTCAGACTTCACTTCGGCCGTCGTGTTCACCGTCTCGGTGGCCTTGCTGCTAGCCTCCGTTGCGCGAGCATTGGCGGCTGCGGCGGCCTCACGCGCTTCGTCAATCTCGTGGTCGCGCTTGGCAAGCTCTTCCTTCAACAATTGAAGTTGTTCTTGCTGGGACTGCAAAGCCTGCCGGAGTTCTTCGATCTGGGCGGCAATCGCCGAGTCGGACTTCTCCGCTTTCTTGGCTGCTTTTGGCTTGGCCGGTTGCGCGGGCTTGGCAGGCTGAGCATCGGCGTCCTTCGGCGTATCGGCAAAAACGATGCCGCAGGAGAGGAACAGAGACAACGTGAGTGCAGCTATTTTTTTCATTTCATCTCTCTTTGGAGCAAAGTTCAACGTGCATTCGAACAGAGGCATACCACCCCGGGGCAAAAGGTAAAGGCCCCGTCTTACATTTACGTCAACTGATTGTGAATATCCTGTAACAAACGGAGAGACTCCACGGGAAACCGTTGACGCGAAAAGAGTTGCGGATTTCAGAGGGTAACAACAACGGGCCATGACCAAGTCGAGCAGCGCAAAATAAACCCGGGAATCCTGTTGGCAGTTGGTCCGTTGTAAGAAGAACCGAGCCATTCGCGAGCTCCAATAGATAGTCTTGCCTTTTCTGCACCGGGTGGGGTTACTCCGGTTCGGGAATCCTATAGGCCCAGGCAATCCGGGTCAAGTTATAGATTATAAATGCAATGCATCTGGACTATCGATTGTACATTGGCAGTTTGAAGTTCGGCGTCCACGATATCTGGCCGAAGTTGATGTTGTTAGTGCACAAATCATCTTAGGAGACTAGCACCTACTTCTGACCTGCCTCCACGGGCCCTCATGAAGGATTCCTTGACAAGCACAGGGTGGGTAGATATGTAGCGGGGTGGGTCCTTCACGTTTAGAGGAGTCTGACTCGCACTCCAATCGCGAGTCTTCAGGGGGTAATCCAGATGAGGATGAAACCATATCGGGTCGTGATGTTTCTGCTGGCGTGTTTGTTGACAACCGTTGCATCGTGCCAACGCGGGCTTGCGCAGCAGCGGCCGGACAACACACCCGCTGCGAACCCGCTTGTTCGCTTGCTCCAAGTCAAAGGCATCCTGACGGAGGAGGAAGCGGCGCGGATTAACCTGGCATCATCCCCGGCCGATGCCGACCAACAGCTTGCGAAGCTGCTTCTGACAAAGGGCGTTATCACCCAAGCCGACTACGACCAGACTGTCGGCACGCCGGGGATGATGAACGCTTCAAGCACGGCGGCGTCTAGCGGGAGTGTGGTCGCCGCCGTTTACCGCGTGCCCGTAAGCGCCCCGGCCCGCGTCGCGCCTGCGGCGAATTCTTCTGCGCCAGTCTCAGCGGCACTGCCGGCTGGCGCTCCCGCTCCTCCGGACGCGCCCGCCGTCATACCCGCGATCGCTCCGATTCGCAACCTTCCTGTTGGCGGTCTACCCCGCGAAGGTCTCAAGCCTGCCTTCAGCATCGGCAATTTGCGCGTTACACCCTACGGCTTGATCAAGGCGACCTTCGTCCACGACAGCTCTTCGCCGGGCGGCGACGATTTTCCGCTCCCTGGATTTGCCACCGACACCGGACCGCAAGGCGCACCGGAGTTTCACCTTAAGGCCAGATCCACGCGCTTCGGCGCCAACTTCGAGTGGTTGGATCCCTCGCCGAATCTCACGCTCACCGGAAAGATCGAGGTAGACTTTGAAGGGGACTTCACCCGCGTTGACAATCGGAATCTCTCCTCCATCCGCTCGAGCGTGCCTTCAATCCGCCTTGCTTATGTGCGGCTGGACTACAAATTCGCCGAAAAGGACACCTTCTCAGCGTTGTTCGGCCAGGATTGGACGCCGTTCACCTCTTCCACGCTCCCGACCGTCGTGGAATCCATGCTCTCAGGCGGCGGCTTCGGCACCACCTGGGAACGTGAACCGCAAATGCGTTTCGGCTGGACGCACGACTTCGGAGGTTTCAAGCTCATGCCGGAACTCGCCGCGGTTCTTCCCGCCTCCGGCAACGTCCCCAGTGCCGCAAACCTTGGCAACCAGCTTGGCTACGGCGAACGCCAGGGCCCTGACTCTGCCCGGCCCAGCGTGGAAGGCCGCATCGTCGCGCAATTCCAACTCGACCACGCTCCCGGCATCGCGCCCGCACAGATCATCTTCAGCGGTGAACAAGGCGAGCGCAAAGCCATCGTGACTACCGCGGGAGTTCCGGCCGCATTCAAGACTGCTTTTCCACAAGGCGCCACCGTGACGAGCAACACGGACGGGTGGACCGGGGAGTTCCAGTTGCCCACCCGGTATTTCACCTTGATCGGCAAGTACTACACGGGAAGCGACCTGCGCTGGTTCTTCGGCGGCCAGTTCTTCTCAAACTACAACGACGCCGCGGGTCTCACCGGAACCGCCACGGTGCCTTCAATCGACGGCGCCTCGAACGTTGTCTTCGGCACGAATGCTGGTGGAACGGCCGTGGTCGCTCCCCAGCGCCCCGTCCGCGCAGCCGGCGGATTCGTTAACCTCGGCCTTCCGCTCTCGCGCATCTTCGGCGCCGACCCACAAGGTCGCAACATGGGCTGGTCTCTCTATCTGCACTACGGCTCGGACTTCGCTAAAGCCCGGGATGTCGAGCGGTTCAATCCGGGAGGGGCGCGGCACAAGAGCCCACTGTACGCTGGCACCCTTTTCTACAAGCTGAACAACTGGGTGACCTTCGCGTTTGAACAGTCACTCTACGAAACGGATGCCGTGCCGGGACCGACCGGGGAACTGCCGCTGTTCAGGGGAATCCCTTCCCGTACCTGGCGCGACCTCCGCAGCGAAGGCGGCACCATCTTCACCTTCTAACCTAATCATTCAAAACTCACATGGACTCCTGGCTCATTGCTGGTCTTATATGCGTAGTTTCTGCAGCCGCAGAGGGTCTGCTGGCGGGAAGTGATGTTGAGCGCTTCTTGCAAGAACTGAAGCAGCCGCCGTGGGCTTTGCGTAAGGGAGTCGAGTTTTGGATTGCATTCGCATACTATGGGGCTGCATTTGTGACTCTGTGGCGACTGTTTGACCTAAGGCAGACTGGCGAATTCACGCTTTTGCCGCTGATTTTATTTGATACCAATGATGACGCTCAATGTGGCATGGAATTTTGTGTTCTTTCGTCGAAAAGATTTTCGTTTGAGTTTTTTGTGGTTCGGTCCATACAGTCTTGTAGTCCTGTTGCTCCTCTGGTGTATGTCTAAAGTTGACGTCTTGGCAGCCTGTCTTCTCTTAACCTATTCACTTTATCTGCCCTATGCCTTGCTATGGTCCTATCGAGTCTGGAAGCTGAACATGCGGGCCTCGTCTTAGCTCTGCCGACCCGGCTTGCATTGCCATTAAGTTCTAACACCTTCCGCGAATCGATTGTCCGGGCTTGAAGACAAAAAGGAGAGCACTTATACTTGCAGCGTCTAGAGTCGTTTTGATCTTCGGCTGGGTCTACTTGTAGGGTCTTTCAAGAATGTCCGCCGCGCAAAAGCCACCTTCCACACCTTGGAGTGCAGACTACAGCGAATTCGAAGCTACGAAAGTCGAAGCGCACGATACTTACGCGCCGAACCAGCGCTGCAATGAAGGACGTGTTGAGATCAACTGGACCCGTGTGCTTCTCGGTGGGCTCTTGGCCGGGGTCATTATCAACGCATCTGAGTTGGTCACGAACGGCGTGCTTCTCGCGAGTCAATGGGAGGCTGCGATGAAGGCTCTGGGAAGATCAATGTCTGGGAACGCGCTGATGGCCTTCACGATTTTGGGCTTCCTCATAGGAATTACGGCAGTCTTGCTGTACGCCAGAGCACGGCCGAGATTCGGCCCCGGCGTGAAGACCGCGGTCTTGGCGGCCTTTGTGTTGTGGATAATTGGGTATGCCCTGCCGAGCTTCGGCTTCAGTGTAATGGGCTTGCTGCCAAAGCGGCTTCTGTTGATCGGCACAGTCGTCGGCCTCCCGGAAGTCATCCTCGCTTCAGTCGCTGGAGCATGGTTGTACAAGAAATAGATTGAGAGACAAACGCATGTAAACACATGGTCGTTGGCGATGCGAACATCGTCATTGGTGATGGTCTACATGACGGCTTATTGTTTGTCGGGATCGCCTATGCAGACCTTAGGCTCTCTGTGAAATCCAACAAAGCTCCGGCCTTGGGCACCGAAGAAATTGGAGGAACAACCATGAAAGTACGTGAGCTGGCGGCGCGACTGGAAAAGGCCGATCCGGAGGACGTCGTCCTCATAGACAGCGCTTCGCAATGCCTGCTCCTGCTTAACCAGAGAGCGGGCATGTTTCAGCCGTTGGATGAGCATGAGGCGGTCGCGACATTGACAGAACCGGATAGGCAATTCCTTCGCGTCTTGCGTGTCCGATTTTGAGGTCTTTAGCTTTTCGATAGAATCCGCTCCGAAGTTTCGTGCTTTGCTGACGGTCGCCTTCTTTGGGGGGCTGTAACGGGTGTGGTAGCGCGCAACGCAAGACTTGAACAGTCACTCGATGAGCCATCGGCCGTGCCAGGTACGGCCGGGGAATTCCCGCTCTTTAGCGCCATTACTACCACCTGTACTTGGCGCGATCTTCGCACCGAAGGCGGAACCATCCTTACGTTATGATTCTTTACTGCGTCTGGAAACAATTCCCTGCCGGCCAGCAGTGCCCTCGCTGCTGGCCTCCCGCTCTTAGCATGCAACAAGATTCCATAACGAATGGAAAGAGCCCCGCGCCCTGGTGACTTCGAGAGTGATGGCCACGAATGGAGTGCCTCCGAGAGGCGATGAGGGAGGAGGGTTAGCTATGGCCAAAAGGAGTTGTCACGCCGAGATTTCATCGAAGACACGGGACTCTAACTGTTAAACCGAAACACTTGAGTCCGATCAGAGTCCGATGGATGCCAAACAAGCAGTAAAACCGGGGTACAACGCGCAGTAACAAGGCAAGCGAATCAACAACTTAAC
Source organism: uncultured Acidobacteriaceae bacterium (assembly GCA_964524985.1). Lineage (GTDB taxonomy): Bacteria > Acidobacteriota > Terriglobia > Acidiferrales > UBA7541 > Acidiferrum. The sequence goes on from CAZGFL010000013.1 coordinate 32,075, forward strand.
CATCCGTTCGCATTCTCCACATCTGGCCGCCGGGGACGGTGAACCCGTTGTGAGACGCGGCTCTGCCCCAGAATTGCCGGTAGCGAAGAACATAGCTGTTGCTCTGGCGGTTGTTGGAAGTTACGCCGGTGCCGAGAAAGTCCGTTTCAACGTACCCGTTCACCTTCGTATCGCCAATATTGGTATCGAACAACAAAGAGAGACGAGACTGCCGGGCAGTGAAGTTGTTTTCGCTGACCCGGGCCAGCGCGCTGTTGGGATACGGAATGCCCGTGAACTGCGTGTTGATGTCGTCCCCCATGGCGCGCGTGCGCGACACCGTTTCCGCCGCCACAAAACCGCCGGGCGTGATGGTGATCCCTTTATAACGAATCGCCGCGGGGCCCTCTTCCTCGGCCTTCTTGGCCTCCGCCTGCTCTGCGGCCACAGTAGTCTTGATGGCTTCGGTGCTGGCTTTCAAGTCGCTCACCGAGATGTTAAGGACAGCGGTGCTGTTCTTCACTTCCGCAGTCGTATTCACGGCTTCGGTCGCCTTTGCGGTCGCTGCCACCGCGCGTGAGTTTGCCGCAGCCGCCGCTTCGCGCGCTTCGTCAATCTGACGGTCGCGCTTGGCCAGCTCTTCCTTCAACAGCTGAAGCTGTTCTCGTTGCGATTGCAAAGCCTGCCGGAGCTCTTCGATATCGGCAGCGATCGCCGAGTCAGACTTCTCCGCTTTCTTGGCGGCCTTGGGCTTCGCCGGAGCAGCGGGCTTGGCTGGCTGCGGGTCGGCGTCCTTCGGCGTATCCGCAAGAGCCATTCCCGTGGTAAGGAACAGCGACAATGTGAGTGCAGCTAGTTTTTTCATTTCATCTCTCTTCAGAGCAAAATTCGACGTGCTACCAAAAATGGCATTACCACCCCGCGGCAAAAGGTAAAGTCCCCGTCTCACAATTGTGTCAATCAATTGTGAATATCCTGTAACAATTGGCGCGATTTCACGGGAAACTGTTGACACGTAAAGAGTTGCGAACGCTGGGGGTCAGCGACAACAAGCAAAGATGGGAGCGAACGGAAGAAGAAGGGCCCTGGAATTGTTTCCGCCGCTCGTGCATTGCCCGACGACCCGAGTCATCCACGAACTCCTAAAGGGCACTTCCCTCTCTCCGGGGGTGGGGCCTATTTCGGCGCTGCAATGGTAAAAGCGAGGACCATTTGGGTCAAGCGGTATTGGTACCGGGCATCGGTATCGGCGATGTCTGCTTCTGTCTTTTGGAGTTCGGCTTGCGTGAACTCGACGATCGAACCAAGACCCAGGTTATACCGGGCTTGGGCGAGGTCCAGTGCAAGGCTGGCCTGCTCGCGAAGTTGCTGCGTGACGGAAAGCCGTTCGTAGGCGCTGTTGGTGTTCTGCCAAGAGTTGCGCACGTCGCGAGCAATGTTGTTGCGGAGGTCGGCCAGGCGCTGGCGATTTGCCTCCGTTTGCAGGTCGGCGGCCTTGGCGCGCGCGTTGTACAGAAAGCCGTTGAAGACGGGAATGTTGATGTTGACACCGACGGCGCCATACCAACTCGGGATGTGATTGTCGCGGACTGGAGCTTGACCGACCACGCCGAGGGCGTTCACGGTGGGGCGCCAGAGATCGTGCTCGGCGTGACTGAACTTATCGGCAGACTGCACATCAAACTCGAGAGCCTTAATTTCCGGGCGCTGCTGCATCGCCTGTTGAATGAGAGATTCGACTTCGGGGACAGGAGGGACGAGAGGACTGGTTTCCTCGACGAGCTGAAAGTTCTGCTCGTTGGGATAACCCAGAATAGCGGAGAGCGACGCCAATGAGGTCTGGTAATTGTTTCGCGCTTCTAGCAATAGGAGTTTGGCACGCGCCAATTCGACTTTGGAGAAGCTCAGGTCCAGTTCCGACTTCAATTTCGCGTCAGTGAGGGCTTGCACCTTATCGACGAGAGTCTGCCGCGCCTGGACGGTCTCCTCCGCAACCTGAACGAGCGCTTGCGTATCCAGAGAATTGTAGAAAGCCTGGTCCACCGCTAGAAGAATATCGGCGCGCGTAGCCGCCGCATTTTGATCCTCCGCTTTAGCGCCGTATTCCGAACTGGAAAGCAGATTGGTGGTACGGCCGAAATCGGTGACCAACTGGCTGACGCTCGCGCCACCGGCGGCGCGCGGAAACAGGATGGGATTGTTCAGGAAACCGGCGGTGAGACGGCTTCCCGGATTGGCGTCCACGGCCGTGAGACTCGCATTTGCGTTCGGCAGGAGCGCCGAGCGGGATTCGCGGACATATTGCTGGGCTACGAGAGCACGCAGTTTTCCAATCGTGATCTGCGGATTATTTTTGAGCGCAATGGCTTCGGCTTGAGCCAAAGCCAAGGCCGTGGCGGCCGGGGAGGCCTGCGGACGCGCAGAATTGACCGGAGTCTGCGCCCTTCCGCAACTACTCACCAATGCAAGCAGGAGCGAAAGAGAAACTACCGGGCGCTTCACGACGGTACCTCCTGGACCTGGGCCTCGCGTTTTCCGTGAACGATGAGATACACAGCGGGCACGAGATAGACGGTAACGACCACTGAAACCAAAAGGCCGCCGATGATGGCCCGAGCTAAAGGCGCGTATTGCTCGCTGCCAGGCTCGGCTCCGATGGCCATAGGGATCATGCCGAGAACAGTGGCGAGCGAAGTCATCAGAATGGGACGAAGACGCATGCGAGAGGCAAGCGAAACCGCCTCTTTCACGGGTTTGCCGTCGTGGTGCAAATGGCGGGCGAACTCGACGATCAGGATGCTGTTGGAAACCACGATGCCCACCATCATGACAACGCCCATGAGGGACATCACGTTTAGCGTCGTCCCCGTCACCAGCAAGAACAAGAGCACGCCCGCCAGGCCGGGAGGAATGGCGAGAAGAATGATGAACGGGTCTTCCCAGGAAGCAAACTGCGCGACGAGGATCAGGTAGACCAGGACGACGGACAAGATGAGCCCGATGCCGAAGCTGTGGAACGACGAACGCATGCCCTGGACAGAGCCACGCAAGTTTACGCGAACCCCTTCCGGGATATCCGCTTTCTTGAGGATCTCCTCCACCTGATTCGTCACGCCACCGAGGGCTTCACTCTTGGGGGCCACGTAAACGTCCACGACCCGGAACAGTTGGTAGTGATCAACCTCCGTCGGAGAAGGGATCGTCTTTACTTTAACCACGGTGTCGAGGAAGGTCGGCTGGGCGCTTCGCACTCCGCGCAAAGGGATCTGCCGGAGGTCGGTCAAGGTTTTCACTGCGTCTTCGGGGTATTGCACGGTGAGCATGTAGGGATTCCCGCTTTTCGGATCGATCCAGTAATTGGGGGCGATCATGCCGTTCGAAGTGAGCGCAGTGATGACGTTGTCGACGATTTCCTTTTGCGAAAGACCGAGAAGACCGGCTTTTTCGCGGTCCACGTCGAGCTCCAGAGCAGGATAGTCAATGTCCTGGGGGATAAGGACGTCACTTACGTTCTTGAGTTCGCGAACCGGCGCGGCAATGTTGGTGGCCGTGGCATAGACCTTGTCGAGATTGTTTCCACTGACTTGAATGTCGATGGGCGCGGGCAGACCGAGATTGATCACGGCGTCCACCAAGCCCCCGGATTGAAAGTACGTGCCGAGCTGGGGAAGTTTTTCGCTGAGTTGCTCGCGCACCCGGCGCATGTACTCGTAGCTGCCGACTTTGTGGTCTTCTTTCAGGCTGACCTGCACAAACGCGGTATGCGGCGCGGAGTTCGGGGTGTAAATCGCAGAAAAGTCCGTGGTGATGCCGATGTTCGAGACAATGATCTGTAGTTCTCTTGGCGGGACCACATTGCGGATGATCTGCTCGACCTGCTTTACATACTCTTCGGTCAGCTCGACGCGCGTGCCTGAAGGGGCCTTCAGGTTAATGACGAATTGTCCGGGATCGGTACGCGGGAAAAAGGAAACGCCCAAGAAAGGATAAAGGCCGAGGCACAAGAGGGAAATCCCGGCAAGGGCGATGGTGGTGGCGACTGGTTTCAGCATTGCGGTGCTCAGAGTGCTGTCGTATTTCTCGAGCATTTTCTTGAAGTAGTAGTTGAACTGCCGGCCGATGCCATCCCAACGCCAGGTGAACGTATCGCCCAGTTCCTCGTCCGCCTCGCGCTGTTTGATGAGTTTCGCGCAGAAGAGGGGCACGACAGACATGGCGACAAAGTAGGAGGCGAAGAGGGAAAGGACAACGGAGACGGCGAGAGCGACGAACAGGAAGCGGCTGACGCCATAAAGAAATACAACGGGGAAGAAAACGACGGAAGTCGTAAGCGTAGCAGCCAGAACCGCGAGACCAACTTCCTGACCGCCCTTCTCGGCAGCGACTTCCGGCGATTCGCCCAATTCCAAATGGCGGAAAATGTTTTCGAGGACGATCACAGAATTGTCAATCAAACGGGAAAAGGCGAGAGCGAGCCCGCCGAGCACCATGGTATTGACGCTCCCACCGAATCCGCCTAATGCCAGAAACATAGCCAGCGCGGAAAGAGGGATGGAGAGAAACACCGCTGCGGTTGCGCGAAGGCTGCCCAGGAAAAGCAGGACCATCAAGCCCGTCAAAATAAGCCCGATGCCGCCTTCACGAAGAACATTGGAGATGGCGGTCTTGACGAAGAGGGACTGGTCGAACACGACTTTGCGGATCAGTTGCTTGGGAATATCCACAAGGTGCTGGAGGGCTTCTTGGATGCCATCGACAACGGCGATCGTGTTGGTGTCGCCGCCCTGTTTGAGAATCGGCAGGTAGACGGAGCGTTGGCCATCCACCCGAACGATGTTGGTCTGGATAGCTTGAGCGTCAACGGCTTTGCCGACGTCGCCGACGAGCACGGACGATTGGGTTTGTCCGACGGATTTCAGCGGCATAGCGTTGATGTCCGTAGCGGACGGCGCCTGACTGTTCGAGTAGAGGTTGTAATCAAAGGGGCCGATTTTCACGTCGCCCGCCGGGAGAATCAGGTTTGCGTTGTTTACTTCCCGAACGACGTCCATGGGACTGAGCTGGTTGGCCTGAAGTTTCAGCGGGTCTACGTAAACCATGATTTGGCGGTAACGTCCGCCGAAAGGCTGCGGCACGGAAGCGCCAGGAACATTGGCAATCTGATTCCGGACGGTGAAGCGGCCAAGATCCTGGAGTTGCGTTTCGTTAAGGCCCTCGCCCTTCAGGGTAATGAGACATACCGGAAGGCTGGAAGCGTCGAATTTGAGCACGACCGGCGGGAGCGTGCCGGGGGGAAGGCGGCGAAGGTCAGCCATCGCCAAATTTGAAACGGTGCTGAGGTCGGCATCGGCATTGGTACCCGGCTGAAAATACATCTTAATGAGGCTGACCCCGGGAAGGGACCGCGATTCGATGTGATCGACGCCACTGGCCAGGGTGAACCAGCGCTCGAAGGGATTAGTGATGTTGGTTTCAATCTGCTCGGGAGGCATGCCGGAATAAAACGTCGCGATGACCACCACGGGAATGTTGATGGGAGGGAAAAGGTCCACGGGCATGCGAATGAGCGTGACACTCCCGACGATGGCGATGACCAGGCAAATGACGATGATGAAGTAGGGGTATTTGATCGAAAACCCAGACATCAACTTCCTCCTGCCGCGTTGCTTTCCTGCACGCTGACCAGCTTGGGCTGGACTTTTTGGCCAGTGCGAAACTGGCTACGGTTTCCGATGACCACAAGGTCGCCCTCCGAGAGACCGGAAAGCACTTCGATGCGGGCATTGTCCTCAAGGCCCAGCTTGACGTGGCGCTCCTCGAGGACGTTCTGGGAATTGACGGCGAGGACGGTGGCGTCGTCACCGTTGCGCACGACCGCTTCCATCGGGAGCGTGAGCGCATTCTGTTTCTGGTGGAGAGAAATTTCCGATTCCGTGTACATTCCGGGAATCAGGCGGCCGTCGCGGTTCTCGCAGTCGATTTCGGTGTCCATGGTACGCGTTTGCACATCAAGGGAATCGGCAAAGCGAGAGATGCGGCCCCGGATGTCCTGATTCAAAGCTTGCACGTGAACTTTTACGGGATCCTGAAGATGGATTTGCGCCGCGAGAGACTCCGGAACAGGCAAAACGAGGCGCAGGACCGAGATTTGCGCGAGGCGGACAACGGGAGTGGCCTGGGTGCTGGAAGAGGTTCCGGCAGCGACCAGCGCGCCCGTGTCTGCGTAGCGATTGGTGATCACGCCCGCAAACGGGGCGGTGATGCGCGTGTAGTCAGAGAGCGCGGACACCTGCTTCTGATTGGCCTGCGCTACTTCCAGTTCCTGTTGCGCCGCGGAGAAGGCGGACTTCGCACTGGAGACTTGCGCCTCGGCTTCCAGATCCTTGGCCTGGGCATCGTCCAATTCTTGTTGTGCTACCAACCCCTCACGGGTCTTGGCGGCATCGTTGAGCCGCTTGTATGCCAAGTGCATCGCCGCGTGAGTGGATTTTGCCCGCTCCAGGTCACCCTGGGCACGGCCAATCTCTTCCATCGCGCGGCGAACCGCAGCATCCGCTCCGGCGAGTTGCGCTGCCAGTTCGGGGACTTCCAGAATCGCAAGCGTCTGGCCTTGTTTCACATGCGTGCCGACGTCCACATAAATGACCTTGATATAGCCGGCGACCTTCGCGTGCACATCCACGTCTTGAAAGGGCTTGAACTCTCCTGAGATTTTCAACGTATTGGCAATGGCTCGCCGCTCGAGTCGTACAACCGCTGCTGGTGGACCCGCGGATGAAGGCGCTTGGTGCTGATCATCGGCTTCCGTCGAAGTGCGTCCGATCCATCGCCACGCCAGCAGCGCACCGGCAATGAGAATAATGACAACAATCCATGGCTTTTTTTCCGTCATATCCATATCCCTGGCTGGTATCCGGAGCCCAAGAGCCGGCTTTAGCCGAGCCTGACACCAGCAGAATTTTCTAAAGGCCAAAATGACCGAATACGGCTGGTTTCATCCAGCTCCAAAAAAGAATCAAACAGGTCAGCGCAAGAGAAAACTGATTAGCGTGCGGGCGGCGGCCGGAACCACAAGCCGGGACCGAAAAACTGCGGCGGCAGGGGCGAGACGAGCGGGAGAGTCACAAGAACATCAGCCGTCAAATCCGGCAGAGGCTGGGGAACTTCCACGTCCGTAATGTTCGCGGTTTCCAGGCAGTCCCAGCCTGTCGCGGGCGTAAAGTGTTGAAGCTCTGAAGCCCCTACCGTGGCGCGATGGCTGGCCGGATGGCACACTTCCAAACCATTGGCCGCATGCGAGGAGGCGAGAAAAGGGTTGTAGAGGAGGAAGAAGGCGAGGAATAGACAAATCCAGCTAGACCGCCGAAGCAAGGCAGCGCGGACGGGAGTGAACTGCGAGAAAGGTCTCATCCTAAACTCATTTAGAACAATAGTAGGACTATCGGTTGCGGTCAATAGGTTGCCGCAGTGGAGTTTCATCAGGAACCTGGAGGGGGGAGAAGGGACCGGAGCCAGGGGTGCACCGGTCCCCGTGGTAGGACCTTGCGTGAAGATCAAGCGCGGTCAGTCTGGCACGCCGCGGTCACATCCGAATGAAGGGCTTGTGAATTCTGCGTGATGTCCGTATCGGCAGGCGTATCCGGCATGGCCTGCTCCGCCCGCACGCTAAAGCCCCGCCCGTGGCGAACGTCCAGGCCACGCACCCAGAAAATAATGTCTTCCGCGATGTTGGTGGCGTGATCGGCAATTCGCTCGAGGTGGCGTGTAGCCAAAACGAATTGCAGGCCCGGGCTCACCAACTGTGGTTCCTCGGTCATGCGCTGGAGCAGGCGCTCAAAAATGCGGTCCCGGTATTGGTCCACGACGTCATCGCTCTCAAGAACCTGAGTCGCCATCTCCACATTGCGAAAGATCAGCGCTCCCAAGCTCTGGCTCACCATGGCGCGAACCGCCGAAGCCATCGGGGCGAGGTCTTCGGGGGCCTGGGCGCCTGGGATTTCGCGCAAAGAGACGACGCGCTCCGCCAGATTTACGGCGAGATCTCCGATACGCTCCAAGTCGTTGTTGATTTTCAAGGCCGCCACGATCAAACGCATCTCGTCGTCGCTGAAAGAACCGCGGCGAAGCAGACGAATCGCATGTTCGTCGATAACGATTTCCATTTCGTTGATGCGCGGCTCCAAAAGAAAGACCTCACCGGGCAAAGCAGCCGTGCGCGGATTTTCCAGGCCGACGATCGCGTCGAGAGCCCGGTTCATGGCTCCTTCGACAGTTCGCGCCATGGAAACCAGATAATTCACCAGCGTGTCGTACAAGACGAGGTCGGTGAGTCCGGCCGTGCTGACCATTATTCCCCTTTCGGAAGCATGGGCGGATGGTCACACCCGCGCTCGTAAGCAAAAGTTTGCCTAGGGAATCGTTACAATTTGTTCAAACGAATGTGAATGTCTGTAAAAACTCGGGAGTTACGCGCCAAGAGCAGGTTCGACCGGATTCGACTGCGCAGACCTAGCGTCCAGCCCGGGTAGATTGGCGCTCCGGGTCAAAGATAGGTACTGTGAAGTGAAACTGCGAGCCCTGGCCGACATCGCTCTCCACCCAGATGCGTCCGCCATGCGCCTCAACGATATGTTTGGCAATGGAGAGGCCCAAACCCGTGCCCCCCACTTCACGGGAGCGCGCGGCGTCAACACGGTAGAAGCGCTCGAAAATCCGCGGCTGGTCTGCTTGGGGTATGCCGATTCCCGTGTCGGACACGGTGAAGGTAACCTCATTTCCATTAGCGGAGGCGCTTACCATGATTTGCCCACCTGACGGTGTGTACTGAAGCGCGTTGTCGAGCAGGTTCTGCAAGACCTCGGCCAGACGCCTGCGATCTGCGGCAATATCCGGAATGGGTTGTTGGAGGTTGACGGAAATGCGCAGGTCTTTCTCGGCGGCGGGGCGCTGTGCGGTTTCGACGCAGCCCTGCACGAATTGCGGCACGCTGAGGCGCCGGATCTCCAGATCAATCTTTTCGGCGTCCATCTTGGAAAGCTCGAGCAGGTCATCCGTGAGCCGCGCGAGCCGACGGGAATGGTCGAGAATGATCTCCAGGAAGCGGATGCGGTTTTGCGGATCGTCAAGAGCACCGGCGAGCAGCGTCTCTGTGAAGCCCTGAATGGCGGTGAGCGGCGTCTTGAACTCGTGAGACACGTTGGCCACGAAGTCGCGGCGCACGCGTTCGAGTTTCCGCAGGTCGGTGATGTCATGCAGGACGATAACGGCGCCGGAGTTTTCCGCGGCGCGAACCGCCGCTACGGTAACGGCAAAGAAACGCTGCCGCAGAGTGCCGGTTACAATCTCCGCCTGTACGCGTAACTCGCCGCCCAAGACCTGGCGCACGGCCTCAAGCAACTCCGTCTGGCGCACGACCTCCACCAATCCCTTCCCCGATTGCGGCGGAGTGTCTAACTCGAGGATCTCCGCAAAGCCTTGATTGGCAAAGAGCAAGCGCTCCGTCGCGCTGACCACCGCCACGCCTTCCACCATGCTGCCCAGAATGGCAGCCGATAGATTGCGTTCGTCAGTCAGGGTGTGAATCGTGCGGTCCAGGCGCGCCGCCGTTTCATTCATGGAGATCGCCAGCGACTCCAAGGCGTCGCCGGTGCGATCGGCATCGAGGGGCCTAAAATCTCCTTCCGCCACGCGCAGGGAGAACTTTTGCAAGCGCTCCACGCGCCCGGAAAATGACCGCGAGATGAGAAGCGAGACGATTCCGGTGACCAGCAGCACCACAAGAGACGCCACCCAAAGCCGCCTGCGAAAATCCCACATCTCTTCGTCCACGGTCTGCAGCGGCAGCGCGAAACGCAGAATGACCAGACTACCCCCCGCGACGGGGAGTCGCACCGCGTAGTAGAGAAGGTCGCGTTTGATGGTGACGCTGTGCCGGATGGACTGCCCCTGGCCTTTTTCGAATGCGTCGCGAATCTCCGGGCGGCCCGCGTGGTTTTCCATCGTTTGCGGATCGGACTGCGAGTCCGCCAGCACCTGGCCAGTCGAGGTGATCACCGTGACCCGCGCGCCGCTGCTGGCCATTCTTGCCACCCAGTCATTTAGCGGTTTACTGGTCGAAGGCTGAGAACCAATAAGAGATGCACTATCGGGGGGTGCGGCCAAGCCAACGCGTGCAACGGCCGCGAGTTGCTCAAAGCCCGTGCGTTCGTAATCGCTGCGCAGCGTGCGCCCTGCGTAGTAATCGACGGGCAGCAGGACCGCGATGAGCAGTACGAAGAACGCGAAGCCGAGTTTCCAAAAAAGGTTAAGCCGCACGGGTTTCAAAAAGATACCCGGCACCACGGACGGTCTTCAAGTGCATGGGGTTTTCTGGATCCGATTCAATCTTCTCACGCAAACGCCGAACGTACACATCCACACTCCGCGGCGTAACGAAGCGATCCGTTCCCCACACAGCATCCAGGAGTTGGTCTCGCGTGAAAACCCGGTTTGGGCGCGATGCAAGGTAATAGAGCAAGCGAAATTCGAGCGTGCTGAGCAGCACCGGCTTACCGGAATGGCTTACGCGATAGGAGGCCGGGTCGATGGCCAGCTTGCCGATCTCAATGGTGCGCGGCGTATCGGAAGGCGGCTCGGCGCGCCGCAGCAGCGCCTTCACGCGCGCCAGCAGCTCGCGTGGACTAAAAGGCTTGGTCACATAGTCGTCCGCGCCCATCTCGAGTCCCACGACTCGATCGGCCTCTTCTCCTCTTGCCGTCAGCATCAGAATGGGCAGGCGAGTGAGCGACTCGTCACGGCGAATCTCCCGGCAGATTTCCAGCCCCGAAAGCTTCGGGAGCATCAGGTCCAGGAGCAGGATATCCGGAGGAGTCTTCTTTAGGGTGGCTAGGCCCGTGGAACCATCGTACGCGGCGCTGACTTGAAAGCCTTCGTTCGCCAGGTTGTACCGTACGAGTTCGACGATATCTCGATCGTCTTCGATAATAAGGACACGCTTCATGGCACCGGAACGCATCGCTCGTCGGCTCGGCGCAAGTGTAGCGCAGCCCGACGAATTGCGATAGAAACTGGAATCCTGCCTATTCGGGTTTTGCTGCAACATTACTGATTGTTGCAAAGCGATGCGACGCATGGGTAACCCCACGTTTACATTTGTGTGAACGGAATGTTAAAGCCTCAAAGCCTAATCATTGCTAGCAGTTGTGAAGGCCAGCGCAAGTAGCGTTTTTTGCTCCATCTCGTGGGCCTTCGCGGAGCCGGTTGCCGGGCTGGCGCTAGGCGAACGCTTGACGGACCGCAACCGTAGACCGCGGGCTTCGGCCAAACGCTCCAGCCTAGGCACAATGTATCCGGCAGCGCCCATGTTTCCCGGCTCTTCCTGAACCCAGACGATTTCCCGCGCGTTGGGATGCTCGGCAAGGGCCGCCGCGATTTCGGTGCGCGGCATGGGGTAAAGCTGGTCGAGAAAGAAAATGGCGGTGCTTGTGTCCTTGCGGCGGCGCCGTTCGCCGCGCAGCTCGTGCCCAACTTTACCGCTAGCAATCAGGATGCGGCGTGCATCCTGCACCTCGCGGTCGGGGACCAGCGGCAGGAAGCGTGGCTTGGTGAACTCTTCGATGTTCGAGCTGGCGTCGGGATGGCGCAGCATGCTCTTGGGTGTAAACACTATCAGGGGCTTCCGCCAGGGGCGGCGCGCCTGGCGCCTCAACATGTGGAAGTACTGTGCCGCCGTGGAGGGCTGGCAAATCTGCATGTTGTCCTCGGCTGCCAACTGCATGTAGCGCTCGAGCCGGGCGCTGGAATGCTCCGGCCCCTGGCCTTCATAACCGTGGGGTAAGAGCATGACGATTCCGGCGGGCAGGTTCCATTTGTCTTCGCCGGCGCTGATGAACTGATCGATGATGACCTGCGCGCCGTTGGCAAAGTCTCCGAACTGCGCCTCCCACAGGACAAGGGCTTCGGGATAGTCCCGACTGAACCCGTACTCAAAGCCGAGGCACCCGGCCTCGGAAAGCGAAGAGTTGTAGATTTCGCAGAAGGCTTGGGTTGGGGAGAGGTGGCAAAGCGGGAGGTAATCGCGCTCCGTCTCCGTATCGATCAGCACCGCATGCCGCTGGTTGAACGTACCGCGCTGTGAGTCCTGGCCCGTCAGGCGAACGGGAGTGCCTTCGAGCAGCAAGGATCCAAACGCCAAAGCTTCCGCAAAGCCGTAGTCCACAGAGCGTTTTCCGTGGCCCATTTCCGCGCGCTGCTCGAGGAGCTTCACGATCTTGGGGTGAACGTGAAACCCGTCCGGAACACGCACCAAGCCGTCGGTGATTTCCTCAAGCTTCTCGCGCGTGAGGCCGGTGTCTACTTCGTATTCGGGGTTGTACCGCCCGTGAAAATAAGGCGTCCAATAGTCGGGCAGTTTGCGAAGGTGAGGAGTCTTTTTCAGTGAGCGCGCTTTGACTTGCTCTTCCTCGTATTCCTTGCGGATTTTGCCGACCAACTCCGCGGACTCGATGCCGGTGCTTGCTGCGTATATCCTCCAGAGTGGCTCGTGGTTCTTGATGCGTTCGTAAAGCTTCGGCTGCGTGATGGTCGGGTCGTCAACCTCGCTATGGCCGTGGCGGCGGTAGCCAATAAGGTCGACCACAACGTCACTCCCGAACGTCGCCCGATATTCGGTGGCCAGCTTGCCAATGCGCACGACCGCGTCCGGATCCTCTCCATTCACGTGAAAAATCGGCACGGACTGGCGCTTGGCCATGTCGGAAGCAAATCGCGCCGAATGCTCCTGGGTCGGGCGCGTGGTGAAACCGATGAGGTTGTTCACAATGATTTGGATTGTGCCGCCGACCGTGTACGCGCGCAGGTCCGCGAAATTCAGAGTCTCCGCAAAGATCCCTTGTCCGGCAAATGCAGCGTCTCCGTGCATCACAATGGGTACGACCTTGTTGAGCGTTTCGCGCGAGCGGTCCACGTACCCGCCGCGCAAGCCGTACCGCGTCTGCTTGGCACGCGAGCGGCCCACCGCCACCGGATCAACGGCCTCGAGGTGGCTCGGGTTCGACACCAGATGCATGCCGATTTCCTTGCCGCTGCTAGTGACGTACGTTCCCGTCGCGCCGATGTGATACTTCACGTCGCCCGCGCCCAACACGCTGCGGGGATCGACGTCTTCAAATCCGGCAACGACTTCGTGCGGCGGCTTGCATGCCGCATGGGCCATCACGTTCAATCTTCCGCGGTGGCTCATCGCCATGATGGAGGACTCGGCACCATGTTCGGCGGCGGTTTCGAGGATGGAATCGAGCAGCGGGATCAGGGCAGTGACGCCCTCGAGCGAAAACCGCTTGGTGCCCATGTAGCGGGCCTGCAGGACCTGCTCGAAAAGGTCCGCGCGAATCAGGCGCTCGAGAATTTTGCGCCGGTCGACTTCCGCCTCGGCGGGCGCTTCCAGCCGCTCGATGATCCAGCGGCGCCGCTCCGACTCGGGAAGATGCATGAAGTCCGCGCCGATCGTGCCGCAGTAGATGCGGCGGGCTTCTTCCGCATCTGGGCCGCTCAGCCCTTGGAGATCGGGATACTTCAAGGGTTCGAAGAGCCCAAGCGCATCAAGATTGGCTTCGAGGTAGCCCCAGCGCCGGAACGCATCAAACACACGCTCTCGCTCGTCGCTCCCGGCCTGCTTGGCGGGTGGCGCAGAGGCTCCCTTTCCAGCCGTTCTCGGCGTTTTGGCCGCCTTTTCTGCTTCCAATGTCGTACGGTGTGCCATCAGTCGGCTTCTCTAAGCCTTCTATTTTGCCACAGAAGCCCGCGGCGCGCTTTGGGGAGGGCTTACCGGTCTCCAGGCCAAGACAGATTAGATGCGCCAGGGTGACCTGCCAATACAACGATAGTCCGTGATGACGTTTGCTAGAGAGACTTGACGATGGATTCCAGTTGGTGGGCGATTTCCTCAGGAGGCGTTCCGGCAGGGAATGTAACAGGCGCGCCGATGTGTACGATGACTTCCCCGAGCCGCGCCAAGCGGCGCCGCTCGCGCTTCATCTGCCAGACGCCATCCAGCCGCATCGCCACAATGGGAATGTTCAAGTTTTCCGCGAGCAGCCCGATGCCCGATTGAAACGGAGCCATCCGCCCGTCTTCTGAGTTGTTCACCACGCCTTCCGGAAAAACCAGCACGCTGTAGCCGCGATCCACCGATTCGCCGGCAAAGCGAAAACTCTCCCGGAAGCCGGAAAACTGCGGCAGTGGAAAAACATTGAAGAGAGCGGTGACCAGCCAGTACCCGAGCCAGTATCCGAAGCGTCTTATGAAAAACCACTCGCGTGGCGGCCGCTGCATCCTTTGCATGCTCTCGCCACCCATGGCTGTCGCCAATCGATGGCGGAACCGAACCGGCAGCGCCGCCAGAATCAATCCAATGTCCGCGCGGCGCGTGATGTGGTTAGAAACGACGAGCACTGGCCCTTGAATCCCGCGCAAGTTTTCCTGGCCCACGACTCTCGGGTGCCCCAAAATCTGCGTAGCCGGCCAGACCAGCCCGTAATAAACCGCGAGGCGCAGCCACCGCACGGGTTCCCTTTGCGTCCAGCGAGGATACACGTATTCGGCACGCTGTGCTGCAGGCCGCCGCACCAACCGCTCCACCTCGGCGACAGTCCTCGCTTCAGCGAACTCCGTTTCACTCAGTTCCACGTGGAACTTCTCTTCGAGCGCGCTCATCAACTCCACGCGGTCCAGCGACGACAGATTGAGTTCGTTTTCCAGGCCAACACGGACCGGTCTCTCCCCGCCAAACTTCGCTAACAAGCCACCCAGCGAACCTGCCTTCGAACCGGTTGCGCGATCTTCCCGACTTCCGCAAAGAATCTGCTCCACGCGGATCGAGATTTCTCCGAGCCGCGGCTTCCCTGTCGATGTCCGAGGAAAATCAAGCTTTGGCCAGGCGACCCAGATGTGCATCCTCTGATACTCGGCCAGCGCGGAATTTGCGCCTTCGACAACCGCGCGCGCTGCCTCATCGTCCGCGTTGCTCGTCAAAACGACGGCGCAAGCTTCTGCGTTTCCGTTTCGCTCCAGCGGAATGACCACGCAATCGCGCACACCGGGCTGCTTGCGGAGCACCGCCTCCAAATCCTCGGGATAAATGTTCACGCCCGCCGACGTCACGATGACGTTCTTCTTCCGCCCCTTGAAGCGAAGATTTCCTTCTGCATCCAGCTCTCCCAGGTCGCCCGTGCGCAGCCAGCCATTCTGTTCCACGCTGCGAACCCCTCCTCGTTCCCAATAGCCGCTCGAGACATTTTCTCCGCGCACCAGAATCTCGCCGTCTTCCGCAAGTTGGAACTCCCGTCCTGGCAGGATTTTGCCAACGCTGCCCTCCGTCGCCCGAAACGGATGGTTCAGGCTGATCAGCGAAGCCGTTTCGGTCATCCCGTAGCCCTGCACCACCGCATATCCAAGCCTCTTGAAGAAATCTTCCGTTTCCTTCGGAAGGGCCGACCCACCAGAAATGAACGCCCAAAATCTCCAGCCGAACCGCCAGTGAATCCGGCGAAATATCCAAACCCGCCTCAAGAACTTCCGACCCTGCGCTTTTGCGAATTTCTTCCCCAACCAATCCTGCTTGCCTCGTGCTTCCAGTTCTCTTTCCAGGCCCCTGTGCAACACTTCCAACATGCCCGGCACGGCAATCACCGCTGTGGCCCGCTCTTGTTTCGCCGTCCGGATGATTTCCGACGGATTCGCGGATGGCTCGAACACCACAGCCGCTCCAAGCAACGGCGGCACGAACAGCGCCATGAATTGCCCAAAGACATGGCTCAGCGGAACCAGCGAAACAAAACGCAGCGGGTGAAACCATCGCTCATATTTGCGATATTCCTCGATCCCGCGCTCAAGCGGCTCGAGATTCGCCAGAAAATTCCCGTGCGTCAGCACCACACCGCGCGGCTCGCCGGTCGTGCCCGAAGTGTAGAGGATTTCCGCGATGGTGCTGCGCGTTGAAGCGGCGCTGGGATCCACTGTGTCGTCCGGCCCAGGCCCGGGAGTCGCGGAAACCGCATGAAGATCGTCGAGAATCAACGAGGGAGGGCCACTTGGAATCTCCGCAAGCTGGCGATCGCGAAGGACTAGCTTCACCTCAGCGTCTCGAATAGCGCGCTGCACAAAATCCGCCGAAGCTCCTGCATCCATGGGCACCACGACCGCCCCACGCAGGAGAATGCCCCAGAAGCACGCAATCCATTCCGCCGAATTGTGTCCCCACAAAAGGACGCGGTCGCCGGGCCCGATGCCCCGGCCCCGAAGGGCATAACTCCAGATATGCGTGTACGCGGACAGTTCCGCGTACGTCAGCTTTTCCCGCCGGTACCCGCGCCTTTGCACGACAGCCACGTCTTCGCCAAAACGGGCGAAATCATCGAAAAGGCTGAGTAAATTCTTTCTAGACATGTCTCTTACAGCTTCCTTGCCGTAAATCTGTGTCGATTCTACGCCCGAAGCCGCCGCGGAGCTTGTGCGCAGCGGTTGACCTTCTGTTTGCGTCGCCTGTAGCATCCAGCCGAGAAATGCATTTCTATTGCCAGGCTGGAACCGCGATGGAAATTCTCGGGAAAAAGGACAGGAGCGGGATTAGCCTGTTCTCGGTTACAATACATGTTTGCGGTCTCGTTGGTGATAAGAGAACTTGGGGGCGCGCTGTAGACGCCTACTCAAACTTGCGGTAAGCAGGAAAGATGCCCGTACCGATTTCACAGATGTGGACGGTCGCAACCTACATCCTCCAGCAAAAGCTGCGGGGCCGCAAGCGCTACCCGTTCGTGCTCATGCTTGAGCCGTTGTTCCGCTGCAATCTGGCATGCGCGGGCTGCGGCAAGATTCAGTATCCGACACACATTCTGAAAACCGAATTGTCGCCCGAAGAATGCTTCAAGGCCGTGGACGAGTGCGGCACGCCGATGGTTTCGATTCCTGGCGGCGAGCCGCTGGTGCACTCGCAAATCGAAAAGATTGTCGAAGGCCTAGTCGCGCGCAAAAAGTACATCTATCTGTGCACCAACGCGCTCCTGCTCAAGGAAAAACTCCATCTTTTCAAGCCAAGCAAATACCTGACGTTTTCCGTTCACGTCGACGGCCAAAAAGAGCACCACGACTTTTCCGTCTGCCGTGAAGGCGGCTACGAATTGGCCATCGAGGGCATCCGGGAAGCTGTGAAGCAAGGCTTCCGCGTCACCACGAACACCACATTATTCGATGGCGCCGACCCCAGGAGCGTCCGCTCCTTCTTCGACGAAATGATGGAGTTGGGCGTCGAAGGCATGATGCTCTCCCCCGGCTACTCCTACGATAAAGCTCCGGATCAGAAACACTTCCTCGGCCGGGCCCGTACTCGCCGTCTCTTCCGCGCCATTCTTGCCAACCGCAAGAAGAGTTGGAAGTTCAACCAGTCCAAACTGTTTCTCGAATTCCTGATGGGCAAGCGCTCGTATGCCTGCACCCCGTGGGGAATGCCTACCTATAACGTCTTCGGCTGGCAAAAACCTTGCTACCTGCTTCAGGACGGTTACGTCGATACGTTCCAGGAGCTGCTCGATTCCACGGAGTGGCAGAACTACGGCACCGAGTCTGGCAATGCAAAGTGCGCAAACTGCATGGTACACAGTGGCTACGAGGCTTCGGCCGTGGATCATACTTTCAGCGGCTTGCGCGGCCTTTGGGCCACGGTAAAGGCTGAGTTGTCCACGAAATATAGCGATTTAGACGCCCTCGCGATGCTCAATGAACCTGCAAAACCAGTGCACTCCTACAACCCTCTCGTCCAAATCCAATCCGACAAGAATCAACTCGAGGAGACCCGCGCGTGACCGGTCCGCGCCACGCCGACCGTCCAAGCCACACCGAAGGATCGCCTCTCGATCCCGATGCTCTAGAAGTTGCTCCGGGAACCGCCCATGAAACCGTCCAGGGATGGGTTCCGCAACTCGCGACGGACGAAGAACTGCGAGTGGCTCTGGAAAAGGCCTTCGATTATCGCGGGGATGTAACTCTCACTCTCAAAGACAGTTCCAAAGTCGAAGGCTACATCTTCGATCGCAGTTCAGGTCCTTCTCTTTCTACAAGTTACGTGCGGCTTTTGCCGAAAGATTCGGCGCAAAGAGTAAAAATCGCTTATGCCGATATCGCGGCACTCGCCTTTACGGGCCGAGATACGGCTGCCGGAAAGAGCTGGGAAGCCTGGGTTCGCAAGTATTGGGAAAAGAAGGACTCCGGTCAGGGCGGATTGAGCCTGGAGCCAGAATCGCTCGACTAGAGGGCTCCGTCACTTCCTGATTAACGGTCAAACCTCTGTTCTCGCTTTAAACCCTTGCTTTTCAATAGCTTAGAATAAGAGACGCGTACCCTAACCTTCGTGGTCCATCGTGGACAAGCCCTCCATTTTATGGTAGTGTATCTATAGCGTTTGTTGCTCTTGTATTACCTTTTGACTCGTTCGAGGGGGCTGCAAGGACAAACTTTGCGGCCTTTTTTTGCGGGCTGGAGGCTGTCGCGGCGCTTGGGAGACCGGGGCGTGTTTCACTTCTCGGGCTGCCAGGAACGGACCAAGAGAGGCAAAGCAATTCCAATATCGAGGTAGTCGCAGTGAAGGAACAAGGAACAGTGAAGTGGTTCAACGCTTCGAAGGGCTATGGGTTCATCCAGCGCCAGACCGGCGAAGATGTTTTCGTGCACTTCTCCGCCATTCAGATGGACGGCTATAAGTCCCTGAATGAGGGTCAGTCGGTGGAGTTCGAAGTGAAGAAGGGCCCCAAGGGCCTTCAGGCTGAGAACGTTACAAGCCTCTAAGCCTGTGATGGCGGAGCCCTGGCTCAGCCGGGGCTCCTGCTTCCAGCGATTCGAATCGCGAGAGTTTAGACAGAGTGGTCAAGGAGGATGTTGTGCAAGTAATGCAAGAAGGACAGACCATCAAGCACGACGTGTACGGCCTGGGTATCGTGACCTCTTCCGACCCAGAGCGCACCGCTGTCGATTTTGATGACCATGGGCCCAAGCTGTTCGTCACCAGCATCATGACGGCCGAACTCATCGGCGAAGCTCCTGCCACCCCGCCGAAGACCAAGCGCCGCCGCAAGGCCTCGACCGCCGCCAAGGCCGCCAAGAAAGCTGCCGCAGCCGCCAGCCGCTCCTGAGTTTTCTTCACGACAAGGCAACCCGTCTCTGCGCCATTCCGGCGCACGGGTGTGCCTGCTCGGTTTTTGCTCCCCCCTGGCCGCGAATATGCTAGTTTGGAATTACAGATGAAACTCCTCGTCGTCATTGTCGGCATCCTGTTCCTGATCGCGGGTGTGGCGGGGCTTGTGCACCCTAGCATCAGCTACCATAAGCAGGAAGAAGTCGCGAAGATCGGCCCGTTCAAAGCCACTGTGGATCAGGAGAAAACCACTCAGATCCCCATGCCCGTTTCCATCGTACTGGTCGTGGCAGGTATCGGTCTTATTGTTTGGGGCTCGCGCCTAAAAAAGTAACTTGCCCGCAGCATAGCCCTCCTGATGGTACCCACCTAGGTATCTACCTCCCCTCTAACACTTGCCACTTACGCCTCCCATCACTTTCCCTGCGTTGACAGATTCTCTTCCCCGGAATAAACAAGAATCAGGGTGGGCTCGTCCTCGGGGCGTCTTAACTAAACGGAGAGAGAGAATGAAAACCACGATTTGGAAGGGCAGCCTCGCGCTGTGTGTGTTCCTGGTGTGTTTGTTGACCGCCGTTTCGCCGGCTCGGGGGCAAGCCGTACCCGGTGTGACGGACCGGGAGATCCTGATCGGTTCCTGTTCGGCGTTGGAGGGCCCCTCCCATTTCCTCGGCACGGAAACGGTCACGGGCGCAAAAGCTTACTTCGACATGGTCAATGATGCCGGCGGCGTGGACGGCCGCAAGCTCAAGCTCATTTCCTATGACGACAGCTATGATCCGGCGAAAACCGAAGCCTGTTTCAACCGCCTGATGGAGCAAAAAGTCTTTGCCCTCGGATTTTTCGTGGGTACGCCCACCGCGGTCAAATATCTGCCTCTCGCCGAGAACAACAAGATCCCTCTCGTCGGCCTGTTCACCGGCGCGCAAGCGCTCTACGTGCCGTTCCACCACTGGGTCGTCAATGTGCGTGCCTCTTACTTTGATGAAACGCGCGAACAAATCGACGGCCTCTGGGGAACCCTCGGCTACAAGAAAATCGGCGTCATCTACCCCGACGATCCCTTCGGAACAACCGTTTTGGATGGCGTCAAGACCGCGCTCAAGAGTCACGGCGCTGACCCGCTCGCCGCCGCGTCTTACCAGCGCCAGACCGCCCAAGTCGCTGGGGCAATCGATACCGTACGCGCTGCGAATCCCGACGCTGTTGTCGTCGTCGGTCCCGCGAACACGGTTGCGCCCATTCTGAAACAGGCTCACGCCAAGGGTTGGAAACCTCTTTTCCTGACGGTTTCGTTTGTCGGAACGGACGACCTGATCCAGGAAGCAGGTCCCGATGCGGAAGGCACCGTCGTGACACAAGTGGTTCAGCCCTACTATCTCACCGATTACAAAGGCGTGACGCTCTACCGGCGCACCTTGGCGAAATACTATCCGTCCGCGCAGCCCAACTTTGTCAGCCTGGAAGGCTTCGTCGATGCCCTGGTGCTTGTGGAGGGCCTAAAAAAAGCAGGAAAGGAATTAACTCGCGAGGGCCTGATCCGCGGCATGGAGTCGATCCACGACCTCGACATCGGTCTGGGCCCCCAGCTCAAGCTCGACTACGGTCCCAAGGATCACAAAGGCTTCGACCATGTGATCCCGACGATCGTCCGCGGTGGCCGCGCCGTGCCCTTTACCGACTGGTCCACCGTCACATCAAAATAGGCCGAGGTTTTAAGGTTTCAATATAGGGCCGGCTTCCGCCGGCATCTCATCTATCGAATCGCCGACTCCGCTTGATCGAAGGCGTGATAGGACGATCTCACCAGCGGGCCAGCTTCCACATGTTTGAAGCCCATGGCTTCGCCCAGAATCTTGTACTCCTTGAATTCATCCGGATGCACGTAGCGCACAATCGGCAAGTGCTCCCGCGTCGGCTGCAAGTATTGCCCGAGCGTCAGAATGTCCGAACCCTGCGCGGCAAGCTCTTGCATGGTGGCAAGGACTTCGTCTTTTTCTTCTCCCAAACCCAGCATCATTCCCGTCTTCGTAGGCACTTCGGGGTGCGCCTCTTTCGATCGCCGCAGTAGCTCCAGCGACCTTTCGTACACCGCGCCCTTGCGCACTTGCCGGTACAACCTTGGCACCGTCTCCGTATTGTGGTTCAGGATATCCGGCCGCGCCTCCAGCACTATATCGAGCGCATCCCAGTCGCCGCGAAAATCCGGAATCAGCACTTCCACTTTGCAGCCCGGCACGCGCCGCCGAATCTCCTCGATCGTCCGCGCAAAAATATGGGCGCCCCCGTCGGCCTGGTCGTCCCGATTCACGCTGGTGATCACCGCGTACCGCAAGCCCATCTTTTCCACCGCTTCCGCCACCCGGAACGGTTCTTCTTCATCTGGCGGGCCCACTGGCTTGCCCGAAGGCACGGCGCAGAATCCGCACGCGCGCGTGCAAATGTCTCCTAAAATCATAAAGGTGGCCGCACCATGCTCCCAGCACTCGCCCATGTTCGGGCAGCGCGCGCTCTCACACACCGTGTGCAAGTCTAGGGTCCGCATCAAGCGCTTCAGGTCTTGATAGCGTTCTCCGCCGAAGAATTTCACGCGCAGCCAGTCCGGCCGCGGGTGCGCGTCGGGCGGTGGCACCGGCGGCGCCGAATTGGAGAGGATGTGAAAGGGTGAGCCCATTGAGTCCGCACGAAACTCTTATTTTACGCGCATCTCCTAAATCCTACAAACCAGAGCGAATATCGGTAGTGGCTTGGTTCCGGTAAGGCGTGTCATCTACGAGAAGGATTATTCGTATCGCAGAGCGATTATGGGGTCGACGCGCATGGCACGCCGCGCGGGGATGTAACAGGCCCCGACGGCCACACCAATCAAAAGCACGGCGACACCGGCAAAGGTCAATGGGTCATGCGCACTGACGCCGAAGAGTTGGTTGGCCATGAGACGCGTCAGTCCCAGTGCGGCGAGGGTGCCGATCGCGACGCCGGCAAGTGCCATCCTGGCCCCCTGCCCGATCACCAGCCGCAACACATCGCTGCGTTCCGCGCCCAAGGCCATACGCACTCCAATTTCGTGAGTGCGCTGGCCGACCAGATAGGAAATCACGCCGTAGATTCCGACGCACGCGAGCATCAATGCCAGCCCCGCAAAGACGCTGAGCAGAAGCATGGAGAGTCTTCGCGCGGCAAAGGAACTGGAGACGACTTCTTCCATCGTTCTGACGTTGTAGATTACTTCGCGGGGATCGACTTCCTCAACCGCGTGGCGAACGGAGCCCATGACCGCGGTGGGTTCGCCTTTCGTGCGCACCACGACGGCCACGGAATCCGCCACCATGGCCATAAGCTTCTCGGGAAGCTGCATGAATGGATAGTCGAGTTGTGCCTCGATGGCCGATTTCGAGTCCGTGTCGAGCCCCCACTGCCTTACGTGGCCAACCACCCCGACGATTTCGGCGGTCACGTCGAAGGTCGCGAGATGGATGTGCCTGCCGATAGGATTGTCGTTAGAGAAATAGGTGCGTGCGAAAACTTCGTCAATGTCGACTACCACCGGCGAGTGCTCGTCGTCCTGTGGTGTGACGAAGCGGCCGCGCTGGAGGGTGATTCCCATGGCTTGCTGAAAGCCGGATTCAACGAGATAAAACATCACTTGGGGCATTTCCTGGAGATTGGCGGGCTTGGGCTGACCCTCGATCCAGAAGGGCAGTGTGGAATTATGGATCATCGGGCGGGAGCCGAGCGTGACGGAAACGGCTTGGATGCCGGGAATGGCGCGCAGGGCATCGTCGAAGTGGCGCAGTCGGGCGCGCGTTTCGGCGGATGTGGTCACGTCGGTGGACGGCATGGACAACGCGAAGGTGATGGCGTGGCTGGGTTTGAAGCCCGGATTGACTCGCCATAGCGCCGCCAGGCTGCGGACCATCAGGCCGGCTCCGACTAGCAACACCAGGGCCATGGCAACTTCGCTGGCAACAAAAACTCCTTGGAGGCGGTGGCGAATGCCGCTGCCTCCCCGCCCGCTCTCTCTGAGTATCTGCTGCAAGTTCACGCGTGATGTCCTCAGCGCGGGAGCAAGGCCAAAAACAATTCCGGCAAACAGCGACAGCGCCACGGTAAAAAGCATTACGCGCGAATCGAGTGAGACCTCATTGGCGCGCGGCACGGCCCCGGGCAACGTGCCGAGCACCGCTTTGATGCCCCAAAACGCCAGCAAGATTCCCAGCGCTCCGCCCAACCCTGCGAGCAGTATGCTTTCCGTGAGAAGTTGGCGAATGACGCGAGAGTGACTCGCACCGATCGCCGCGCGAATGGCAAACTCGCGCGAGCGGCCCATTGCGCGCGCCAGCAGAAGATTGGCAACGTTCGCGCAAGCAATCAGCAGCAAGAAACCCACGGCCGCGAGAAGCACGATCAGAAATGGCTGGACGTTCCCGACGATGTCTTCCTTCATGGAAACAAGCGTGATGCCTACGCCCTTGTCGGCCTCCGGGTAAGCGGCGGCGAGATTTTCTGCAATGCTGTCCATGTCGGCTTTCGCCTGTGAGAGCGTGGCATCGGGTTTCAGGCGGCCAACCGCGTGCGCGCTCATGGCGATGCCGCGGTCGCGAAAAGATAGATCATTGTATTGGCCGATGGGAGTGTAGACGTCGCGGTCCTGACCATAGAACTTGAAGCCTGCCGGAATCACGCCCACGGCAATATAGGAAGTGCCATTCAAGACCACTGATTTCCCAAGGACGTCGGGCGAAGAGCCGAATCTGCGTTTCCACAGGCCGCCGCCCAGAATCACCACCGGCGTGGCACCCAAGCGATCGTCATCGGCGCGGAAAGTGCGCCCAACAACGGGCGCTATGCCGAGGGTGGAAAAAAAGTCTGCGGAAATCTGGTAGCCGGTAAGGCGTTCTCCCGCTTCGCTCGTGCCGATATAGCTGTAATCCTGGTTCCGGTACATCGCCAAGGATTGGAACGTTTGCGTGTCACGCTGGCAATCAAGGAAATTCAGATAGGTGATCGGGGCTCGATCGAATCCGGGACTCTTTCCATATAGTGCGACGAGCTGGCCGGGGTGTGGGTACGCCAACGGATTGAGCAGCACGCCGTTGACTACTGAAAATAGCGCCGTATTCGCGCCAATGCCTAGCGCCAGCGTCAAAATCGCAATCGCCGTGAATCCCGGTGACTTCGCCAGCATCCGGAGCCCGTAGCGCAAGTCCTGAAGAAGCGTCTCCAAGCTGCCTCCCGTCTTACAGCCAAGGGGCAAAGTGGACCAATCGTACTGCAAGAAACATGGGTCATTCCAGATCACCCGACAGTTCCGGGCGAATCGTCACCTGGCCCAAGTAATCCTCCGCCACCGATTCGTTCGGTGGTTAGGTGGTCAACGCCTTTATATTCCGCCGGACTTATCGGAAACTGACGCGCCACCCAAATATCTGACTATGGTGCCTTCGTTATTTCCGTCGTGTCGCCCGTCTGGTGGTCGGCAATCTGAAAGCGCATAAACTCATGCACCGCGCGCAGCGCATCTGCATCTTTTGTGGTGATGCGGATGATCGCGCCTCTTTCCGTCGTCTCCAGCTTGTACTGAATTGCTTCGCGCAGCCGTTTCATCGTCTCGGTTCCTGGCGGATTCTGCGCATGAATCAGCATTGGCGCTGAAAAATTCCCCGCTGCGAACATCGTCACGATGTGCCCCAGGTGCGAACGAATTGCGTCCCGGCTCTCCAAGTCCTCCGCTTGGTTGGCCGTCACCTCAATCGCTCCGCCGTCCGCGTACAGCCGGAAATGATGCGTGGTCTTCTCGTGCGAAAAGCCCATCACTTCGTCTCCGCGCTTCACTACCCCTTGATGGTGCTCATCCGCCGGCTTCTGTTGCTGGTGCATCGGACAAACAGACATATCCATCCCTTTATCGGGCGTCTTGTCCTGCGCGCTAGCCACGGAAACTACCGCTGCGAATACCACAGCGATATGCATTGTGTTTTTCATTTTCCGAATCCTTTCTGGAATGCCTTGTCTTTTCTCGCTTCCGGCACCTGCTCCAGCGATTCGAGTAGCAAGGCTCTTCGGCCCTTCCCGCTCTGCTCTAGCCGTTGGTCCCAATCGCGAAGAATCTCCCGCAACCGCACCCGCAACCTCCGTAGTTCGGTCAGCGACTCCTCTACTCCTCGCAGCTTCTCCTCTGCCAATGCGCGGACCTTCCGGCACGGGATTCCCCCGCGGTCGCGCTCCACGAAAATCCGCGACAGTTCCGCCAGCGAAAAACCAAGCGCCACCGAACGCCGCACCGTACGCACCCGCCCCACGCTCTCTTGCGGATACAGCCGGTACCCGTTGGCGTCGCGCATTGCCGCCGGCAACACTCCGATGCGCTCGTAGTGCCGCAGCAGGTCCGCGCTGACGCCTGCCAGCCGCGCGACCTGGCCCGACCGAAGCAGTCTTTGGTTCATGCCCCGTGCCCTCAATTGAGATAAGCATCCACCCTGGAACTCATTCCAGGGTCAAGCACAAATTTAGACGGCCCAAACGAGCCCCCAGCGGCAGAGCAATTCGAAGGTTCCACCTGCTTGTCCGTCTTTATCATCGGGAACTTCCCGCAGCCCGAGGTGTCCAATATAGCGTCCCCGCCGGAGGTGCCCATGCTTCGCCGCGCGGCACTGGTTCTTCTTCTTTTCCTCTGCGCTTCGGCCGCGCTTGGTCAGGCCACAGCAACCGACTCCCAAACGCTCCAGGCCATGCTGGCGGAAATCCATCAACTGCGCCAGGACCTGCAAACCTCCGCGATTGCCGCACGCCGCGCGCAAATTCTCATTTATCGCTTGCACCTCCAGGAGACGGTTGTCGCCCAGGTGATTCAGCGGCTGGACGCCGCGAAATCCTACGTCGAGCAGTTGCGGAATCAAAGGAGATACCACGAATCTCGGATCAAAGAGAACGAGGAGTGGAAAGATCAGGCCCAGACCGACGACCAACGCACACAGTTCGAGAACACCATCGCCGAACTGAAAGCACAGATGGAAACCTTTGGGCCCGCGGAACAAGAAGCGCAAACCACCCAACTGGAAATCGAAGAACAGGCCAGAATCGAACAGGCCAAGCTAAACCGCCTGGAAAACGAACTGGACGAACTCGACCGGGCCGTAATGACCACCGCTCTCCGTCAGGATCCCACTCAGAGGCCTTCCACCAAGTCGCAATAGAGCGGATTGGGTCCCGCATCCTTGGGGTTTTGCGAGAGTGCGCATTTTGATTTTTCTCTCTAATACGCGGCCAATGCCTTCTGCTTGATCTTTGCAATCCTGCTTTTTGTAAAGAAAGAGAAGACGCCAGCACTTACTCGTATCTCAGCGCCACCATCGGATCGGTGCGCATCGCCCGCCGCGCCGGTATCCAGCAAGCCGCGAGCGCTACCAGCCCGAGCAACACCGCCACACCTGCAATGGTCATGGCATCGTTCGCTTTTACGTCGTACAACATGCTGGCCATGAACTTCGTTACGCCCAGCGCTACGCCAATCCCTGCTGCCGCTCCAGCAACGACCAACTCGATCCCTCGCCGCGCCACGAGCAGCAACACATCGTTCCTCTCCGCCCCCAGCGCCATGCGTATCCCCACTTCCTTCGTGCGCCGCGCCACATCATAGGAAATCAGGCCATACAATCCGATGCACGCCAGCACCGACGCCAGCACGCCGAAAAAGCTTGACAGCCGGGCCATCACCCGCTCCTGAAAGAGAGACTCTTCGATCTGTTCCGTCTGCGTTCGCACTTCGAACAGGGGCAAATTCTTGTCCGCCCGCGAAACGACGTCCCTCACCATTCCCACCAGCGCCGTGGGATTCCCGGCAGTGCGCAACTCGAAATGAGCGCTGTTCTCAACCAGGGGCAGGTACATAGTTGGCCTCAGTTCACCGCGCAAATCGTCGTATTTGGTGTTGCCGGCCAATCCCACAATCAAGTACCCGGGCTGCGGGCCCTTCGCCGGCTCGTCTTCGTGTTCGGCGTTCCCTATGTGCCTGCCGACTGGATCTTCTTTCACAAAGAACTTCCGCGCGAACGCTTCATTGACAATCACTGGTATTGGCGCTGCCTCGGCCTGCGAGACTCTGCCGGCGTTTCCACCTCCCGCTTGACTTCGTTCTTCGGCCGCCTTCATCGCTCCGTTCGTCGCCGAGGCAGTAGCAAAATCCGCAGGCACAAACGTCCTTCCGGCCAGCAACGGAATAGCCATCGTCGAGAAAAAATTCAGCCCCACGGGCAGAACGGCCGTACTCACGTTCGTGTTCGGTGGCGCGCCGTCCAGATGCACGTGATCGCCGGACCAGCCTCCGCTTAGCAGCGTATTTCCCGAATAGCTTGCCGAAACCACTCCCGGCAGCGCTGCAAATTGTTCGCGCAAGTCGCTGTAGAGCTGTGCACTCTGCTCATCCTTGTATCCCGCGATTGTCGGATTAATCCCGAAGAGCAGGATGTTCCGCGTGTCAAAGCCGGGATTCATTTCGTGAAGATTGTGCAGCGTCCGCACCAGCAGTCCTGCTCCGGTCAGCACGACGACCGACAGCCCGACCTGCGCCATCACCAGCGCGTCTCCCAACCGCAACCGTCGCGTCGAGCGCGCTCCACTCCCACGCACGTACAGTTCATTTTCCTTGAGCCCCGCGGTTAGCTCCGCTCGCGCCCCGCTTCGCGCTGGAGCCAGCCCAAACAAAACTCCCGTCGCAAGGGTCACCCCAATCGTGAACGCCAGTACCCGCCAGTCCAGCCCAACCACGTAGGGAAACCCTTCGTCGAAACCGCTCGCAATTAGCCGGGTGATGGCTCGCACGCCCCAAAACGCCACCAGCGCTCCGAGCGCTCCTCCTATCATCGAGAGCAGCACGCTCTCCGTCAGAAGTTGCCGTACAATCCGCCGCCTGCCCGCTCCCAGGGCCGACCGCACGGCCATCTCTTTTTGTCGTTTCGCGGCGCGCGCCAACATCAGACCCGCCACGTTTGCGCAGGCAATCAGCAACACCAGGCCCACGGCGGCCGTAATCACATAGAGCATTGGAGCGATCAAGCGAGTCTCGCCGTTCAGGCCCTGTGCTGCCCACTCCAGCCTGATGGCCGGCTCATCTGCTTCTTTCAAAAGCGGCTTGGCTCCGTGCACCATTTCATTTCGGAAGAGGGCGCTCGCCTCTTCTTGCGCCTGGCCTATCGAAACGCCTGCCTTTAGCCTCCCAACGATCACCACCCAAAACGACGCGGGATCCACGTATCTATCGCCGTCTTCCCACCACTCCGACTTCACGCGGTCCACCAGCGCGAAAGGCAGGAAAAAATCCTGCGTCTTGCCGGGTGTCAGGCTGGTGAAGCTCGGCTCTGCCACTCCTGCAATCGTCACTTCCGTGTTGTTCAACCTCGCAGTCCGCCCGATCGCGGAGCGGTCCCCTCCAAACGCTCTCTGCCAGTAGCCATAGCTGAGGACAATTGCTGGCGGCGCCGAGCGCGAGTCATCCTCCCGCCCCAGCGGCCGCCCAAGCGCCATCTTCACGCCCAGCGTCGAGAAAAAATCCCCCGACACGTATTCTCCCTGCGTTATGCTCGCTGGCCCGTTTCCGCTCAAGTCCATCTCCAGCGGCCCGGCGAACGCCGCCACGCCCGAAAAGCTCTTGCCTTGCGAGCGCACCGTTTCATAGAACGGCCCCGAAAGCTCACATTCCATCGCACAGTCGCCATACGCGCTGCGTCCCGTAAACTTGGGTTTCGCGTGTGCTGTCCAGCCGAAAACCACCAACTGCTCCTGCTGAGCCACCGGCAGCGCCCGCAACAACACCGCATCTACAAAACTGAAAATTGCCGTGTTCGCGCCAATCCCCAAGGCCAATGTCAACACAGCAACCGCCGTGAATCCGGGAGACCGCCGCAACATCCTCGCGCCATAGCGCAGGTCCTGGAGCAATTGTTCCAGCCACACGAAACCCCACGCCTCCCGCACGTCTTCCTTCACACGCGTCACATTCCCGAACTTCCGCATCGCCGCATGCCGCGCCTCTTCCGGCGTCATTCCCCGCTCTATGTTGTCCTGCGTCTCCCTCTCGATGTGCTCGCAGATGTCCTCTTCAAGCTCTTTCAGCATCCTGTTCCGCCGCCACATGGCCGTCCTCGCTATTCCGCAGGCCTCAGAATTCGCGCAATCGCTCCCGCCAGCTTTTCCCACTTGCTCGTCTCGACTGCCAGTTGCCGTCGCCCCTTGCCGGTAAGTCGGTAAAACTTCGCCCGGCGATTGTTCTCGGATACTCCTTCCTCCACCGCGATCCACCCCCGCTTGATGAGCCGGTGCAGCGCCGGATAGAGCGAGCCCTGCTCCACCTGCAACACTTCGTCGGAATTCAGCTCAATCGTCTTCGCGATGGCGTGCCCGTGCCTCGGCCCCAGCAGCAACGTGCGCAAAATCAGCAGGTCCAGCGTGCCTTGCAGCAGTTCGATCCGCTCTCGCTCTTCTTTGGTAGACATTCTAGGCGAACATACCTGTCCTCTAGTAGTATGTCAAGGTGAGTCCGCTACCTCGCCCCGGGCGGAAATCGACTTTGCGGGAAGTGGATTTTGTCTTGATCCGCGATTCCCATGCGTCAGGATCTCTCATCCTTCAGCTCTACTATTCATTCTTTTGGACGCGGGAATCAGTCGGACAACGCGGCGCATGGGGAAGCAAAAATTAGCGCAGGTGTCAGGGTTCAGAGATCAGGAAACAGAAATCGGGAACTCCAAAATCCACACTTGACATCGACGGATAATTCACTACCATATGGTTGTGGATAAGCTGGATACAACATTTGCGGCTCTGTCTGATCCAACCCGCCGGGCGATGATCGAACGACTCTCCCATGGGCCTGCCTCTGTGCATGGATTGACGGAACCGTTTGCCCTCTCGCAGCAGATGATTTCAAAACATATCGCCTATCTGGTGCGTGCGCGAATTGTGATCAAGACGAAGCGTGGAAGAGAGAGCGTGTGCACGCTCAGGCCAGAAGCGATCAAGACAGTCAGCGACTGGGCGGCTAACTATCTCCGATTCTGGGAAGAGAGTTTCGACAAGTTGGATGTGGTTGTGAATCAAATGAAGAA
>CAZGFL010000014.1:0-39139 GCA_964524985.1 uncultured Acidobacteriaceae bacterium
CCAATCCCAACGACGCCCGGTTCTTCCCCGCTAGGTTCAGGTGAACAGGGGCGATCTCGGATCCACGTTGAATCCTGGATTCCTCACTCTGATCAGCATTTAGTCTATGGGGCGATTCTTCGGCATGTCTTAGCGTTATGGACTTAGAGATGGTGTCCGACGTATCTGTCACCGCGTCAACTCGGGAAGAAATTGAATCTGTTTTTGAGGTGTTCGACCAGAACGCGGACCGGTGTCGTTTACCAGACGAAGACGACGAACTCGAGGAAGAGCTTGAAGAACCAAAGGTTTTCATCGGTCATGGTAACAACCCGCAATGGCGCGATTTGAAAGACCATCTACACGAGAAACACGGACATGATGTAGTTGCGTATGAGATTGGTTCTCGGGCGGGCCCTACAATTAGAGACATACTAGAAGAGATGCTTGATGAAAGCTCATTCGCATTGCCGGTGATGACCGGAGAGGATGAAATGAAGGACGGGATGATTTTAGTAAGGCAGAATGTTATTCACGAGGCTGGTTTGTTCCAAGGATGGTTGGGATTCAATCGCGCAATAGTTCTTCTCGAAGATGGTACAGAAGAATTTTCGAACATTCACGGCCTTCAACAGATTCGATTCTCGAAAGGTAGAATTGCTGAAACCTACGGCGAAGTTCTTGCTGTACTGAAACGACGGATAGAATAAGGTAGCCCCGCCAACGCCCCCATACGCCCTTCCCCGGTCGCATCGTTTGCCACGCGCGTTGCATCTACGGACGGGGGCCGGTGGACAGACGGGATGTTTCCACTACATTGTGGGAGCGTTGTGTCGCGGCGATGATTTTCTCAGAAAGCGGGAACGTTCCTGTCCCCCAATTCCCCGTCTGTCCCCCAATTCCGATACGTTTCACCGTGTCGCCTTCGAGAAACAACACGTCCCTGAGCGTATAATGGGCGGTCAGGAGGCCAGCCCCCGGACTAAAGCCTGCGCCACCCTCAAGAAGTCCGCGGCGGCTGCGGCGAAAGGAGCCTGAGACCATGGCAGATAACGAGCCTCGCATCAACGAGGTGCCAACCGGATTGGTCGTTGCCGATGGGAGAGTAGACAAGAGAGTGATGACAAAAGCATCTGATTTCGTCACCTCGCATGCCGCAGGTGAGTGGGGGATGGGACCAAACACCGGCGGTCGACGAGCCGCTACCCACGACGAGATTGCCCAACTCGCGTTCCGTCTGTACGAGCGACGTGGCCGGCAAGATGGCCACGACGTGGAAGATTGGCTGCGTGCCGAGGAGGAACTCGGGCGTTACGCGTAACTGCGAAGTGCCGAGGAATAAACAAGACGCATTGAATGGTGTCGCTCAGACGTGGACGGGGTTGAGCGTCTCAGCAGGATATCTTCGCCACCGCGCGCTGTTTGCGCCATGAGATCCGCTTTTCTTCCCTACGGCTTCCCCTGCTTCTGCTGCTGTTTCACTGCCTCATCTACCGCCTTCTTAAACTCCGCCACAGCCCGTACGTCCGGTGACTTCAATGCATCTTTACCCGCGTAACGCCACAACGGCCCCCGCTTCAGCGCATCCTCGGTCCGCCCGAGGTACACCGAAAACAAATCCTCCGTCGGCCCAATCTCTCCTCCCATCCCCGGCTTCGGGGAGAGCGGCCCGCCATTCTGAGCCGCATCCGGCGACCGTCCCTGTTGGCCACCGACGCGTATCGTGTTGTCCGTCGCCTGCACAATCACTGGACGGTCATTCGGCGACTGTCCGCCGACCGTGGGATTCATCGCCTGCTTATCTCCCTTCCGCACCACAATGACCAAGTCCGCTTGACTCATCGTCATCGTCGGCTTCAGCCGTCCCCATTCCATCAGCGCCTTCTCCACATCCTCTCGCGCCGTTCTATTGCCGCCCGGGTCATTCACTGGAATTGCCGCATCCGGGTCGATCATCACGAAGACCGTTTGCGCATTCAGCACAACGGGGGGCAGCGCGCTCTTCTTCTTTGCCCAAATCAGCCCTGCTCCCCACGTACAAGCCGCCAAGACCACCACCGCCGTCCCCGCAATCGCGGTCACTCGCTTGGTCATATCCACCCCCCGTCGGGGCCCGCAGCCGAGCCTACCCCTAAGACGTCCTATCACCCTTTTCCGTTGCGGGTGCTTCACGTGTCGCTTTGCTACGTGGGAATTTTGACTATTCCTTGGAACCGGGGACAGTGTCCCCAATTCCACACCTGATCAAGGCCCGATTATCGGCTCGGCTTCGTGCGAATGCGTTCATAGCGCAGGCCAACCGAGCCATTCGAGTAGGACTTGCATTCGGTCTGGCAGAAGTCGCGCTGCGGGAACTTGCCGGGGAAGCCGGGAATACCATCGCCCAATAGAATGGGAGCAACGCCGATGTAGAGTTCGTCCACAAAGTCCTCTTGCAGGAAACTGCGGCAAAGTTCGCCGCCGCCTCCCAGGTAGATGTCTTTCCCTGGGCGGCGTTTCAGTTTTCCATCATGGCCGTCGCTGCTGTCCATCCGGGTGAACACCTGGCCGAGGAATTGGAAGCACTCGAGATGAGCGCCGCCGAACTAGCGCGAAAGCTCGACGTGCCGACCAATCGCGTCACGCAAATCTTGCATGGGACGCGCTCGATCACTGGCGACACCGCTCTACGACTCGCCCATTTCTTTGGCACCAGCGCGCAGTTTTGGCTCAATCTACAGAGTCTCTATGACCTGCGCCTCGCCCAACAGAAAACCGGGAGAGCCATCAAGGCTCTTCCACGCTTGAAACGCCACGAGCCCGTTCACGCATAGCTACCCTTAGGTTTCCCTTATCAATGGCGTTTGATTTGACTTTCAGGCGGACGATATATACACACATAAGGTATCTGCAGTGATTCCGGCTAAGGCGCGGCAATGAAAAATTCTCCAGGGCGTTACGTGTATGGATTGGCGGCGATTGGCGCTGGTATCTGTGGCTGGGTGTGGCATCACTTCAGCGCGCTTGAAGGCGTTCCTCACCGCGAGATTGTCCTCTATATATTGGCGAGCATCGAAATCCTTGGAGGCGCAGCGGTTGTATGGCCGAGAACGGCCCGAGCCGGTGCTGTCGCACTGGGCGCGGTCTACTTCACCTTCGCCTTGCTGGGGATACCGTCCATCATTAAGCATCCGCTCGTCTACAATGGCTATGGCAACTTCTTCGAACAATTCTCATTCGTCTCGGGGGCCATGATCGTGTATGCGTGTTCCAGTCCAGTTGCCCCGGCTCGAACGGCAAGATTGGCTCAGATCGGGTACTACTCTTTTGCTATTTGTGTGGTCTCGTTCGCATTGGAGCAGCTTTTCTATCTCTCTGCAACAGCAGGTTTTGTTCCGAAATGGATTCCGCCTGGACAAATGTTCTGGGCGATCGGAACGACCGTCGCGTTTGCTCTTGCCGCTATCGCACTGCTCACGGGGTTGATGGCTCGGCTCGCGGCTCGATTGACCACCGCGATGATCGCGGGTTTCGGGTTGCTGGTATGGCTGCCGGCGCTCATTGCCAATCCGCATAGTTTTGCGATCTGGGCCGAAAGTACGGAGACGCTCGGGATCGCCGCGACGGCGTGGGTTGTCGCGGACTTGCTCGGCCACGGTGGCGCAGCAGAGCAGGCAGCCGCGAGCCTGGGTTAAGGAGATTCGCGCTGTGGGGCATCCGGCCCCGCCAGAGGACGGGGGATCGGAAGGAGTTGGTCCATCGGAACTCAGAGTAAACGGGGATTGAGACAGATTCGGGGGAAGGGGCTGGGGAGCAGGCAAAAATGGCGAAGCAGCACGTATCTTGCATTTGACTTGAGGGCAGAATATACTGTCATTTCGCTCTGAAGCGGGTCGCACGGATAGGTGGGCGCAAGCCCACTTTTTTGTTGGGCCGGTTGGAGTGTAGTGGATACCGGCATTGCTCGGGGAGTCTCTGGTTGGATTTGGAAAAAATTCGGGAAGCCGCCGAGCGAGTTGCGCGGTCGGAAGGGCTGGAAATCTTTGATGTTGAGTGGAAAGTGGGGAAGCAGCGCTTTTTGAGGGTCACGATCGACAGGGCTCCGAGAGTTGGGGCGGCGATGAGCGATGCGGCGGGACAGGTCTTGGCACCCAGCGAGGCGCGTGAAGGCGGGCAGCAGGGAGTTAGCCATGCGGATTGCCAGCGCGTGAGCCAGCAGTTGAGCGTGATTCTGGATGTGGAGGAGCTGATTCCGGGAGCCGCGGGGTACACCCTGGAGGTGAGTTCGCCGGGGATGGACCGGGCGCTGAGGAAGCAGGCCGAGTACGAACGGTTTCGGGGACGGATGGCAAAGATTTCGACGACCGAACCGGTGGACGACATGAAGTATTTTGAGGGGCGGCTGGCGGGAATTGTGGACGGGAGAGTGCGCTTGGAGTTGAAGGGGAAAGTGACGCGGACGGTGGAGTTACCGCTGGAAAAGATCCGGAAGGCGAATTTGATGGTGGAATTTTAGAAGAAGTGAGTGGTGGGTAGTGAATAGTGGGGCCGCGCAAGGGCCGATGTGAGCAGCGGGAAACGGCGGGAAAAAGAAAGAAAATTGGGAGCGGCAGAAATTTAAGGGCGAAAGAGATTTCAGGGCTTTAAGAACAACGGTCAGGAAAGATCCATGGCGAATCTGCTCTATCAGCAAATCGAGATGTTGAGCCGCGAGAAGCACATCGAGACGACGGTCGTGGTGTCTGCGATTGAAGACGCGATGGTGGTTGCGGCGCGGAAATATTACAAGACCGAAGAGGATTTGCGCGCGAAGTTCAATCCGGAAACCGGGCAAGTGGACGTGTACTCGGTGCATACGGTCGTCGAGGAAGTGACCGACCCGAAGAAAGAAGTGAGCCTGGCGGAGGCGAAAAAGAAGAATCCGACAGCGGAGATTGGCACGGAAATTATCGCGGCGAAACCGACGGATGTGCTGGGACGAATCGCGGCGCAGACAGCGAAGCAGGTGATTCTGCAAAAAGTGCGCGAGGCGGAGCGCGACACGATTTACAACGAATATCACACACGGGTGGGCGAACTGGTGACGGTGATCGTGAAGCGCGCGGAAGGCCCGGATCTGATTGTGGATATGGGGCGCACGGAAGCGCGTCTGCCGAAGCGCGAGCAGTCGAAGCTCGAGACCTACAACATTGGGGAGCGGTTGCGCGTGGTGATCAAGATGGTCGATCGGGCGGCAAAGGGGCCGCAAGTGATCGTATCGCGCGCGGACGCAAGCCTGGTGCAGCGGCTGTTTGAGATGGAAGTGCCGGAGATTTACGACGGGACGGTGCAGATTCGGTTTGCGGCGCGCGAAGCGGGAGAGCGGACGAAAGTGGCGGTGGCGAGCCGGGACAAGGATGTTGATCCGGTGGGCGCATGCGTGGGAATGAAGGGTATGCGCGTGCAGTCGATCATTCGCGAACTGCGCGGTGAGAAAATTGACATTATTCCGTACAGCGAAGAGACGGTGGCGTTTGCGCAGAAGGCGCTAAGCCCGGCCAAAGTGACGCGCGTACAGATTACCGACCCGGAAAACAAGAAGCTCGAAGTGATTGTCGAGGATTCGCAGCTTTCGCTGGCAATCGGCAAGAAGGGACAAAACGTCCGGCTGGCGAGCAAGCTGATCGGCTGGGACATCGACATCAAGAGCGAGGAAGAGAAGCGGCAAGAAATTGAAGAGCAGATGACGGCGCTGACCGCGCCTACAACGCCGTTGACGGCGCTGGCAGGAGTGGGGCCCAAGACGATTGAAAAAATCGAAGCCGCGGGGATTACCAACGTCGAGAAACTTGCCGGGATGACGCCGGAACAGTTGATGGAGATTCCGGGAATCGGCGAAAAGATGGTGGACAAGATTTATCAGGCGGTGAACCGGTTCTACGAAGGAGGCGCAGAGGCGGCAGCCGCTGCACCGGCCGGTGAAAACACGGACGACATGGCGGCTGATCCTGAAGCGACCCCCACAGAGGGAACAGTGGCTCCTCAGAGTGCAGAAGCGGCCTCGGAGACCGCAGAGGGTGCGGCGGTGGCGGAGCAGTCTCCCGAAAGTGCTGCGACAGACGGAGAAGTAACAGCGGCCGCGGAAACAGCAGAAAAAGAGCCGGCGGCAGAACATTCTGATGGTGAGACGAAGGCAGAGGAAGAGCCACGACCATAACTAACAACTGGCCTCGGCGGAGTTGGGGCCGATGGAATTCTTGACCGAAGAACGGTCCATAGGAAGCATGAGCGACGCAAACCAAGTCCGAATCAACGAGCTGGCCCGCGAACTCGAGGTGAAGGCCAAAGCGATCATTGACCTTTTGCCGGGGTATGGCGTCACGGAGAAGAAGACGCACTCGAGCTCGATCCCTGTGGATGTTGCCGAAAAGGTTCGCAAGAACATTTTGGGACAGGCGGAAGCCGAGGCAGCCGCGGAAGCCAATGCCAAGGCAGAGAAAGAAGCGAAGGAAGCTGTCGCCAAGGCCGCACGGATGCGGCCGGCCGCTATTCCAGCGCCGGTAGCGGCGTCGCCAAGCGTGGCGGTGAAGCCCGCGGCGCCAAGTGCCGCGCCGGTTGCGCCACCAGTAGCTCCAGCGGCGAGACCTGCCGCTCCTGCGGCCCCGGTTGCTCCGGCGGCATCGACTACACCTGCTGCTGCACCCGTTGCTCCAAGGGCGCCGGTTCCGGCTCCTGCAGGGACACCGGCCACAGTGCCACCAAGTACAAAGCCGGTTGCGCCAACGACGAGAGCTCCAGCGCCCACACCGATTCGTCCCCCATCACCCTCAGGCCAACCGACTGCGGCGCCGACTGCTTCGCGGCCAATGGTTCAGCCAGGAACTAAAGCTCCTGTACGTCCCGCTGCTGCGGCACCTGGTGCTCCTGGGGCGCGTCCGACAACTCCTTCTCGTCCGCTGCCCACGGGCAATCGCGGACCGGTTCCGGGAACAACGCCGGGAAGTGGGCAGCGAACGGGCGGCCCGCGTCCAGGACAGCCGATGCGTCCCATGCAGCCGGGCGGTCAAGGACGACAGTACACACCGCGGTCTGGAGGCCCGGGAGGAACGGGGAGCTCCCCTGCGAATCGACCTTTTGAGCAGCGGCGCGGATCGCTGCCCACGGGCACGCGTCCCGGGCCGCGCATGCCGGGACGCCCTGGGATGCTACCAGCGCTGCCACCGGACAAAGTGCCGCCGAAGGCGGAGCCGGGGAAGCCGCTCTACACGCGCAAACCGACACAACGACAGCGGCCCGTCATGGACAAGCGGGAGCAAGAGGGCGAGCGCAAGCTGCACCCGACTCGCCAGCGTCCGGGAGCAGGAGACCGCCGCTCTGCAGCAGCTGTTATTGCGCCGCCGGAGCCACGACCGCCGCGCGACGTCACGATTACCGAAGGCATCACGATCCGGGAACTCGCGGAAAAGCTCGATGTGCGCGCAAAAGATCTTTTGAAGACGCTCCTCGACCGAGGAGTTTTCGCCAGCATCAACCAGGCGCTGGATGTACCGACGGCAACGACGCTCGCGGAAGCGTTCAGCGGAGTGGTGAACGTTGTTTCGCTGGAAGAAGAGATGGTGCTGGAAGTCGCCAAGGAAGAGACCAAGGAGAGTTTGAAGCCGCGTCCCCCAGTCGTTACGGTTATGGGGCACGTGGACCACGGTAAGACGAGCTTGCTCGATGCGATTCGCGAGGCGGACGTGGCGGGTGGCGAAGCGGGCGGGATTACCCAGCACATCGGCGCTTATAAAGTAGTGGTAAACGACCGCAGCGTGGTGTTTGTGGATACGCCGGGCCACGAAGCGTTCACGCGGATGCGCGCGCGCGGCGCGAAAGTGACGGACATCGTTGTGCTTGTGGTGGCCGCAGATGACGGTGTGATGCCGCAGACGAAAGAAGCCATTGATCACGCCAAGGCCGCGAAGGTACCCATCATCGTGGCCATCAACAAAATCGACAAGCCGGAAGCGCAGCCCGAGCGAGTGAAGCGCCAGCTTTCCGACGTAAACCTGGTTCCCGCGGAATGGGGCGGTGACACGGAGTTTGTGGAAGTATCCGCGAAACAGAAAAAGGGAATTGATAAGCTGCTGGAGACGATTTTGCTGGTCGCGGATTTGCGCGAATTGAAGGCGAATCCGGACGCACCTGCAACCGGAACGGTCCTCGAGTCTCGCGTGGACAGGGGACGCGGCCCGGTGGCCACGGTCCTCGTGCAAAACGGAACGCTGAACTCCGGCGATTTCTTCATTTGCGGCTCGGTATTCGGCAAGGTGCGCGCGATGTTTGATGATCGCGGACGAACTATCAAGGACGCGCCGCCCTCTACGCCGGTGGAAGTGCTCGGTTTGCAGGGCGTGCCCGAAGCCGGCGACCACTTCCAGGTTACCGAAGAGGCCAAAGCTCGCCACATCGTTGAATATCGCCAGAGCAAGCAACGCGACGCGGCCATGGCGCGGACGAGCGGAGCGCGAATCACGCTCGACCAGCTCCACGAACAGCTCAAGGCCGGCGACGTTAAAGAATTGGGCATCGTCATCAAGGCGGACGTGCAGGGCTCGGTCGAAGTGCTCAGCGAAATGCTGCCGAAGCTCTCGACCGATCAGGTGAAGCTGAAGATTATAGGCTCAGGCGTTGGCGCGGTTACGGAGAACGATGTCCTGCTGGCCTCAGCTTCCGGAGCGATCGTCATCGCATTTGGCATCCGGCCGGACCGCAAGGCGATGGAACTCGCGCAACAGGAACACGTGGACATTCGCTCGCACACGATCATTTACGAAGTGTCCGACGAACTAAAGAAAGCCATGGAAGGACTGCTCGAGCCGGTCATCCAGGAGACATATCTGGGCCGCGCGGAAGTGCGGAACACGTTCCGGGTGAAGGGTGCGGGCACCGTTGCGGGTTGTTATGTTGTGGATGGCGTGCTGAAGCGCGACGCGCAAATCCGGGTTGTGCGTGACGGCGCGGTCATCTACACCTCGAAGCTCAGTTCGCTGAAACGCTTCAAGGACGACGCGAGCGAGGTCCGCACGGGATTTGAGTGCGGCGCGGGAATTGCAAACTTCAACGACGTGAAAGTCGGCGATGTTTTGGAGTGCTTCAGCGTTCAGAAGCTCAGTGCCGCGGAAGCGGCGGGCCAGAGCGTAGGGACCGCTGGCCGGAAGTAAACAATAAATAGTTCCCCGGAGCGCTCATGCCGGTTGGGCTGCTTACCCTTGAGCTGCACATCCCAGACGCGCAATCGTTGAAGGACAAGCGCCAAGTACTGCGCAGCCTGAAGGATAAGCTGCGAAGGCAGTTTAATGTCGCGGTGGCGGAGTTGGACCACGAGGACGTGTGGCAGCGATCGGTGGTTGGCGTGGTAACCCTTTCGAATGAAGAGAAGCACGTCAACGAAGTGCTGCAAAAAGTGCTGGATGAAGCGGACCGGATCCTTGGCTCGATTTTGATCAACCAGGCTATCGAAATTATTTAGAAAGCTTCGCGAGAACGGAAATGAGTCCAGCCAATCACCGTCATGAACGGGTGGGCGAGGAGATCGCTCACGAAATCAACGCCATGCTTGCGGGCGAGCTGAAGGACCCGCGACTCGAAGGCATGGTGGTGGTCAGCGAAGTGCGTGTGCAGCCGGACATGAAGCACGCGCGCGTCTTTATTAACATGCAGGGATCCGCCAAAGAGCAGACGGATGCAATCAAGGCGCTGGAGCATGCTGCCGGATTCATCCGCCGCGAACTAATCGAGCGGCTACAGCTCCGCCGGCTGCCTGAACTTCATTTCACACTGGATCACTCGCAGGAATACACCGAACGGATCGATCAACTATTAAAAGAGATGAAGAAGGACAAACCGGCCGCGTCCTAAAGGCGCTCCTTTTCGAGCTGTGAAGCGATCACCGACCAATCATCTCATTCCATGCCACGCCAGCCTCAACCAGCCCCGTTTGACGGGGCGCTCGTCGTCGACAAGCCGCGGGGAAAAACTTCCCACGACGTCGTCGATGCAGTGCGGCATCTCGCT
Organism: uncultured Acidobacteriaceae bacterium; assembly: GCA_964524985.1. GTDB lineage: Bacteria > Acidobacteriota > Terriglobia > Acidiferrales > UBA7541 > Acidiferrum. Next base: position 9,994 of record CAZGFL010000014.1, read on the forward strand.
GGTTTCCGGCAGATTGGGCATCTTGGCACGCTCGACCCGCTGGCGACGGGCGTTCTGGTGCTTCTGCTCGGCCGCGCCACAAGGCTGGTGCAGTTTTACAGCGGGCGCAGAAAGCGCTACTCGGCGGCGTTTCGATTTGGTTTTGCCACGGATACCTATGATTCAGATGGCGAAGCGCAAGGACCAGACACGGCACCGACACTCGACGCAGCGATTCTAGAAAGATTCGCCGCGGAGAGTGTCTGCCGGTTCGAACAAATGCCGCCGGTTTTCTCTGCTAAAAAAGTGAAGGGCCGCCCGGCATACGAACTGGCCCGTAAGAAGCAGCCTGTTGAGCTAAAGCCGGTCGAGGTCGAGCTCTTCGAATACAAGCTCACAGGCATAGAAGGCAACGTGGCGCGCTTTGTCATCGAGTGCTCATCGGGCACGTACATCCGCTCCTTGGCGCACGACATGGGACAGAAAATCGGTTGCGGGGCGCACCTATCAGAGATTACGCGGACCGCGGTCGGCGAATTTTCCCTGGAGCAGGCCATTAAACTGGAGGAACTCGCGGAAGCTTCGCGAGCGGGGAAGTTTGCGGATTGCATGATCCGTATGGAGAACCTGCTGCCGAATTTTCCGCGAGTCAACGTGTTGCCGGTGATCGAAAAGCGTGTCCGGCACGGCACGAAATTCAACATTCAGATCTCACAGATTCAGCCCGGCCGAGTGGAGCTGCCCCCTGGTGCAACCTTGCAGCTCGATGCCGGAGAAACAAAGCCGCCGCGTTTGAGAGTCTTCAGCCAGCAGGACAAGCTTGTGGCCATCGCTGAAGCGCTGGTGCCGCGCACCTATCAACCCATCGTCGTTTTCGAACCATTGCCGTAATTCAGCGTATCTGTAGCGAAGAGCGGCTTGCGAAGCTGCTTACCGACGCTGTTACGGCTGCGGTTGCGGAGGCTGTTGCGGAGGCGGAGGCGCGGGCGCAGGCAGAGGAGGCGGAGGGGGGCCTCCAGGAGCGCGGCCCCCGGAGTTGTCGCGTCCAACATAGATGGATCGGGAGACGCGGTCCTTGAGCCGCAATTTGTGAGGCGTGACCACAATCAGCATCTCGGTATCTTGGACTGTATTGTTTCTTTGCCCGAAGAGATATCCCACACCACCTGGAAGATTCGCGAAACCGGGGAGGCCGGTGAGAGTGCGGGTCTCTTGATTGTCGAGCAGTCCGCCGATGATGGTGGGCTCGTCTTCTTTTATGCGCACAGTTTGCGACAACGTGCGGTTGGTAATGATCGGTATGCCGTTGATGCTGGAACCGGCGAGCGCGCGAATCTCGAACTCCAATTGGAGAGTGACATCGTCATTCGGATGCACGGTTGGTGTAGCCTTGACCTTAACCCCGATGTCTTCGTATTGCGCGCCGGGATAGGGCTGCTGCGCCACGCCTGCTCCTGCTTTCGAGAACAGGTTCGCAGGACTAAGTATTACGGTGACTTGGCCGGTGGCGCCAGAGGGATTGTCCGTGATGGCGACGTCGGGTAAGGTGGCGCCGCCAAGGTCTGCAGACAGGATGGCCGTGGGATTTGAGCCTACGGGAAGTTCAAAGGGGGGCGCGAATAGTCCCTGACCCAGGCCGAGGAAAACCGAAACGCTGTCCGTTTGTGGGTCGGTTACGGCAATGTCCAGATTGCCGTCGCCGTTGAAGTCGGCGATCGTGACGGCTGTCGGCGTTTGCCCCGTGGTGAGCGGCGAGTTTGGCGCGGCCACGAACGTGCCATCTCCATTGCCGAGCAACACGCTAACGGTATTGTCCGTTTGGTTCACGACCGCAAGGTCGGGGTGGGCATCGTTGTTCACATCGGCCGAAGCTATCGCCACCGGGAATTTGCCGACGGCAAAGGGGGATCCACCAGGCTGTATGAACGTGCCATCCCCCTTGCCGAGAAGAATCGAGACGTTGTTGGTGGTCTCATTCACGATAGCCAAATCCAGATTTCCATCCGAATTAAGGTCGCTCGCCGTCATCGCAATGGGCCCAGCGACGGCGCTCGGAAGAGCAAAAGGCGAACCTATTGCTTGTGTAAAGGTTCCGTCGCCGTTTCCGAGAAATAGAGAAAATGTGTTGTCCGTGAAATTCGTCACCACAAAATCCTGCTTGCCATCGGAGTTGAAATCGCCGGTGATGATGGCGCTGGGCTGTTGGCCCACGGAGATCGGAGATCCCGTGGCTACTTTGAACGTGTCGTCGCCATTACTGAGAAGCACTTGCACGGTATTGGCGACGGGATCGGTAACGAGCAAATCGTGAAAGCCGCTGGTGGTGAGCGCCGCGGAAACGATGGAGGGAGCAATCGCCGGCGCGTTCGTTCTAGCTGAGCCAAGCGAGATGGGCGAGCCGGCGGACGAGAGAAAAATTCCCGCGCCCTGATTCACCAGAATTGTGAGCGTGTTGTCGATCTCGTTGACAACCGCAAGGTCCAGTTGACCGATGTTGCGGAAATCCGCCGCGGTAAGTGCTACAGGCCCGACACCGACATTGTAGGAAGCGGTAGGCAGGATGCTGTTGGTTAGTCCACCAACAAAGGACGTAGGTCCCAAACTGTTGGAAAGCAAAGAGAGAGTGATGGGAAAGCGGTCACCCACAAAGAAGGAGGCAGGCTTGCCATCCTGCGCGCGCAATAGGACCTGGCGCCCGCTGTGCACGAGCGTCAACGCGTCGGAAAACTGCGCCGCGAGGGCAGGCAGCGTCAGGAGAAAGGTTGTCTTGCCGCCCCCCACTACAGTCAGAGGCGGGATAAGCGAACTGAGGTTGAGGGAGCTTCCGGCGCCGGCTGCTGAGCTTCCCCCATTCCCGAAAATGCTCGCCAACAAAGTTATTAGCGTGCTGAGGTCCTTCGCCTGTTGCAATTGGTTGAGAACGCCGGGAGTGAGCGAAATCAGCGTAGCCGAGGACGGCGGCAGAAGCCCCAACGTTCGCGCCTTGTTGCGGTCTACCTCGAGAATCTCAATTTCCAGTAGCAATTCACCGCGTGCCTTTTCGCTTTGACGAATGAGTTCTCCCGCGAGGGCAAGTCTTTCTGGAGTGTCGCGGATGCTGATAGAGCGGTTGTGCGCATCGAGTGCGACGCGGGTGGCCCCGGTCATTTCGCGAAGGATGCGAACCACATCCGTCATTTCCTCCGTTGCCACGGAGGCAGGTAGCATGAAGGTTTGCTCGGCCTGCGCGCCATATTGGCGACGCTTCTCCGCAATGTCCTGGGCCACGAACAAGAGAGTGGAAGTCAACGGGCGAGAAAATGTTCCGGTCTGCGCACCGAGGACTTTCAGCGCGGTATCGAAATCGACATTGTCCACGCGCAGCCGGACGGTTCGGTCCGCCAAGTCCGGATCGAACGTAACTTTGATCCCGAACAGCAGCCCCATCTGCTCATAAACCGTCCTGGTCCCGCCGCGCAGGTCGAGGTTTTTCTTCCCTCCGCTGGGCTTCAGTTCCTGTAAGCCCTCGATTTTCGATTCGGATCTTGGGGCAGGAGCATCGTCCATGGACTTCATCTGCTTCATGCGTTCCGCAACAATGGTGTTGCCCGGATCAATGAGCAGAGCCCTGGCCAATTCCTCCGTGGCCACGTCCGCATGGCCGGCGAGGGCGTCGCGCTCCGCGGCATCCACATGGTCGCGAACAAGTTTCGAGCGCATGGACGCAACGCGCTCGATGAGGGCAGAGTCCTGTGGTGCGTACCGCGCGGCTTGCTGGTAGTAGTTGAGCGCCTCATCAAAACGCCCATCGGCGAGCTCTTTGTCGCCTAGCTCAGAGAGCTTCTTCGCGAATTTTGGATTCGGATGCGGAGCCATTTGGAGTTGCGCTTCATTGGGAGCAGTCTGCGGTGGGGCGGCCTGAGCTTGAGCGGAGGATTGTCCACAAGAAAGAAGAATTGCCAGCAGGACGGAGGCGGCTTGGCGGATGTGGACGAGGATCATGATTGAGTGGACCGGCCGTATATTCTACCGTGTGTTCAGGAAGGAAATCGGACCGGATTGGTCCGGTTGACGGAATTCCCTGCAAACGGTAGACTTGGATTGTAGTTGCAAATGAATAACAACTGGAGATCCTTTGCTCGCGGCTTTTCTTATTGCTCTCCGTGAAGGTGTCGAGGCTTCCCTCGTCGTTGGCATCATCCTGGTTTATCTCTCGCGCACGGGCCGCTCGCAACTGGCGCGTTTTGTTTGGTATGGCGTCACGGCGGCCGCCGCTCTAAGTCTAGCGGTGGCTATTGCCCTGGAACGCTGGCGCATCAGCGAAGACGGGTTCGAGGGCGTGATGTACCTCGTCGCGGCAGCGTTCGTCATTACGATGATCCTATGGATGAATCGCGTTGCGCGCCACCTAAAAAAAGAGATTGAGCAGAAAATTGAGACCTACGTGGGCCGGACGGGAGCCGCGGCGGGTTGGGGCATTTTTCTGTTTGTTTTTCTGATGGTTTTGCGCGAAGGGGCAGAGCTGGCAATCATTCTGCGCGCGGTGGAGCTTTCGACGGAAGGATTGCAGATCTGGATTGGGACGGCTCTGGGAATTGGCGCGGCAGTTGCTGTGGGCTTGTTCTTTTTCAAAGGCACTTTGCGTGTCCCGCTGCACCGGTTTTTTGCCGTCACTAGCGTCATCTTGATCCTTGTGGGCTTTCAGCTTGCGCTGACCGGCTTGCACGAACTGAGCGAAGCGCAGTGGCTGCCGTCCAGCAAAGCGGAGATGGCCGTGATCGGGCCGGTCGTACGAAATGAGCTGTTTTTCTTCGTGCTCATCTTTGGCGCTGCCGCCTTGCTGGTTTTGCGCGAATGGCAATCGGCTTCCCACGCGAAGGCGGCGAACCAATCCGCTGGTGAAGCGGAGAAACGGCTGCTGGAAGCGCAGAATCGGCGCCAGCGACGTTGGATGATCGCGGCGGCGACGGCTTGCTTGGCGGTTATTCTCGTACTGACGGGAGACTTTGTTTACACACGCGCGAATTCCGCGCCACCATCGGCGCGCGCAATCGAGGCCATGGGCAACGAAGTGCACATTCCTGTGAGCGAAGTGCAGGATGGCAAGATGCATCTGTTTACGATCAGCGCCGGAGGGCAGTCGCTGCGCTTCATGATTATTAAAAAGCCGAATGGCTACGGGACCGCGCTAGATGCTTGCCGCATCTGTGGCGCCGAGGGTTATCGCCAGGATGGGCAAAACGTCGTTTGCCGGCACTGTGGTTCGGCGATTTATGTGCCGACCATCGGCGAGGCGGGCGGCTGCAATCCGATCGGCGTGCCGTCGCGTCTGGACGGCGCCGATCTTGTCCTTGACCTTTCTTCACTCGCGCAAGCGACTAAGGAGATTCCACAGTAGGGCACGATAGTTCGTGCTCCTGCCCGCGCGACCACCGATCCCATGTTCCTCCGTCTCGTTGCTGATTCGTTTACACGCCGTCCGCGCCGCAAGGTGCTGACCGCCGCGGCGTTGTCGCTCGGCATGGCGGTGGTGACGGCGACGCTGAGCGTTTCACTCGATGTGGGCGACCGCTTGGCGAGCGAGTTCCGCAGCCTTGGCGCGAACTTGGTGGTTACGCCGCAGGCGGATTCGCTGCCGCTCGAGATTGGAGGAGTGGACTACCGGCCCGTCAACGCCGGCGCGTATCTTCCCGAAGCCGACCTGCCCAAAATCAAGACAGTCTTCTGGCACAACAACATCATCGCGTTTGCGCCTATTCTGCGGGCCACGGCCCAGACTGCGAAATGGAATCCCGGGAGTCGGGCGCTTGAGAATCGGGCTGAGACCACTGTGATCGGTACCTGGGTCGGTCATGGAGTGGCGTTACCAGACGGTAGCGTCTTCACAACGGGCATCGATCGAACAAACTCATGGTGGAAGGTGGACGGCCGCTGGTTCGTGGAGGGACAAAAAGAATGTGTGGTTGGAGCGAGTGCCGCACGCCGCCTCCATCTCCGCACTGGAGATGAAATTAGCCTGAACGTGCCCGATCCGTCGAAAATGGTGCAACTCTATTCACCGCTCACCGTCACCGGAATTTTAAGTACAGGTGGAGATGAGGACAACGCAATTGTTACGTCACTGGACCAGGCACAGAAGATTTCGCGCTTGTCCGGCGTCTACCGCAACCTCTATGTCTCAGCTCTGACCAAGCCGGAAGATGAATTTGGGCGGCGCGATCCGAAAACGATGAAGCCGGATGAGGTGGAGCGCTGGATGTGCACGGCGTATGTTTCTTCGATTGCGAAGTCTATCGAAGAGGTGTTGCCGGGGACGGAGGTGCGCGTGATTCGGCGAGTGGCAGAAGGCGAGGGCACCATCCTTACCCGGGTTCGCGCGCTGCTCTGGATGGTGACGCTCGCGGCCTTGCTCGCTGCGGCGCTGGCCGTTGGCGCTTCTGCGGCGGCCTCGGTGATAGAACGGCGCACGGAAATTGGCTTGATGAAAGCTTTGGGAGCTGGCTCCGGTACGGTTGGTTTCCTATTGGCCGCGGAGCAGCTTGTTCTCGCGTTCGTCGGCGGAGGCATCGGCTATTCGCTCGGCACGATCCTCGCGCGTCTCGTTGGGCAGAGGATCTTCGGCGTTGCGCCCGCACCGTCCTTGCTTGTTCTTGTTGCAGTGCTTGCGCTCGCTGCCGGCGTCACGCTCCTCGGCAGCGTCATCCCCTTGCGCCGTGCTTCGCGTTACGAGCCGGCGCCCATCCTGCGAGGCGAATGATGGCTGCGCCTTTGACCGCCAACCGCTCGATGTTCTGGCGCATCGTCCGTCGCTTGCTCTTCGCACACCGCGGACGCCTGTTTGTAATTCTGCTCGCTCTCGGCGCAGGTGCCGCCGTCACTGCCGCCCTCCTAAATCTCCAGATAGACGCCAAGCGCCGCATCACCTCCGAATTTCGCGCGTTCGGAGCTAACGTATTCCTCACGCCTCGCGAATCGAACTCCAATGCGCTACAGCCCGGCGAGCGCACTATTGATGCGGCTATCTACGAACGGATTCCTCGCAGTAACGGCTACGACGTCGCCGCAGCGGCAAAGCTTTTGTACGGGATCGTTCAGGTCTCACCTTGGGATGTCCGCTCGCAGGTTTCAGATTCGCGGCGCGCATTGTCTGCCGTTCTGGTTGGTTATCAGTTGTCAGGGAATGACCTTGGCGAAATATTTCCGTCTACGATTCTCGCAGAGCCCAAGGGGCGAGTGCTCATGGGAGTGGAGCCCGGTCTTCGCGTCTCCAGTTGCGAGTTGGGCGAGCAATTGGCAAAGCGGCTGGGCGTTCAAGTGGAGCAGTTTGTGGAGCTACAGGCTAATGGTTCCAATGTTGTGTGCGACATCGGTCGCATAAGGCGTTTCGGGGGACCGGAGGACGGACAGATTCTTATGTGGCTTGATGCCGCTCAAGAACTTCTGCGCCAGCCTGGCCGACTCACCGCAATTGCGCTACGCGTTCCCGGCAACCCTGGGAATGTCCAGCGGTATCTTGAGACGTTGCAATCGTCCTTGCCGGACGTCGAGGTGCGCCCCCTTCGCCAGTTCACCGAAGGCGAAGCCAGGATCTACTGCCGAATCAGTAGCTTGTTGAATGTTACGGTCGTGATTGTTCTTCTGCTTACAGGTTTGTGCGTGATGGCGGCAATGACCAACGTGGCGATGGAGCGCAGGAACGACGTTGGCCTGATGAAGGCCATCGGCGGCGCGACGCGACGAGTCTTGCGTCTTTTCCTGATGGAAGCGGCGTTGCTCGGGATTGCAGGCGGCGTGATTGGCGCAGCTGCGGGCATTTTTCTTTCCATCTGGCTGGGCAAACAGGTTTTTGGCGTAGCGGCGCAGCCGCGACTGATTGTGTATCCTATAGCGGTGGGGCTCACGATCATGGTTGCGATTCTCAGTGCGTATCCGCTCCGGCGGCTTGCGAGCGTGCGACCTGCCTCGGTTTTTCGAGGTGAAGCGTGAGCGTACCCGTCCAGATTCTGCCCGAGCAGAAGACGGCGGCTCCGCAAGTCACGATCGAAAACCTCGTGAAGAAATACGGCGCGCTGCGCGCTCTCGATGACCTCAGTTTCAACGTTGAGGCGGCCGAATGGGTGGCTCTGATGGGGCCATCAGGCTCGGGCAAAACCACGCTCATCAATATTCTTGGCGGGCTCGATAAGCTCAACTCCGGCCGCGTCGTTGTGGATGGAATCGACCTCTCGAAGCTCGGCGAGAACGAGATGGTCCGTTACCGCGCGGAAAAGGTCGGCTTCGTCTTCCAGCAATTTCATCTGGTACCTTATCTAAGCGCGCTCGAGAACGTAATGCTCGCGCAATATTTTCACAGCGTGACGGATGAGAAGCAAGCCGAGGAAGTTTTACGCCGCGTCGGCATGGGCGACCGCATGACGCACCTCCCCGCGCAACTCTCCGGCGGCGAGCAGCAGCGTGTAGCCATCGCGCGTGCGCTGATCAATCAGCCAAAAATCATCCTGGCCGACGAGCCCACCGGCAATCTCGACGAAACGAACGAAGAAATCGTCCTGAAAATCTTCCGCGAGCTGCACCATGCAGGCCATACGATTTTGATGGTCACGCACGACCCGGACATCGCGCGGCAAGCGGACAGACGTATCGAACTCGCCCATGGCCGCCTCCACTTTGACACGGCACAGCACGGCCCCGGGCATCCGCTTGCGTGCCCGCTCGCCAACACCGCCGATTGCTGCACCTCCGTTTCCACCGCGGTTTCTGCCGACGACGAGATTCGCTTCGATCACCTTTTGGAACAAATCTGGATCTTCGGCGAGGAAGGCAAGCCGGCCCAGGTGAACGCGTTGCATGCCAGCGGGCCTGCTGGAAGCCTCCCGGTCCTTCCCGAGGAGCCCGCCGCGAAAGTCCTCGGCCGGATGTCCGAGCTGAGCCTGGTTGCTCTTCAGAATGGAGAGGCGCAGCTCACCGCCATGGGAAGCCAGCGCGCGCGCGATGTAGTCCGTCGCCATCGCCTCGCGGAGCGCCTGTTTAAGGACACATTTTCCATCGACGACTCCGAAGCGCACACGCAAGCCTGCAAGTTCGAACACATCATCAGCCCCGAACTGGATCAGCGTATCTGCACGTTCCTTGGCCACCCAAAGACTTGCCCGCACGGCAATCCCATTCCGCCCGGCGATTGCTGCGACGGCAAACCGAAAAGCTGAAGCTGTCCTCTCGCATGCCGATTCCACTCGATCCGCGAAAGAAGCCATCTGACGTGAAGATACACGTGAAAAGCGGCGCGGGTGTCGACATCACCTGGGCCGACGGCCACGCCAGCCACTACGACTTCGCCTACTTGCGCGAAGAATGTCCCTGCGCCACGTGCAACGACGAGCGAGGCAAAAAAGAAGCGTTCGCCACGGCAGCGCCAGGGGGTACTTCTTTTCCCGCGCTGCCGATGTTTAAAGCGAAGCCGCGCGCTCAAGCGGCCACTGTCGTTGGCAACTATGCTGTCCAAATCAGTTTCACGGATGGCCATTCCACCGGCATTTACAGCTACGACCACCTGCGCAGCATCTGCCCCTGCGCCGAGTGCGCCAAGGAATTCCGCACGGCTGCCTCTTGAGTCTTTCCAGGGCCAGCAAGATAGTTTAAGCAAAACAAAAAAGACCGTTCGGCTAGACTTCGCGGCGGAAAAGTGCGAGCATTTTAATCCGCTGATCGAGATCACCCGTACATGAGCAGCACTCCAAACAGCCCTGCTGCCGCAGGCAGCCGGGGCAACGGTATTCCGCGCGTCATTATCGCCACGACCGCACTCCTTACATTTATTTCGTTCTGGCGCGCGGCCGCCATCGTCTTGAACGATCTGGCCTCCTCGGCTTATTACGCAGGTGGTGAAGCGGAAGGCTACATCGGCAAGACCGCGCCGTGGTTCATCCTTGCCATCATGCTGTTTTCGTACGCGGTCCGCGCGGTGTACGTCGAGAGCTGCAGCATGTTCGTGCGTGGCGGGGTCTACCGCGCCGTGAAGCAGGCCCTCGGAGGAACCCTGGCAAAATTCAGCGTTTCGGCGCTGATGTTTGACTACATCCTGACGGGTCCGATCAGCGGCGTCGCTGCGGGGCAGTACCTGGCCGGGCTGATCAGCGAACTGCTGCAATACTCTCATCTGGGCACCCCGCTCACGCCGAATGAAGTGAGCTTCCTTGCGGCGGGCTTCGCAATTTTTGTCACGGTTTATTTCTGGTGGCAGAACACCAAGGGCATCCCGGAATCCAGCGAAAAAGCGCTCGTCATCATGAAGCTGGTTACGGTGATGGTCGTCCTGTTGATCGCTTGGTGCATCTACACGGCGGTCTTGAGGCATTCCGCACTCCCGCCATGGCCGCACCCACGCAACCTCCGTTTGAATGCCAGCGCGCTCGGCTGGCTTGCGGGCAGTCCTCTTCCGCACATGTTCGGAATCCTCGCCATCTTTATTGCACTGGGGCACTCGGTCCTGGCCATGAGCGGCGAGGAGTCTCTGGCACAGGTTTACCGCGAGATTGAAAGTCCCAAACTGCCAAACCTGAAAAAGGCCGGACTCGTCATCTTCATCTACAGCCTGGTCTTCACGTCCCTGGTTTCTTTCTTTGCCGTCATGATCATTCCCGACGGCGTCCGGCAGAGCTACCTCGAGAACCTCATCGGCGGCCTGGCGATGAGCTTGCACGGGCCGCTCATTGCGCGGCTGATCTTTCACGCATTCGTGGTCGTAGTGGGAACGCTGATCCTGGCCGGAGCGGTCAATACCGCCATCGTCGGCTCGAATGGCGTGCTAAACCGCGTTTCCGAGGACGGTGTTCTCAGCTCGTGGTTCCGGCAGCCTCATCCGAGATTCGGCACCAGCTACCGCATCATAAACATCGTCGTCGCTCTGCAGATCATCACCATTTTCATAAGCCGTGGCGATGTCACTTTTCTCGCAAACCTCTACGCTTTCGGAGTGATCTGGAGTTTTACGATGAACGGCCTGGCCGTCTTCGTCCTCCGGTACACGAGGCCAGGGCAGCGCGAGTTCCAGGTGCCGTTTAATTTTCATATTCGCGGAGTGCAAATCCCCGTCGGCCTCGGTTTGATCACGCTGACGCTCTTCCTCATCGCCGTCGTCAATCTGTTCACCAAGCCTGTGGCCACCATGGCGGGCGGCACATTTTCCGTTCTGCTCTTTATCGTTTTCTCGATTTCCGAGCACCGCGCTCATCGAGGCACCTCGGCAGAAATGGAGATGGATCAATTCAACCTGGAACTGGAGGCCGAACTTACGCCTGAGGCCGTGGGCGCGCGGCCCGGCAACATCCTTGTTCCTGTGAGCAACCACTTCAATCTCTACCACTTGGGCAACGTTCTCGATCGAATCAAACCTGGACGCCGCGACGTGGTTGTTCTGCACGTCCGATTGTTGCGCCGCTCGGCTTCCGGTGAAAACGAACTGGACGCCGATCAGCTTTTTGGCAGCATCGAGCAACATCTGTTTTCGCAAGCGCTTTCCATGGCCGAAAAGCGTGGGAAGTCCATCCGGCTTGCGGTGGTTGCGTCCAATGACCTGTGGGAAGGCATCCTGCGCGCGGGTGCTTCGCTTCAGTCCAGCACGATCGTTATTGGACGCTCGGCGAAGGACAACACCGAAGAGCAAGCCCGGCAAATAGGGGATGCGTGGGAAAAACTTGGCGATATAAAGCCCCAATTCAACCTTGAAATTCATTTGCCCAACGGCGACAAAATCTACAAGGTCCTTGGGCCGCATGCGCCGAACCTTACCGCCAATGAAGTCAACCTGCTGCACCGCTTGTGGCTGCGCTTTAGCGACGTCCTGGCTCCCCAAGAGGTGCATCATCATGACGTCGTGCACTTTGCTCTCGAGGAAGTCCAGAAGGAAATCGAAGAAGGGCAGGAAGACGCGGTTGTCAAGCGGCTGCGAGCTCACCTCGAGGGAAACCAGAAGAAGAAAACACCTTCCTCTTGAAGCGGCAGTCGCCACATAAGCGTGTCCCCTTCAGTATCGGAGGTTGAGCTTAAGCGAGTTGCGTCGTGCAGTGACCGCAGCGCTTGGCCTGGATCGGAATGCTCATCGCGCACTGCGGACAATCCTTTGTCGTAGGCGCCGCGGTTGGCGCCGGCTTTGTGGTCCAGCGATTCACCATGCGCACGAGAAGAAACACAGCGAAGGCGACTATGAGAAAGTTGATAATCGTGTTCAAGAACGTGCCGTAGCTCAGCGCCGCCCCGGCCTTCTTTGCGGCTTCAATCGAGTCGTAATGCTGCCCGTTCAGGCTGATGAACATATTCGAGAAATCGACATGTCCAATCAGGCGCCCCAGCGGCGGCATCATGACGTCCTCGACAAACGATGTGACGATCTTCCCGAATGCCGCGCCAATGATGATGCCGACAGCCATGTCCAGCACGTTTCCGCGCATGGCGAATTCTTTGAATTCCTTCAGCATGGTGTGTCTCCTTTTGTCTTGCAGCGTGGGCCAAACGATCGGCTCTGCGCGATTGCAGAAGCAGAAAGGGCCGTTCGTTGTGCGGAGTATATCTAACGCGCGGAAGAAATCAGATGGGAAAATAACCGTAGAAAATTAACGCGGCCGGAAGACAAGTGCGGCTCCGAGGATTCCTCGCAGGCCCATTACTATGCCGGCGGTTGCCAGCAGCGGCCCGACCCACTCAAAAGGCACTCGGGAAATAGCCAGCATCACCACGCCAAGGAGAATCAGCGAAAGCCCGCGCGTCCAGTTTTCCCAGCGTGCCCACCATTTGTTGGGCCCATACAGTGCTCGCAGCCCCCACAAGATCAACGCCCCGCTTAGAATGAACCAGGACGGCTTGTGGCGTTCCACAAGAATGCGTCCCGTGAGAGCCAGCCAAACGACAAGCACGCCCAGCAGCACGAAGATCACTTCGATCATTAGCCTAAGCGCGCGCTGGGGTGTCAGCATTATCATTCGGCGCGTTTAGGGAACGCGCTCAATCCGCACTTTTTGCATCACCACGGGCGTCTTCGGTCGGTCGTTTGAATCGCGCGGCAGGTTGGAAATCTTATCCGCCACGTCTTGCCCTTCGACCACTTCTCCAAAGATAGTGTGCTTGTTGTCCAGCCACGGTGTTGGAGCCACGGTGATGAAAAACTGGCTGCCGTTCGTGCCAGGTCCGGAGTTGGCCATGGAAAGCTTGCCGGCCTTGGAATGATTCAGGGAAGAATGAAATTCGTCCGCAAACTTATATCCCGGGCCGCCGCGGCCGGTGCCCTGCGGGCAACCGCCCTGTATCATGAATTTTGGGATGACCCGATGAAAGCCAAGCCCATCGTAAAAATTCTTCTTCTGTTTCTTGCCGGTGCCCTCGTCGGTGAATTCCTTCGTCCCCTCGGCCAGTCCTACGAAATTCTCGACAGTTTTCGGCGCTTCCTTTTCGAGAAGTCTTACCACGATGTTGCCCTGCGAAGTCTCGAAAATCGCGTAAGTCCCTGATGGTCGGCTCATGCACTCTCCTCTGGTAACAATTTATCCTACACGAGCCGCCGTACACGACGCCACTTGCTGCCTGCTACCAACCCTTCTGCTTGCGCAGTTCGGTGATGTGGGCTGTGTGGTGCCTGCCATGCCATGCGTAGAGAAAGACCAGCCAGTCCACCGTGCGTTCGCCATGCTCCGGATGTACCAGGACACGGGAGAAATGCTCCGGCTTCAACGATCGCCACAGACGGTCCCAGCGAGCATGCACGGAATCGAGAAGAGTCTGTGAACTCTCGATGGGCGCTGACTTTGAATCGGCAAGCTCAGCCCAGGCTGTCTCGTTATATGGCTTGATGGTTGGTTTGTCCTCCGTGAGGGCGAGTTTCAGTCGGACAAACGCATTCAAGTGGCTGTCAGGAACGTGGTGGACCACCTGGCGCACCGTCCATCCTCCCTCCCGATAGGGTGTATCGAGCTGCGCATCATTCAGGCCTTTCACAGCCGCGCGCATCTTTGCCGGAGTTGAGGCGATCTCCTCGATTGCTTCTTGCCGGTTTCCGGGCGTCACTTGGGCGGGCATTGCAAATTTTCCAATGGGATAGCGTGGATCCATGTGATTCTCTCCTCGGGCGACCGCGATCTTCCGTTCGCCGATGGTTGTGACTATAGCTGCGGTTCTTCGCGACGGTCAACTTATCGCGAAACAATTGCCTCTCCAATTTGGACGCTTCCTAGTCCGATTCGCTGCTGAGGGGATGCTACAATACCGGACTTCAAGTTGTACTCGAGAGTTGTATTGTGGGGTTGTATCGAACGGGCGCCCTGTCGAATCTAACAGGTGGAGAAAATAGAAATGCACAACGTAGTGATTATCGGCAGTGGCTGCGCCGGCCTCACCGCGGCGATCTACGCCGCACGCGCTAATCTGAAGCCTTTGGTAATTGACGGCCACGAGCAGGGCGGCCAGCTCTCCCTTACCACTCACGTCGAGAACTATCCCGGCTTCCCGGACGGCATCTTGGGGCCGGAACTCATCGAAAACATGCGCAAACAGGCCCAAAAATTTGGCGCGGAGTTTAAGGCCGGGGCCGTAAACGAGGTGGACCTCACAAAGCGTCCATTCAAGATCACGGCTGGTAAAGATACCTACGAAGCCCAAACGCTGATCGTTGCTGCCGGAGCCTCGGCACGCTTGCTGGGTCTGCAGGGCGAGCGTGAACTGATCGGCCGCGGTGTTTCGACTTGCGCGACCTGTGATGGCTATTTCTTCCGCGAAAAGGCCATTGCCGTAGTCGGTGGCGGTGATTCTGCCATGGAAGAGGCTAACTTCCTGACGCGCTACGCCAGCAAGGTCTACCTTATCCATCGTCGCAAGGAGTTTCGCGCCTCCAAGATCATGATCGACCGCGTCAAGGCTAATCCGAAGGTCGAACTCGTCGTCCCTGCGGTTATCGAGGAAATTCACGCTCCGAACGGTCACGTTACCGGAGTGCGCGTGCGCAATCCGGAAGCAAAGGAAACGACCGAGCTTGCCGTCGACGGCGTATTCGTCGCCATCGGCCACGATCCCAACTCGACGGTGTTCAAAGGCAAGCTGGAGATGGACAGCAATGGCTACCTCATCGCCAAACACGGCACCCTGACTTCCGTTCCGGGAGTCTTCATCGCTGGTGATGTGCAGGACCATCGCTACCGCCAGGCCGTCACCGCGGCGGGCTCCGGCTGCATGGCCGCCCTGGATGCGGAAAAGTTCCTGGAAGAGCACACGGACTAGGCGCAAGGGTTTTACACGGTCATAATCATATTCCATGCTCCGCGCGACGCTTCTCAAGCTCTCCGAGAGTCCCCGCTTCGCCAAATGGGTCACGTCCAACGGCACCACGCGCCGGATGGCGCGCCGTTTCGTCGCCGGCGAAACGCTTGATGAAGCCATCGCAGCCGCCCGCGCCTGCAACGAAGCCGGAATGCTCGTCAGCTTGGATTACCTTGGCGAAAACTGTGCCAATATTTCCGACGCCCAGCGTGCTCGCGATTCCTACCTGGAGATTTTCGAGCGCATCCGCCAGGAAAACCTCCACGCCAACGTATCCTGCAAACTGACTCAGCTCGGGCTGGACCTCAATGTCGATTTCTGCCAGGGTCTGGTCGTGTCCATCGTGGAGTTAGCCGCCCGGTATGACAATTTTCTCCGCGTGGACATGGAGGGCTCGGCGTACACGCAGCGAACCATCGACATCGTAAGACGTGTGCGTGCCCGGAATCCCGCCATCGGAACCGTCATCCAGGCTTACCTTTATCGCAGTGAAACCGATGTACAGGGGTTGCTCGCCTGCGGCTGCAAAATCCGGCTTTGCAAAGGGGCTTATAAGGAACTGCCTGACGTCGCCTACCCGAATAAGCGGGACGTAGACTTTAATTACCTTCGACTCATGAAGATTCTTTTGCCCAGCGGCTTCTATCATGGGATCGCTACGCACGATCCGCACATGATTGCGAAAACCATTCACTGGGCGGCCACCAAGCAAATCTCCAAGGATGACTTCGAGTTTCAAATGCTTTATGGCGTGCGAACCGACTTGCAGCGCCAGCTTGTGAAGGATGGCTACCGGCTGCGCGTTTACATTCCTTACGGCAACGACTGGTTCCCCTACTTCATGCGCCGTCTTGCCGAGCGCCCTGCCAACCTCGGCTTCATGCTGCGAAATTTCTTCCGCTCGTAGCTTCCTCGCGAGCTTACAGCTTGCGGCAAACTGTAACTCCATCACGCAGCGGGATCAGCACGGGATACAATTCTTTCGACGCATAAACCAGCCGGTTGAATTCCTGTACGCCGAGCGTCGCGGCATCATCCGGAGCCGCTGGCCGCGCCGCTTTGCCGGACCACAGTGTATTGTCCGTGATGAACAATCCTCCGCGGCGCAGCTTAGGCAGAGCCACTCGCAGCGCATCTGGGTATTGATGCTTGTCCACATCGTTGAAGATCAGGTCAAACTTTCCAGGAGTTTTCTTCAGCAATTCAAGCGCGTTGCCCACCCCTACATGGATGCGCTTCGCCACCCCTGCCCGCCGAAAGTACTCGTTCGCACGCTTCGCGTTCGCCGGATCTCCGTCGGTGTAATGCACTTTTCCTTTTGGACCCGCTGCCTGGGCCAGCCATATCGTCGAATAGCCGATGGCTGAGCCCATTTCAAATATGCGTTTCGCCCCGGAAACCTGGGCGAATAACCTGAGCAAGCGCGCCACCGCCGGCCCGATGATCGGCACGCGGTGTTCTTCGGCGTAACGCTCCATCTCATTAATGACCGCGTCTCGCTCCGGCAACAACCCGTAAAGATACTGTTCGACGTCGTCTTGTATATAACCGCTACGCAAGTTCTCGCTTCGAATCACAGGTTTTCTCCGGGTTTGAGCGCATGAATCTCCAGCCCTGCAATGTTCCTATTCTCCCTGCGGTACCGCGCCAATTCTACTCCCAGAATCCAGCAGCCCACGAATTGCCTCTTCGTATTGCTCCCGGCTCTTCTCGCCGACAAAGCTGCCGACTTGCCGGCCATCCTTCGCATAGAAGACGGAGACAGGCATCGTCCCGGTCCACCCGGGAAGGACGGATTCCCTGAAAGCAGCTTCCGCTCCCGCGGTCTTGCGGTAGTTTGGAAAGATCGGTTTGTACCGCGCCAGAAATCGCCTCATTAGGATCAAGTCGCCGTCGTCATCCATGCTCACGCCAACGACCTGCAATCCCTTGGGCGCATACTGCCTTGCCAGTTCATTCAACATCGGGTATTCGTCGCGGCACGGCTCGCACCAAGTGGCCCAAAACGTCACCAGCAATGCCTTTCCACGGTGTTCTTGAACGATTTTTTGAAACCCTTGCGCATCGATCATTTTGAGGTCGCTTGGAGCCTTAGCTTGCGGCGCCGCAAGCACGGTCCCGGCGGCAAACAATAGCAGGGCGGCAATAGTAGTCCGGGTTTTCATTGGTATCCCTTCCCAAACCATTCTAGCCGGATGTGTGGAGGTTGAGAATCCTCTCCTCGCACAGTAGAATGAGTGCTGCTTCTTGTTGCTCCCGGCAGGGGCGTGGTATAAGAAAAATCCGCCGGGTGCTTCTTTTCCCCGGGAGCACTCTCGGCCCGTTGTCCGAGCAAAGGAGATTTGAATGGCTTACGTAATCGCTGAGCCCTGCATCGGCACAAAAGATACCGCTTGCGTGGACGTCTGTCCCGTCGATTGCATCCACCCCCGCAAGGATGAGCCGGAACATGAAAAGGTCACCCAGCTCTACATCAATCCGACGGAATGCATCGATTGCGGCGCGTGCGTCCCCGTCTGCCCGGTGACGGCGATCTTTGCTTTGGAAGACCTTCCGGAGAAGTGGCAGAGCTACACCCCGGTTAACGCGGAGTTCTACACCGCAAAATAACGCGGGTCATCGCTTTTCGATCGGGAGTTTTACCTTCACTTCGGCACGCTTCGGCGTGCCGTTTTGTTTGACTCAGCCTTCGAGACGCGCCGTTTCCGTGCGGCGTGCTCCGCCGTTCAAAGTCCGCTTGCGCACTTCTTCGAACGAGGTCGCAAACAGGATTTTCTCGACCGCTCCCTGAACATCCTTCCATATTTGTTTCAGACCGCAGCTTTCGCCCTCCACGCACACTCCGCCCAGCATTTCGTTGTGCACGCAACTGGATTCCGCGAAAGCCCCGTCGACAACCCGCAAAACCGCCCCTATCGAGATCTCCACGGGGGCCCGCGCCAGCGTGTAGCCGCCCCGCACGCCCCGCCGGCTTTCCAATATCCCGCCGCGCTTCAATTCCAGCAGGATTTGCTCCAGGTACTTCAGCGGAATGTGGTGCCTCTGCGCAATCTCGTGGATGGTCACCACTTCGGGATACTGCAGGCTCAGGTGCAGCACCGCCTGCGTCGCGTATTCGCCTTTTGCTGTGACTCGCATCGTGTAATCTATTCCTTGGCTAGCCTTTCATACGTGCGATGGAGTGTCAATCTCCTGCGCCCTCAACGTCGCGCGGGTTGGCCTCAGGCGTCAAAACAAGGGATGGCGAACTGCGCCTCTCGCGCACCCCTGTCATCTCATGAATCCGAAAAGTTGCATCGCACGGTATGATGTTTAAGAGAAACATTGTCCCCATGCCAGAGCGCTTCCATCTCGTCCTGCTGATCCACGCGCACCAGCCGTGTGGTAATTTTGGCCACGTGCTCGAAAAGGCCCACAAAGACTCCTACCTGCCTTTCGTCGAACTCCTCGAAAAGCATCCCGGCGTCCACATGGGCCTCCATTATTCCGGCCCCTTGCTTACCTGGATGGAAGGGAATCGCCCTGAGTATTTCGCCCGTCTACAAGCTCTCGTAAACGCCGGCCAAGTCGAGCTCGTCGGTGGCGGCTTTTACGAACCGATACTCGTCTCCATCCCGCATCAGGACCAGCGCGAACAGATCACCCGTCTCGCCAACTACTTGGAAGCCCACTTCGGGCGTCATCCGGCAGGTGCCTGGATCGCCGAGCGTGTTTGGGAGCCACAGCTTCCCTCCGCCCTCGCCGCCGCCGGCGTTGGCTACACCCTCGTCGATGATATTCATTTTCTTTCCGCTGGCTTTGAACCCGAGGAACTCTTTGGGGCATACATCGCCGAAGATCGCGGCCAAAGCGTTTGGCTCTTCCCCGGTCAAAAGGCGCTCCGTTATTTCATCCCCTTCGGCAAAGTCGAAGAGGTCACCACCTACTTGCGCGAAGCAGCGGCTCTGCATCCCGGCGGCATGGCGGCAATGGGTGACGACATGGAAAAATTCGGCGTTTGGCCTGGTACCAACGCTCATTGCTTCAAGGACGGCTGGCTCGAAAAGTTCTTCACCGCTCTCGAGGAAAATTCCTCCTGGCTGCGTGTTTCCACCCCCGGCGAGTATCTCGCCGATCATTCCCCTTTGGGCCGCGCCGATCTTCCCACTGCCTCCTACACGGAAATGATGGAGTGGGTTCTGCCTACCCGTGTCCGCCAGCGCTACCATGCTGTCCAGAAAGAGTTCACGGCGCGCCCGGAGGTACTCTCCTTCCTCCGCGGTGGTTCATGGCGCGGCTTCTTCCGCAAGTACTGCGAATCGAACCTGCTCCACAAGAAAATGCTGCGTGTCTCTGCCCGTATCGCAGCGGTTCCCTCGCGCCACTATAATTCGAAGTCTTCCGACGAGCTCGCGCAGGCCCGCGACCTGCTCCTGCGCGCGCAATGCAACGACGCTTACTGGCACGGCATCTTCGGCGGCCTCTACGCTCCCCACCTTCGCACCGATCTCTGGCGCAATCTGATTCGCGCCGAGGCCATCGCCGACAGGCAGACCGCGGGCGCTCTCAACCCGCGCGTCGAATTGCTGGACTACGACGCGGACGGCTCACCGGAACACCTATTTACCGCTCCTGAATATCAGGCGCTCCTCAAACCCACGGATGGAGGAACCCTCGCCGCGTTCGATTTTCGACCTGCTGCTGCGACCCTCGTCAATTCCATTCAGCGCAGGCCAGAGGCTTACCACTCGCGTCTGCGCGAAGCGGCGAAAACTGCCTTGCCGGGCGCTGTCGCGTCCATTCACGAACAGACTCTGGTCAAGGAGCCCGGCCTCGATCGTTTTCTTCGCTACGACCGCTGGCCCCGCCACGCCTTCCGTGTCTTGCTCTTCGACCCAGCCCGCACCCAGGCCGAATACGAAACACTGGAGTTGCAGGAAGATCCAGGGTTCGCTGGCGGCGCCTATCATGTCAAATCCTCCTCCACCAATGATGCGCAACTTATTCGAGAGGACGAACTCAAGTTCGTTTCGAAGGAAGAGGGCGCTGCTCCGAGGTTGTCCTTGGCGAAACGTTTTTCGTTCGGACCCGCCCCGAACGGTTGCGAAGTCGGCTGCGAAATCGGTCTGAAACTCAGGCAGCCTGTCGCACAGCCCATCGCCGTGGGCATCGAATCGGTCATTAATCTCCTTGCTCCCGCCGAGCCCGACCGTTTTTTCGACACTCCGAAGGGGCAGCAAAATTTGCGTTTCAGCGGCGTTTTGCCCGGCCCGTTGGTTCGCATGGAAGATGGATGGCAGCGCGTTCGCATCGCCCTTCATGCGCCCGGCGCAAAAGAATTTTGGGTAGCTCCGATTGAAACGGTCTCCGAATCCGAGGAAGGTTTTGAACGGGTCTACCAAGGGTCCCAAATTCTCGCCATTTGGCATCCGACCTTGGCTTCACAGGAACCGTGGTTCGCGCGCCTCGTCTGGCGTATCGAATCCTTCTAGTCCGCGACCCGCATAAAATCCTTCGCGGCTTCAACTCTGCTCTATTCCACAATTAGCAAATTTTGCGCGAAGGGCCACTCTTCATCCACCCACTGGCCTTCGCACCGGAAGCCCGTCCGCTCCGCCATTTCGGCTGCTTCTCCAATGCGGTATTTGTGAGAGCTTTCCGTCCAGATCGTTTCATCTTCATCCAGCGAAATGCGAAGTCCCGCCGCGGGAATTTCTACGCGCTGCCGGCAAGTCGATCGCAAGTGCATCTCGATCCGCCGCTCGCTTGCGTTCCAACGTGCTTCGTGACGGAAATTTTCCAGATCGAAGTCGCCCCGCAGTTCGCGGTTGATCCTCGCCAGTAGGTTCAAGTTGAACGCTGCCGTCACTCCCGCCGGATCGTCATAAGCCAGCAGCTGAGCCTCGACGCCTTTTTCCAGGTCCGTGCCCAGCAGCAGCGCGTCGCCTTCACGCAGAATATTGCGCACGCTTCGCAGAAACTCTTCTCCTGCGTCGCGATCGAAATTCCCGATCGTGCTCCCGAGAAATAGCACCAGCAAATGGTCGCGGTCGGCGCGTCCATCTGCCACCGTCCGCAACCCCTCCAGATACGGCTGCTCGTGTCCGACAATGCTTACCAGATCGATCTGCCCCAGCTCTTTCTCGCAAGCCGCCAGAGCTGTGGGCGAAATCTCGATCGGGAAGTAATAGGTTCTCTGCCGCTCCGACAACGCTTCCAGAATCCACCGCGTCTTTTTCCCGCTTCCGCTCCCAAGCTCCGCGACATGCACCGGCGATGGCAGCCGTCCAACAATTTCCCGTGCATGCCTTTTCAGCAACCGCGCATCCGCGCGCGTCAAGCCGTACTCGGGCAAGACGCATATCGTCTCAAAGAGTGCCGAGCCCACTTCGTCGTACAAATATTTGGACGGCAGTTCTCTCTGGCCGCTCTTCGTCAGGCTTTCTTTCACATCGCCCGCGAACTCGGACACATGTCTCGGCGGAAGGGTTTGCGTCAGCATGTCGTCTCCCAAGGCCTGGTCTTGTCTTACGGGTGCTAGTCTTCCACGCAACGGAATGTCGCGTATACATACGGATAATGCGGCTGGAACCAGTTCCGGAAGGATCGTCGCAGCATGCAAGCAGCCGTTCGTGGTGACCCTCCCTTCATCACATAGTGCTTGCCATCGAAGAAATTAGCCGAATACCCGGGGTAGAAGGGCATTGGCGCAAATCCGGGGAATGGCGCGAACTTCGTCCTCGTCCATTCCCAACCATTACCCATCAAATCGTGAACTCCAAACGAGCTTGCCCCTTCAGGGTGCGCGCCTACCGGCGAGGGATCCCATTGGTGAAAATCAAAATTACCGTGGCGCTCGCTCGGCGCGTCCTCGCCCCAGGGATACGCACGCTCGTTCCGGGCCTCATGCGTTCCGTAAGCGGCCCGGTGAAACTGTTCTTCGCTCGGCAGCTCGTGTCCCAACCACTTGGCGTACGCTGTGGCTTCCGCATGGCTCACGTAAACGGGCCAGTCCAGGGGTAAGCGGACTTCGCCGAACATCGCCCGGTACATCCACAAATTTCCATCCCGTCTCCAAAACGCCGGGTGGTGTACCCCCTCCTTTTCCTTCCAGGCCCAGGCCTCCGCGCTCCAGAGCACGGCGTTCTCGTACCCGCCCGCTTGAATAAATCTCAAAAAATTATGGTTGGTGACGTTGCCGCTCTCGATTGCAAACTCCGCAACCTCCACTTCCTGCGCATCCAGTTCGTTGTCCCACCCGAATTCATCGCCCGTGGCCCGTTTTAGCCCCAGCGTAGCTCGACCGGCGGGAATCTCAACCAGGTGGGACTTGATTCGCGGCGTTGCTAAAGCTCTCGCTATCGGCCCGTGAATTTTTCTCTCCGTCGGGAGCCGGTGCAACATGTACGCCAGCGTTTCCGCGTGCATCAGCCGGTGCTCTATAGCCACTTCCAACATGGCAATCAGTTGGGGATGTCCCTCCTCAGGCCTCGCCAGCGCACGCTCAATCGCCGTGTCCAGTTCACTACGCAGCCTCCGGTTGTAGCGCTCAACCTCTTCGCGCTTTGGCCAATCGTTTGGCCCGTCGCTCGGCAATCCTCCTCCCACGGGGTCGATTCCGAATGCAAAAAGCTCATCCAACATCCGCTGTGCGGACCGCAACCCAAACGCGCGTTGCGCAAGCAGGTTCCAATCGAATGCCTCGACGTGTCCCAGGTAAAAAATGATTCTGTGCCGCTCTGGAATGGGCCGGTCGTAGATGGCCTCGTCGCGCACGATGCGAAACAACTCATCCGTTTGCGCGCGTGCGTCTAACAGCCGGGTGTGAAGGTCATGCCTGATGCGGATAGCAGTGGCGGTGGCTCCCATGGCGTTTTCCCCCTTGTTTGGATGCCGCTTCCGCGAGAAGGATGCGCCAAAATTCGGCGCTGGGGAGGCTGAGTGGGGTACGATGTTCCCCCTGTTGCGTGAGGCTGTCAATCGAAATGAATGCGAAACTCGCAGCGCCGTCGGACGTCGCCATCGAATTTCGCGGCGTGTACTACCACATAAACGATATTCCTGACCGAGCCATCGTTTCTGATATTTCCCTAATCATCCCACACGGCGAAACCCTTGTCCTTCTCGGCCGCAGCGGGAGCGGCAAGACCACCCTCTTAAGGCTCATCAATCGCATGCTCCTTCCCTCGCAAGGACAAGTCCTTGTCGAAGGCCGTGCCACCACCGAATCGGACCCCATCCAGCTCCGCCGCGGCATCGGTTATGTCATTCAAGAAGCAGGTCTCTTTCCGCATTTCACGATCGCGGAAAACGTCGGCCTCGTCCCAACGCTTGAAAAATGGGATTCCGCCCGAATCGCGTCCCGCGTCGAAGAACTACTGCGGCTAGTAGGTCTCGATCCCGCGGAGTTTTCCGCGCGCCACCCCCGGGAACTTTCTGGCGGCCAGCGTCAGCGCGTTGGCGTCGCCCGCGCTCTTGCGGCAGACCCGCCCATTCTTCTTCTGGACGAGCCTTTCGGTGCCCTCGATCCCGTCACTCGGGCCGAACTTCAGCGGGAGTTCAGTGCCCTCGTCCGCCGCCTTCACAAAACCATTGTTTTCGTCACGCATGACATCCGCGAGGCCGTTCTTCTCGGCTCGCGCATCGCCCTGCTTTACCAAGGACGCCTCGTCGCGCTTGCGGCCCCACAGGAATTCCTGCGTCTCGACCATCCCGAAGTCCACGCTTTCACAGCCTCCCTCGCCTTAACCAATGGAGTCTCCCAATGAGTCCATGGAACTTCTTCCTCGACCATCGCGCCGAAATTTTCAGCGCCACACTCGACCACCTCATCCTGGTTGTCATTTCCATGGACATCGCCATCGCTATCGCCGTCCCGCTTGGCATGCTCATCGTGCGACATCGCCATCTCCGCGTCGTCTCCCTCGGTATCGCCAGCATTTTTCAAACCATTCCCAGCCTCGCCCTCTTCGGCTTCCTCATCCCCATCCCTTTCATTGGCGGCATCGGCCGCCGCACCGCCATCGTCGCTCTGGTTCTCTACGCTCTTCTCCCCATTCTCCGTAACACCTACGTGGGCCTAACCGGCATCGACCCCGCCATCCTCGAAGCCGCCGAGGCCATGGGTATGACCACCATGCAGATTCTCCTCCGAGTCCGCCTCCCCCTCGCGCTTAGCGTCATCCTCGCCGGCATTCGCACCGCCACGGTCATCACCATTGGCGTTGCCACGATTGCCGCCGCCATCGGCGCAGGCGGCCTCGGCACTTTCATCTTTCGCGGCGTAGCCATGGTCAACGACTCCGTCATTCTTGCCGGCGCCATCCCCGCCGCCCTCCTCGCCATCATCGCCGACCTTCTCCTCGGCCTCCTCGAACGCCGCCTCAAGGTGACCTGAACATGCACCGCGCTCTCTTCCAATTCCTTTGCTTCCTTTATTTTCTTAACCTCCTTTACTTCGCCTCCGCCTGCCACAAGCCCGCCCAACCTCACCTGACCATCGGCTCCAAATTTTTCACCGAACAAGTTATCCTCGCCGAACTCCTCGCCCAGCACATCGAAGCCCGCACCGGCATCCCCGTCGTCCGCAAAACCAATCTGGGCGGCACCCTCCTCGTCCACAAAGCTTTACTCTCCGGTGATCTCGATCTCTACGTCGAATACACCGGGACCGCCTTAACCGCTGTCCTCAACGAATCCCCAAATTCCGACAACTCCGCCGCCATCTACAGTCGCGTCAAACAGCAGTACGCCCGGCGCTTCAACCTCGAACTCACCGAACCTCTCGGCTTTGAAAATACCTTCGCCATGGTCGTCCGCGGCGGCGACGCGGAGCGCCTCCAGCTCCGCACCATGTCCGATCTCGCCCCTATCGCTCCCAAGTGGCGCGCCGGTGTCGGCTACGAATTCCTCGAACGCCCCGACGGCTTCCGCGGCTGGTGCACTCGCTATACTCTCCGCTTCGCCGCGCAACCAAACGTTATGGACCTCGGCCTCCTCTATCGCGCTCTCGTCGATCGTCAAGTCGATATCGTCGCCGGTAATTCCACCGACGGCCTCATCGACTCCTTGCACCTCATCGCTCTCGAAGACAATCTTCACTATTTCCCGCCTTACGACGCCGTCCCCATCGTTCGCCGTGCCGCGCTCGAAAAATTCCCGCAACTTCGCGCCGCCCTCGCCGATCTCGCCGGAAAACTCACCGCCGTAGAAATGCGCCACCTCAACGCCCAGGTTGACGCTGATCAGCGCGACGTCGCCGCCGTCGTCCGCGCTTTCCGCGCCTCGAAAAATTTATAGACCGTAACCTTTTGCCACCCACCAAGCGTCTAATCACCAGCTGTGCATCACCCCGGCCCGCGGTTCATAACAAGTTTCAAAAAAGCAACTTTGCTCGCGCATCTGGGTTTTAGCAGCTGTAAGCGTCAAGAATTCGGCCACCACGAAATAGCAAAATTCCCGGCTCCAATTTTGCGGAAACACAAAACCGTTATGGAGGCTCGCATGAAATCACTTCTAGGCGTTCTTACGCTGTTCCTGATCTGTTCTGTTCCTGCTCTCGCGCAAGAAAAAGAAAAACACGGTGGCGCTCCGCCTCCTCACGATGTGGGCCACGGCCATGTTCCTGCTCGCGGGCCCGCTCCAGCCCGCCCGGAGCAACACGTTGCCCCACAAGAAGCGCCGAAATATGCCGACAAAAAAGGACACCCCGATGCCCCGCACGTTCACACCAACGATAAGTGGATCGGCCACGATTCCGGGCGCGATGATCCTCACTATCACCTCGATCATCCCTGGGAGCATGGCCGCTTCACAGGCGGCATCGGCCGTGGCCATCAATGGCACATCGAAGGCGGCAACCGCGAACGCTTCTGGTTCGGCGGCTTCTACTTCAGCGTGGCACCCTTTGACTACGGCTTTTGTGACGACTGGGATTGGGCCACCGACCAAATCGTAATCTACGACGATCCCGATCACGACGGCTGGTACCTGGTCTATAACGTCCGCCTCGGCACCTACTGCCACGCCCAGTATCTCGGCAACGGCTAGCCACACCTCAACTTCATCACCAGCAGGGGCACGACATTTCGTGCCCCTTTTTCTATTGGGGTGTCGTCGTTAGGAAAGGAAAGTCTGTCAATTGGAAATGCTCGGAGCAGGCCACTCGTATGCCAAGGAAGGTACGCTTTTCCCGGTTGGGGCGAAATAAATTGTTCAGCGGCAGCCACCGCCTCTTACTGTTGGCTTTGCAGCACCGTGCAATTGGCAACGCACTTCGCCGCCAGCATCTCGACTTCCGCTTTCTTGCGATGCGGCACGTTCACACCCGGTTCCGGCACAACCACTAGCGACTGCGGTCCATCCCCCAGGTTAAACGTGCACTCAAACTTCTGAGTCTGCACTCCGCGCTGCTGGCAGTTGTTTCTCTCGAGCGCCGCCTCCAAAGCATCCGGTCTCGCATGCAACTGGTTGGCAACCTCCGATGGCAGCATCGCCACAACCATCGGCACGGGAGACTTGATACAAATGCTCACTTGCTCCCCGTCGTGATCCGGCGCGAACCCGCCATAAACCTTCAAGAACGATGTCAGCTCGTACTTCTCCTTCACCTGCCGTGTCCACTGGTACTCCGGCTGGATGCAATTCTGTACGCAATCCCATCGGTAATACTGGATGTGCACGTCGTTCGGTGATTTAAATTGCCGCTTGGACGACTCATGCACCGCCAGCACCGCTGCAACCCCAACGCCCACCGCGCGTTCCACTTGATTACTCGGATCCAGCACCGCGCCGAGTCCGGCAAATATGCTTGAGTCCGGGCTGTATCTGTCATCACGGATAATCAATGTCATCGGCTCGACCGGCATCTCGCAAACAAGCGTGATTTCCACCACATGCTCTTTCAGGCACGCCTGCCGCAGCCTGCTGATATTCTCGGGATGCTGCAGCGCCTGGTTCCAGTCTCCCTCCGGTGTCATGAAGATGGTGACCGGCGTTTCCGACTTGATATCCACATGATTGGTTTGCCCGGGCGCGTTCGGACGGTACGTCCGCGCCGTATGATAATTCCCCGGGTCCAGCCGCACCGTTTCGTCATTGGCCGGCAGCCAATTGAACACTCGATCCTGCGCCGAAGCCCGCGCGCATGAAAACCCCCCGGCCACCAATAACGCGAATATGATCTGGCCCGCTCTGTTTTTCTTGATATTTCGAGTGTTTCTCATAGTACTTCTATTGGACCGCCGCTCATCTGCGCCGACAAGTTCCCAGCAGGAACCTGTCGCCTTCCAGTATCCTGCCCAGTCGTACAGTCGCCTTCCGCCCGGGCCGCCTCGGCTTTCTATCGGTATCGTAGTCGCCGCCGGCAGCAACGCAGTCTTGGCCTTTCTCGTGGCCGCCAAGGCCTCACCCGCTCCTAAGATCTTCGTGACCGCGGCTTCATCGAATATTTCCTCATCGGCTCCCTGGCCAGCGTCCTCGTAGCCCTCTGTGCCGGCCTGCTACGCACTTACGCGTGTACACACGCGGCAAGACTGGAATAACGGCCTCCGTGATAGACTCCGCCGATGCGTACACAGAACACACCCGAAGTCGTGGTTTAGAGCGCAACGGGGAGGAAAGGAATCGCCGTGAGCGACAACTTAGTGCACTCGTCGGCAGCCATGGTTCTTCTCGCCATTCCCAGCACCGTGATTTGGTCCTACTCTGTCGGTGGAGTGGTTCTTGCCATCGGGCTGGTCACGATTTTTCTTCGCGGCGATTGGCAAAAGGCTCGAGGACTCGACAAGCTGATTCTCTTCGGACCGCTCTTCTACGCCGCACCCCTCGCGGCCTTCGGCACCGAACATTTCACGTTGACGACCGCCATTGCCTCCATCGTACCGAACTGGATTCCCTGGCATCTGTTTTGGGCGTATTTCGTCGGTGCTTGCTTTATCGCCGCCGCGCTCAGCCTGGTGACCGGGATTCAGGCGCGACTCTCCGCGAGCTTGCTGGCCTTGACGTTTTTCCTTTTCGTGGTCCTGATGGACGCTCCGGCCTGGGCCCACCATCCGCGAAGTCGGCTTGCGCTGACGCTGGCGCTTCGGGAATTATCTTTCAGCGGCGGCCCTCTGGCGCTGGCAGCCAGCTTCACTGCGCAGTCGCGCGAACGCGGCGAGCATATCCTTACGGCGATTGCGCGTTACTTCGTTGCCATTCCCGTGCTGTTTTACAGTTTCCTGCAATTCCTGCGCGGCGATCACGTTCCCGGCGTTCCACTGGAACCGCTGACTCCTCAGTACGTCTACGGACACGCCATTTGGACCTACGTGACGGCCGTGGTTTACGCAATCGCGGGAATCTTGTTGCTTGTTGGCAAAAAGACCCGCGCGGCTGCGGCGTGGCTGGGCTTCACCGTGCTCTTCGTGGTGTTGGTCGTCTACGTGCCCATCGCCGTCGTGGAACGCGCCAGTCTCGCCAATGGCCTTAATTACTTAGGGGACACACTGATGTTTTGCGGCACCATTCTTCTGCTCGCGGGCGCCATGCCGCGCGAAGGGTAGCGGCGGGAATCACCGGCCGATCAGTAGTCTCACGATGACGATCACCCACAACGGTAGTAAGACTTGAGTGAACCAAAACTGCTTCTTTCTCAATTTGTGAAGGTTCATCATTTCTCCCGCCAGTAAACTTCAACAAAGCGTTGCATCGACCGGTGGAGCTGGCAGCGTAACCGGACAACTGCCCAACTGATCTTGGGCTCGATTTCCCTCCGGTAACCGCGTTAATTAGGGTGCGCCGGGTTAAACCGGCGTGTTGTAGGGAATGAAAGAGTCCCACAAGAAAGGAGACAGCGACTCCATCTTGGCCCTCAGTCTTGCAGGTGACATCGCGAGGTGTCGCCCGAAGCGTAGACAGGGGCATCGGTGGG
>CAZGFL010000015.1:0-8130 GCA_964524985.1 uncultured Acidobacteriaceae bacterium
ACATCTATGTTCCGGAAAATCCTGATCGCCAATCGCGGGGAAATCGCTGTCCGCATTCTGCGCGCCTGCCGCGAATTGGGCATCCAAACGGTCGGCGTCTTCAGCGAGGTGGATCGAAACGCGCTCCACGTGCGCCTGGCCGATGAGGCTTACCCAATCGGTCCGGCTCCTTCCCGGGAAAGCTACTTGCGCATCGACAGATTGCTGGACGTCGCCGCTATGGCCGCATGCGACGCCGTCCATCCAGGCTACGGCTTTCTCGCCGAAAATCCCACGCTGGCTCGCGCCTGCTCAGATGCCGGCCTGATCTTCATCGGGCCGCGTGCCGAAGCCATGGAACTGATGGGCTCAAAGACGGCCGGCAAACAGCTCGCACGCCGCTCCGATGTTCCCGTCGTTCCCGGTACCGACGATGCCATCGAAAACCCGCAAGAGGCGCAAACGCTGGCCCGCAGTATGGGTTATCCCGTCGTCTTGAAAGCGGTCGCCGGCGGCGGTGGCAAGGGTATGCGCGTAGTGCCCAATGAGGCCGCGCTTACCCCCGCGTGGCGTGACGCTTCCTCCGAAGCGCTCAACTCTTTCGGCGACGGGCGCCTCTTCCTCGAGAAATACCTTCGATCGCCGCGGCACATTGAAATTCAGGTCTTTGCAGATGGGCACGGACGCGTTGTTTCGCTTGGCGAACGGGAGTGCTCGGTGCAGCGGCGCCATCAGAAAGTGATCGAGGAGGCTCCCTCGACGGTAGTGACAACGGAGCTGCGGCGCAAGATGGGCGAGGCCGCTGTACGCCTGGCACGCGCTGGCAGTTACTTGAATGCCGGCACAGTCGAATTCCTGGTCGATGCCGAGCTTAATTTCTATTTTCTCGAAGTGAACGCGCGCCTTCAAGTGGAGCATCCTGTAACCGAGCACGTCACCGGCCTTGACCTTGTTAAACTTCAGATTGCCATCGCCGCGGGACATCGTTTGCCGTTCGCATGGGAAAGCATCACGCCGCGCGGGCATGCAATGGAAGTGCGACTCTACGCAGAAGATCCCGACAACAATTTTTTCCCTTCCCCGGGCAAAATCTTGATGCGTCATGCGCCCACGGGACCGGGCATTCGTCTCGACGAAGGTGTCTACGAAGGTTATACGGTTCCACTGGAATACGATCCCCTCCTGAGCAAGCTCATCGCCTGGGGCAACAGCCGCGAGGAAACCATTGCGCGCCTGCGTCGCGCGCTTGACGAGTACACGATCACCGGTATCCATACGAATGTCAGTCTCTTTCGCCGCATCCTCGGCGAGCCCGAATTTCTCCGCGGAGAAATTCACACGAAATGGCTCGATGAACTTTTGGCTCGACCTCGGCCTCAGGCCACTCCCCCACGACCCGGGACCGAAGACGCCGCAGCCATTGCTGCTGCGCTGTGGCACACAGTGCAATCGAACAGTTCTTCGAGCGCCGACACCGAAGCTCAATCCGCTCGTTCGCGTTGGAAGGCGGAAGCCCGGCGCGAGCAACTGGATCGCACACCATGAAATTGGAAGTCCTCTTGAGCGGGGCCGAGGGCCAGAAGAAGCGCATCGTGGAACTCGCACCCGACGGCGACGGTTATCGCATTTTTCTCGATGGCCAGGCAGTCCAGGCCGATGCCGCGCTGGTTGCCCCGAACACCATTTCCATTCTTCTGGACGGGCAATCCTTCGAGGTGCACGTTACTCCGTCGCTCGGCGGGAAAATCAAGCTCCAGTCGGGCCCTCATGAATTCACGGGGGAAATCCGGGACCCGCGCGCGTGGCGAGGCCGCCGCCAAGGTGCGCCGGAGGTGGAGGGACGGCAGCAGATCGTCGCGCCCATGCCCGGTAAGGTGATTCGTTTGCTCGTCAGCCTGGGCGACCAGGTCGAAGCGGGCCAGGGATTGGTGGTGGTCGAGGCCATGAAAATGCAGAACGAGATCCGCTCTCCCAAAAAAGGCAGGGTGGAGCGCCTGCAGGCCAAGGAAGGGCAGGCCGTCAATGCGGGCGATGTTCTCGTCTGGGTCGAATAAACCGCGGATGTTCGGTACACACCGATTTCCAGCCGGTTCAAATTTTTGTAACGATTTTTTCAGTCTTATTGCGTGTTTGCCGGTGAGGGCGTTGTTGGTACTACGGGCGCGGCCGCCGGCAGGGTAGGCTTCGCTGCATCCGGCATTTTACCAGCGGACTCGATGACCCGCTGGGCCAGGTAATTGATCACTTTCGCTTCATCCCGGGCCACCGCCAGGTACGCGTTCCGCAGCAACTGTTCCTTGCGGTTGCGCAGCGTGTCCCGCACCATTTGCTGCACCTGCGGGTCATTCACTCCGCGCTGCCCGGCGGCTTCGCGGGCCACCAGTTTCAGGATCCGGATA
This sequence comes from uncultured Acidobacteriaceae bacterium, assembly GCA_964524985.1. Lineage (GTDB taxonomy): Bacteria > Acidobacteriota > Terriglobia > Acidiferrales > UBA7541 > Acidiferrum. The sequence goes on from CAZGFL010000015.1 coordinate 2,379, forward strand.
CTGTCCTTCAACTGAATCGGGGGGCTTACTTGCCCCGGCTTCAGGCTCAAAACCACTTTCTTGAGCAGCGGGTCCGTTTGCGGAGCGTTCAATGAGGATTCCGGAATGAATCCCAAATCGCCCCCGGTCGCGGCGGTATTGGGGTCCTCGGAATAATCCATGGCCAGTTGCGCGAAATCAGCGCCGCTATTCAGTTTGTCCTGCAACATTTTGGCTTTGCGCTGGGCTTCGGCATCGTTGGTCGCATCGTCATTCTTGCGATTGCGGACCATCTGGTCCTTGCGCGGTGTAATCACGATCTGCGAAATCCGGTATTGCGCCTCCGCCACATTGAACTGGTTGCGGTTCGTATTGTAGAAATCCAGGACGTCCTGGTCCGTTATGGTGACCTTCGCCGCCACTTCGCGGTTCAGCAGCTTTTGAATGGACAACTGCCGCCGCAGATCATGTTTCAGGTCGTCCACGGTCATGCCGCCGTCCTTCAGCTTTTTCTGGAATTCTTCTTCGGTGTATCCGCTCTTCAGTTCGGTGAACTTGTCTTCGACTTCTCCGTCGCTTGCTTCCAGGTTCAGCTTCTTGGCGCGTTCCAGGAGAATCTCGTTATTGATTAATTGCTCGACGACATTAAGCTTGCCGGAGAGCACTTCCTCCGGCGAGGTTTCCTGAGCTTCCGGATTAATCCGCGACTTATAGTACTTCTCGACTTCGTCGCGCTTGATCTCCACACCGTTGACTACCGCCCACACATCCGGAGCGTGGTGCTCCTGCTGCTTGCAGCCGGCAAGCAGCGAGAACAAGAGTGCCGCCGCGGGCAGGAGAGCCATGCCGTGAAGTACCGTGCCACTGCTTCTCTGCAATCTGCTTGCGGGAGTCTTGGGAAAGTTCAAGGTTGTTTGCTCAGGCTGCTTTTTTCACACGGCCCAGGCGAATGCACGCCGTGCAGACTTTAATGTGCTTGCGCACACCATTCACGACCGCACGAACGCGCTTCAAATTCGGGCTCCAGCGGCGACGCCGCGTGTTATTGGCGTGGCTGACCACGTTGCCATATTGCGGCCCTTTGCCGCAGAGATCACACTTCAATGCCATGACGTTGCACTTCCTAAGCTTCAAAAGATAGAAAACACGAGCCTTAATTCTACCAGAAGCAGGAGAAAACGCAAAACGCCTTCTGGACGGCTTCCCCACAAAAGTCGGCCTTACGGGTGCTTCGAACAGATTGAATCATTCAATATTCTCGGCGAAAGCACGCGATGGGGGGCGCTTTGTTATACTGAGAGGGCCTTTCCGGACTGAAACAACTTGAATTCGCTCCGCATCTCGATTGTAAAGTACCTGAACACCGCGCCTCTGGTGCGCGGCTTCACGCATGGCCCGCTCCGGGGGAAATACCAACTTTCGTTCACCGTTCCTTCCCAGTGTGCAGAAGCACTCCGCTATGGCACGGTTGATATCGCGATCATTCCCACGATCGAGCTTCAACGAATTGACGGGCTCGCGGTTCTGCCCGATCTTTCCATCGCTTCCAAGAAATCGGTCCGCAGCCTACTGCTCGTGTCCAAAAGACCGATCCAAGAAGTCCGGCGGATCGCGCTTGATCGCAGCTCTCGCAGCACGCAAACGCTAGTTCGAATCCTGTGCGCAAAGCTGTGGCACATCACTCCCGAATTCTTTGAAGCCAACCCGGACTTGCCCTCAATGCTGCAGAACGCCGACGCCGCCCTGCTCATTGGCGATCCCGCGCTGCGCTTGGCACTCAATACGGAAGTCACGGCAAAACGCGATGCCGCAGGTGAGGTGCTCTTCCCCGCGGAAGTTGCGGGCATTCCATCGACTGTCCCGTTTTTCCTCTACGACATGGTCGAAAAGTGGATCTCGCTCACCAGCCTGCCCGCGGTTCTTGCCGTTTGGGCTGGCCGAACGGCCGTGGTCACTTCCGACGTTGTCCGTGACTTCCAAGATTCGCTGGCGTTCGGCATAAGACAGCTCCCGGAGATCTGTGCCGAAGCCGCCGGGGAGCTGAATCTGCCGGCAGAAGAAATTGGCCGGTATCTCACCGGGAACATCGATTACACTCTGGACGAGGAAAATCGGCGCGGGCTACGGCGCTATTTTGACGTGGCCGCCGAATTGGGTTTGATCAAAGAAGCGAAGCCACTGCAGATCGCGAGTTTCGAGCCAACGCCAGAATTTGTAGCCGCACGCCGGAGTTAATGAGGCCTTGAAGAAGGGGAAGGATTCTAGCCGTGGGACTCACCAAACAGCAAGCCGTGGAGATGCTCCGGTCCGATGATCTCGTCGGCATGGGCATGGCCGCGCATCAGCTTCGCCTGAAAAAGAACGATCCACGCATCGTCACCTACCAGATCGACCGCAACATCAATTACACGAACTTCTGCACCGAATACTGCTCTTTCTGCGCCTTCTATCGCCCGCTCGGCGCGAAAGACGGTTACATCCTGCCGTTCGAGGAAATCTACGCCAAGATCGACGAAATGCTCCCGCTCGGCGGCACGGGCGTTCTTCTCCAAGGCGGCTTGCATCCCGATCTCCAGATCGGCTACTACGAAAACCTGCTCCGGTCTCTGAAAGCTCGCTATCCCCAGGTGCATCTCCATTGTTTTTCCGCGCCGGAAATTCTTTGTATCGCGGAAGTGAGCGAACTCAGCATCCGCGACACCATCCAGCGGCTGATGGATGCCGGATTGCAATCCATCCCGGGCGGTGGCGCCGAAATCCTCGACGACGAAGTCCGCGCCAAAATAGCCCGCCTGAAATGCACCAGCGACGATTGGATGGAAGTTCATCGCACCGCCCATTCCCTCGGCCTGCGCACCACCGCCACCATGATGTTCGGCTGCGGCGAAGAGCTGCGCCATCGTATCAATCATCTCGAACGCATCCGCCAGCTTCAGGAAGAGACCGGCGGCTTTACGGCGTTTATCCCATGGATCTTCGCCGCAGAAAACACCGCGCTCGGCAGACGAGTACAAGAGACTAGCGCCGTTGATTATCTAAAGACCCTCGCTCTCAGCCGCTTGTATCTGGATAATATCGACCACATTCAGTCCAGCTGGCTCACTCCCGGCATAAAGGTTTGCCAGGTGGGTTTGCAGTTCGGCGCCGACGACGTCGGAAGCATTTTGATCGAGGAAAATGTGGTGTACGCCGCGGGTGTGAGGCGCCGCACAAATGAAGAGGAACTTCGCCGCATCATCTACGATGCCGGTTTTCTGCCGGCTCAGCGCGACACCCTGTATCGCTCCTACGTGCTGAAATCGCCGTATCCGCAGAAGCGGGCCAACGCTGCCTGAGCCGCTTATTTCCGCAAACGCAGGAGGATTTCGACCTGGGTCCCATCCGGCAGATTGAGCGGCTCCTCCGGCTGCAACAAGCCGTCTTTGTAGCGCGCTACCAGCCGCATGGCGTTTTCTCTCGTAGGTTGCTTCTCAGCTGCCGCAACAGCTCTCGCCCGTGAAGTCTCATCCAGGGCCTGATTCACCAGCGCATCGGGCTCGCGGTTTTGTTCCCGGTAAACGTGCTCGATCCGGAAAGACTCCAAGGTCTGCGACATCTTTTTTGCGCGCTCGAATAAGGGTTTCAGGTCCGCGCTCTTTACCTTGTATTGCCCCCGCATCTGCTTGACCATCAACTCGGAATCGCTTTCGATGCGCAAAGCCCGGATGCCGTGTGTCTGCGCGTAGTCCAGCGCCGCAATCAATCCGAAATATTCCGCCACGTTATTGCTGTTATGGCCGATATATTTCTTCAGCCGGGCAACGATTTCGCCCTTGCCGTTTCGAATCACCACGCCGTAAGCCGCAGGTCCCGGATTCCCCCGCGAACCTCCGTCAATATTTGCCTGATAAGCGGCAATGGGCTGGTGCTCAGGCGGCGCATCTCCGAATAAGCCTCCACCGCGTGGCGCGGGCGCGCGTCTGGCCGTCACGAATTCACCGCTCCGTTTGCCGATTCCTTGGGCGCAGCATGCGGAATCGGCTCCAGACTATAAAGGATTCGCCCGCACGTCTCGCAGCGAAACACTTCTTCGTCCGTCTCGGTCCTCAGCAACTGCAGTGTGTGCGGCAAAACGCGCATTCCACAAGCGCGGCATTGTCCTTCGCGTGCTTCGGCCATCGCCGAGCCCGGGTGCCTCTTTGCGATTCGCGCGTACAGCTGCAACAGCTCTTCGGGCACTTTGTTGACAATCATGTCGCGCTGCGCCGACGCAGCCTCAAGCTTCTTGTTCTTCTCCCCGTACTGCACCTGCATCTGTTTCTTTTCCGCAGCGATCGCTTGCTCGGCCTCTTTCAGCTCTGCCTCTGTACGTTTCACGCGCCGGTCCACCTCTTCCAAAATCATCATCTGGTCCAATACCAGGTCCTCGCCGCTGGCCACTTCCGCTTCGGCGTTCGCGACTTCATGTAATAGGGCCTTATAGGCTTCGTTGGTTTTTACCGAGCTGCTTTGCTCGCGGTACTTCTTCGCACGGCCTCGCCACTGTTCGACGTCCAGTTCCAGTTTTTTCCGATGGGTCAACGCCTGGGTGTGCCCTTCTTTGGCCGCGGCAACCGCCGCGCGCGCCCCATTCAACTTTGCGTCCGCCTCCCGCAACTGCTTCGGCAGCCCGTCCAGGTCCGCGCGCAGAATGGCGATCGCCTGGTCAAGCCGCTGCAGCTCCAGTAGTTGCGGAATAGCAGGATGCATGGGGCCTGATTCTAACACACGCCACCACCGCACTCGTGGATTCGACTCCTGCTTCAAGAAAGCGGAGAGAGCGACTGCGAGGAGGGATCGGGATGCAACGCCGTCAAAACGAACCAAGCGGAAGCGGGTCAGTCACTCCTCGACGGGAACCACAAATGTCGCGTTCCCAAGTGGCGCGTCTCGCTTCCGCCGAGCCCGTTGAAAAACTTCAGGTGGCCTTCAAATCCCGGTGAATCAACGCCGCATCCAGAAAGTACCCGATGCCCACTGCCAGCGGCAGAATTCCGAACGCCGCTGCCACCAGCGTGTGCGGCTCTTCTACGACTCTCGCAATCACCGCAAACGTGATCATGAACCCTAGTCCGCCGCTGACCAGCAGGATTCCCGCTCGCCGCGACCGGGCAAACTGGCTCAGTTCCGGCTCCATCGGAATTTCTGCTCCGCGAGCCAGCGCAGCCAACCTCTCCTCCGTGCGCAACTTCCTCACCCGGTAGTAGGTGTACAGTGCCGCCACCGGCAATCCACACGTCAGTACCACTGCAACCAATCCGATCAGATCTCCGCCCATATGCCACTCCTTCTGCGGCTGTTCACTCCCGGCCGCTTTCTGCGGTCTCACTAGGAGGTACGCAGATGGTTTGGAAAAAGTTCCTGGGAAGCTCGACCAAAATCAGTAAGAAAGCGGACCTACCGAACTTCCCGTATCTGCATGGTGCTGTCTATCGCCAGCTTGGGGTAGCGGATGACAGACCCCTCGAGGGCCGCCGGGTGCTCCGCGGTTACCTGAAAGTCGGCTCCAGAACAACTCACCTCATAGGTGTAGCCATCGCGGGTTTTGCGGTTGGCCGTCAGTGCACCAGACGAGATCAAATCATCCAGGGAAACACACCTGTTGTCGAGGGCCATGCTCCCGCGCTCTGCCTGCGCAATCTGCAGAAGGTCACCACGTACGCCGGTCAGGCTAATGGCCTGGGTGGGCGCAGTCCCATCGTCGGCCGCCGGCATGTTCTTCAGGTAAACCTCATACACCCCGAAAGCGATCGCC
>CAZGFL010000016.1:0-86651 GCA_964524985.1 uncultured Acidobacteriaceae bacterium
AAACGATGTTCATGCTTCACGGCGCCGGACCAGACAAGAGTTTCGACACCGCAGACGACTTGCGCGCCGTGCTCTACTTCCGGCGGAGCCGCATCGTGACAACCGCGGCTGCGGGGGCCACCACATTGAGTGTGAAGATTGGACACGGCCGCGGACCGAACAACAGCCGCGCGGAAATCTCGGGGTTGGCAATCGATCCAAGCGGCGCGGTCATTCCGGATGCGGTCATCACCATCGCAAATATGACGATTTCTAGCGCGCAGGTCGCGCGCACGAATCCGTCAGGCGAGTTTCACGCCTCGGCGCTGCGTCCGGGGATTTACAAAGTAACCGTGAGCAGCCCGGGTTTTCGGCAAGCGGAAGATACATTTCAACTGAAGGAGCGGGACCGCGCAGAAATCACGGCGCGATTGGAAGTCGGGGCTGCTTCGGAAATAGTCGAGGTTTCCGCAAGTTCCGTAGTGATCCTAAGCGCGGACGCAATTGGATTCGATGAAGGCAGGGGGATGGGGGTTGTCGGCGGAGTTCCCGGCGGCGTTGCGGGAGGAGTCATGGGAGGAGTCATCGGCGGAGTCGTTGCCCGGCAATGGGCACCTGCAACGCCAAAGCCCATGCCCATGATGGTGAAAGAGCTCCCGATGACTGGCAGGAACGTCTCTCAAAAGGCCGCTGTGGATGCCGACAAGGACGAAACGGCAAACGTTCACGTGCGGTCCTATTTCCCGGAGACGCTGTACATCAATCCCGAGATCATCACGGACCGCAATGGAATGGCGGAGATTTCCGTTCCATTGGCCGACAACATCACGACGTGGCGAATGTCGATGATCGCTTCGACGCAACGCGGCACGCTGGGCACAGCCACTTCGAGCTTGAAGGTGTTTCAAGACTTTTTTGCGGATTTGGATTTGCCGGTGGTCCTGACGCAGGGCGATCAAGTGTCGCTGCCGGTGGCGATTTATAACTACACGGACGCGAAAGGCGAAGTGCGCTTAAAGCTGAAGGATGACGATTGGTTTGCGCTGGTGGATGACTCCGGTGAGAAGTCCGTGGATGTAGATGCGCAGCATGTCGGTGGGTCGCAATTCACATTGGAGGCGAAGCGCATCGGGAAGTTCAAGTTGACACTCACCGCGCAGATGAGAGGAAACGCGAAGCGCGCCGACGTGGTGGTGCGTGAAATTGAAGTCGTTCCGAACGGGCGTGAGCAGAACATCGTATTCAACGGACAACTGGAATCGAAGGCTAGTCACACGGTGGAATTTCCACCGATGGCGATTGACGGCGCAAGCAAGATTTTTGTGCGCCTGTATCCCGGGCCGCTGAGCCAGATCATCGAAGGCATGGATTCGATTTTGCGGATGCCGGGCGGATGTTTCGAGCAAACTTCGTCAAGCACGTATCCGAACGTGCTGGCGCTGGATTACATGAAACGGACGAAAAAGTTGACACCCGAGGTACATGCCAAGGCGGAAGGATACATCGCCAACGGGTATCAGCGGCTGCTGACGTTTGAAGTCCAAAGCGGCGGATTTTCCTGGTTCGGGGAGGCACCAGCGAACAAGATCCTGACCTCCTATGGACTGATGGAGTTCTACGACATGTCGAAAGTGCATGACGTGGACCCGCGCGTGATTCAACGCACGCAGCAGTGGCTGGTAGCGCAGCAACAGGCGGATGGCAGTTGGAAGTCGGATACGCAGTTCATCAATGAAGGCGCGACGAACCGGTACAACAAGGATGCGCTGCGGATTACGGCGTACATTGCCTGGTCGCTCGGCAATACCGGATACCAGGGGCCTGCGCTTGGAAAAGCCAGCGAATATATTCAGAAGAATCTTTCGGAGAAGTCCGATCCCTACACGCTGGCGGTGCTGGCCAATTTCGCGGTGGATTCGGGAAAGGACCCCGAGTTCATCCGGCTGGCGATGCAGATGCTCCTGGACGTCCGCACGGAAAAGGATGAGCAGGCCTGGTGGAGCTCGGAAGAAACGGGCGTTTATTCGACGGGGACAAGCGCGAGCGTGGAAACTACGGGTTTGGCTGTGCAAGCCCTGCTGAAATGGGGGCGAGCAGCAGGAACGACGCGCAAAGCGCTGGCTTATATCACGTCGAAAAAAGACGCGACCGGCGCCTGGGGCAGCACCCAGGCAACGATCATGGCGCTGCGCGCGCTGCTGCTGGCGAGCGAAAAAGGAACGGCCGATTTGCGCGGAACGGTGGAGATCGCAGTCAACGGAAAGACTGCCGAAAAGCTGGTCTTGACTCCGGAGAATAATGACCTGCTGCATCAGTTTGTCTTCAAGGAGATCGAGGGCAGCGGGTCGAACCTGGTGGAGATTCGCTACGACGGCAAAGGAACGTTGGGGTATCAGACCGCGGGACAATACTTCATTCCCTGGGACCAGGAAGGCGAGAAGGAGCCGTTCTCGATTTCCGTGAATTACGACCGCACGAAGCTGGCGCAGGATGACATTGTGACCGCCACAGCCACGATGCGAAACAATCTGCCAAAGTCCGCGAATATGGTGATTGTGGACCTGGGAATTCCACCGGGATTCGACTTGCTGAGTGAGGACTTGCAGGAGTATCAGGAAAAATCGTCCAAGCTGAATAGCGGGCGGCTGGAAAAATTCAGCCAGACGGCGACGCAGGCAATTCTCTATTTCAACGCGTTCGCGGCCGGAGAGATCGTTCAATTGAAATTTCGGCTGCGCGCGAAGTACCCGATTCGGACGCGAACGTTCCAGTCGCGGGTGTATGAGTATTACGACCCAGACGTCAAGTCGGTGGCTCGTCCCGTGACGCTCGAGGTGAAGAAGCAATAGCGCGGTGCAATGAATTATCCCTGATTAGCGCTGGCGCGGAGCGTGAAACGATGGTTTTCTGGCACGATTTTGGAGAGTTCGCCGCGCAAGGGCGCTCATCGGAGTTGCGTCGGATTCAAATTAGGGAGCGAGAGCACGAGCCAGCTCGAGCATAGCAGGGTTGTTCCAGTCGTTGCGCGGGTCCGTCGCGGCACGAGCGAACGTCCATAAGCGGACGCGCTCGTGATCCACGCCGAGCAGGTCAGCGAAGCGCCGAATGGTTCCATCCGGATCGGCGCGCAGTCTTGCAGAACAATTGAAGAGGTGCTGCGTGGCGTCGTAGGCCGGGTCGCCGACGAATGGTTTGGGATCGATGACGAGCCAAGGCTCGCGTTTGGCGCGGAGGACATTGCCGGCGTGCAAGTCCGTCGCCAGCAACACGTCTGCAGTCGAATTGAGGGACAATTCTTTGAAGAGGCGCAGACCTTCGCGGACCAACCCTGGGTCGGGCCACTGCTCGATGCTCGCAAGCGTCTCGTCGCTCCAATATTCTGTTAGAGCCGATAGTGGGCGAAAGGGATGCGGTTTCGTTGGCCGACACCAAAGACGACGCAACAAACCGGAAATCACGACATCTTGTTCGTGCTCGGGGAGAGTCCGCAAGACTGTGCCGGGTTCGCAACGCTCCAAGAGCATGGCGCCGAGATCGTCGTTGGCAGCGAGCAATCGCACGGTCGGGTCTCCATTCCAGAAACGCAAACCCTGGATTTCGTGCTTACCCTCCATGTGGGGCATGCCGATTTTCAGTACAGCGGGCGTGCCATCTGCACGGACGGCGGTCGCCACATAAGAACAGCTCACTTCCTGGCCATCGAACGGGATGCCAAGCGTCAGCAACCATGCGTGTTTCAACTGGCGCAGCACGCTCGGGAGACGGTCGAGCCATGCCGTGCGTTCCGGGAACTTACGACAAATGGCGACCAGTCCGGCGGGGATTCTGAATGCCATCGTGTTGATTGTAGCCGTAGCGAGAGGCCAATGATTATCCAGATCTAGCACTGGCGCGGAGCTTGAAGCGCTGGATCTTGCCGGTGACGGTCTTGGGCAGTTCGCCGCAGAAGCGCACCTCACGAGGCACTTTGTGCGAGACGAGGCGGGCTTTGACGTGCTCGCGAATTTCAGCGGCCAGGGCGTCGGAGGGCAGTAGCCCGACGCGCAAGGTAACATAGGCGACGGCGTAGGTGAGGCCGCGCGCATCCGTCGCGCCCACGACCGCGGTCTCTGCCACGTCCGGGTGGCCAAGAATCGCGTTTTCTACTTCCACAGGGGAAACCCACATGCCGGCGACCTTTAGCATATCGTCGGCGCGTCCGCAGTACTGAAAATATCCCTGCGCATCGCGCAGAAACTTGTCGCCAGTGACGACCCAATCGCCGCGCTTGGTGCGCTCGGTCAATTCTGGAATGCTCCAGTATTCCGCGAAGGCGCTCGCGCCGCGAACCCACAGGCTGCCGATTTCGCCGTCGGGCACGTCGCCGCCGGACTCCTCGACGATCTTCAATTCGTAGCCGGGGACCGGAAAGCCGCAGCTTCCCGGTCTGCAATGACCCGGGCGGCTGGAGATGAAGATGTGCAGCATTTCCGTGGAGCCGATACCGTCCAGAATCTCGAGGCCGAATTGTGTCTTCCAACGTTCAAAGATCTCGGCGGGGAGTGTTTCTCCGGCAGAGACGCACTGACGCACGGAAGAAAAATCGACACCTTTGGCGCGCTTTTCCGCTTCGCGCAAAATAGCGGCGTACAACGTGGGAACGGCAAAGAAAACCGTGGGCTGATGCTGGGCGATGAGTTGGATGACGCGTTCCACACTGGTGCGCTGCGAATTCAACACGGTGCGCGCACCCGCAGACAAGGGAAAGTACATGCCATTGCCCAGGCCATAGGCGAAAAAAAGTTTAGAGGTCGAGAAAGTCACATCCTCGGGGCGCAGGCCGAGCACCTGGTGCGCGTAGTTGTGCATGCACACGAGCATGTCCGCGTGGCGATGGACGGCGGCCTTGGGCAAGCCGCCGCTGCCAGAGGTGTAAAGCATGAAGGCGGGATCTTGCGCAGAGGTTTCTGCGGGAGTGAGCGTTTCGCTGGCGGAGGCGAGCCACTCGTCCCATTTGGCGCACGACACGCCGTGGGTTTCGATCTTCCCTTCCCCAACCACAACGATGGGCATTGGGGGACGTTCATCGGAGGGCGGGAGGAAAGCTTCGAGAGCCTCGACATGGACAATGGCGGCGCGCGGCTCACAGTTCTCGATGTAATGGATGTAGTCACCGGGACGGGCATACGAGTTCACCGGCACGGCGATGGCGCCGATGGCGGCGGCACCGAAAAAGGAGGCGATGAATTCCGGCGAATCAGGAAGGACGATCAAGACGCGGTCGGCGCGAGAGACGCCTTGCTCGGTGAGCGCGTTGCTGACGCGGTTCGCGAGCGCGGCAAGCTGCCCGTACGTAGTGGACCGTGGTTCGCCGACGATGGCGACGCGGTTCGGATGGCGCGCCGCGGGAGAGAAGAGGAAATGTTGGGCGATGTTGAAGCGCGCGGGGATGTGCAGCGGTGAGGATGGATTGGCGGAAGCAGCGGTCATAAATCGAGTTGCATCTCCCGGGAGGATGATGATCCGCGACAGCAGGAAAGGGCGCAGCAGTGCCTGCTTGCCGCAGGCGGCTGCGCCTCCACGAATCCTCGTCAACTACTGCACAGCGGAAGTGGCACCCGTGATCTTGAATTTGTACCAGGTGGTGCCGGGCGGAAACTGCGCGTCGCGGATTTCCGAATTGCGCTGCTCGCCCGGGCCGATCGACGTGGCAATCGTGCCTTTGTTGACGCTGATGGCGTTGTTGTCGGAACCGATGTAGGTGGTCTCGTACTGGATCTTGCTGTAGGCGTACGCAGCGGATTTGTTTTCGATGGTGACGACCCATACGGCGGTGCCGGTGGAGTCTTTGCTCATGGAAGTGCGTTGAACCTTCAGGTCGCGGGCGGCGTCGGCGGCTTCCGCGGGCTGCGCGGCGCTGGCCGCAACGGGCATTTTGCTGGCTCTATGGGTAATAAAAAAATAGGCGCCAATGCCGATGACCACGACAACGGCAGCGATGCCGAGCCACAGTCCTTTCGAAGCGGATGGTTTGATTTCTTGAGGAGTTTCGAACATAGACTTCCTCCGTCTCTCTGCTTCTGGCAGACCCTGCGGGAGATGCGCGATCCAAGGCGACGGTAACCGGAAGGGCTGCCCCGCAAGGGAAGGCAAGCGCGCCGGAAAAGTCCCCCTTGACCAGCGCGTACCGCCTTAGAGATACCAGAGAAGTGCGTAGAAGTCCATGCTAGGAGAGGCGGCTGACGCCCGCCTCATGCGACTGGCTCATTCCTCGCCGATGTCTTCCTTCCAGAGTTCGGAATGCTGCTGTATGAAATTCGCCAGGAGGTCGATGCACTCATGGGAGTGCAGGTCGATGACTGTGACGCCGCTCTCGCGCAGCCAGTTGATGCCGCCCTGAAAGTTGACGGACTCGCCGACGAGCACCGTGCCGATGCCGAACTGGCGAATGAGCCCGCTGCAATACCAGCAGGGCGCGAGCGTGGTCACCATGATCTTGTCGCGATAGGAGCGCTGGCGCCCGCTGCGGCGAAACGCGTCGGTTTCACCGTGGATGGAGGGATCGCCTTCCTGGACGCGCCGGTTGTGGCCCTTGCCGAGAAGTTTTCCGGCGTTATCAAAAAGTGCGGCACCGATGGGGATGCCGCCTTCGGCAAGGCCCGTGCGCGCTTCGTCGAGGGCGACTTGCAACATGGCGAGGTGCTTTGCGTGAAGATCGTTTGCGTCAGTGGTCATGCGGAAGTCCTTCTGGGGAACGCGCTAGAGCGCTCCCGTGCAAGTCCAGAGAGATTCCTCACTTCGCGGACTCCTTTCGGAATGACGGGACGGTGTTGGGTGAGGGAAAAAAGCGCGAGAGCAAAAGGTGCGTGGGCCAGAAGAAAATGAGCACGCAGCCAGCAAGGATGACGGCGAGATGGACCGGCGCGGGTCCCCAGGCGCGGTGGAACAAGGGATCCTGGAACGCGTAGTTCATGTTTAATTGCGGCGAGAGGAAGCGGGAAAACACAAGAAGCGCGGCGGTGATGGCTGTTTGCAGAGCGAGGCCACGGCGATCGTAACCAAGAACGCGCGTGGCCCAGAGCAAGAGAACAGGCAAGACGATGTGGAAGCAGGAGAGCATGCGAATCCAGAGCGGGTAGCTTCCATCCCACATGTATTCGGTGCCGCCGACAAGATGGTGGCCGAACGCGAGACGCCAGAAGACGTCGAGAGCCCACAGCGCGCCGACCAGAGGCGCCGAAAGCACCTGACTGGAAACGAGCAATGATTGGCGCCACCACAATCCCAGGCAGGCCACCACGAGCCCCACATCACAGATATGCATCATGTTCTGCCAGCCCCAGGCCCAGGTGTTAGCGGGGAGCCATACCAGCAGCCAGAGCAGCGAAGCCCAGCGCAGCAGGGTGTATGCGGGAGATTCTGTGCTCATCGGGATGGCGGGCATTCAAATGGGTGCAAGAGTAGCACAGGCTCCAATATGGAGCTTGGAGCCGGGCCGAAAAACTCTAGCATGAACGGACTATGGCTGAGATGGCGCAAAAAGTGACGGAAGGCCAGCGATTGCTCGCATGGCTGCGCGATCGCGAAGAAGAAATGGCGGAGCTGTCGGCGGAGCTCGTAGCCGTACCGACGGAGAACCCCCCGGGAAATCTGTACGCGCAGTGCGCCGAACTCCTCGAAAAACGGTTGAAGGAGATGGGCTTCGCCTGCGAGCGGCTCGGAGTCGGAGAAAACGATGTGGCACCGTGCCTTTTGGCGAGCTATGGGAGCGGCAAGCGGACAGTCTACTTTCATGGGCATTACGACGTTGTGCCCGCCCAGTCTCAAGAGCAGTTCCAACCCAAACGCAAAGAACATTTCCTTTTTGGGCGCGGTGCATGCGACATGAAGGGCGGAATCGTGGCCATGCTTTACGCAATGCTGGCGCTGCGCGAGTGCAACACAACGCTCGATGGATGTGTGCGGTTGCTGCTTGTTCCCGATGAAGAGACCGGTGGCGCCCGCGGCTCGGCACGGCTGGCCAACCTAGGGCTGCTGGGCCGCGACGGCATCGCCATGTTTACTGCGGAGCCGACCAGCGGCGCCGTGTGGCACGCGAACCGCGGCGCGATTACGCTCCGCGTCGAAGTCTTTGGTAAACCGGCGCACGTGGGGTTGCAGCACAAGGGCGAGAACGCGTTCGAACGCATGGTGCGCGTCGTACAGCGCGTGCGGGAACTGAAGCGCGAGGTCGAGCAGCGCGTGACGCAATCGGCGGTCGGGCCGGAGCAGAAGCGGAACTCGATCCTGCTGATCGGTGGTGCAAGCGGAGGCGGCACCAACTTCAACGTGGTGCCGGAGAAATGTTGGTTCACCGTAGACCGACGGATCAATCCAGAAGAGGATCTGGCAACCGAGAAGGCCAGATTGCTCGAAGTGCTGGAGGAATGCGGGCGGGAAATCCCGCTCGAGTGGGAGGTCTTGCAGGAGGCACCGGCAGCCGCCAGTGAGGCGGCAACGGAAGCGGGCACGGCAAGGGCACCTGCGGCGGCATTGGTGGAGGCGATCCTGGCGATAACGGGAGCGGCAACGCGATTCGAGATGTGCCCCGGCCTCCTGGAGACGCGTTTTTATGTGGCCAAGGGGGTGCCAGCGTACGCGTATGGTCCAGGGCTGCTTGCGGTAGCGCATGGCCCTGATGAATACGTCGACCTTCGTAAGATAGTGGAGTGCGCCGCGGTGTACGCGCTGGCCGCCAGAAGGTTGCTCGAGTTTCACGCCAGCATGGATGGCTCAGGGTAGCCGACTTCTCCGTTCCCTAGGCAAGCGGAAGAAAGGCAGGGGCAGGTTTCGCCTGGCATTCGACCGGGCTAAGAGCTTGAAGGAAAAGGTGTTGTACCGATTTCACTGTCGACCCAATGGAAAAGAAACCGTGAAGAACACTTGCCCTAAAGTACTATTCAAGTTTTCCACAGATTTGCCGATGATTTCGCTCGTATGCCGAACGTCTACTTTTGCCAACCACACGCCAAAAATCAGGGGATGCTTCGAGCGGTTCTTTCCGTTAACGAGTGTGAACGGGTCGTCAGCCAGCACCCTGCGACTTACGTAGGTGAGAATTTCCCAGGGCTAGGGGCAGACCAGGGCGCTGACTTCGCGGTGATAAGCTTCCGCAAGGATGAAACGACCGCAGTGTGGAAGCCAGGTTATTATCGCGTGGATTCGGATCTCAACAAGCTGAACGACTCGTTGCTCGCGCTCTCCCGCTAGAACTCCTCATTCGAACAAGAGGAATTCTCTCTAAAGCTACAATTCTGCTTGGGATTTCCCTGAACGAACTCCGTATGGACATTCCATGAGTGTCGTGACGGAACGGAAGCTTTCGACCAAGCAAGGACTCTCGGAACTAGACCGCTGCGGGGAGCCAACCGCGCAGAACGCCCATGGAATTGGAAGGCACTTCGCCAAAACGCAGCCCCATGCCCAAATGGGTGTGTGCGTATACGACCGTGGCGGCAGCCTCAAACGATTGGGATTCATTGAAGATTTTGAGGCGCACGGCAGTGCCGTCCGGCAGCGGATTGATGGTATCGACGTAACAGCCTGTGGCGCTGATATCGCTGATGCGGGCGTCCAGCCGGGAGCCGTTGTTTTCGGAGAGCACTTCGGCAGAAGCAATGAAAGGAAACCGGGGTGACCTGCGCCTGTCCTGGTCCATGGGCGTACCTTTCGCGGGGCGCCAGCATTCTACATCTGTTCTCCAACATACAGTGTCCCCAAAACGTGTCATTCCGACTCTAAGCTCTAACTTTTCGAAAGGGGTCCAGATCCAAGAGACCATGGACAGAGGGATTGCACTTCAGCGCGAGGCGAAACCTTAACTCCCATCGGGGCAACAAGATATTAGTAATTTTTAAGCTACATGGTAGTACTTGGGACCTATCGACGCTCCCTTTCCTCTTCGGAACAATGGCCTTACATCAGCGATTCCTGTCCATCCAATGGCTGGACGAGTACCCCGGGTCCCTAAGAGGAACTGATGTAGGAGGCCCCTGGTGAAGAACTTTCTGTCGTTGAAGACATGCGTCCTGCTACTGGGAATGGGCACCGCGCTTCTTCTGAGCCCCACTTGCAAAGCGCAATCGGAAGTCAGCCCCGATCATTTCGACGGTACGGATTCCTGGGCGACGGCTTCGCGTCCGCAAGCGCCAAAAACCGCTACGAAGGCCTCATTGCAGTCAAAAACGCAAGAGAACGGCCAAGGAGCCACGTTGCAAATGGCGTCTTCGCGCGAAGTAACGAAGGCGGCGCCTCGCGGAACAGCCACGGCGGACCGGAAGCGCAAGACGGTGGCCAGCAAGACTCCGGAAAAGAAATAGGCGATTCGAACTGAGCGAAGGAATGAGCCCTGCCCTGCGGCGGGGCCTTGCCGTTTGCGTGTCAAACCACGACAAAAACAGTGACGCATGAAGAGCTCTAACAGTACGATTTCCTTAGACTTTCCTCTCGCGACGGGTGGGGTAATGCCGCCAGAAGGTGTGCGCCGAAGCAGCCGAATTCCCCGAGTGATGGCTATCCTTCTGGTCGGAAGCGACATGGAAGGCAAGATGTTCTCGGAGGAGACGAACACCGTGTTGCTGAGCCGGCACGGTGCGGGCATCGTCTCCCACTACAAGCTTTCCCCCGAGCAGGAATTAATCCTACGCCGCCTGGACAGCAACAAAGAAGCGGAAATCCGGATCGTCGGGCAAATCGGCGTAGAAGAGGATGTCTATACGTACGGTGTCGCGTTCTTGGATTCAACGGAGAATTTCTGGGGCATCAAGTTCCCGCCGGCCTCGGAAGCCGAGCAGGAAGCACGGTTCGCGCACCTGGAGTGCAGTAGCTGCCGGACGCGGGAGACCGTGGAGCAAAGCGATCTGGAATCGGACGTCTATCTGGTGAACGAAGGAATTGTGCGGTATTGCAAGCAGTGCGGGTCGTCCACGTTCTGGAAGCGCGCCTTGGAGGATGTTGAAGAAGCTCCGATGCTGGTCGAGGTGGGCCTGCGGCCGTCGAGCGCGGCCATCGCGGTTGAAGAGGAGCCAGAACCAGCTTCAGCCCCGGCCCCTGCGCCGGAGGCAAAGCCGGCCGCAAAGGAAAACCGGCGAAAGCACGTGCGCACCAAAGCGAACTTCAAAGCGTGCATCCGGAGTTTTGGCTTTGGCGACGACGTGGTAGGGTGCGAGGACATATCGCGCGGCGGGCTGTGCTTCAAGAGCCGGAAGCGGTATACGGAGAAGATGAAGATCGAGGTGGCGGCGCCTTATACAGCGGGAGTGCAAAACTTCTTTGTGCCCGGAGAAGTTGTGTATGTCCAGGAATTACAGGACGAAAAAGTGTTCCGCTGCGGCGTGGAGTACCTGGGGAGGTCGAGAGGGTAGTTAGGCCGAGAGATCTTGAAGTAAGAAAAAACATCGGCAAAGAGAGCAGGAGAAAAAACCGCAAGGCTCGCACCTGCCTGCGGCGGGCAGGGACCAGCCCGGCGCTACAGGTTGGAAGAGTCGAAGGGCTTCGGAAACAAGTCTTTCATTCTAAATACTTCAGTTTTTCCCTTCAAGTTGGCGAGAATCACCGGAACATCCCCGCAAAACTCCCAAATCAACTGACGACAGGCGCCACAGGGCGGCGTGAGCGTGTCGGTATCGGTCACGACGGAAATGGCATCAAAGCCGCGCTCGCCTTCGCTGATGGCCTTGAAAATGGCGACGCGCTCGGCACAAACGGTGAGGCCGTAGGTGGCGTTCTCGACGTTGCAACCGCCGAAAATGCGGCCAGAGGTGGCGCGCAACGCCGCTCCCACGCGAAAATTGGAGTAAGGGGCGTGCGCATTTTCGCGAGCCTGCTTCGCCGCGGAAATCAATGTCTCATTCTGCTGCAAGTTCTTTCCTTTCCCTTATCTCAACTTCCGGAACATCTTAAAACTTCGCAAAAGATAGGCCCATGGAGTAGCGAAGAAAAGCGGCAGCTAGGCTGTCGCACTCCAAAAGACTCGCGCCAAAAAATCTGGGCCCTCAGCCGATAGCCTCGGCGATGCGCGGAATCACCGCCTTCAACAGGCCGATGAATTGGCCTTTGACGCGTTCGGCGGTTTCGAGCACCTCGACGTGATTCAAAGGCCGATCGAGAATGCCGGCAGCGGCATTGGTCACGCAGGAGATTCCCAGGACGCGAATCCCGCTGTGGCGGGCGGCAATCACTTCTGGAACGGTGGACATACCGACAAGATCTGCACCGATGGCACGAAGATAACGGATTTCAGCGGGCGTTTCGTAGCTCGGCCCAGCTAGCGCGGCATAGACGCCTTCGTACATGCCGGTGCCCATGCGGTTCCCTTCACCGACAGCCATTTCGCGAAAACGGCGGTCGTAGGCGTTGGTCATGTCGTGGAAGCGGAGGCCAAAGCGTTCGTCGTTCGGTCCCGTCAGCGGACTCACGCCTTGCAGATTGATGTGGTCGCTGATGACCACGAGCCGCCCTTGTGAGAACTCGCGTTTGATGCCGCCCGCTGCGTTTGTCAGAATAACGGCCTTCACGCCCATGCGCGCAAAGACGCGAATGGGAAACACGACTTCTTTTGCGGAGTAACCTTCGTAAAGATGCACGCGGCCCTGCATCCCCACGACGGGGACGTCACCGACTTTCCCGATGACCAATTGGCCGGCATGGCCGATGGCCGTCGAGCGCGGGAAATGGGGGATTTCGGCATAAGGGATTTTGGTTGAACCGGTGAACTCGTCGGCGAAGGCGCCGAGGCCGGATCCGAGGACTAGGGCAATCTGAGGGCGGAGTTTGGTCCGCGAAAAGACAAAATCGGCAGCGCTACCGGCGTGCTCGTATTCGCCGAACACTGCCTTCGTGCGACCAGTAGCCGTCATTTTCTTTGTGGGAGCTTTCTTCCCTCTTTTTGCAGGACTCATGTTGTAAACATTCCGACGATGGAGGCGGACATCAGGTTGGCCATGGTGCCGGCCAGCATGGCGCGAATGCCGAATTTGGCCAGCTGGCCGCGCTGTTCCGGCGCGAGCGCGCCAATCCCGCCGATTTGAATGCCAATCGAGCTGAAATTCGCAAAGCCGCACAGAGCATAGGTTGCAATCGTAAAGGTGCGCGCCGAAAGTTCTCCTTGCATCGGTCCGAGCTGGGAAAAGGCCACGAATTCGTTGATCACCATGCGCGTGCCGAGCAGATTGCCAATTTTGGCGGCCTCGTGCCATGGCACACCGATGAGCCACGCGACCGGAGCCAGGACCCAGCCGAAGATCGTTTGCAGATTTGCTGGGAACCAACTGATGTGATTGTGGCCCCAACCCATCATGGCGTTCACGAGGGCGAGCAGCGCCAGGAAGGTGATGAGCATAGCGCCGACGTTCAGGGCGAGATGAAGGCCATCGATGGTGCCGCGTGCAATGGCGCCAAGAATGTTGGATTCCTTCTCGGCGGCTGGCATCTGAACCTGGCCCGCCGTCAGCGATAGTTCCGTTTCCGGGACCAACATCTTGGCCATGAGCAAAGTGCCGGGGGCGGTCATGATCACCGCAGTCAGCAAATTCTTCGGGTCGGCGCCGCCCACTTTCATGTACGCGGCCATCATGCCGCCGGAGATGTGCGCCATGCCGCTGGTCATCACGCACATCAATTCGGATTTGGTCAGCTTTGGCAGGAAAGGCCGGATGGTCAGCGGCGCTTCCGTCTGTCCCATAAAGATGCTCGCCGCGACGTTGAGGGACTCCGCCCCGCTCGCGCCCATGACGCGCGTCATCACCCAGGCCGCGGCGCGAATGATGAGCTGCATCACGCCGATGTGGTAGAGCACAGCGAAGAACGCGGCAATGAAGACAATCGTCGGCAGAACCTGAAAGGCGAAAATCAGGCCGAGCGAAGAATGATCCTTGCCGAGTTCGCCGAACACGAATTCGGAGCCCGCGTATGAGAAGCTGAGCAACTTCTTCGCGCCATCGCCGGCAACTTGAAAGATTCGGCGTCCCGTCTCCGAGCGAAGCACAAAAAACCCCAGCACCAACTGCAAGCCCAGTCCCCAGCCGATGGTTTTGAGCTTGATCGCGCGGCGATCCGTCGAAAACAGCCAAGCCAGCCCGAGAATCACGGCCATGCCGAGTATTCCGGTGAATCGTCCCATTCGCTCTCCTTTTTCCTACCCTGCTTTCACCGTGCTTCTACTGGCACCGCTAAGCACCGATAATGCGGCGAACCAGCGGCTTCTTTTCGACTGCGCGGTCGCCAATGACGTAACTTTCCGCGATGAGACGCTTGGCTTCCGCGAGTTTGGCTTCGCGATTGTAATGAATCGTCGCCAGGCGCTCGCCTGTTTCCACGGGGTCGCCGATGCGCTTGTGGAACTCCAGCCCTACGGCGTGATCGATCTGATCTTCTTTCTTTTCGCGGCCGCCGCCAAGCATGGCCAGCGCGGTGCCGAACTGCTCGCAATTTGTGGCCGTAATGAATCCTCGCTGCGTACTGCTCACATCCTCGTGCGCGCGGGCTTGCGGCAACCGCTGTGGTTCTTCGACCACCCGTTCGTCGCCGCCCTGGAGACGGATTCCCTGCCGCAGCTTGTCGAGCGCTTGCCCCGTGGCCACCATCGTTTCTGCCAAACGACGCCCCTCTTTCACGCTCTTCGTCCTTTCGCCAAGGAAAAACATCCACGCGGACAGGTCCAGGCTGAGGTCGCGTAATTCGTCCGGCCCGCGCCCTTTGAGCACTTCGACGGACTCGAGCACTTCGTGCGCGTGCCCCGCCAGGCGCCCGAGAGGTTCGTCCATGCCAGTAATGAGCGCCACCACTTTCTTCCCCATGCGCTTGCCGGTTTCGACCATCACCTCCGCCAGCCGCACCGAGTCTTCTTCCTTTTTCATGAACGCGCCGGAACCGGTTTTCACGTCCAGGACCAGCGCGTCGATGCCTTCGGCCAGCTTCTTGCTCATGATCGAGGCGCAAATCAGGCCGATGTTTTCAACGGTCGACGTCGCGTCTCGCAGTGCGTAGATTTTCTTGTCCGCAGGGGCAATCTCGGCGGTCTGGCCGATGAGTCCCATGCCGCATTCATGAAGAACGCGCCGGAACTGTTCAAGCGAAAGATTCACGTTGAAGCCGGGAATCGCTTCGAGTTTGTCGAGGGTGCCGCCGGTGTGTCCCAACCCCCGTCCGCTGATCATCGGGACGGTTAGGCCGCCAGCGGCAACGATGGGCGCAAGAATCAGCGAAGTTTTGTCCCCCACGCCCCCCGTCGAGTGCTTATCGACCTTTTTACCGGGAATGTCTGTGTGATTGAGCACCTGCCCGGAATAGAGCATCACTTCGGTGAGCGCGGCCAGTTCCGAGCGGTTCATACCGCGAATCCACACGGCCATCAGCCATGCGGCCATTTGATAGTCGGGAATCTCGCCGCGCGTATAGCCATTGACGAGGAATTCAATCTCTTCCCGGGTGAGCTCTCCGGAATCACGTTTCTTGCGGATCAGGTCGACGGCGCGCATGCGAGTGAAAAAGAATGGCCGAGCGTAACATCCGCACTGTACAGCGTCAACGCAAGGCAAGTGGAGTGAGGCAAACCATGCTACAGCATGCCTTCGACGTCCGGCGGCAGGCTGGTGGTTTGCGCGGACACCACGTGCCAACCGCTCCCGGTGTTCAAATAGACGTGGAGCACACGCATCTGCCGGCTGATGCGCTGCCCTTTGACGATGCTCCGCGCCGACCAAAGGCAGGTGGCCACGGCAATATCCTGATAGATCTGGACTTTGATGTCCGAGCTGTTGAAGGACTCGTATTTCACATCCGGCGAGGCCTCAATCAAGGCAACCCATTCCGTCTTATTTACCTGCTGGCCATGGGAGAGCGTGCCGACGAAATCGTCACCGTACACGCGCCGAAAAAACGTTCCATTCTTCAATTCAATGGCGTGGGCTGCTTCTTTCTCCAGGCTGATGAGTTCCTGCCGCTGCATTTCGGGATCGGTCAGCGGTGCATAACAGCGCTGCACGCACGCAATGCGTTCTGCCTCCTTCTGCCCCGCGGGAGCAAGTAACAATCCAACAACGGCGGCAATCGCGGCGAATCTGCTCATGACGGCCTGTCTCCTTTCCTGTTTCGCTAGATTATAGGCGAGTACGACCATTCATGGCGTACACGGTCTTTCTAAACTCCAATTTGCTAGAATGACCACCACCAGTCCGTCCATTTTGGAACACTCATTCGAACGGAGGAACCGCTATGAATTCCACCGCTGGCTTTTCCCGCCGCGAATTTCTCGCCCACACTTCCTGCTTCGGCGCGTTCTATGCACTTGCCAGCCTGATTCCTCTTCCGGCGCTGGCAGAAGAGCTTGCCGTGGATTCCCGCGTATCGCAAACCCCACTGATCGACAAGGGATTCGCTTCGGTTCGCAAAGTGGGTGACGGCTTGTACGCCACGATCTCGGATGCTTCGAAAGGCTACGTGACGGTTTGCAACGGCGGCTTCCTTGTCGGAAAGGACGGCGCGTTCCTGCTCGAAGGTTTCACAACCGCCGCCGGGGCCTCGTTTCAGATGGACGCCCTGCGCATGGTGAGCGAGGTTTCGGTGCAAGGGGCGCTGGACACGCACTATCACTTCGACCACTCCATGGGGAATGCTTTTTATGGAGCAAAAGGCATTCCATTATGGGCCCACGCCACCACCGCAAAGCGAATCGTGGACAACTATGTGCCGATGCAAGGAGCGGACAAGCAGGCGGTCCTTGGCGCCATCGAGAAACGCGTCAAGGATGCGAAGTCGGATGCCGAGCGCGCGCACGTGCAGAGCGATCTCAACGCCGTCACGGGGCTCTATCAGATTGCCAATTCCAGCATTCTGGGCCTGCCGAATCACCCGCTGGATCCGGCGAAGCTTCCGATGACGATCGATCTGGGCGGCGTGAAAGCGGTTTTGCAATCATATCCAGGACATTCCGGCACGGACATCGTGACGCGGGTCCCGGACCAGAACGTGGTCTACGCCGGCGATCTCCTTTTTAGCGGCTGGTATCCCGTGTGCTTCGATGAAAAGGCCACCATTTCCGGCTGGCGGGAAACTTTGAAGAAATTCGCGGCGCTCGACAAGGATACGATTTTCGTCCCCGGTCACGGACAGATTTGCGGGCAGGAAGGCATCGCCACGCTCCGTGAGGTTTTTGACGACATCGCCGGCCAAGCGGAAAAAATGTACAAGGCGGGCGTGCCTGCTGAAGAAGCGCAGCACCGCTACGCTGTGCCGGACAAATTCAAGAACTTCCCCATCTACGCGTGGGGCTTCACCATCGGCCCGGCCATTACCAAGCTGTATGCGGAATGGAAGGGCGGCAAGTCTTAGGGCAATTCTTCCAAGGGACCTCTGCTCTTCAGAGTGCGCGCATGGCGTTCGCAGCCCAGCACGCAAAGATAAGAAGTAATTGGCGGAGCTACTCGCCCGCCGTGCTGGCCAGCGTATCCACAACCGCGATGTTCGCCAGCAATTCCTGCGGCAAGCTGTGCCTTTCTCTTAGATAGTCAGGACTGTTGTAGGAGATCCAGACCTTGTCCTGGGCGTCCTGCCAGACCAGAATTTTCAAGGGCAGGTCAATTGCGATGCTGGGCGCCGCGAGCATGAGCGGTGTCCCTGCTTTGGGGCTGCCGAAGATCAACAGTTTGGTCGGGCGCATCTTCATTCCCACCTTTTCCGCTTCTCCGCTGTGGTCCACCAGAGCAAAGAGGGTTACCCCTTTGGACTGCAAAATGTTCTTGAGCTTCTCCACGGTCTCGTCAACGGAGTGATTGCTTGGCTTATTGATGATGCCTTTGCTTGTCGTGCCCATGAACCTCTCCTTGATGACTTCCGAATTGAAATGTGTGGCGCTGCGAACGGAAATCAAGTAGACCGCCATCGCCAAGCCAACGATCGCGAGAAAGACTGCGGTGGCGACGGAGAGGGTCAGAGACCGGGAACATTCGGGTTCCCCGTGATCGAGTTGGCGCACCAGACGAACGTGATGCCAGGCGGAGGACAAATTCACAATCACGCCCACGGCAATGAGCGTGGTGCCAAACCACAAGGACAGGCCCGTGCTGGTCGCCTGCGCGGCTATCTGAGAAATCTGGAGTTGCTGAAGAAAGAGCCCGAAGCGCGCCACGACGAACCCAAACCCCATCAGCGCGAGGCCCGTCCGCACCCACGCGAGAAAAGTCCGCTCGGCGGCCAGATAGTCGCGCAAGTCTGCTTTCGGCTTTGCTTCCATGGGTTTGCCTGTTTCTGCCTCGCGCGGCAAGTATTCTATCTTTCTGTTTCCCTAAGATTGCTTTGAGAATTGTCCTTATGCGGGAAAAACGCTATTGAAATCCTCAATCACCGCCCCCGGCACGGGAGGCGAGATAGGCTGCGCATTGCGCTCGCAGCGCAACACGTGCATCCCGGCTGACCGTGCCGCTTCCACTTCTTTCACCGCGTCCGTGATGAATAGAAACTGCTCTGGCCGGCACGCAAACGAAGAAACGATTCTCCGGTAGCTGTCCGCGTCCGCTTTGGCTCCCACTCGCGTATCAAAGTACAGGGAAATGTGCGGCGTTAGATCCCCGAAGGTCGTCGATTGAAACAGCATGCGTTGGGCCAGCGCGCTGCCTGACGAATAGATGCAAATCGTCCGTTTCTGGCGCCTCCACCGTTCAAACGCGCCGGGAACATCGGCATAGACCTCGCCTTTTAATTCCCCGCTCTCATAACCGCGTCGCCAGATTTTTCCTTCGAGCGATTTGAGCGGAGTGACCTTGCTGTCCCGCGCGATCAGCCATTGGCCGCAGGCGATGCACGAGTGCAAACGTTCTTCTGATGAACCGTCGCGCCATTCCGGAACTTCTACGCCGTTGCGCTGCTCGAGGACGCACTCTCCATGCAACTCTTCCATGAGGGAATAAACTTCCGGATTTCCCGAATTTTCCCGCAGAAACGACTCGAGTTGGCGGCTCGCATACGGGAAAAGCGTCTTGCTGACAAAATCAATAGGAGTGGTCGTACCTTCAATGTCCAGAAGAAGCACGCGGACTTGGGCTTCGTCGAAGGGGGGCACAGGGGTTTACTTGGCCGCAGGTTGCGGAGGGATATAGCGCGGGCCCCAGCAAACCGGCTCATAGTTCCGGTCCACGCCGCTGCCCGTATAGTGAGGCGTCCAGCCGGACTTGTCCTGGAACAAGCGGATCGCGCGGATCCGCCGGTCGCCGCACAGGTCGAACCAATGCAATGTCCCGCGCGGCACGCGAATGAGATCGCCAGCCTCGACTTCAATCGCCACGACTTCGCCCTTCGGCGGATGGATGTGGAACAGCCCTCGTCCGGCAATGATGTAGCGCACTTCATCTTCCTCGTGTGTGTGCTCGATGTTGAATTTCGCGAGCATCGCGTCGAGCCCCGGTGTGTCCGGGTTTACATCGATCACATCCGCGGTGACGTATCCGCCGCGCTTCTTGAGTGTTTCAATCTGCTCGCTGTACGCGTCCAGGATTTGTTCGGAAGAGGCATCGATGGGCAAATCGGCAGGAGACTCCCAGCGCTCGAAGTCAATGCCAATTCCAGCCAGGTAAGCGCGCACGTCTTCCTGCACGGTTAGCCATCGGTTTTCATCGGGGATGCGAAGAACGGCCATCAGATCCACCTCTGGTTCGCGAGACCCTAAAATCACGCCGGCTGCGCAGCACCCGAACGAACCAGAACTTCCATTAGGAATTCCAAAATCTCCACGTGCCGCTTAGCTTCGGACACGTTTGCTCCCCAAGTATACAACCCATGTTCGCGGAGAAGAAAGCCGTGGCTGCCGGGACTGCCTTGCAGCGTCTTCGATACGCGATCGGCAAGTTCCACCATATCCTGCGAATTTTCCAGGATTGGCAGCCACTCGCGATGCATATGCGTGCGCACGCCCTCGAGCCCCTTCAGCATTTCGTAGCCCTCAAGGGCGATACCGCCGTGGCGCGCATGCGTGCCGGAGAGCACCGTGCTCCCCACCGAGTGCGTGTGCAGCACGGCGCTCGCGCGCGCGTCTCGAACAATCGCCAGGTGCAGCAATGTTTCCGCAGAAGGCCGGCCGGTTCCCCGGAGAACATTAGCTTCTTCGTCGATTTCCAGGAACTGTGCCGGCTCGAGTTCGCCCTTGTCCAGTCCCGTGGACGTAATCGCCAAACGCAGCGGCTCTCGCGAGACGACCGCGCTGAAATTCCCGCTCGTGCCCAGCACCCAGCCGCGCGCATGAAATCCCTTGCCAATCTCCGCCAAGGCTGCAGACACCTGCGCAAAGCCCGGACCCTTCTGATTCCTATGCAATGCGGCGCCTCTGGTGCTGTCGCGGTTGACGGAGACCCTTTTCTTCTTGTTGGCCAATGGTCAGCCACCTCACAACGGCCCTTAAGTCTTCCACATCGCCGCTGATTTCAAAAGAACTGTTCGCCCGCAATCCTGCAGCAACCGATATTCGAATGGCTTTGCCAGGGGCGCCAGGAAAATCGCATATCCGAATGTTCACGAGTTATAGGAGAATGCCCCGCATGTCCATTCTCGATCTGCTGTTGGGCAAGCCTCTTGCCTCGGACCAGGCACGTGCCGAGTGCATTGGCACTGCCGCGGGAATACCTATTTTCGGGTTGGACGCCCTGAGTTCCGCCGCCTACGGCCCGGAAGCCGCGCTGACGCTGCTGATCCCTTTGGGCGCACTCGGTGTCGCCTACATGGTGCCCATCAGCCTGAGCATTATCGCGCTGCTGGCCATCGTCTATTTTTCTTATCGCCAAACCATCCAGGCGTACCCCGGCGGCGGGGGTTCCTACACTGTTGCGCGACAGAACTTAGGCGTCTCCGCCGGCTTGCTGGCAGCGGCCGCGCTCATGATCGACTACGTGCTGGTCGTCGCGGTAGGCATCTCTGCAGGTGTGGGCGCGCTTGTTTCTGCCGTGCCCAGCCTGCAGCCACACACTTTGGCGCTGTGCCTCGCAATCCTGGTGATCATCACGCTCGTCAACCTCCGGGGATTGCGCGAGACCGGCTTGATCTTTATGGCACCTACGTATTTGTTTGTAGGCAGCCTGCTTCTGACCATTGCCATCGGCCTGGTTAAGACGTGGCTCGCGGGCGGGCACCCTGTTCCCATCGAAACGCCTCCTCGAATTCCCACTGCCGCCTCAGCCGTAAGCATCTGGCTCATTCTTCAGGCGTTCGCCAGCGGTTGCACCGCGATGACGGGAGTCGAAGCCGTGAGCAATGGCGTGAAAGCCTTTCACGAGCCGGTGGTGGTCACTGCCCGGCGCACGCTCACCGTGATCATCGCCCTCCTGATGGTCATGCTCGCCGGAATCGCATATCTCGTTCGGGTTTATGACATTCAGGCCACCGACCCCGGCAAGGCTGGCTATCAGAGCGTTCTTTCGATGCTGCTAGCCGCAGTCACCGGCCGGGGCATGTTCTATTATGTTTCGATTGGTTCGATCCTGGTGATTCTGGCACTCTCCGCCAACACTGCGTTCGCTGATTTTCCACGGCTCTGCCGCGCCATCGCGCAGAACAACTACTTGCCGCATTCATTTGCCACGCGCGGGCGCCGGTTGGTCTATTCGCAGGGGATTCTGGTTCTGGCGGTTGTTTCGGGTTTGCTACTGATTATCTTTGGCGGCGTAACCGACCGTTTGATTCCCTTGTTCGCCGTCGGAGCATTTCTCGCTTTTACACTCTCGCAAGCCGGTATGGTTGGCCACTGGCGGCGCCTCGGCGGTCCGGGCGCAACACAAAGTATCCTGATTAACGGTCTTGGCGCGGTGGCCACCGGAATTACGGTCGTTGTGGTGCTCGTCGCTAAATTTCTCGAGGGCGCGTGGATTACCGTGCTGCTCATCCCCGCCTTGCTGATTGCGATGGGGTTCGTGCGCCGCCACTATCACGCCGTCATGCTCGAAGTGCGCAGCGCGGCGCCTTTGGAACTGAACGATTTGACGCCGCCGCTTGTCATCGTGCCCATCCAGCATTGGAACCACATCGTCAAGAAGGCGCTGCGCTTCGCGTTGAAAATCTCTCCGCACATTCGTGCCGTGCACGTGGACTGCGGAGAAGGTTCCGTGATTTTTCATGAGGAATGGTCGCGCTATGTGGAAGATCCGACCCAGCAGGCCGGTGTTGCCTCGCCAAAATTGGTGGTTCTGAATTCGCCCTATCGCCTGATTCTCGCCCCTATCGTCGATTACGTCCTGGAAGCGGAGCGCACCAACCCGGGGCAGCAAATTGCCGTGGTGATTCCGGAATTAGTGGAACGCCACTGGTACCACCATATCTTGCACAACAAGCGCGCTTCCGTCCTGAAGGCACTGCTGTTGGTCCGCGGGAACCAGCGCATCGTGGTGATCAACGTTCCCTGGTACCTCGTTACCTGAGCACTCACAACTCAGAAAAAGTAGATTGCACCACGGAGCGTCGATGACTGAGCGAATCTCCATACGCCCAATCGAAGAACGAATACGGAGGGCCACCTCCGGAGCAGGATGCTTCGTCGCGTGGACTCGGCCAGGGGATCGCCGATGGTCCTCCAGTCATCCATGTATCCCAGCAGGAAGCGCTCGAAGAAAACTGTCCTTTTGGCTTCCGCGCGGGTGCGTGATCGGCCTTCTTGCCCAGCGTCAATTCCTCGTAAAGCTCCTCGCCCGGGGCGAGTTCGACCTGCACCACGCGCGAATTCGCAAAGCCGATCTTTGTAGCCTCCAGCGCGTAACGGCCTGGCGCGAGATTCTCCATACTAAACGTTCCGTCCGCTCTGCTGACGACAATGCGCTCTGCCGTTCCTTCGAAATTACGGAGAGTTACTTGTGCTTGCGGAAGCGGAACGCCGCCCGCCTTTCGGGTGACTCCGTGAATCCCGCCGAGGACACTTTGTCCGTGAGCGCAGACGCACACCAATGCCTGCACCAACACGCCAAGAACGGCGAAGGCCGCGGCTCGACCTGAGAATTTTCCAACCATGATTGACACTGATGCTCCTGTTTCTCTCTCCGTTCAAACTTCCACTTCACCACGCGCGAGACTTCTGAAGCCAGGCGCTATCGCGTCAAATTTTGGATAGGATTGATTCGTTTTTCCGTCTTGACCCTCAGTAGATGCCCTCTAAGATGGGCCTCAGTGCGGTTGCGTCAGGAATCAAGGAGCGCCCTCGATGAAAAAGATCGCCCTCGGTCTTCTTTCG
Organism: uncultured Acidobacteriaceae bacterium; assembly: GCA_964524985.1. Taxonomy (GTDB): domain Bacteria; phylum Acidobacteriota; class Terriglobia; order Acidiferrales; family UBA7541; genus Acidiferrum. Next base: position 23,192 of record CAZGFL010000016.1, read on the forward strand.
ACTCTCGTCCTTTTCGTGGGAACGGCCACGGGCCAAAGTCCCGCTCAAGCGAAATCCAACCTCGCCAAAGCTGTTTCGCTTTCTGGCCGCGTGAGTGAGGACGGAAAGAACCTGATCACCCGCGACGGCCAGGCATGGTCCATAACAAATCTTGGGGCGCTTTCCGGCCACGAAGGCCGTCAAGTGAAGGCCAAATGCCAGATTGCCGCGGGCACTCACGACATTCTCGTCCTTTCCGTCAAGGCCATTGCCACGCAAATCAAGTACGTTGCCAATCCCGGCGACGCCGCGTTCCGCCGCTAAGTCAAAACCTGGCGCCAACCGTAGTCGCTAGTGTCGCTCGTCGTTTCTTTTCTTTGATGCTATGGGCCGGCAGAAAGTCGGGCCCGACATGGATTGCCATCGGGTCCGGCTTTCGCTATCAATTCTCCTTTCCGCGTGGCTCAAAAGTCCAGCCGCAAGGAGAGTTGTCCCGTTCGGTTGCCACTATTCTCGGCAGTTTGTACGCTCTGGACGAACCCAAAAGAGGAAGCCGTTACGTTGGTGGGCGGCGGCGCAAAGTTCGGATGATTCATGAGGTTTGTAAACGTTCCCTCGAAGCGCAGCCGCAGCCGCTCGGTCAAATGAAAGTTCTTGGATAGCCCAGCCGCAATCGTCGACGTCCCCGGCCCCTCCAGAATCCCCACGCCGCAGTTCCCCACCGGTCCCGCCGGCACAGGACTGAACGCAGCAGGATTGAACATGCTTCCATTCGTTGACACGTTTCCATTGCCAATACAATCGGGCCGTTGGAAAGAGCCGCGATAGGAAATATTCAGGTTCCCCGGATCGTAGCTCGAGCTCGTAACGGGCGTCAGATACGGCCCGGTCTCCCACAGGCTGACCGTGCTGAACGACCATCCGCCCACGATCGCGTCCGTCACGGCGTTCATATGACTGAAGAATTTGCGGTTTTTGCCAACGGGAAAGTCATACAGCGCGGATATCAAGAGGCGATGCCGCCGCGTCGCCGCAACATTCCCGCGGTTCGCGGAAAGCGCAAAGCGATTTGCGACCGGAGTCCCGTAGATGATTTCCGGATTGAACGTCGTCGGTGCGTCACCGCCGATATTCCCCAGGTTCTTGGCCCACACGTGGCTCGCCTGCAGAGTCAGCCCGCCGCGCGCATGCAGATTCAGCTCCGACTGCAAGCCGCCGTAGCTGACGTGTCCCGCGTTGTTGGTGGAAAGAATTCTTCCCCAGTTCGGATACGGCTTCGGATTGGGGTTCGGACTGATGCTGCTCGGCTCAACCTGATTCAAGTCCACCGTCTCGCTCATACGGTAGGAGCTCATGCCCACGTAGCTTTCTCGCAAAGTCAGATCGCGGATGATTTCGCGCTCCACGGTGAAATTCCATTGCGCGGACTGCGGGTCCCGGTAATTCGTCAGCGTGTTCTGGTAGAAATCGCCGGTGCCCGCAATCAGCATGGGATTATCAGGAGTGCGCGCCGACGGAAACTGGTAACTGGGTTTGCCCGTCACCGGGTCCGGATTGAACGTGGTGCGTACGACGGACACGTCTATGTTGGTTGTGTTAAACGAAAGCTGCCCCAGGTTGGTCATCGTGAATATCCCGAAGCCGCCCCTCACGACCGTTTTGTTATTCCCAAACGGACGGTAGGCAAACCCCAGTCGGGGCTGAAAATTCTTGTTGTAGAACTGCCGAAGTCCGGGACCCAAACCTACTGAGTTGGCGAATTCCACGGGGGCACAAGGCAACGCCGCATTCACGGGAACGCAGCCTAGAGCGTTATCCGCGGATGTCGGTGTGCCGCAGGTGATGCCGCTCCCCGCAACACATGTGTTGATGGTTTCCAGAAACCCCGCGCGCGGCTGATTCCCTATCGGTACGATGACGCCGCCGTTGCGCACATCAAATGCTGTCAGGTTGTTCAGCGAGCTGACGAATGGCGGTAGCGCCTGCCACCGCAGCCCAAACGAAAGCGTCAACCGATCGTTCAGCCGGAATTCGTCCTGTCCGTAAACGCCGGTCTGTGTGGCATGCGCATGTACGTCCGGACCGGACTGCGCCACGTACGTTTTTGTCGGCAATCCCAGCAGCAAATTAGCAAAGGCATTCCCGGTAAAAATGCCCTGATCAAACGTGAACGCTCCGAAATCATCGGCGCCGCCAAAGCTTTCCAGGTCCACGTAACCGACGCGCCGCACGTCCGTCCCAAATTTCAGGGTATGCCGGCCGCGAATCCACGTCAGGTTGTCGGCAAACTGAATCGTCGTCGATTTGGTCGTGCCGTCTTTGTCTCTCCCGATGGGCGAGTAGTTCCCTGGATCGTCACTGAAATTGAAAATGGGAAATGCGCCGGCCGTTGGGTGGTCACTGATGTCCAGTCCTTGCAGTCCCAGCGTCGAAAGGGCCGCAGCTCCCTGGATCGGAAACTTGATGTTCAGCTCCCACAAAGAAAGGCCGAAACGCGCTTCATTCACCAGATGATCGGTGAGCGCATAGTTGTGCGACGCGATGATGTTGTTGTTGTGCTCGTTGTCGTTGTCCGGCGGCAAAAAGCTATTGAGCGTGCCGAGATAGGAATCGGTCAAAGACTGTCCGTTCAAATGCTTCCAACTCCAACGCACGAAAATAAATTGCTTTGCTGTCAACGTTCGGTCCACGCGCACATCGTAGCCGTTGGTATTGCTGGGCGTCGGCGTTTGCTGCAAGTAATTGGCCTGCGCTCCGAAATTCGCCGCGCTTACGTTGATGTTTGGCGCCGGAATGAAGTTCAGCAGCGCCGTGGCCACGGGGTTGATGCAATCCTGAGAATTCGTGCATGCGTTCCCGCTGGGAACCTTGTTTCCTGGATACGCCTTTCCCGTGAAGGGGTCCATGAGCGGCGCGGCGGTTGCCGAGAAGTCACCTCCGCGCATCGCCACCGTCGGCACAAACAAAAACAGCGGCGTCGCATACCGCTTGCGGTTGCCTTCGTAGTCTCCAAAGAAGAACGTCTTCGCCTTGCCGTGCTGCAGTTTCGGAATTTCCAGCGGGCCACCCAGGCTCCCGCCAAAAGTGTGGAACACCTTGTGCGGCTTAAACGTCACGCCGTTGATGTTCGAGCCCCACACTGCCGCATCCAACGCGCTGTTTTGGAAATATTCAAACAAGCTGCCGTGGAAATTCTCCGTCCCGCTTTTGGTGCTGATCGTCACGTCGCCCAGTTGCGCAAACTCCGCGTTGTTGTTGAACTGCGTGACCTTGAATTCGCTGATCAGTTCCGAAGATGGATTCATGTTCCCCAATGCGCCGTTCTGCCGAATGTTGACGGTCGAGGATCCGTCCACGGAGTATTGCACTTGCGACGGTAGCCCCCCGCCTACGGAGACGTTCCCGTTGGCATCCTGCTGCGCGCCCGGCACGGTCGCCAGCATTGCCAGCGGGCTGGTGGTCGCTCCCCGGTAATTCACTGGAAGGTTGGTAATCTGCGCAAAATTCTTCGTGTCCCCGATGGTCGCATTTTCAGTATTGATTGCCGGCCCCGAGTCCCCGCCGACTTCGATGGTTTGCGACGCGGATGCCACTTTCAGCACTACGTCGAAGCGCAGCGTTTGCCGCGCGTCCAACTGCATCGCGGTGACTTTGTACTCCGCAAAACCCGTGGCAGTCACAAACAACTCGTACTGCCCCGGCTTCAGATTGACGAAGTGAAACGCCCCGTCGGCGTCCGTGGTCGCGACACGAGGCGGCGTGTGTTCGCCTACGTTGGTGAGCGTGACCTGCGCTCCGGGAATCACCCCTTGCCCCGGATCCTTGACGACACCAATGACGTCTCCGAACGTAGACTGCGCCGTGCCACTCCGCGGCCAACACAACAGAGCCATCAACAAAAAAATGACGCGCGTTCTGATCATGTGAGATTGCTCCTTGCTGTTTCCCGGCGTTGCTCTGCCTTGGTTGCAAGAGAAATTAGGAGAGAACGCATAAGGAAAGCGTTAGCGTTTCGCGGAAAAATTCAAAGGACCTGCATCGTTTTTTTGAATCAGGAATGGCAACAGGAACGCAGTGGACTCGCCAGAATGAATTTTTCCTTGAATGGAGAAGAGATTCCTAGCACTGCCGCGAACGAACGGAAACCGCGCGAAGACACGGATCCGGAGACTTTACTGACCCACGTAACTATGCACGACGAGCGAGAATCCCGGCAGATCTCGCTCGTCGCGGAAGATTAGAACTTCACAAGAATCGCCATATTGATGCGGTTCTCGATTTTCTTCAGGTCCGGAGTCCACAGGCCGATCGCTCCGCAGCCGCTCGCTGACGCCACACTGCCGTCCATGCAAACGAATTGCGTCGGGAATCCGTTGTTGCCTCCCGGAGGAGTTATCCCCCCTGACCCCGACCAGTACGGCACACTCGCCGCACGGTGGTCGAACTCCCAACGGAACGTAATGTACTGGCTGGGCATCCAATCGATCGTTCCAGAAGCGTCCCACGCCTTGAACGGATCGCCTGGATTCTCCGTGAAATACGGCGAATTGGTGGCCGCAGACGCCGCGGTCTCCCCGTTGATGGGCGGGAGCAGTACAAGATACCGCCCAGGATTGTTGATCCGACCGCCGCCAAGGGTGAGCGCGTACTTATCCCGGTCGAACCACACGCGGTTGTAAAACATGTAGCCAAGAAAGCTTTGCTTGGGTCCCTGCTTGGTACCGCCAAAGCAGCTCACCCCACCCCCGTGTTCGCATCCAATATCCCCGGTCAGCGAAAACGCCATCTTGCTCACGCGATTCTCCGGATGGTCGTAATACTTGATCTCGATGCTGTCATCCGAGTGATAGCGTACGCGGCCCGGAACGCCCAGCGTCTCCTCGCCGAACGCATACTGATTCCCCAGCACGGAGAACCATCCATTCGGCCGGTACAGAATCTGCATCCCAAAGCCCGGCCGGTGATTGAATCTTCCGTACGACTGCCATCCGTTCGTGAACCACGGTTCGATCTTCAGATGCTCGGACGGAAAAATCTGCACGCGCACGCCGTTGAAGAACCATGGCGTGTTCGACGACACGAACGACGGCTGGTACGCCCAATTGTCGAAGTTGTAGTAGCTGAACAGGCCGATATACGACATGAAGATTCCCGCATCCACGTTGATGCCGTGGAGCACATTGAAGTGGTAGCCGCCGTACGCCTCCGACACATACCGGTACGCGGTGTCGAGATCCCACTGGCCTCGCGCCGGGCTCGCGTCGTTGCGCGGCGTAGTCTGCGCATACATGCCGAACTGCGTCATGATGCGCGCGCGCACATTGTCATAGTGGAAGTCGCCACCCGCGCCGAGCTGCGTCACCTGCACTTCCTTCGACCGAAACACTTCGCTCGATCCGCCAATGGTGTCGTCCTTCGGATGGTTGAAATCGTAGATGTACGAAACATCCGCCCGAATTTCCGGCGTGAAGAACTTCGTGTCCAGCGGCACTTCTTTGGTGCGCGCGTTGCCGTTCAGCCAGGTAAAGTCGGCAAAGGCAAACGGCTCGGCTTTCGCCGGCGGAGCCGCCTGTTCCTGCCCCACCGATTTCTCCGCCACAATAGCTGCATTCGCGCCGGCCATGGATGCCGCTGGTGCGGTCGGCACGGATGGCGCGACGGCGACCGCATTTGTGGGCGTTGTCGGCTGCGCCGCCGGTTGTGCGGCTGCAGTGCTCGCCTCCGCGGGCGCATTGGCCGGGGGCGCAGCATGATTCTTCGCCTCCAGCTCCGCCACGCGCTTCTCAAGCTCCTCGATGCGATCCAGCAGCCAGCGTTCGCGCTCGCTCAGCGGTACCGGTGCTCCCGGCTTGTTCGTAGCGGGTTTTGCCGCGTCGGTCTTTGCCGGTACGCTGGCGTTGTCCTTGTCGTCCGCAAGCAAGCAGCCTGGCACCATTGTGAAGACAAGGAATGCCATCACTACAAACAGAATGATTCTTGCCTTCTTCGCGCACACACGCATATCCGCCTCCTGAAATTTGCTGCCAACAGCAATTCCTCTTATCGAACCCGAATACGTACTCTCAGTGGAGTCTATCTGTGATCACAGTTACATTGCCCGTGCGGCTGGTCACCCACACGCCGCCCGCACTTCGACCGAGATGCCACTTCGCCACGATCGTCCGCGCCAGCATCGCCAAGGCGGCCAACGCAAAATTCCCAAACTGCATCAGAGCGAGCATTCCCACTCCTTAGATGTCCGGCAACGGCCCATTTGTTCTTGGATTTTCTGCCCGGTAGGCGGGAATCGCCTTCTTCGTTGCCTCGGAATGCTAGCGTGCGCCGCGTAAGAAAACTATAAGTGCCCTATAAGATTGTGGTTAGTGCCACTCTTAGTAGGTCATCCCGAGCGAAGCGAGGATCCTGGCTGAATTGCACCCCACCTAGTCCAACGGGAACGTGAGCCATTGTCATCCTGGCCGGCTTCCGCAACTCCCAGAGAACTTCCCTACCCCGTCGCCGCCGTCCTCCGCGAAATCTCCAGCGCCACTTTCCGCATCTCTTCGTGAATCAGCCCGTTCGTCGCCAGAATCACGCGCCCACCCAGCCGGTACGGATTCCCCTCGAAATCGCTCACCTTCCCACCGGCCTCTTCCACCAACAACACGCCCGCCGCTGTATCCCACGCGTTCAGGCCAAACTCCCAGAACGCATCGAATCGCCCGGACGCCACGCACGCCAAATCCAGTGCCGCCGAGCCATCCCGCCGCACTCCGTGCGACCGCTGCGTGAACTCCCCGTAATACTGGAGATTCGGGCTGAGCTTGCGGTTGCGCACGGGAAAGCCGGTGCACAACAGGCTTTTCGAAAGCGTCGCGTTTTTCGAGACCGCGATTCGTTTGCCGTTGAACGTGGCCCCCTGCCCGCGCGCGGCCGCATAAAGTTCGCCGTAGTACGGATTGAAAATCGCCGCCGCCAGCAGCGTGTCGCGCTGCGCCACCGCAATCGAAACGCAGAAGCACGGATACCCATGCGCAAAATTCGTCGTGCCGTCCAGTGGATCGACGTGCCAGCGAAATTCCGAAGCCGTCTCTTGCCCCGTTCCTTCCTCGGCCGCAATGGCATGCCCGGGGAATTCCTGGTTCAGCCGCGACACGATGTACTGCTCCGAGCGCTTATCCGCCTGCGTGACGAGGTCCACCTCATCGCCCTTATAACGAATCTCCAGCGGCCGGGTGAACTCTTCCATCAGGATCTTCCCGGTTTCCTGCGCAATCTCAATCGCCGCCTGCAAATATTCTTTTGGCATGGCAAGAATTCTAGCAGCTTGGTGAAAATATCAATGGATTGCCCTTCTGGCTATATCTTCAGGCACTGCGTGTCGCAGGCAGGCTCAGGCCTGAGGATTTCCCCTTAACCCTGCTGCCGTTGCCGATTCTTTACCTTGACAAAACATCATAAGTGCACTATCAGGTTCGCAAACAGGCCGGCAGTGCGGCTCGTTCGCCTGCTTGTCCGGTTGTCCCCTCCCGGACGGGAGTGAAATTTTCCCCAGGAGATGAGCCTATGGATGTTTCCGGAGCCTTAACCTACGTCGCCACGCTCAGTGTCGCTACCGAACGCGTCACTGAATTCATCAAACGCATTCCCGGCGTTTCCAATTTCTTGTCCCCGGCAACCAAGACCCCGGGCACCATGGAAGACATCCGCGTAATGTCCGTGCATGTCCTGGCGGTTGTCATCGGCATGGTGCTGTGCCATTACTTCCCCCAGCTCGCCCCCAGCGGGCTGCCCACGGAAGGCAGCGACGGCAGGCTAGGGCTTGGCGTCTGCTTCCTGTTTGGACTTCTCGCTAGCGGTGGTTCGAGCTTCTGGAATAGCGCTCTCGACACCTTCCGCGGCGTCAAACAGAAGATGGGCAATTAGAGCCTCGCCTGAGACATGGACCTGACATCCTCGAAAAGTCGCCGACTGGCTGGCCTTGCTGGCCTGTCCGGCGCTCTCCTCTTCTTCACTGGAGACATGCTGTTCTACGGCCATTGGGGTTCAGGAGCAGGTTTTCACCAAGGAATGATCGAAACGGTGGGCCACGCTTCCCTCGCTCGGCTCTTCGCCGGAGGCTTGGTCGGCCCCGTGGCCGCCTGCCTCTGCATCCTCGGCTTCTGGCATGTCTACCTCAACGTGCGTCCCGCGCAGGCGCGCATCGGTCAAGTGATTCTCGTATCGTTCGCGGTGCTCATGATTTTCGGCAGCGCTATTCACGCGCTATGGACCACGCGGGGGCTTGCCATCAAGTATTGCTACGGCAACGACGACGCGGGCTGCCGCGCCCTCGTGCAGGCCGTGAACTCGTATTGGGATTTGGCCTGCAATATCGGCTCCGTCCCCGGCTACCTGGGGGCCATCCTCTTGCTGGGGTTGGTGCTTTTCGGAAAGACCTGGTACCCACGGTGGACCGCGCTCGCGAATCCTGCAGTCCTCATCCTTCTCTCGCCCCTCGCTGACCGCGCGCCCGCACCATTCGGCGCCATCTTGTCGGGAGGCTTCACTAACCTCTCCATCGCCGTCTTCTTTCTCGTTTCCCTTTGCACCACCTGGACCCGCGCTGAAGATAGTGCTTCGTAGCCCCAACCTAGCGGTTCAGGGGGTTTCCGCTTCGATGTAGTGGCCGGTCTTCAGACCGGTATTAAACTGCAGACGCGGCAGTGGGCCAGTTTGAATTCTCTGATTCGTGACACAAGGAGTCAGAATTCAAACTGGCCCACTGTCAGCTGCGAACCGGTATACAATAGTCATCGAGAACCATGTCCAAGGCCCTCCAGCAGCTGTGGGTTCGCCGAACTGAGGTCGGCTTCATCGCCGTCGTCCTCATCACCTCGGCGCTCCTCTTAACCTTCGTCATCACCGCGCACGACACGCAGAGCTTCGCCAAAGTCGCGCTGGCCCTGCCTGCCGTTGTATTTGCTCTGCTCGCGCCCGCCGGCCTGATTCTCGATCGGCTGCGTCCACAAAAACTCGTTTATCCTCCGGAAACATTTCTTGCCTCGATCCACGGTCGGAGCCCTCCCGCCTAAGCAGTCCGTACTCTCCCAACTGACAGTCGCTGTGAATTGCAAAGTGGCTTAATCGCCGCTCTCTTTGTGTCGTCGACCAGCCCATCTCTGGGCAAGGACCCATCGCTGGCTTAAGACCCATCAGTGGTCAAGAAAGGATGTGTGTTCCTGTGTCTCCCATCGATCTGCAAAAGCCCGAAGAAAGCAAGCCGCCGTCCTGGCTGGCAAGAACCAAAGTGTTCCTGAAAGAAGCCTGGCAAGAGCTGAACATGGTCAGCTTTCCTCCCTGGCCGGAGGTCCGCGCTTCTGCTCTAACGGTGCTCCTTTTCATTCTTCTTGTGGGTGTGTTCGTCTTTGCCGTCGATCAGCTCTGCGAGCGCTATCTGGACCCGCTCATGTTCCGCCGCTAGCTCTTGGGCCGCCGCCCTCGACACCCGCCGCGTAGTGGACCAGTTTGAATTCTCTGGATCGTGACAGAAAGGGACAAAACTCAAGCTGGCCCGCGAACCGGAAGATTGCCCGGCCCGTCGCGGAATTTTCCTATCTTCCACCAGTCACGAGTCACCAGTCACCTAGAGATTGCTTTGCATCCTACATTGCCTCACAATGCCCGCGGCACAAACTACGGGAGGCACTCTCATGAAGACTCGCGGCTTCCGTCCCACGATCCTGTTGACGGGACTCATCGTTCTTTCCCTCGCAGTGGCAGCGCACGGACAGATGGGTATGGGCATGCACGCGCCGGACATTCAAGGGATTTTCCACCCTATTGTCGGGAGCGGCGCCGCCTACGACATGACCGACAGCAAGCAAATGAAGCATTCCATGGAAATCACCATCGTGGGAAAAGAAGCGGTGAATGGAAAAGATGCCTACTGGCTCGAGATGGGAATGCCAGACCAGCGCGGCGGCATGATGTACATGAAGATGCTCATGTCCGTGGATCAAAACAACGTGGTTACGGAGCGATTTATCATGCAGCCTCCCGGCCAGCCCCAGCCGATGGAGATGAACATGAACATGGCCATGATGGGCGGCAACCAACCCCACCCGGCGGATTTCCGCGACAAAGCCGAACAGGTCGGCACCGAATCCATCACCGTACCCGCGGGCACCTTCGAGTGCACGCACTATCGCATGAAGGATGGCAGCGGAGATGTTTGGGTGAGCACCAAAGTTTCGCCCTGGGGCATGGTCAAGTTCACCGGCAAAGATTCCAGTATGGTGCTGACCAAGCAAATCACCGACGCCAAAGACCACATCACCGGTACGCCCATCAAATTCGATCCCGCCCAAATGATGCGCCAGCAGCAGCACCCGAATTAGGGCAAGGAACAATCTGTCATCTCGGTGTCTTCCCGAACCCGGTCGCGCTGGCCCCAGCCGGGGGCCGCTTGCGGTACCGAACCTCATCACCTTTCTTTTCAATGGCTTACGAACTCCCAATTTGCAACTTCTTTTCTTTCACAACGATACAAATGGCCATCCTACCCCCTCCCCCAACTGTGCGTTCTCTCTGCCTCTGCACTCGAGCTCTCTCTTCCACCAGTCACGGAATCACAAGGTCACCGTTGGCCTCTTCCTTCAACTTTTCAACCTCTTCCACTCCGCGCCAGGTTGAGAACGCCGCCGCACGAGCGTACCCTGCCAATTGGAATTGGCAAGACGAGGAGGCCCCCATGTCACTGCGCCCGGTGAAAAAACTGATCCGCTCCAAGCCTACGGTTGAAGGAGCGGGCGTCCACCTGCGCCGCGCCTTTGGCTTTGGCAACACCAAGGATTTCGATCCTTTTTTGCTGCTCGACGATTTTCGCAACGACGTCCCTGCTGAATACCTCGCAGGCTTCCCGTGGCACCCGCACCGCGGCATCGAGACGATTACGTACGTACTTGCAGGTAGCGTGGAACACGGAGACAGCATGGGCAACCGTGGCACGATCGGCGCGGGCGACATTCAATGGATGACCGCGGGCAGCGGCATCATCCACCAGGAGATGCCCAAGGGCGACCACGTCGGACGCATGCATGGGTTCCAGCTCTGGGCCAACCTGCCCTCCTCCCTGAAGATGACCGCGCCGCGCTATCAGGAAGTGAAAGCCGGCGAAATCCCCGAAATCACCGACGATGACGGTACGCAAGTGCGCGTCGTCTGTGGGAGTTTCTGGGGCAAGCGGGGTCCCGTCGAAGGAATCGCGGCCGATCCGATTTATATCGATGTTTCCGTCCCGCCCGGAGGAAGGAAGTCGCTCCCGCTGGAGGTTACCCGCCACGCCTTTGCTTATGTCTTCGCGGGCGCCGGAAAATTCTGCAACGCCTCGGAGCCGCTCGATGTGCCTACCGAACCCGTCGGATGGCTGGACACCGCTCCCCCTTCCGAAGCCGACAATCGTTCCCTTGTGCTCTTCGATCGCGGCGATGAGGTAATGGTGCAGGCGGGCGACGAGGGGATTCGTTTCCTGTTGGTTTCCGGCAAGCCGCTCGAAGAGCCGGTGGCTTGGTACGGCCCTATCGTGATGAACACGCAGGAGCAGCTCCGCGAGGCTTTCCGCGAGCTGGATCAGGGCACCTTCCTGAAGCGAAAGAAAGGTCAAGCAGGCTGAAAACACGATTGAGGATGTTCCAAGTTGGGTGCATAACACGATGATGACGATCGAGGATTGCCGCGAATTTTATGCGCAGGAAGTGAGGTTTGCTGCGAATCTGGCCACGCCGGGCCTGGCGGAAGCCTTTGCAAAGGTACCCAGAGAGAAATTCCTGGGTCCGGGGCCTTGGCAGATTGGCTCGGCGGAAGCGCGAGCCATGTCCCTGGCAGGCATGGTGCAACTCTCGTACGTGACGGTGCATGACCCGCGGGATGTGTACCACAACGTGGTGGTTTCGCTAAACCGCGAGAAAGACATCAACAACGGCCAGCCGAGCGCGCTGGGGCGATGGATTGACGCCATGTCATTGAAGCAGGGAGACCGCGCGTATCACCTGGGATGCGGCGTGGGATATTACACGGCAATCATGGCAGAAATCGTCGGGCCAAACGGAAACGTCGTAGGACTCGAGCTGCAGCCGGACCTCGCTGCCCGCGCGAGCAAAAACCTTGCAGGTTACGCAAATGCAACTGTGATGGCAGGCGAAGGAGCCGAGTTTGATCCGGGGGAATGCGACGCCATCCTTGTGAATTGTGGCGTGACGCATCCGCAAACGAAATGGCTGGATCGCCTGCGCGAAGGAGGGCGCCTAGTCGTGCCGTTTACGATGGCAATGAATGCAACGATCGGGCAGGGCGTGATGACGAAGATCGGGCGTTCGGGGAGCAAGTACTTGGCCGAGATAGTGACTCCGCTGGCGATTTACTCTGGCGGACGCTTGCGCGATCCGGCCCTGGAGGTACAGATGCTCAAGGGTTTGACAACCGGAGGGCTGCTGAAGCTGAAATCGGTTCGGCGCGATGAGCATCAAGCAGGTGATACCTGTGTTGTGCACGGGCACGAGGTTTGCCTCAGTCTGGCAACGCCCGTATGACTAGCCGTAGGTGGTTCCCGAAACACAGGAGGAATGCTTTGTCCTTGGGCAGCGCATAGATAAACGGGAAATGCCGTCGTTTTGTTCCCGAGGGAATGAGCCGACGGTTCAAACGCCCGGGCGCGGGAACGCTGCAATGGATGCGAGGTTACTTCGCAACCAGTTCGGCGGACTTCGCTTCGATAAAGATTTTAGGAGGATTCAGGAGCGTGTTGTGGATGAGGCAGTGGTGGACAGACTCTTCCACTCCGCGGAGATGTTCCTCGCTGAGTTCGCAGGGGACGTCGAGAGCAATGCGAAAATTGTCCAGGCGCGCGGGATCTTTGGCCTTGTCGGCGGTGACGCGGATGACGGTGCCTTCCGTCGCCAGCCTATGTTTCTTCAAGTATTGGGCAGCGTAAAAGCCCGCGCAGGTTCCGAGAGAGGCGAGGAACAGCTCGGGAGGAGTCATGCCTTCGTCGAATCCGCCGTTTTCAGAGGGTTGATCACTTACCAGAGAGTGCTGGCGGGCCTTGACTTCGAATTGAACGGAGCCGAGATGTTCCACCTGGATTTCCATTGCGTCCTCCGCGGTTGTGAAAGGCGCCTTAGGCAGAGGCCCTTTCCTTAGACATTTTGGAAGAAGCGGTCGTTTCTGCGCAGTGACTTGCGTCACAGGAACAGAAAGCAGGTCAACGGCTGGAAAAGCGCTGCCGCACCAGCCGGGTTTCACTGTGGGGCGGTGAGGTAAGACTTGCGGTGACGAACCTGGTAATTGCCAGTAGTGACTTTGACTTCGATGGAGCGGTAGGTGTTCGCAGGGCCATGCGGATTGGGATAGTAAGCAAGGCGGTACTGCGTGCGGAGTTCGCGGTCGATGCGATCGAAAATACCGGTGAGCTCCTGGGTGGAGTCCGGATAGAACATCGCGCCGCCGGTGGTATCAGTCATGGTTTCGAGAGCGTGTTCGCCAGCGGTGTTGCGCCCATTCTCGTTTCGCACCGGGCGAATCACGATGGTGTAGAGGAGCACGTTGGCGCGAACCGCTTCTTTGCGGGCAGCTTCGAAGTCGGCGCGGGAGGTCGTTTCGCCAGCGTCGGTGACGAGGACGATGACGCGGCGGCGGTCGCTTCCGCGGTTGGAGAGAGAGCGGGAGCCGAGGAGAACGGCGTCGTAAATGGAAGTGCCGGCGCCGTCGGGAATTTTGCGCACCGCTTCCTGGAGCACGGCCACATTGTCCGAATAAGTGGCGCGCTGGGTAACATCCTCGTCAAAGGAAAAAACCGAGAGCCGATCGCCCGGGCGAATCACCTGGCGAATGAAATGCGCCGCAGCTTCGCGCTCGAACACGATTTCCTTGTGAGCGCTCATGCTGGCGTCGATCATCAGGACGAGGTCGAGGGGCTGCGAAGTCTCCGGCTCGAAGATGTCGATCTTCTGCTCGTTGTCCTCATCGAATAGCTGAAAGGCTTCGCGGGGCAGATCGGGCGCCGGACGATTGTGCTCGTCAAGAACGCTGACGAGAACCGTGACGAGATTCACCTGGTGGCGAATCGTGCTGCGCTGCCCGCCTGGATCTTGGGGGTCTTCTTTGGGCGCGGGCGGAGTCGGCTGAACAATTTTGCCGGGTTCCCCGACAGGGCCCGCAGGAGCCGGGCTGGAATTCGCGCTGGAGTTGGAACCTGGCTTGGGCTTTTGTGCCCAGGGAGGGCGATTGGGGTCTTGACTGGAGGCGAGCGCGCCGGAAAAGAGCACGGCGAGTCCCAATAGCACCAGAGGGCGAGGGCGAAGGGGTGTCATAGGCATTACAAATTAAGATGCCGGTTTGGTGCGCGGCGTCGCCACCGGTGCAGGGGGAAGTTCGCCGTCGGCCCACACGGCGCCGTCTTCGAAGTACTCTTTCTTCCAGATGGGCACAGTGCGCTTGAGGGTGTCGATGGCGAAGCGGCAAGCGTCAAAGGCCGCGGCACGATGCGGAGCGCTGACGGCGATGAAGACGCTGGTTTCGCCGATCTCGAGACGGCCGAGGCGGTGCACGATGGCGACGCGGTGGATGGGAAATTTATCGTGAAGCTGGACGCCAATTTCGCGCATCTTGGCGAGGGCCATGGACTCGTAAGCCTCGTAGTCGAGATAAAGGGTCGCGCGATTGTGGGATTGGTTGCGGACGAAGCCATCAAAGGTAACGATGGCGCCGTCTTCCGGGGCGCGCACGTGAGCCGAGAGTGCGGGCATATCGATGGGGGCGCGAACAAGTTCGAAAATGTCGTCGTGGTGATGAGGCATGAACATGGCACGCGGCTAACCGCCGCTGACGGGCGGGAGGAAGGCGACTTCGTCGCCGGAGTGAAGCGGCGTGTCCCAAGATGCGAACTCCTGATTGCGGGAGGCGACCACGGAGGGGCGATATTTGGCGAGCTCGGGAATGCGCGCCGTGTGGAGGGCGAAGAGTTGCTCGATGGTGGAAGCATCGGGGACTTCGACAGATTCCTCGGAATGGCCGACGACATCCTTCAGGCGGCCGAAGAAGAGGACCTTAACGCGCAGGATTTGCGAGACAGCGGGCACAAGCAAATTGTATCGCGAGCGGAGTGTTGCAGCCAGCCGGAGGGAAAGAAAGTGCGATGGATGGAACCTCCGTCAAAGCTGGAAAACTTGAATTGCGGTTTGGCCGCCAGGGGTTGGACAGAAAGTTTTCTATTCTCGGCAAGGAAGAAACTTTCGAATGATTCGATGGCTTGACCACCGGGTGAGGGTTGCGTAGGGTGCGAGCAGGCGTGAACAACTTACTTCTTATGAGTACGCGGCGGAGGAGCAGATGAAAATCCTTGTGACCGGGTCGACCGGGCTGGTTGGAACGGCACTCGTGAGTGCGCTAGCGCACGAAGGCCACACGGTCTGCCGTTTGGTGCGGCCACAAACGGCATCTCTGGGAGGGACAAAGGACGGCTTCGACGTGGCGTGGAATCCGGCAACGGGTGAATGGGGCGGCGCTGCCGTTGGGGCAGATGCGGTGGTGAACTTAGCTGGGGCATCGATCGCAGGTGGGAGATGGACGAAGGAAAGAAAAGAACTGCTAGGCACGAGCCGTATTGAAACCACACGGGCATTGGTGAACGCGTTGGCAAAAATGAATGCGCGGCCGCAAGTGCTGGTGTCGGCTTCAGCGATTGGAATCTACGGAGACCGTGGAGACGAAGTGTTGACCGAAGAGAGCAAGCCGGGGACAGATTTCCTGGCGGGGGTGACTCAAGAATGGGAAGCGGAGGCGCGGAAGGCGGAGGCGCTAGGGATACGGGTCGTGCTGGCGCGGTTTGGAGTTATTTTGGCGCGAGAAGGGGGAGCGTTGCCGAAGATGACGCTGCCGTTCAAACTTGGCGCAGGCGGCAAGCTGGGATCGGGACGCCAATGGATGTCATGGATCGCGTTAGAGGATGTCGTGGGAATTCTTCGCTATGCGTTAGTGAACCGGGCGATCCGCGGCGTGCTAAATGTGGTCGCGCCGAAGCCCGTGCAAAACGCGGAGTTCACGAAAGTGCTGGCCAAGACCATGCGTCGACCGGCGCTCTTCCCTGCACCGGGGTTCGCGTTGCGGCTGGCACTGGGAGAAATGGCAGACGCGCTGCTGTTATCCAGCCAGCGCGTCGCACCGCAAAAACTGCAGCAACTCGGCTATTCGTTCGCGTATCCAGAATTGTCAGGCGCGCTTCGCGCAGTATTGGCGTAAGACCGCGGCGACAGGTCCTTATTTCTGCACGTTGAGAGTCAGCGAAACGCGCATGGTGTGGCCATTGAGCGGATCGGTGGAGAGCATGGTCTCCGCGGTTTGACCGTCCTTGAGAAGCAGGTTCACGTTGGTCCGGAATTGGTGAATGAGCGGCAAACCATTGGGCTCACTCACGAGCCGTTCGCCCTCGGCGGACTTGTTGGGATAGAGCGCCGAGCGGTCCATGGTCAAAGAAAGGGCGAAGCGGCCGTCGTCTTCAATTTTCACGCGGCAATCAATGTTAGACCCTACATCAAGGTAAGTGGTCTTCTGGTCTTTGCCGTCGGTCTCAATGGGGATGCGCACACCCACGCGGAGGCTGGTGCCATCGACGCCGCGTTCGTTGGCGAGCACGGCAAAAACATACGGCATGCTGGAAATCTTCTTGTCGCCGTCGTATTCGGCAAAGACTAACTGCACTTTGACCGGTACGGACGGCTTAGCATGATCTTTGTCCTGCGCTCGCAACGGCGGCAGCGCCAGGCTGAGCGCACCAATCAAACACAGAGAGAGCCACTTTTTCATCGAGTTCCTCCAAAAGGATTTCAAAATGTCTAGTTGCGGTGGTGTCCCGAGAGTCATTGCGAGTCCCCTTCCGCTAAAGGCTTGACGTCAAGCTCGGTGATTTGGATTGGAGGAACATCGAGAAGCGCGACGTCCGCCGGCTTCGCCTCGTTAGCGATCAACGGCGCGCGCTTGCGGGAGCTCCACTCTTGCGCATAGCTGGCCAGCAGCACTTCCTGGTCGCGAGGGACAAGCACTTCCGGAACAGACTGGGTGGCCGCTGCATGCTCGGGCCGCACAGGAGCGCTCGCAGCGCGCAGGGATGGCCGTGGAATCGCATCGCGCCGGGGAGAAAGCGCAAGAGGCAAAGGGCTTGGCGTTGGGGGCAAAACCGCAGGAACTGTGGGCCGATTTTCTACAGAATGGACCGGCGGAGTGCCGACGCGGTTCTGACGAACGATGACCGCTACGAGAAGTGTGGCAGCTACAAGCGCCGCGCCAGCCAAACCAAACCATCCGGGAGTCCAGCGCGAAGGCGCGACCGGCATGGCTTCCAAACCCGCGCGGACTCGGGGGAGGAGCGAGGGCGGAACTTCCGTGTTCGCGGCGGCGTGCAAACCGGAATCGATGGCGGCGAAAAGAGATTGCTCTTGCGAGAAAGCCTCGCGGCAGGAAGCGCACGCGGCGAGATGCGCGCGCAGTCCACCCTGAGGCAACAAGCCACCGGCGGCAGCTTCGATCAACGCGTCTTTAAAATGTTCACATGGCATCGCAACTTCTCCGCTAACTTCTTCCGCGCGACAAAAATGCGAGATTTCACCGTGCCGACCGGAACGTCCACCATGGCCGCGATTTCCTCAATCGTGTAGCCCTCCAACGCGGAGAGCAGCAGCACGAAGCGCAACTTCTCGGGCAGTTCCGCCAGAGCGCGATCGAGGTGGCCTTGAAACTGGTTGGAAGCGGCCATGTCTTCCACGGTCTGTGCGGGCGATTGATGCTCGGGTTGGGACCAGAGCGTGTCGCGCTGCTCGCGGCGTTTGACGGAACGCAGGCGGTCCAAAGCGATCCGGAACGAAATGCGAACGAGCCAGCCGCGAAAACGGCTGCGGTCGCGCAGGCGCTCGAAATTCTGGTAGGCGCGCAGCAACGCTTCCTGCGCCACGTCCTCGGCATCGGCCGCATTGCGCAGAACACCGCGGGCCACGCGGTAGGCCAGCGACCCGCATTCGGCGAGGCGGTCTTCGAATTCCTGCCAGGCCTCCGTCTGAGCCTCGCGCACCCACCCGCTCCGTGCCATGCCCGCCGGCTGGATCAGAACCAGCTCCTGCATACGATTCCTTCGGAGGACCTTGCCATACCAGCCGTCTTAGTGCCCATCGGATAGGCGATCCCCGTACATCTACCAGACGCCGCGAGCGTGGATTTGGTTCACTCGGGAAATCGCGGCCTTGGACTGGCTGGTGTCAAATGCCCAACTGGCCCAGCAGGTCTTCCAGGTTGGATTCATCGACGGTAACCTCACGCGGCGGCTGCCCCGGAGGGACCGCTTGGACGACGCCTTCGTCGAACGCCTGGAACAAGCGCATCTTGGCGACCGCATACTCTTCGGAACTGGAGAGCGGGCGGCCGTTTTGCGCGGCCCAGGATTCGAGCGCGGACTGGTGGACGAAGATTCTGAAAGGGAACGCCGACTGGCGGTCGGCGGTAACCACATAAGTGAATTCGCCGCCATGGCTCGCACCACGCTGGGCGCGATTGCCCTCGAAAAAATAATACTGGTAGACGTAGCCGTCGGCGGCCGAATAACTCTTGACGCGGCGAACGGCATCCGGGCGGGCCATTTGCGGATTATTGAGGGGACGGCACGGGAAGTCAACGCAGGAGATAGCAGAAGACGCGAAGCGCGGAGTTCCAGAATAAAACAGGCGGACCGTGCGCGGGTGCCAAAATAGAACCAATGCTGTTTCAAATTTACAGCCTGCCACTTCTCTGAGGGTTGGAGAAGGAAGAACGCCTCGCGTTTCCGAATACCTAAGTCGCTGATTCCACTTACGTTTCAGGAGCAAATGAGTATTTGCGGGCTTGTCACCAATGCACTTCTCGTTTGAATCCTTCGCTGGCCCTTCGCCTGCTTTGCGCAAGGCAGGCGGCCCCTTCCGCAAAGCGGCGAGAAAAACCTCTGGAAGATGCAGATTGTCTTTGCTCTTCTCGTGAGACGAAGATTCCTGTGGATTTTGTTCTTCGTGGCGCCGCGCTGCTGGCGGTGGTGGCAAATGCCACCACGCTAGTGCGGCTGCGTCTCGAAGACCTGGCACGGCAAGCGACGGCCGTGGCGCGCGTGCGCTGCCTGGGGGCGCGAAGCTTCTGGGAGGACCGCGAGATGTGGACGGAGACGCGCTTCGCCGTCCTGGAGCAAAGCAAAGGCTCGCTGCCGGCGTTCATCCGTGTGCGGATGCTGGGCGGCAGTGTGGACGGTTTGCATTCGCGCGTCGAGGAAGTGCCCGCCTTTCACGCGGGCGAAGAAGCTTATGTGTTTCTGTGGGCGCGCGAGGGAGAACCCTTGCGCGTGCTGGATGGTCACAAGGTACCTTTCGCATTGCGCGCGACGCGCGGACCGGAGCGGAAACAGTCACCCAGGATTCCGCCGCTGCTCCTGTCTTTGATCCAGCCACGCGGCAGTTTCATCACGCGGGCATCCGCAATCTGCCCGTCGCGATCTTTCAGCGCAAGCTGAAGAAAGCACTGGAAGGAAAAGCACCGTGAAGGCCGCTCTCAGAGAAACATTCGCTTGGATTCTGGCGGTGGTTTATGGAGCGTGGTGCGCTCCGCTCGCGCAGGCCTATTCGTTCAACATGATTGTCCCGGACGTGCGCCAACCCGTGGCTGTCTCCGGCGGCTCCGCGTGCCCGGTGCGCTTGCACCAATTGACCGCGCCAGGAAGCATTGCGATCCAATGGAGCACTGCGCTGAATACCAACCAGTGACGATCGTGACGCAAAATCAAACCGCGAGCGGCCAACTGACGGAAATCGAACAAACCATCGCGCAGACCATCGGCGTGTGGACCGGCGTCAACGGAGCGACGCTGCTTCCCGCGACCTTTGCCCCGCTCACCCGAACCTCCACGCAAAATGCATGCGGCTCGGATGGCCTCAGCACGATTTGTTTCGATCAGGCAGATATGGCGTTCACACCCGGGGTGCTCGCTTTTACCCGCGTGATTACGACCGACCGTCTTGGCGTTCAAGTCGGGAGCAGCCCGGTGGCCACGCAAGTGGGCCAGATTCTTGACGCCGATATCTATTTCAATCCGAGCGGCTCGAATCTCACGTTCGCCACGCCGCAAGCTCTTCCGACTTCGCCATCTTCGTACGACCTGGAATCGCTGCTGACGCACGAAGTGGGGCACTTTCTCGTATTCAGCATTCGGCGGTGTGGAGCGCGATTATGTTTCCGTTTGCGCCGGCTCCGGGGACAATTAGCGGCATTCGGCCCACGGCGCAGCAGCCCGACGCGCCGCTTGGCGATGACGACCGCGCGGGCCTCCGCGTGCTCTATCCCGATCCAGCGGATGCACTTCATGTCGGCTCCATCATCGGCAGAATCACGCCAGCAAACTCGCTGGCGCTTCCCGCGTATCCACTAGGCGTGACCGGAGTCTTCGGCTCGCACGTCGTTGCCGTGGACAATTCCACTGGCGCGGTGGCAGGCGCGGTCATTGGCGGCTGGAGTTGCGCGGCGCCCGGCCCGGCACAGTTTGACGGTACTTACGAAATCGATGCCTTGCCCGTGGGCCGCAGTTACACGGTCTATGCGGAAGCGTTGAACGGCGCGGCCGATCCCTCGCAGTTCACCAACGCGACGGCTTCGCTGTGCCGCAACCCCACTACGGACGCGGGCTGGCCGCCGCTGCAAGGCTGCGTCTTGCCTGCCGTGAATATCAGTTTTACTACTCGCACGCGACCGGGATCTTAGATATTCCGGTCATTTCTCCGGCTCGAGCCAGCTCCCGCTGAAAAGCAGTCCTGGCCCGAGCGACGCGAGAAAAATGGGTTTGCGTTCGGCAGCAGGAACCTTCGCCGCACTTTGCAAGGTGGCGTGCAGCGCCGCGCCACACATCGACGATCCGAGATTTCCCGTCGTGCGGCAAATGGGCGGGAATGCTTCTTCGGCAACACCACACTGCTTTGCCAAAAGGGCCAGAAGCCGCGGATTCGGCTGGTGCGTCGCGAAACTGCCAACAGAGGCGCGCGCGATGCCGCTGCGCAGTTCCACCGCGACAATTACCTTCTCGAGGCGTGTGATCGCTGCGCGTGAAAGCGCTTCACCGTCAAACTCGACGGCCAGGCCACCGTCTTGATTGTCTGCAACCCGAATGGCCGCGGCGTACTGCCCCGCGCAGCCGAAGAGAAACTCGCCAAGCCGGTAGTGGCAGGCAGAACTTTTGCCGGCACGCTCGCTCTCGGCGCGGAGCACAAAGGCGCTGGCGCCATCGCCGAAGAGCCCGCCGAATTCACCGGCCACGCGGCCCGGCGTCAACGTGCGGCTGTGCACGTCGCCGGTGAGGACGAGAATGTTTTGCGCGCGTCCGCAGCCGATGAGCGATTGCGCTACCGCGAGCGCGTTCAGCAAGCCGAGACAGGCGCCGCCGACGTCCAACGCGCCACAGCTTTCCCGCGCCAACAGCCGCGAATGCAGTTGCGTCGCGAGCGATGGCACGCTGTGATGTGTCTCGCTGGTGGCGATGATCCAGTCGAGCTCCCCCGCGCCACAGGAAGCCGCTCGCAACGCCTCTTCCGCGGCCCTGGCCCCCAGCGTTAATTCCGTCTCGCCCTCAGCCGCGTAAGCGAGCGATTCGATCCCCGCCCGATTGCGCAGCTTACCGATGGGCATCCCATACGCGCGGTCCACTTCCTCCGAAGGAATTCGCTGTGAGCCCATGGCCGCGCCGGAAGACACAAGGTCGCACGGGGAAACGACTCGCGGCGTGAGATCACTTTCGGGCTTACGGCTGTTCACGATTGATCCAAACCGGCCGCTCAAACCGCTTTGCTCTCTGCGGCGATTTGCGACTGTACTTGCTCGCGGAATTTGATCGGGTTTTGGATTCGCTCGAACGTTTCGGGAGTGCCGCCGATGCCGCGCACGATGACCGTGCCGTAGCCGAGGATTCTACCGAGCGGCGGCTCCTCGACGGCGATGCTTTCCACGCGCGAGAGCAGGAGTTCGATGGTGCGGCGATCCGCGAGGCCAGTCTTCGCGATAACCCTCTTGTTTGTGACCGCCATCTCCGTGGCATTGCGCCGGAAAAAGCCCGCCGCCCCCAGTCCTGCCGCGAGCACCACGCAAAACAGCGCCGCAAAGTACATCGCCGAAGAAGGGGCGGCGCTTTTTGGCGACGCCAGTCGCGCAATCAGAATGAAGACAGCCAGCAAGGCAAAGAAGACGGCGCTGAAGTAATGTCCTAGCACCACAATCCAATGCAGCTTCGTTTGATATTTTATGGATTCGCCTGCGATGAGGTGCTGTTCGATATAGCGCAAAGAGGCTCCGGAGAACCGCAAGGATGACCGGCCGGGAAGCCTGAAGGATACCGCGATGCGCGCCTTGATTCCAAGAAATGCAGGTCACTTCTTGCTTTTATGTACTTTCGCTCGAGTACCCGCCGGCCCTTTCTTCTTCAATTTGCTCTGATTGTAAGCAATGGCGGCACGCACGAGATTTTTTAGAGCACGCTCATTAATCTTATCGCCCTCGAAAAAATCGATTGCTCGCCACTTGTTGCCTTCGAAGCCCGCGTTGAACAGCTTGCCAGGGTCGGGGAGGCTTGCCCCGTTGGAAAAGGTAAGCTTCACCTTATCTTTGTGGGCGTTGCCGACCGCGATCATTCCGTCGCGAGACCACACCGGGCTTCCCATCCACTTCCATTCCTCGATGATCTCCCGGTCTGCCTCAAGGACGCACTTGCGGGCGCTAGCGAGCGTTTTGCCACGCCAGTCTGTGAGTCCTGCGATCAGCTGGTCAATGCGCTCCGATGGATTCATTGGATCTTCATGCCTCCAATTCTTGCCCCGTTTTTGACGCCCACAGCCTACACCTTCACCGCCAGGGCGGCGAGCTCGGTTAACGTCCCTCGCCGGGGTTGGCCCAGCTGCAGGAATGAACTCTCCCTCCTCAAGGCGTCGGGGCGTTGGTTGGCCAAACGGGGGTCTCAACGCCGAACTGCTTTGCGTACTCGCCGACCAATCGCTGCCAGCCGCCGAACTTCATCGCCTCGCCACCAACGATGCAGGCAATCTGAGTTGGCAGTTAGCCGCACAAAATTCACACCCACGGTTCCGAGTCAGAGGGGCAACCGCCTCTCTGCCCCGGCTTTTTGGCTGGGCCCTGGCAAGCACATGGGCCATCACGATTTCTATTCGGACTCTGTGGGATAATTAGTCGCGATGGAAGACTCAGCGCATCCCGAAGGAGTGCTTGGTCCCCACGCAGCGGCACTCCGAGCGGCGCTCTTGCAGCCTTTTCTCCGTTTAAATTTTGTGACCCTCTGGGTCCGGGATCAGGAGCGGAGCCGGCAGTTCTTCGTGGGAAAGCTAAGTTTCGAGACGATTGTGGAC
The DNA here is from genome assembly GCA_964524985.1 of uncultured Acidobacteriaceae bacterium. Taxonomy (GTDB): domain Bacteria; phylum Acidobacteriota; class Terriglobia; order Acidiferrales; family UBA7541; genus Acidiferrum. The sequence goes on from CAZGFL010000016.1 coordinate 46,585, forward strand.
ATGCCAACTCCCGAGGGCGGCCGTTGGATCGTTGTCGCTCCGCCGGCTGCTGGCTGGCTCCCTGGAACGGCGGGCGCAGGCCTGTCCGGGATCGCCCTCTGTGTTCCACCCGAAGGATCCGCGGAGAACCAACGCATCGGCCAAAACACCGGATTTAGCTTTCTTACCGAAGACGTGCGTAGCGTGTTCGAAGCATGGTCGAGACGCGGAGTCCGTTTCCCGCTCCCACCGACGGAACCTTCGTGGGGAGCTGGCCAAGCACGTTACGCGCTTTTTGAGGATGTAGACGGAAACAGTTTCTCTCTGATTGAGTTCGATGAGGCGACGCGCACGCTGGAAGAAGAGCGCCGGGCGCAGGCCGCCAGGTTGGAAGCGGAGCGCCAGGCCGCGCACGACTTGGCAATCGCCCAGCAAGTGCAGACCCGTTTGTTTCCACAACGCCAGCCACCGACTCGAACGCTTGCCTATGCGGGGATTTGCCTTCCGGCTCGCACCGTCGGCGGAGACTATTACGATTTTCTTGATCTCGGCAGCCGAAGACTCGGCCTTGTCTTAGCGGACATAGCAGGCAAAGGCATCGGAGCCGCTCTGCTCATGGCCAATCTCCAAGCAGCTCTGCGCAGCCAGTACGCGACAGCTTGGGAGCAGCCCGAACGATTTCTACGGTCGGTGAATCAGTTGCTTTACGAAAACACGGCCGAGGGGGCTTACGCTACCCTGCTCTTCGCCGAATACGACGATGATACGCGTAAGCTGCGCTACTCGAATTGCGGACATCCCCCGGCCTTGCTTTTGCGCGGCGACAACGGTTTGGAACGACTGGGGGCAACCTGCACGGTGGTGGGCTTGTTCGACAAATGGGATTGCGCTATGGAAGAACGTCAACTGGCTCCAGGCGATGCCCTCCTGCTTTACACCGATGGTGTTACGGAAGCTCGGAATGATGAGGGGGAGGAATTTGGCGAAGCGCGTCTGCTGGAAGCCGCCCGGCAACATCGTGAGCTACGCCTGCCGGATTTGCTGGCAGCCGTTGCAGATCAAGCTCGAAGATTCAGCCCTCATGAACAGTCTGACGACATCACGCTGATAGTCGCCAACTGCACATGAGGTCAGCCGCCCGTTCCATCGGTGCTTTGCCCGCTGCGCCACTTGGCGGCATACGGCAGGACGAACAAGTACAGACCGGTGAAGAATTGTAAGGCGAGCGGGACCACCGCCAAGAGCCCGACCGAGGCGGTGTACTTCTTCTGTGCTATGGCGACGATGTTGATGATGACGGCCAGCGTAAAGGCTATGGACAACCAACGGTGGATTTGGCGAACCCATTTGTTCCAGTTCAATGTGACCTCCCCTGAAGACGAGCCCGAAGCGGATCGGGCAGACCTACAAGTACTGCGTAACCACCTTCGGCGAGAGCGTCCTGCCTCTTCGATTCACGGCTTTTGAGCCGCCTGAGGCGGCCAATTGGGCTTTTCCACACCGAACTGCTTGGCGTACTCGCCGACCAATCGCTGCCAGCCGGCGAACTTCATCGCGTCGCCGCCAACGAGGCGGCCGATGGGAGTTCCGCTGAGCAGCCGGTCTAGAACGTCGAAAGCAATGTGCCAGCCCGCGGCGCCCCACGCGATGAAGCGGCGGTCGATGTTGGACCACAGCGTCAGGCGCGTGCCGCCACCAAAGGCTTCGAGTTCCCAGCGGTTGTCGCCGTACTCCAGCACCTTGGGAGCGTCGGCTCGCGTCACTCTTGTTTCGATCGGCGTGGGCGTTCCCACCCAGGTGAGTTTTACGGTTCCAACGGTGCCCAGGCTCCCATCGACCTCAAAGGGCGCCCACTCGCGCAGATGCGCCGGGTCCGTGAGCGCCTGCCAGACTTTTTCCGGCGGGTGCCGCAGCTCTCGGACGAGAATCAGCGTCCACTTCTCTCCATCCTGCTTTCGTATCTGCGCCCCGCTGGCGGGCCCCGGTAAGTAGTGCCCAAGATCGCCCATCTTCTTCTCCTTGTCATTCACCGCAGTTCCAGTCGCGACCGTCCGCGCCCGCGTGGACTGCTATGGTGCTGCCGTCGTGCTGCCCTCGGACGGAAGGGCTACGCTACCAGCGCGCCAGCTGCGTCAGCTGAATCAGGTTGCCGCAGGTGTCGTTCAGCATCGTAATGGTCGAGCCGGTCACGTCCTTGGGCGGCATCGTGAACTCGGCGCCGCGCGCTTTGATCCGTTCGTAGTCGCCCTTGACATCGTCGGTGAAGAACATGGCCGCGGGCTGGCCCTGCTGAAACATCGCCTGCTGGTACGCTTTGGCCGCGGGGTTGTTGTTCAGCGCCAGTTGCAACTCCGTCCCGTTCGGCTCCTCGGGCGAGGCCACCGTCAGCCAGCGATACGGGCCATTACCGAAATCGGTCTTCTTGGCAAAGCCCAGTACCTCCGTATAGAAGCGCAGGGCCTTGCTCTGGTCGTCCACGTATATGCTGGTCACTTTGATTTTCATTTTGTTTCTCCTTTGTCACGTTCGCGGTTTGGGCCGCGAGGTCTTTTCCTTGTCTTCCCTTTCGTCGCTGTTGCCCGATCCATAGACTGCTCCATGCGGTCGAGGTGCCGCTCTAGAGCGTCCACGTGAGCGGACCAGAACCGGCGGAACTGGGCCAGCCAGGCATCGAATTCCTCAAATGGTTCAGGCTTGAGTCGGTAGAGACGGCGCTGTGCGTCCACGGTGGACTCCACGAAACCGGCTTCGCGCAACACCCGCAGATGCTTGGACACGGTCGGCTGCGTCATACGAAGCTGCCGCTCGATCTCTCCCACCGACTGTTGTGACGAGACCAGCAGGCTCAAGATCGCGCGGCGGTTGGGCTCCGCAATGATTTCGAACACCGATTCCATGCTCTTAATATACGCCACAGAGCATATACGTGTCAAGGCATATTTTGATTTTTTGGGGGGGACCTGATGGGGTTGGGCGGGCGCGATTCAGAGCGCTTCGCGCTACGGCTGCTTCAGCGCTGAGGCGAGGGGACTATCCACATCATCCGGGAGGACGAACGCACCATCAAAGAACTCCAAATGGATGAGCAGCATGTGAGCAAGATGCTTGGAAACTGGTTCGAGTGACGGGAATCACGCTGGATCTGGTTGTAAGTGATGGAAAGGATGGTAGCGCTAACGGGAATCGAACCCGTATTTCGGCCTTGAAAGGGCCGCGTGCTAACCGTTGCACCATAGCGCCACACTGTGCGGGCTGGATACCCTATCTAGAATAAGAGAAATTGGCGGTCCGAACAAGCCATCTTCCCGGCGTTGCGAATTTCGATTTTCCAGTTTCTATTTTCCATTCAGCCTTGCCGGTCCTGAAATTCCTCGTGCCAGGCCATCTGAATGGCTTCGAGCTTCGCCTCGTTAGATGCCGCAGGGTCGCCGGTGAACCCCGCTAGATCGGTAATCCACTTATGCATGTCGGTAAAGCGCACCGTCAGCGGATCGGTATCCGGATATTTGTCCGACAGCGCGATGGCGATGTCTTCAAAATTGTCCCAGCTGAATGTCGGCGGCATGTCATCATCTTCCTTGTAAGGGCGGACTTTATGTCCGTCCCTTTTTAGCAGGACGCGCTGAAGCGCGCCTCTACGGGTGCTGAACTAATTAGTGGTCGAGTTCCTTGGCGTAGTTTTTGTTCCAGTCGGGAATCTCCACGACGATGTCGGTAGTGCCGTCGGGAACAGTTTGGCAGCCGAGCCGCGACTTCGGCGTGATTCCCGGGGCTTCGTCGAGCTCGTCGAGCTCCGCGTCGGTGGCTTCGTTGCAGGACTCCAGGCCCTGCTGCACCATCACGTGGCACGTGGAGCAGGCGCACACGCCGCCGCAAGCATGGTCCAGCCCCATCTTGAAGCCCTCGGAAATATCGAGAATGCTGCCCGGCAGGCCGTTGTGGCCGTACGGGATTTTCTCCGGATCGACCTCGATGGTCTTGCCGCTCGGAAGAAACGTCACTTTGTATTTCTTCGTGGCGGGTTTGTATTTGACTTCTTCGATGTATGGATTCGTGCCGCCCATGATATCCCCCAAAAAACTCTACCAGCGATGTGCAGAACGCGCGATTGTCCGGCGATGTTGCCAATGGGACGCAGCATGCTGCGCCCCTACAAGGAAACTCAAACTTCGGCGACCTTGCGGCCTTCGAGGGCCGTCGAGACCGCCGCGCTCATCAGCACTTCCGCCAAATGCTCCGTTGCGTGGTTCAGCTCGTCGATGCGCTTGCGGATCAGCTTGTAGTCGCTGCCTGCAACGGATTCTTTCAACGCCGAGACGCTCGCATCGATGCCGGCCCGCTCTTCGGAAGGCAATTCCGCAGACCGCGGATTCGCAAGCGCCTTGGCGGTCGCCGCGAGAATCGCTTCCGCTTCGGTGCGCGCCTCGATCAACTGGCGCTCGGCAAAATCCTGTTCGGCGTACTCGATGGACTCTTCGAGCATGCGTTCGATTTCTGTGTCGTCTAGGCCGTAGCTCGGCTGGACTTCGATTGAATGCTGCTGCCCGTTGCGAAGGTCCTTCGCGCCCACTTGCAGGATGCCGTTGGCGTCGATCAGGAATTTCACTTCGATGCGCGGCAGGCCCGCCGGCGCCGGCGGCACTTTCAAAGTAAAGCGCGCCAGCGAACGACAGTCTTTGGCGAGCTCACGCTCGCCTTGCAGGACATGAATCTCGATGCCAGTTTGATTGTCCACACCGGTGGTGTAAAGTTCCTGCGCGCTCGCGGGAATCGTCGAGTTGCGCGGAATCACTTTGGCTACCGCGCCGCCATACGTTTCGATGCCCAGCGAAAGCGGCGTCACGTCCAGCAGCAGCATGTTTTTGACGCCGCGGTCGAGAATATTGGCCTGCACCGCTGCGCCAAGCGCGACGACTTCATCCGGATTCAGCTCCGTATGCGGCTTGCGATCGAAATACTCCTGCACGGTGCGGCGAATCAGCGGAGTGCGCGTGGCGCCACCGACGAGGACGACTTCATCCATGTCCGCGGGCTTGAGCTGCGCGTCGGCCAGCGCTTGCTTTACCGGACCCATGGTGCGCTCGACCACCGGACGAATCAACGCTTCCAGCGCTCCGCGTGTGAATTCGTGCGTGAAGACCTTACCGCTCGGCAGCGGGAAGCGCAGCACGGCACTCTCCGATTCAGAGAGGCGATGTTTGACGTCGATCAGCGCCTTGCGCAACTCCTGCGCCAGTTCGCCGTGCGGGGAAAAATCGATCTCATCGTGCTGCAGAATGAGTTCGTGGACAAAGGCTTGCAGCAGGTTGTCGATGTCGTCGCCGCCGAGATGCGTGTCACCGTTCGTCGAGAGCACTTGATAAATGTCGCCTTCGCCGGTGGAGATGAGCTTCAGAACCGAAATATCGAATGTGCCGCCGCCGAGATCGTAGACTGCCACTTTACCGCGCTGCTTTTCGTGCAAGCCGTACGCCAGCGCTGCAGCGGTCGGTTCGTTGACGAGGCGAAGCACTTCCAACCCGGCTAGTTTTCCGGCGTCTTTGGTGGCCTGCCGCTGCGCGTCGTTGAAATACGCCGGTACGGTGATGACCGCGCGGTCCACGGCTTCGCGGAAATAGGCCTCGGCCCAGTTCTTCAGCTCGCGAAGAATGAATGCCGAGATTTCCGGCGGCGTGAAAACCTTTTCGCCGAGCAGCACGCGAATGACGTTCTTGCTCGAGGGATCGATACGGAAGGGAAACAGGTTCAGTTCGCTCTGCACATCGGCAGGGCCGCGTCCCATCAGGCGCTTCACCGAGTAAATCGTGCGCTCGGGCTGCCTAAGCAGGCGCCGCTTGGCGGGGTCACCAACGATGATGCTGCCGTCCGGGTCAAGGCTAACAACCGATGGACAGAGCGTCGATCCATATGGCCCGGGGATGCACTTCGGCTGGCCAGTCTGCGCATCGGTGTACGCCACGAGACTGTTCGTCGTCCCCAAATCGATGCCGACGATTCGACCCATTCTAAAATCCGCAGGGCTAACGCCCTGCGCTACAAGAGCTCCTTTTGAACGTTCGTGACCAAATTGCGAATGTAGGAGCGCCGGTTCAGCAATTCATTCAGCTTCGCCATGACTTTCTTCCGCGTGCCGTGGTCCGCTTGCAACGCAGCGTCCCATTCGCGCGCGGCAGATTGCAGCTCGCCATCGACTCCCTTCAACTTCTCCTGAAAATTCGCTTCGGCAGCTTCCAGATGTGCTTTCAGCTCCGCAAGATCTTCGCCGGAGGCTTTCGCTTCACGCAATTCGTCGAGCGATTCGTTCAGCTCGAAGACTTCTTCGAGCAGTTCGGGAGGCGCCTGCTGCTTCTTCTCGCCTTCCTTGCGCTCGCCCTCGATGGCCAGAAGATACTCCACCCGCGCGATGGGATCGCGTAGCGTGCGGTAGGCGTCGTTCAATTCCGAGCTGTGCTTCAGCGAAAGTTCGCGCTCCTGCTCGGTGGCATTTACAAAGTTGTCCGGGTGCAACTTCCAGCTCAGCTGCAAAAACTTTTTCTCCAGTCCGCCCATTTCGATCCACAGTTTGCGCGGCATCTCGAAGAGCGCGAAGTAGTCCACGGCCTGGGGCAGTTGCAGCAGCTTGCCGCAACTCGAGCAGAAGTGCGTGCCAAGCGTGCGCTCGTGGCAGCTCCAGCAGACCAGAGGCGGATTCGTTTGTGTGGAAGGAGAAGTCATTCGAGCTATTCAAGCGGCCTTTTCCGCTTTCCCAGATTCAGAAACCATTCCGAGGTGACCGCTTCCTTTACTAAGGTCCAAAATCCTGCGGACGCGAGGGCTCCTAGTAGAACGGAAAGCAAAGTCGACATCATTTCCCCAATCCGAGCACAAAAAAAGTGGCTGGCGAGTGAGGCTGCCAACCACTTGTCAGACTCGCCTTTGCGTCTTCCTACTAGGGCAAAGTCAGCGAAGAGCACAGGTTAAAACCTGCCTTCGGCAGGCAGGCCTGTGCTACTTAAGCCGTAAAGGAGCTGCCGCAGCCGCAGTTCCGCGCCGCATTGGGATTCTGGAAAACGAATCCCTGGCGCATCAGCGTCTCTTCGTATTCGAGCGTCGTGCCGTTCAGGTACAGAAAACTTTTAGGGTCGACGAAGATGCGCGCGCCAAATTCCTCAAAAATTTTGTCGCGATCGCGCGGCTGGGTATCCAGGCGCATCGCATAGGACAAGCCAGAGCAGCCGCCGCCCTGCACGCCGACGCGCAGGCCGCCGACTTCCGGAGACACGCCTTCCTTTTCGAGCAACTTGCGAATTTGCTTCGCGGCGCGCTCGGTGAGGTGGATCTTCGCGGTGTTCGGGACTGCTAGTTCGGTTGCCATGCGTCGGGGCCCTACCCCCCGTTTTTGTGTAAGTGTTGCTTCTAAACAGCTTAAAGTCCTTTAGAATCAACAGTTCTGTAAGTGTTGATTCTAAAGCGGCTAGCGCGTCAACCCTTGAGCTCCACAACCTGCGTTCCCACGCTTGAAGCCTGCAGTTGAAGCGGGCCCGCGGAAGAGCGAACCTAGTGTGACGCCTTCTCGGACGCCGCCACTTCGATGCCGTGCTTCTTCTTCCAGTCGCCGATGGCCGCCTTGATGGCGTCTTCGGCGAGCACGGAACAGTGAATCTTCACCGGCGGGAGCGACAGCTCGCGCACGATGTCCGTGTTCTTGATGGCGAGAGCCTCCTCGACGGTCTTGCCCTTCACCCATTCCGTGGCAAGCGAGGAGCTGGCGATGGCCGACCCACAGCCGAAGGTCTTGAACCTGGCTTCTTCAATGACCTGGGTCTCCGGATTGATCTTCATCTGCAGCTTCATCACGTCGCCGCATTCGGGTGCGCCGACGAGACCCGTGCCGACGTTGGGGTCGGTTTTCGGGAGGCTGCCGACGTTGCGGGGATTGTTGTAGTGATCGACCACCTTGTCGCTATAAGCCATTGCCTGTTGCTCCTTACCCGTTGCTACGGGCCAGATTCTCGAGATTCACGAAGCCAGCGCTCTTCACGGCCTTGTCCGAGAGCGAAACGTTCGGCAGCGAAGCTGAACGGCCCGCGGTCAACTGGCGAAGGGCGTCTTTAATAAATTCCGCGCCAAGCCCGAGCATCTTCAAGAAGGCGCGGACCTGCTGAAGCTCGTGGAAAGAGCGCACGCCAGCCTCTTCCCCTTCGCCATCATAGGGCACAAACGATACGCGAAATGCGGCGCCGGTGCCACCGATGGAGCGTTGAATGCGAATTGTACCTTCATTTGCCATTGTGTTTCTTTCTTCCTCTTAGGCGGTTTGCCATTTCATCTTTGAGATATCGATTCCCTCTTTGGCCATTTCGTAGAGCGGCGAAAGCTCGCGCAGCTTGGTCACGACCTGCACCATCTTGTCGATGACGTAGTCGACTTCCTCCTGCGTATTGAAACGGCCAAGGCCGAATCGAATCGAAGTGTGGGCGAGATCTTCGCCGACACCCAATGCTTTGAGTACGTAGCTAGGCTCAAGGGTTGCCGAAGTACAAGCGGAGCCGCTCGAAACCGCCACGTCGTTGATGCCCATCAGGAGCGATTCACCTTCGACGTAGGCGAAGCTCATGTTCAGGTTGTTGGGCAGGCGGTGTTCCATCGACCCGTTGATGTACACCTCGTCCAGCTTGGCTTCCAGGCCCTTGCGCAGACGCTCGCGCAACGCCAGCATCCGTGCCGACTCCTCGGGCATTTCTTTCTGGGCGATCTCGCAGGCCTTGCCGAGGCCCACGATGCCGGGAACGTTCAATGTGCCGGAACGCATGCCGCGCTCGTGCCCGCCGCCATCAATGATGGCGGAAAGCTGCACGCGGGGATTGCGCCGGCGCACGTACAACGCGCCAACTCCCTTGGGTCCATAAATCTTGTGACCGCTGATGGCCAGCAAGTCGATGTTGTCCTTCTGGACATCGACAGGGATCTTCCCGACGGCCTGCACGCCATCCACGGCGAAGAAGATGCCGCGCTCCTTGGCTATCTTGCCGATTTCCGCGATGGGATTGATCACGCCAATTTCGTTGTTGGCGTACATGATGGTGATCAGGATCGTGGTCGGCTTGATGGCGGCCTTCAAATCGTCCAAGCTGACGCGGCCATCGCGCTGCACCGGCAGATAGGTAACCTCAAAGCCGTGCTTTTCCAGGTTCTTGCAGGTATCGAGCACGGCCTTGTGCTCGATGGCCTGGGTGATGATGTGGTTGCCCTTCTCGCGGAACATTTCCGCAATGCCCTTGATCATCAGGTTGTCGGATTCCGTTGCGCCGCTGGTGAAAATGATCTCTTTGGGCGTGGCGTTGATGAGCGAAGCGATCTGCTGACGCGCGTTTTCCACGGCTTCTTCGCCGGCCCAGCCAAAAGAATGGTTGCGGCTGGCAGCGTTCCCGAATTTCTCTGTGAAATACGGCAGCATCGCCTCGACGACGCGGGGATCGACCGGCGTTGTCGCGTGATTGTCCATGTAAATCGGTAGTTTAACGGCCATGTTCCCTTTTCTCCTACCTCAGCGCTACCAGCGCCGGGTCTTGCGGTTCCTCGCTCAACTGCGCGATGGTTACCGCACCCAGAACTCCCAAAATGCTTTCATTCACGCGGCGAAGGGGTTCTTTTACGGAGCACCGCTCCGTGGCGTCGCAATTGCCATGGTTCGTAACGCACGACGTGATCAGCACCGGACCATCGATGGCGGAAATGACGTCCAGCGCGCTGATCTGCGACGGCTCCTTAGCCAACTGATACCCGCCGCTCGAGCCGTGTTTCGCGGCTACGAGCGACTTATGTGCCAGCTTTTGCAGCACCTTGGCCATCAGCGTGGCTGAAATGCCGTACTCTTCGGCAATTTCACTAGCGCTACAGGCGTGCTCCTTGCGATGCAGCGCTAGGTGCTTCACAGCAATCAGCCCGTAGTCCGCCTTCTTGGAAAGCTTGAACATCGACGCTACTAGTTCCTCAGCCCAACTGTATATGCGACTGAAACAGTCGCACATATACTTTACCCGGACAGAGCGAAAAAGTCAATGTCTAGCATCCCCCATATAGCCGATAACCTCCTTATTTTTCTGTAGCTTATATTGCGACTGAACTGGTCCCAAATACTAGTGCTTTGCAGGCGATGGATTCTCTTTGCATTGAATGGCAATTCTGCAGACCCGAACGGCGATTGCGCCTGATTCTGCTCGTGTCATGTTACGCTTCCGGAGGAGGCCGTGAGGGGATGACCGAACGCTCGATGAGATGGAGGGTTGGGTTTTGCTTCGTAGTATTTGGGTTGCTTGGGATTTCGTTCTTGCCTGTCGCGACCGCGCAGGAGGCCTCTGCGGCAAAGAAGAACGGCGGGAACCATGCGATCGAAAAGGCCAAGAAGGATAAGGCAACCGGACAGACGTTCGTGCTGGTGGGGGCGGGAGACATTTCCAGTTGCAAAAGCCCGGCCGGGGCACAGGCCACGGCCAAGCTCATCGAGCAGATTCCGGGGACGGTTTTTGCGGCCGGCGATCTGGCCTATGAAAGTGGAAGCCCCGACGATTTTGAATTCTGTTATGGGCCGACTTGGGGACGATTCAAGGACCGCACCAAGCCCGCCATGGGCAACCATGAATACGTCAACCCGACCGCGCACGGCTATTTTGACTATTGGGGCGCGCAGGCCGGACCGCGAGGCAAGGGATACTACAGTTACGACCTGGGTGACTGGCACGTTGTGGTATTGAATACGAATTGCTATGTGAAGGCGCTGGGGGGTTGCGCCACGGGCTCACCGCAGGAGACCTGGCTCAAGGCCGATCTGGCGCAGCACCCGAAAGCATGTATCGTGGCGTATGGACACCACGCGCTCTTCAGTAGCGGCCTTTTGAAGAAGCATGCCGTGCATCCGGAATTGCGGCCGCTGTGGGATGATCTTTATGCGGCACATGCGGATTTGGTGCTGGCTGGGCACGAGCATTCTTATGAACGGTTTGCGCCACAGGATCCCTCCGGGAAGGCGGACCCTGGGCATGGAATCCGGGAAATCGTGGTGGGCACCGGCGGCCGCAGTCACGATTTCCTGGGCTTTGCCACTGCCAACAGCGAAGTGCGCGACTGGGATACGTACGGCGTGCTGAAGCTGACGCTGGCGCCAGGAAAATACACGTGGGAATTCATTCCGGAAGAGGGCAAGGAGTTTCGGGATTCGGGAAGCGGAAGCTGCCACAACCAGCTTTCGGAAAAGTAGAAAAGGCGCTCTTTCCATCCGGAATGGATGGGATTTCCTCGCTCACATACTGCCTGGGCCGCAATATCCCGGAGTTTCCAACTGCTGAATTAGCTTTCGAACCGCCGCTGCCGGGACTACGATCAACTGGGCGGCTTTGCTCTGTGCTTCCAGAAAATCCATGACCTCCAATTGCTTTTTTTGGATGGATTCCGGAGCGTAAAGACCTTCTTTGTGATAGTCGAGTGCCGTAAGACCTGCCTGACTAAGCAGTGAAAGGTATTTGGAGGTTGCTGCAGTTCCCTTCAAAAGGAAGGAGCGAGAGATCAGCGGTTGAAGTTGAAGGTCGTTTTGCGACCAAATGTTCAGTTGCGCCCGCAATTGCTCCTCAATCTCTTTGTTTGAACAATAGGAAGAAGCCAAATAGGAATCCACGAGAGTCGCAAATCGCCGGGCTGTTACGCTCTCGAGTTGCGCGGCGTCCACCAGGCGATTCATTGGTGTGGCGCTGGTTGGTTTCTCGGGCGCGGTTTGCTCCCGGGTGTAATCCTTGACGGGCTCGACTACGTCGGCCAGGGTCCTAAGTGCAGCAAACTCCGTTGCCGTTGCCGCTCCTGCAACGCGATGCAACATTTTGGGGAAATAGGATTTGTGCGTGAGGCCGAGCCACTCGAGGCGGTCGCTGACGAAGTCCAGGCGTGTGTACATCGCGGCGACATCCGTTACTTCCCGGGGCGACCACAGGCGTTCCGCAATGGCGGCGTTCCTCGGCCAGATACGCGAATCGATATTTTCGGGATTCACGTATTCGGACCACATGCAGGATTCGCCGCCGAGAATGCGGTTCTGTTCTTCCGGCGAAAGATTCGCGGCTTCGCCGCTGAGTGGATCGTTCGCGTAGTGGCGCGAAGCGGGCCAGCCTAGATCGAGGTAGTAGCCGTTCGATAGAATCGCGCGATAGCCCTGCTTGGCCGCTGCCGCCAGTCCCGCGGCGCCACGCCAGGAATGAATGGTGATGTCCTTCGGCAAACTTGGATCCAAGATCTCGTCCCAGCCAATCATGCTTTTGCCGTGCTTTTCGACGATGGCTTGCAGGCGTTTGTTGAAGTACGCCTGCAAGGCTTGGTTGTTTTTGATGCCGTGCGCGCGCATGAACTCCTGGATTTGCTTGTTGGCGTCCCACTGCTTGCCGTTCACTTCGTCGCCGCCGACGTGAAAAAACTGATCGGGAAAAAGCTTAGCCATTTCGCCGATGAACGCGTCGAGGAACTTGTAGGTTTTCTCGTTGGTGGGATCAAACGCAGGATCGAAAACGCCCCAGCGCCGCTCGATTTCGTACGGTCCGGGGCCGCTGGCGAGTTCGGGATGGCCGACAAACCAGGCGGTGCTGTGACCGGGAACGTCGAATTCCGGAACAACGCGGATGCCACGGTCGCGCGCGTAGGCAATCATGTCGCGAATCTCTTCTTGCGTGTAATAGAGCCCGTCGGAGCCCATTTCGTGCAGCTTCGGATATTTCTTGCTTTCCACGCGGAAGCCCTGGTTTTCCGAGAGGTGCCAGTGGAAGACGTTCATCTTCACGGCTTCCATGCCATCGAGGTTGCGCCGGACAACGTCAAGCGGAATGAAGTGGCGCGCGGAATCGATCATCAGGCCGCGCCAGGGAAACCGCGGCTTGTCCTGAATCGTAACGGCAGGCGCGGCAAAGCCATCGGCCGAAACATCCACGAGTTGCAGAAAGGTCTGCAGGCCGTGCATGGTGCCGAGAGGCGTAGCGGCGGTAAGCTTTGCTCCGCTGCTGCTTACTTCAAGCGTGTAAGATTCGTCCTCTCCCACTTCCTGAATTTCCTTGCTGGCATGGTCCGTGTGAACAATGAGCGTGGCTTGCGCTGCCTTCTTAGGTTGAGGCTTCAGAGGCAACGCCGTCTGGCGCGCGAGTTGGTGCAGGAAGCGCTCGGCAGCACGTTCCAGTCGCGGTTCCACCTGCCCGGTCAACGCCACGGTGAAATTCGAATCCACGCGCAGGCTTCCCGCGCTCTGCTGCACGTTCGCCGGCATGGGCATCAGGTTCAGCATGGACTGCTGCGCCGAAGCCGCGCGCGGGAACGACAGTGCGCTCCCCGCCACCGCGCAGAGAATTGCCAAGCGAAGATTGTGCGCCATGATCCGGTCATTCCTTCCCCAGATGGGATTCCCTTGTCGGAGGTACTGCTATGTAGCACTGCCACAGCATACTGTCACATCTTCGGTTTCCCGCGAAGCGGTTTCTACAAGGCCAGAACGATGCGCATCGGGCGGCTGCCGGAGTTGCAAGCAGCGCTCTCGTTAGCGTAGGTTAGAATACCATTGAGCTTGCCAGGTGCGGGTTTGCCATGAAAACGTCGATCGCCATTTACCCCGGCTCGTTCGATCCTGTGACCAACGGGCACCTCGACCTGATCGAGCGCGGCGAAAAAATGTTCGATTTGCTGATCGTGGCGGTGCTGCGGAACACGGAGAAGCAGCCTCTGTTCAGCGTTACGGAGCGCCTGGAAATGCTGCGCGAAGTCACGAAGAAATGGGCGGACGTGGAAGTGGATGTGTTCGAGGGGCTGCTGATTGACTATGCGCGTAAGCGCGGGGCCGGCGTGGTTCTGCGCGGGATTCGCGCGGTTTCCGATTATGAATACGAATTGCAGATGGCGCTGATGAACCGCAAGCTCGAGCCGCGCCTGGAAACCGTGTTCATGCTACCGGGCGAGCCGTACAGCTACCTCAGTTCGAAACTGGTACGCGAGATCGCGCAGCATGGAGGCCCGTTGGACGGGCTGGTACCACCGGTCGTGGAGCAGCGGCTCCGCGCGAAAGTTTCGTAAGAGGGGGACTCCGATCGAGGCGGCTCGCAGCCGGTTCCGCTCGCCCGAGCAGTCCAATTCGGTCTTTGCCCCTCTCCACGCCTCCTTGTAAACTGTGTTATTCAATTGTCCTGTCCCACGAAGGAGCCAGAGTGCAACTGACGGACCGCATCAACCGCATTCAAGTCTCGCCCACGTCGGCGGTCATCGCCGAAGCCGACAAATTGAAGGCGCGCGGCGTCGACGTCGCGGACTTCGGCCCCGGCGAGCCGGACTTCCCTACTCCCGACCACATCAAGATGGCGGCGATCAAAGCGATCGAGGAAAACAAGTCGAAGTACACACCGACAGGCGGGATCATGCCTCTGCGCGAAGCGATTTGCGCGTGGCACAAGCGTGAACTCGGCTCCGCGTACGAAGCGAAAGAGTGCGTGGTGAGCGTCGGCGGCAAGCATTCCATCTTCAACGTGATGAGCGTGCTGATTCAGCAGGGAGACGAGGTCATTATTCCGTCGCCGTACTGGGTGAGTTTTCCGGACATCGTGAAGTATGCGGGCGGCACGCCGGTGTTTGTGGAGACGCGGCCGGAAGACAGCTTCAGCGTGCGGGGTTCGGCGATCGAAAAAGCAATCACGCCGCGCACCAAGCTCGTGCTCGTCAATTCGCCGTGCAACCCGACGGGCGGCGTCGTTCCTCGGGACGAGTATGAACGCATCCTGGCGGTCTGCCGGAAGCACGACCTGTGGCTGATGGGCGACGAGTGCTACTCGCACTTCACCTATGAACCGCACAAGCCGTATTCCATTGCGAGCGCGCCGGGACCGAAGGACAAGACCATCATCATCGGCTCGGTATCGAAGACGTTTGCGATGACCGGCTGGCGCATCGGGTACACGCTGGGGCCGGAAGCGCTGATCCAGGCGCTGATTAAATTGCAGAGCCAGTCGACTTCGAACCCGACTTCGATCTCGCAATACGCAGCGCTCGCGGCGATGCAAGGCAGCATGGATTCCGTTCCGGTGATGCTCGAGGAATACGAACGGCGGAGGAAGCGAATCGTCGAAGGGCTGCGCGCGATTCCCGGAGTGACGTGCGAATGGCCGGGCGGCGCGTTCTATGCGTTCCCAAACATTTCCGCGCACCTGACGAATGGCGGAGGACGCTCGGCTCTGGCGAAGTCGTGCACGGAAATTGCGAAGATGCTGCTGGATAAATCGCACGTCGCGGTGGTGCCGGGCGAAGCGTTTGGCGCGCCTGGCTATTTGCGGCTGTCCTATGCTACGTCGATCGAACGCATTGAAGAAGGCTTGCGGCGGCTGGACAGATTTTTCGCGCGCGCGGAAGCCGCGGCGTAAACCGTGAAGCCAGAGCCGTTTCGCATCGAGCCAACGTTTGTGCCACGCATCTGGGGATCGCGCTCGCTGACGCCCCTCTATCCCGAAAAAACGAATTTGCCAGAGCCGATTGGCGAAGCTTGGTTGACGGGTGTCGATTGTAAAGTTGCGACTGGCCCGTTCGCAGGCAAGACTCTGGGCGAAGCGTGGCGGGAGATGCCAGCGGATTGGCGCGGCACGCGGTTCGCGGAGCCGGGCGATTTTCCCATCCTGGTGAAATTCATTTTCCCGACCGACAAGCTCTCGATACAAGTCCACCCTGACGACGCGTATGCCGCCGCTCATGAAAAAACGGCGGGCGGACGCGGCAAAACGGAGATGTGGCATGCTCTCTACGTAGAACCCGGAGCAAGTGTCCTCGTAGGACTTGTTCCCAAGGTGGATGCGGAAGATTTCATCGAGGCAATTCAAAGTCGCAGGTTGGAGGATCTCTTCGTTCATTGGCGCGTTCAACCAGGGGACACCTTTCTTGTGCCGGCGGGGACACCGCATACGATTAATCCTGGCGTGGTTCTTTGTGAGATTCAGGAGTATTCGGATTTGACCTATCGTGTGTACGACTATGGCCGAGTTGACGCGAAGGGAAAAGAACGGGAATTACATATCACAAAGGCTTTGGACGTGATCGAGTTTGGCCGCCCCATCCGCGCTAAGACTTCGCGCATTCGTCTGGGCGGGCATGGCTCGGAGATCTCACTCATTGCTGCTTGTCGCTATTTCGCTACGGAAAGATGGAAGATCGTGCGGTCCACGGACGTCCCTGCAAACCTCGAGCACTTTGATCTGTTCGTCGTCCTTACCGGCGATGGAATTCTCACGTGGGAAACAGGATCGGCGAAATTTCAAAGCGGCGAATGCTGGCTGATCCCTGCAAGTTTGGAGAAGCTTGCCGTAGACTCCAAGAGTGCTTCAAAGATTTTACGGACCTACGTTCCAGATTTGGCAGCACTGACGGCTCAACTGAAGGAAAAGGGACTCGGGTTCCAAGACATCGAGAAAACAGTCTTTGACTGAGCCGGCAGGATAGGTATGGCGACAGAGAAACTAGCAACGCATGCGGTGATACTGGCCGGGGGACGCGGGACGCGCTTCTGGCCGCGGAGCCGCACGCGCTCGCCGAAACAACTGCTCAATATCGTCGGCAAGGACACGATGCTGCAGCAGACCGTCGCGCGGCTGCGCCCTCTGATTCAAGCCGAGCGCATCTGGACAGTCACCAACGCGGAGCAGGCTGCGGCTGTGCGGACGCAAGTTCCGGCGGCTTCGCGAAAGCGCGTGTTGATCGAGCCGATGGGGATGAACACCGCAGTGGCCATCGGGCTGGCGGCGATTCATGTGCGGCACGCCGCGCGCGGCGACGCGCTGCTGGCCGTGCTGCCCGCAGATCATTTCATTGAGCAACCGGAGAAATACCGGAAGATTGTCGCGGCGGCGCTCGAAGTCGCGCGCGAGCCGGGACGCATGGTCGTTCTGGGGATTCCTCCGACGCGCCCGGAGACCGGCTTCGGGTACATCGAGCGCACCGGCGAGCCGATAGCTTCGAAGGGCTTCCCGGTGTTCACCGTGAAACGCTTCACGGAAAAGCCGGCGCTGCCGTTCGCGGTCGAGTATGTCGCCTCGGGCCGGTATCACTGGAACGCGGGAATGTTTTTCTGGCGCGTCTCGACTTTCCTGGAAAACCTGAAGAGTTTCTTGCCAAAGACACACGCCGCGCTGGAAAAGCTCGCGGCTTTCATCGGAACGCGCAGCTACGAGCGGCAGCTTCGCGCGATTTACCACACGCTCGAAAACATCTCCGTGGACTATGCTGTGCTCGAGGCGGCCTCACAGGCGGAGGGGCCTCCGCGCGTCTTCGTCATTCCCGCGGAGGTCAGCTGGAGCGACATCGGCTCCTGGGCTGCGGTATACGAACTGCTCGCGAAAAAAGCCGGAGAGAACGTTTTTGCCGGCGCTGGCCATGCCGTCGATGCGGACGGGAATTTCCTGTGGTCGCCTAAGAAGTTCGTGGCGGCCATAGGCGTCCGCAATCTGGTGGTCGTCGAAACGGAAGACGCGCTGCTCATTTGCCTGCGCGACCGCGCGCAGGACGTGGCCAAAATCGTGAAATCATTAGAAGAGAAGAAACGCTCCGACCTTCTATGAAGCAAGGTCGTAAAATTGCAGTGCAAGTACCGCGCAAGCTTCTTAGGAAAACCCAACAGGCCAGCGGCGCCGGTATCACCGAAACGGTGCGTGGGGGGCTGCAATTTGTCGCCGGGTCACAGACTTATGCTCGCCTTCGGCATCTCCGAGGCAAGGTTCACTTCAGCCGCGCGCTGGAAGAGCTGAAGGCCGATCGGTAATCGGGCCTATAACTTCCCTCAGTACAGGCCAAAGCGGCTGTTGGCGGTTAGATAGGTTCGCGTATACTTTTCCTGCTTCATGATTCCTTCCATCAAATTTGGCACGGACGGCTGGCGCGGCGTCATCGCGGAGGATTTCACGTTCGCGAACGCGCGAATCGTGGCGCATGCGATTGCGCGGTACGTGGTGCGCGGCGAGGACGCGCGCAAGGGTGTGCTCATCGGATACGACCATCGCTACGCATCAGACCGCATCGCCGCGGTAGCCGCAGAAGTAATTAGCGCGACGGGAACGCCGGTATGGCTCGCTGACAAGCCTTGCCCGACACCGGCCATCTCCTACCTGGTGCGCCACCAGAAAGCCGCGGGCGGTATCGTCGTTACAGCGAGCCACAATCCGTACCGCTGGAACGGCATCAAGTACAAAGCCAGCTATGGCAGCAGCGCGTTGCCTTCCATCGTGGCGCAGATTGAGCAGGAACTGGAAAGCGTTCTAGAAAGAGGTGTACCACCGCTGCCTCCGCGCAAGGAATTGGTCCACGCGCTCGAGCCGCGCGCGCCGTATCTCGAGGCTCTCGAAAAGTTGGTCGATTGGAAGCGCCTGCGGGAAGCGGGACTCCGCTTTGTCTTCGATCCCATGCACGGCTCAGCTGCGGGCTTACTTCCCAAACTCTTCCGGCGCAACGGCATCGATTGCGACGAGATTCGCGGGACACGCGATCCGCGCTTTGGCGGAGTGCATCCAGAGCCAATCGAGCCGCACATCGAAGCGTTGCGTCAGGAAGTGCTCGCCGGCAAATACGACGCAGGCTTCTGCGCCGATGGCGACGGCGACCGCATCGGGGCGATCGATCGCTCCGGTGCCTTCGTCAATCCGCACCAGATTTTTGCCCTGCTCGTCTGGCACCTGGCCGGCACGCGCAATTTGTCCGGTGACATTGCGAAAACGTTTTCCGTTACCAAGCTCATCGATAAGCTCGCGGCAAAATTCAGCCGCAAGCTCTACGAAGTACCCATCGGCTTCAAATACATCTGCGAGCTGATGCTCGAGCAGAATATTTTGATCGGCGGTGAAGAGAGCGGCGGCATCGGGACGAGCCTCTATTTGCCCGAGCGCGATGCCACGGTTTCCGCCTTGTTCCTTGCGGAGCTAATGGCCTGGCACGGCAAGTCGCTCGGCGAGCTTCTGGCCACGCTGCATGCAGAGTTCGGCGAATACCACTACGGCCGCGTGGATCTGGACCTGAAGCCCGGGCAAAAAGAAAAGGTCATCGCGCATTTTTCGGACGGGAAGCTGAGTCATGTGCTCGATCTTCCCGTGACTCGGCGCGAAAACATGGATGGCGTCAAGGTCTACCTCGACGACGCCGGGTGGGTGATGGTGCGCGCCTCGGGAACGGAGAATCTCTTGCGCGTTTACTCCGAGACGAACAAACGAGAGATGACGCGCCGCGTTCTCGAAGCGGTGACGCACATCGTGCACGCGCTTTAGGGATTGGGACGTAAAAACAAGGAGCAAGACCATGCATTCCGTCAATCTCAAAGACAAATTCAGCCGCTTTTCCGAATACTGGAAGCCGCACATCATTGGAGAGGTGAACGACTGCCTCATCAAGGCCGTGAAGTTCCAGGGAGATTTTCTCTGGCATCATCATGACCTGGAAGATGAGCTGTTCCTGGTCACGAAGGGAACGCTGCGGATGAAGTTTCGCGACCGCGAAACGCTCGTGCGCGAAGGCGAGTTCGTGATCGTGCCGCATGGCGTCGAACACTGTCCGGTCGCAGACGAAGAAGTGCACGTCGTGCTGATCGAACCAAAATCCACCTTGAACACCGGAAACGTCACTAGCGAAAGGACTCTCGCGCACCTCGAGCGTATCTGAGCGGTCATTTTGCTCGGTCGCCTGGCGCGGATCATTTGCCGCCATGGAACATCGCTTTTACACCCTCGACGTCTTCACCACCACGCGTTTCGAAGGCAATCCCCTGGCCGTTTTCACCGACGGCGACGGCCTCAACGACGATCAAATGCAGGCCATCGCGCGCGAGATGAATTTGTCAGAAACTGTCTTCGTGCAGAAGCCGACCGACGAAGAAGCTCTGGCGCGGCTGCGGATTTTCACGACAAAAGAAGAACTGAAACTCGCCGGCCATCCGGTGATTGGAACGTGGTTCCTTCTCGCCGAACTCGGCGTCGTCCCCGCACAGGAAGGCGGCGTACACATCCTTCAGGAAACCGGCGCTGGAGTTTTACCGGTGGAAATTCGCTTCAAGGACGGACGCCCGCAGCTCGTCACCATGACCCAGAAGGAAGCGGTGTTCAAGCCCGAGAAGATCAGCAAAAGAAAACTGGCCTCCGCCCTCGGACTCTCGCCAAAGGATCTTGATCCGAAACTTGAGCCGGAAATCGTATTCACCGGAATTTTCAACCTGATGGTGCCGCTCCGCAATCGCGCGGCGTTGCGCAAGATCGCCATGAACATGAACGAACTGCGAAAATTACAGGGCAAGAACGCCACGATGTCGTATTGCTTCGCGCTCGAAGGCAACTCCAAGGCTTTCTCCCGCGGCATGCTGCCGTGGGAACTGTACGAGGACGCTGCCACGGGTTCTGCTGCAGGCTCGCTCGGCGCATATCTCGTAAAGCATGGCAGGCTTGCCCCCGGCCACACGCTGAGCATCCTGCAAGGCGCGGAGATGGGCCGGCCCAGCCACATCGAGGTGCAGGTCAGCAAATCGGGCAAAAAACTGGTGCCACGCGTCAGCGGGGCAGCGGTGAAAGTACTCGAAGGCACCATTCGCATTTGAGGCAAATCCCCGCGGAAAAAGAAAAGGCCACCGGGAGTTCTCAGCGGCCTTTTCCTATCTCAGCAGTCTAGTTATCGTGATTCAGTGTTTGCCGTTTAGTGTTTCCGGGCCCTGGCTTGCGCTTTGCGATCCTGTTTCAAGTCTTTGCGGTCCTTGGCCAGGTCCTTCTTGTCCTTGTTGATGTCCTTCTGGTCTTTGTTGCGGTCGGTGCGGTCCTGCCTCAGATCTTTCTGATCGTTGTGCAGGTCCCTCACGTCCGAATTGCGATCCTTGCGGTCGGCATTCAGGTCCTTGACGTCCTTGTTGCGGTCCACGCGATCCTTGGACAAGTCGGTCTTGTCGTGATTGATATCCCGCTGGTCCGCGTTGCGGTCCGTACGGTCCTTGGCCAGATCCGTTTTGTCGTGATTGATGTCGCGTTGATCGGCATTGCGGTCCGCGCGATCCTGGTGAAGGTCCTTGCGGTCAGCTTGTGCTTGCGAGCTGTTGGCGCCATATTTCGCATCGTCTTTGGCTAATTGGCCCTTGTCGTGATTGATGTCCCGTTGATCCGCATTGCGGTCCGAGCGATCCTTGGACAAGTCGGTCTTGTCGTGATTGATGTCGCGCTGGTCGGCATTGCGATCCGCGCGGTCCTTGGACAAATCGGTCTTGTCGTTGCGAATGTCGCGGTTGTCGCCGTGCACATCGCTCTTATCCTGGCGAATGTCCTTATTGTCCTGGCGGACGTCCTTCTTGTCGCTCTTGATGTCTTGTTTGTCCTTGTTGATGTCGCGCTGATCGGCGTTGCGGTCGGCGCGATCCTTAGCCAGGTCTTTCTTGTCCTGGTTGATGTCCTTCTTATCGTTCTTGCTGTCTTGCTGCTGCGGAGTCGGATCCTGCGCATAGATGCCCCCAGCGAGCAATCCGGCAAACGCGAGCGCGAGCACACCTCGACGGACGAAGAAATCTGCCTTCATGTCTTCTCTCCTCGTAAAAGCGATTCCTGAAAATACCACCACACTTACCACTGCAAACCCGTCGTGTAAAACAAAGTTTCGGCGCGACATGGGACTCCAAATGCCGGCAGGTAAACCCACCAAAAGGTTTGAGGGATGACCGCTAACTACTTTTTTTGCAAGGACTTATGGACTGAATCCAGCACGCCGTTGACGAACGGGCCGGACTCATCCGAGGAGAATTTCTTGGCCAACTCCACCGCTTCGTTGAGAACCACTTTGCCGGGGGTGTCAGCCGCTCTCATCTCGTGAATGGCGAGGCGAAGAATCGCGCGGTCGATGGCCGCCAGCCGTTCGAACCGCCAGTTTTCGCAATGTTTGGCGATGATTTCGTCAAGCGTAGTGACGTTTTTCGCGGCGCCTTCGAAAAGCTCGTTGGCAAATGAGCGCGTCTTGTCCGCGGCCTTGGCGCCTTTCCAGAATTTGCCTTCGAGCTTCGCGGGATCCTGCTGGCTCATGTCCCACTGAAACAGCATTTGCATCGCAAACTCGCGGGCTTTGGTTCGGAGCGACACGTTACTTGCGCCGCGGCTTTCCGGCTGGCGCGGCATTCGGCGGAGCGGCACTCAGCTTGCGCGAGAGTTGCGCCATTTCGACAGCCGCCAACCCCGCCTCGAATCCCTTGTTTCCGCCCTTCAATCCTGCGCGGTCAATGGCTTGCTCCAGCGTGTCGCAGGTCAGCACGCAAAAGATGATCGGCAGACCAGTATCCATCTGCGCGAGCTGCAGGCCGCGAGCCGTCTCCGAGCAAACGTAATCGTAGTGCGAGGTCTCGCCCCGCAGGACGCAGCCGATGGTGATCAGCGCGTCGTACTTCCCTGTCCCCGCAAGCTTCTTGGCGGCGAGCGGCAATTCGAATGACCCGGGCACGTGCACCACGTCCACGTCCTTGCTCGCTGCACCGGAGCGCTCCAAGGCATCGACTGCCGCGGCAAGCAGCCGGTCGGTGATGAAGCTGTTAAACCGGCTCACAACAATTCCAAAACGCAATCCTGACGCGCTCAGTCCTCCGTCAATTTTCCCGGGCTGTATTTTCTCCGCCATCTTGATTCAAGCCAGTCGTTCTTGGCTCTTATCCTTAACTTCCATGACCTCATTTACTTCCTTTATTTCCCCTTGAATTGCGCAGGGCGCTTTTCCAAAAACGCTTTCGTGCCTTCACGCTTGTCTTCCGTTGAACAGACAACGCCGAAAAGCGACGCTTCCAGAAATAATCCCTCTTCCAGCGGCATTTCCATGCCCCTCTCGATCGCCTCCATCGTGAACTTCACGGCTAGCGGCCCATTGGCGATGATTTTCCTCGCGAGGGCTTCGGCCGCAGGCAACAACTCTGCCGGTTCGTAAATATGATTCACGAGCCCGATGCGCAGCGCCTCCTCGGCCGTGATCATTTCGCCGGTCAAGCAAAGTTCATGCGCCACGCCCTTGCCGCACAGCCGCGACAGCCGTTGTGAGCCGCCGAATCCTGGGATAATTCCTAGCTTCACTTCGGGCTGCCCAAGCTTGGCATTCTTGCTCGCCAAACGAATCGTGCAGGTCATCGCCAGTTCGCAGCCGCCGCCCAGCGCAAATCCATTGATGGCGCAGATCGACGGCTTGCCCATGGTTTCTAAAAGATGGCTGATGCCCTGTCCGAACAGCGCATGGTCCTTTGCTTCCACGGGCTGCTGCACAGCAAGCTCGCTGATGTCCGCTCCCGCCACGAACGACTTTTCTCCCGCGCCGGTCAAAATCAGAACGCGCACACTCGCGTCTTCGCGCGCATCAAGCAACGCGTGCTGCAATTCCTCGAGCGTCTTGCGGTTCAGGGCGTTCAGCACCTTCGGCCGGTTGAAGGTGATGTATGCAATGCCGTCCTTCTTCTCGTACAAAATGTTCTCGTAAGCCATTTCTAACCCCGGTTAAAGCTTCATCGCTTTTGGCTTCTGTGGATCCCCATAATCGTAAAACCCGCGCCCCGACTTGCGTCCGTTCCAACCTGCCAGCACCATGCGCTTCAGCAGCGGCGGCGACGCAAAGCGCTTCTCTTTGAACTCATCAAACATGATCTGCGAAATGTAATAGGTTGTATCCAGTCCCACGAAATCGAGCAGCGTCAGCGGCCCCATGGGGTGGCCGCAGCCGAGCTTCATCGAATTGTCGATGTCCTCAATCGAGCCGACACCTTCTTCCAGCGCGCGAATCGCGTCGAGCAGATACGGCACCAGCAGACGGTTCACGATAAAACCGCCGCCGTCACGTGCACGAACGGGCGATTTCCCCAATTTTGTGCCGAACGCCACCATCTCCTCGTACACCGCATCGTCCGTCGCGATCGTGCGCACCACTTCCACGAGTTTCATCACTGGGACCGGATTAAAGAAGTGCAGCCCCACAAAACGCTGCGGCCGCTTTGTAGCTGCAGCAATCTCGATAATCGTCAGCGAAGAGGTGTTGCTGGCAAAAATCGCGGAAGGCGGGCAAAGCTTATCCAGCGCGGAAAACAGTTCGCGCTTCGCGGGGAGCTGCTCGATGATGGCCTCGACAATCAAATCGCAATTCTTCAAGTCCTCAATGGCCGTCGTGCCCTTCAATCGCCCGCGGATTTCGCTCTTCGCCGCTTCGGTGATCGTTCCCTTTTCGGCCAGCCGATTGAGATTCTTCTCGATGCCCTTCAATCCCTTGTCCACCAGTTCAGCGGTCACTTCGCGGACGAGCGTCTCGAAACCCGCCGTCGCGCACGTTTGCGCAATGCCGGAGCCCATCAGCCCACACCCCACGACACCCACCTTTTGAATTGCCATGCGTTTCCTCGCTGAAACTGCGGACGAACCCCTCCGTCCGGGAAAGAAAGTCTATCAGAAACAGTCCTGAGAGGAGGTCCTTTGCGCGTGTGACTGCCAGCTACTAATTCTTCATCGCTTCCACGATCATCGCGATTCCCTGCCCGCCGCCAATGCACGCCGTGGCCAGGCCGTACCGCAAGCCATTGCGCCGCAGCTCATTTAAGATCGTAATCACCAAGCGCGTTCCGCTGGCGCCGAGTGGGTGTCCGAGCGCAATCGCTCCGCCGTTGACATTCGTCTTGTCGCGCTTCAGACCCAGCACCTTCTCGACCGCCAGATACTGCGCTGCGAATGCTTCGTTCACTTCCACGCGGTCCATCTGTTCCAGCGTCAAGCCGGCGAGCTTCAGCGCCTTTTGCGAAGACGGAACCGGCCCAATGCCCATGATGCTCGGATCCACGCCCGCCACGGCCCACGACACTATGCGTCCTACGGGCTTCAGCCCGTGCTCTTTCGCAGTGGCCTCTCGTGTCACGACGACTGCCGCCGCGCCGTCCACAATGCCGCTGGCGTTCCCGGCGGTGACGATTCCATCGTTCTTGAACGACGGCGGCAGCTTTTCCAACGTCTCCATCGTCGTTTCCGGCCGCCGGTGATCGTCTTCGCTGACCACAATCGTCTTCTTTCCCTGCTTCACTTCCACGGGCACCAGTTCTTCCCGGATGCGGCACGCCTTGTAGGCCGCATCCGCCGCCTGTTGGCTACGCAGCGCATAAGCATCGGCGTCTTTTCGCGCAATCCCATGCTGCTCCGCCAATTTTTCCGCAGTCAACGCCATCGGCAGTCCGCAGTAGGTGTCCGTCAGTCCCACCATCAGGGAATCTTCGAGCGCCCCGCCTCCCAAGCGCAACCCATTGCGCGCGCCGCGAATCACAAATGGCGCCTGCGTCATGTTTTCCATGCCGCCCGCCAGCACCATCGTTGCGTCACCGAGCAGCATCCGCTGGGCAGCCTGGGTGATCGCTTCGATGCCCGAACCGCAAAGCCGGTTCACCGTCACCGCCGGCGTTTCGACCTTCAGCCCGGCTTTCAACGCCACGTGACGCGCGCCATAAATCGCGTCTGCGCTCGTTTGCATCACGTTGCCGAAAATTGCGTGATCGAATTCGCCGGGATCGACCCCCGACCGCCGAATCGCTTCCTTCGAAGCATGCGCCGCCAGCTCAATCGCGCTCACATCGGAAAATGCGCCCGTGTACCGCGTCATCGGCGTCCGTGCGCCCGCCACAATCACGATGTCCGTTGGAAACATACATGCCTCACATACGAAAGATTAGAATTAGCCTTTGATAGTTTACCGCCCCTGGTTCCTAAGACGAAACGCCTGTACCCCAACCCGCCCTCCGGCGCGTCACAGAACCGGAACCCTAGGACAACCCAGCTAACTCTGCGTGCGACTCAGCTTTGCGCATGCTTTAGAGGAGAAAACGATGAAGAATCGCACAGCCTTACTGGCCGCATCCGTACTGCTTGCAGTGCCGGCATTCGCTCAGCGCAACGAACAGCGTAATGAGCAGCACGGCGAGCAGCATCCTTCGCACGAGCCAAACGGGCCCCGGGCCAACCAAGGACGCATTCCCCAGCCTCCGCCGAAGCGCGACTCTCGCTCGGCACGTCCCGAGCCGGAACGCAAGGATGGCGGACGCGTGAACAGCCTCCCGCATGTCAATAACGACCACTGGTACGGTCACGACCGCCCCGACGACAAGCGCTATCATTTCGATCATCCCTTCGAACACGGTCACTTCGAGCATTTCGGCCCGACTTACCGGTATCGCGTCGAGCGCTTTGATCGCGACCGCCACATCTTCTGGTTCCCCGGCGGCTTTTCGTTCCAAATTGCTGCCTGGGATTGGGCGGTTGCCTCGGATTGGTGCTGGGATTGCCCCGATGACGACTTCGTCGTGTATGAAGACACCGACCACGACGGCTGGTATCTGCTCTACAACATTCACACTGGAGCGTACGTCCACGTGACGTACATGGGGATGTAGCCGACAACACATCCTCAATTGTTCGAGGAAAAGAAAAACGCGCCGCTTGCCGGCGCGTTTTTCTTTCTCAGATATGGATTTTAGAGCTTCGGGGTTTCCAGCGCGATGATGCTGTCGCCGCCTTTCTTGCGGGCTTCTTCGATCGAAAACTCCGCGCGGTTGATCAAATCGGTCACGATATCTTCGCTGTCGTAATCCTGCTTGGCCACGGCTTCAACGATTCCCGCGCTCAGCGTGATCTGCGTCGAGTCCCACGGTGGCCGCAACCCGCTGGCCGCCCGCTTCAGTTTATCCGCCAGGTTCTGCGCGCCAACGAGCGTGGTATCCGGCAGGATGAAGGCCAGCGCCCACGCCGTGTACTTCACTGCCACATCGTTCTGGCGAACGATAGGCTGCAGCGATCGTGCCAGCTGCTCCAGGAAACGCTCGAGCGGCGGCTCGCCCTGCTGCCGCAGAATCT
This sequence comes from uncultured Acidobacteriaceae bacterium, assembly GCA_964524985.1. Lineage (GTDB taxonomy): Bacteria > Acidobacteriota > Terriglobia > Acidiferrales > UBA7541 > Acidiferrum. The sequence continues at coordinate 73,434 of CAZGFL010000016.1, forward strand.
CGGCGCCGCGATCGATCTGCAAGACCGCCAGGGCCAGCGGCGTGCCCTGCGTGCGCGCGCGGTCCGCTTCGGTCAGCAAACAACTGACATACGAGCTGCGGCTCAGCAGCCCGGAGCGCTCGTCGGAAACTCCCATGCGCCGCACTAGCGAACGCAGCCGCGTATGGCTGACGCTCATCAGCATCTGGTCGCCGATGGCCTGCAAAAAATAGACTTCGTTGGGCTTCCACTTGTGGTCGTCGGCGTACCCGGCAATCAGCATGCCCGCGGGAGCTTGTGTCTCTTTGTCAGTGATCATTACACCCATTGCGGTCGACAGGCCCAGATCCCCCAGGATCGAGCCTTCGGCGGCTTGCACCGTCAACCCGCCGAGTTGATCCGGCTCCGCTTTTTCCATTTGCGCCAGCAGCAGGACTACTTGCGCGCCCGGCGCAGGTTTCACGCCTGTGGCGCAGAATTCAGCGGCCATTTCCGGCGGCCGTCCGGGCGTGCCTACCACTGCCAGTGCGCGCGTCGCGCGCAGGTACGAACCCACTTCGTTGACAGCGGTGTTCAGCATCGCGCGCGGCGTCTGTTGCCGGAAAATCTTTTGATTGATCTCGGAGATTTTAGAAAGGTCGCGCAGCGTTTCCGCAGAATAGACGCCCGTCCGGCTGGTCGCCGACGCCGCCGGCTCTTCCTTCACCGGCGCAGCGCGCACCGGAGTGGCCGTGACCACTGGCTCAGCCTTGGCCTTGGGCGCGCCTTGTGGCCACCAGTTCGCTGCCTGATACAAGTTCGCCAATCGGGCGCTTCGCGCTTCTTCGCCCGGAAACATGATGGCAATCTTCTGCAGCCGTTCCATTGCCTTGCTCTGTAGCGAATACTGCAAAAAGATTTCCGTCTGCACGATCAAATCTTCCAGGGCCTGCATTTGCCGCGCTTCTTCCGCGTTGGCCGGCGGAGCCGCCGGGCTGACCGCGGGCGGCGGCTGCGGCGTGTGTCCTCCTGTGGCCTGGCTCGCGCGCGTCAACCGGCTCGCCAGCCGTTTCAGATAGCCGTCCTCCACGCGGCCGCGCAGCTTCTCGAGCCGCTCCTGGTTCCGGTAATCATAAGGATCGATATCGACGAGCTTTTCCAGGGACTCCGCGGCCTTCTTCACGTTGCCTGACGTCAAGTACACGTCAAACAGCTTGATCAGCACTTCGAAGTATTGCGATTCGCGGTTCAGCTCGCTGTGAATGTTGGCCCAAAATTCCAGAATGCCTTGCGAGTGCGGATATTTGCCGCCGATACCGTCCATCAGCGCGGCGAAATCGTTTTGCCGTTTCTCCGCGAACATCTTTCTCTTCAGCGTTTGCAGAATCGTAACGGCCTTCTGATCCTGCCCCGCGGCGGCGTAGCGGTCCGCCAGATCGAAGAGCTGCGTCATGCCTTCGCTCTTCTCTCGGACCAGCTTTTCCAGAACTTCGCCCGCGCGCTCCAGTTGACCCGCGCGCATCAGCGCGTCGCCGTAGGTCATCAGGAAGGGTGCGTCGCTTTCGGAATTGGCAAAAGGTTCGAGCAACGCCGCGGCGCGCACCGCGTTCCCGCTTTGCAGATTTGCTTGCGCGTAGAGCAGCGACACGCTGCGTTCCTGCGGCGCAAGCTTGAATGCGCGGCCAAGAAGGTGCAGCGCATCCGCAGAAGCGCCGCTGGCTGTCGCGAGTTGCCCGGCACGCAGGAACGCCCTCGCCGCAAGCGCGTTCTTCCCGATGCGCTCCGCAGCTTCCGCTAGTTTCATTTGGCGCGCAAGATTGTCGGGTTCGAGCTGCGCGATTCGTTCCCAGCAGAAAAGCGCGTCTTCGTCGCGTCCCGCGGCGGCAAACATCTCCCCGGCCGTGCTGAACTGCGCGACTGCCTCATCGGGCCGGTTCTGTTTTTGCTGTAAAAAGGCGTAGCGCGCGATGCGTTCCGGCGGCTGCTGCGCCGCATTCGATCGCAGGAAACGGTTGTACAGGGCCAGCGCCTTAGCCTCATCCTTGGGCTCGACCATCATGTCGAAGAGCGAGCCGTAGTACACGGCAGCGCGGTCCGGCTGGTTGATTCGGGCATACAAGTCGCCCAGCGCTTGCGTCGTTTCCTGGTGCTGCGGCGCCTCTTCCAATGCCGCCTGATACGCCTCAATGGCGTCCTCGACGCGATTCTTTTCGAGGAAGCGCTTGGCGCGTTCCAAATGCTTGCTGACGTCTGCGGCCATCCGTTCGATTTGCCTTTGTGGTTCTTAACTGCCTGCCAGCTGCTGAGCCGGCGCAGGTCGGGCGCCCCACCCGTGACCGGTCGCACGAATCATTCGAGGTGACGGAAAAGCGGCGTGCGCACCGCTCTTAGTTACTATATACCCTGCTCGCAACCGCACAAACGCCATCCCGCAATCCGTTGCAGTATGCATTACCGGAGGCCTTGACACATCGCCAGTGCCAGAAGCCTAAGGCTATTGGACGGTTAGAGTGAGTTTCAACTGGTGGTTCACGCCACCCGATGTACCAGTCACAGTAAGCGTGTAGGTTCCCGCAGGCGTCCCGGGATCATGAATGCCACCACCACCGCCACCGCCGCAGCCGCTCGCGCAGGCCACAATCGCCAGGATGGAAGCAAGAATCACACCGTAAGCAATACCCGGCCTGCGTCGCCCCGCTGCCATTCGCAGGCGCGCTTGCGAAGTAATCAGCAGGAGAACCACCAGGATGGAAATGCCAAAGCGCAACAGAATCACGGGCGGCCAATTCCGAGGCAGCCTGTGCGGCACCATCATGGAGGGAGCAGTGGTGGTTACGTTAGCAGAGAAAGGAGAAGGTGCGCCGTTGGGAGTCACTGAGTTCGACACTGTGCAAGTGGCCTCCGACGGCGCTCCCGTACAGCTCAACGCAACCGCTGCATTGAAACCGCTGATGGGCGTGACTTGCAGGTTGTAGTTTGCCGGCGAGCCAGGAGCCACGGTCGCCGAACTAGAACCATTGGTCGCGACATCAATCGAAAAATCCGTTCCCGTCCCAGCCAGGGAGACATTTTGCGGGCTTCCGGTGGCGTCGTCGGTGATCGTCACGCTTGCCGCGCGGTTACCCGTGGCCGTCGGTTTGAACGTCACCGCGATCGTGCAGTTTGCGGCGGCTAGAATGCTTGCTCCACATGTATTCGTCTCCGAAAAATCACCGCCGTTTGCTCCCGTTATGGCGATGCTGGTGATATTGAGCGTCGCTGTTCCATTATTCGTCAACATGACGTTTTGTGGTGGGTTACTGCTGGTGGTCACCAGTTGAGTTCCGAAGTTGACGTTGTTTGTCGAGAGCATCACCGCTGGCGTCACGCCCATGCCGGTCAAAGTCACATTCTGCGGGCTTCCCCCTGCGTTGTCGGTAATGGACACAGAAGCAGTGCGCGCGCCGATCGCCGTCGGCTTGAACGTCACATTGATGGAGCAATTCGCTCCCGCGGCAACGCTTCCTCCGCACGTATTGGTCTGCGCAAAGTCTCCGCTGTTCGCTCCCATAATCGTAATGCCCGTGATGGTAAGCGCCGCCGTTCCTGTGTTGGTCAGGCCCACCACTTGTGGCGGTGCGCTCGTCGTTCCGACATCTTGATTGCCAAACTGAATGCTCATGGTACTCAGAGTCACCGCAGGGGCCACACCCGTTCCCGTCAGAGCCACGGTTTGCGGACCTCCCGGCAAGTTGTCTGAAACTGTCACGGCGCCGCCGCGCGGTCCGGTAGTCGAAGGATTAAAAGCCACGTTGATGGCGCAGTTGGAGCCGGCGGAAAGGGAAGCGCAGTTGTTTGTCTGCGTGAAATCGCCGCTGATGCCTACGGTGATTGTCGCCGTGGACGCTCCATTGTTTTTCACCGTAATCAGCTGCGTTGGACTACTGGTACCCACAAGTTGGTTTGCAAAGGGCAGGCTCTTCGGCGAAACCGCTACCGGTGGCGGAGTCTGATTCAGCAGGATGCTGACAATATTCTCGCCGGCATTTCCCGCGGCTACATCCGGCACTCCATCGCCATTGAAGTCTCCGACAAGCACGGGATTGGATCGTGCGCTGGCAAGATAGTTCTGCGCCGCCTGAAAGGTCCCGTCGCCATTTCCTAAAAACAATTGCAGCCCCACGTTCACGTTGGTGAACGGATTAGCCTGGATGTCTGAACTATTGGGCCCCACGAGCAAGTCCAAATTTCCGTCCAGATTGAAGTCGCCCACCGCCAGCGAAATTGGTATTGGGTTGCCGATGTTGGTCTGGAGGTCATTCAAAACGAGAGGTGTGTTGAAAGTGCCGTCTGCATTGCCCAGGAAGACGTCTATCGTTCCGAATTGATTGGCGACCGCCAGGTCCAGCTTCCCATCCTTGTTGAAGTCCGCGATCACCGGCCACGTCGAGCCCCCGCTGGAGGTCAAGAAAGTCGGCGCTTGAAACGTGCCATCCCCCTTGCCGAGCAAGATGGCCACCTGCCCGGAGGCGGCGCCCACCCAGTCGGGCACCACAAGATCCAGCCTCCCATCTCCATTCAAATCCGCGGCAGCCATGGCTCCCAAGAATCCATCTGTCGCGAGTGCTGGAGTGATCTTTGGTGCTTGGAATGTCCCGTCGCCGTTCCCCAAAAGAATAGATACGGTATTATCGCTCTGGTTGACGACCGCGATGTCCAGCTTACCGTCTCCGTTGAAATCTGCCGTCAGGATGAGGCCTTCGCCTGACCCTCCTGTAGTGAAGGTAACCGGAGCCGCGAAGGTTCCGTCTCCTCTGCCGAGCAAAACAATCACATTCCGCGGGGCTCCGCCGGCAGAGTCACCTACCACGACGTCCGGATTTCCATCGCCGTTAAAGTCTCCGGTAGCGATGCCATAAGTCGGTAGCGTCAAAGGAGTAATGATCGCGGGTTGAAACGTGCCGTCACCCTTCCCCAACAAGACACGAACGTCGCTCGAACCGGGGTCCACCGACACAACATCCAACTTACCATCCTTGTTGACGTCCGCCAGGGTTACGTCGGGCGCGCCACCCAACGGATAGTTCATTCCGGCGCGGAATGTGCCGTCTCCATTTCCCAAAGCCAGCGTCATAAGCATTCCGTTGTTCTTTGCCGCGATCCAATCCGGGTTGCCATCCCCGTTGAAATCCGCCACTACCAACTGCCCAGACTGTTGATTCGCGGTCACCAAAGAAGGAGGCAAAAGCGTTCCGTCCCCTTTCCCAAGCAGTACGCTTACGCTGCTACCGAGGCCGTAGGCGCCAAAGACCGAAGTGATGACGTCCAGTTTGCCGTCTTTGTTGAAGTCTCCCACGGCAACGTTCGTCGTGCCTCCCCCCAGTTGACCTGCGCTGTAGCTCACCGCTGGCTGGAAATTGCCATCCCCTTTGCCCAGAAGAATGTCCACCGTATTGGCAGCCGTAGTGGTCGCCGCGATATCAGGAATTCCGTCGCCATTAAAATCCCCCACGGCCACGTCCCACCCCGAGTAAGCAATGGGAAAGCTACGCGCCGCCTGGAAGCTGCCATTACCGTTCCCGAGGAGAACCACGACGTGGCTGGTGCTTGTATCTGCAAGCACGAGGTCAAGATGGTTGTCCTTGTTAAAATCCGCAGTCGCCATATACGTCGCGTTCCCTGCGCCCGTGACCGTGGTACTGACGGGGGCTTGCACCGTCCCATCGCCATTCCCGAGGAACACGAGAACACTGCTGGGTGTACCTGCTCCTGGCTGGCTTTCGGAAACGGCCATGTCCAGTTTGCCGTCGCCGTTGAAATCTCCGAGGGCTATCGCGTTGGGAGTTGTGAATCCAGTTAGCGTGGTCTTCAGAGTGAATGTGCCGTCCCCATTTCCCAGAAGGATGAAGACCGCCGGCATAGTCAAATTGCTGGGCAAATACCCGATGACTGCAAGATCCTGTTTTCCGTCGCCATTGAAATCTCCGGCGGCCACAAAATAGGGCCCGCCGAGGTTGGCGGTGGTAAGCGGCACTTGGAACGTGCCATCCCCGTTGCCGCGAAGGATGGTCACGCCGCAGGTATTACACCCGGCACTTGCTACCGCAATGTCCTGTTTGGTGTCCCCGTTGAAGTCGGCAACGGCGACGGAAACCGCGGCTCCATTGCCGGCATTCGGGTTTGCAATCAGGCTCGCTGTCAAGAAGATGTTTCCGGGGCCATTGAGCGAAGTGGAGGTGGGCACGGCTGCAGGCGATGCGGTGACATTTTGTGCAGCGCGGCCGGCTAGAGTGACGCTCACGGCGAGCACCAACAGCAGCACAGCTCTACCAGCTCGTTTCGCACGTCGCGACACCACCCTCGAAGCTGCGTCGTGGGCCCTTTGCGGCTTCCTCTCGTCCGTCCGTGTAAACAGGCAAGATACTTTCCCGACTAAATCGCTACGATACTGCCCTTGACGAGCTTTCATGGGCTTCTCCGTTTCTGGATTTGCGTGCGGGGTGTGCCGTAGGGAGAAGATCTGCCGCACCACTGTGCCTTCCCAAGAGTTGCGGCCACCGTATTTCGCCCTATACTCTGTAAAGCGACATTCCAGGACGAATCCAATCAGCCTTTTTTCTGGAGGTCACCTCGCTCCCGGAGCACGTTCTCCCTGTGGTATGCTTCGCGGCAGTTCCCCGCTGGCCACGCCATGTCAACCCAGGGCGAAATCACGCGCCTCCTTGCCAATTGGAGCAACGGCGACGAAGCGTCTCTCGAGAAGCTCTTTCCCCTTGTCTACGATGAGCTGCACCGGCTCGCCAACGCCTATATGCGCCGGGAGCGCCAAGATCACACCCTCCAGACCACCGCTCTCGTCCACGAGGCTTATCTCCGCCTGGTAGGCCAGCAAAATGTCCAGTTCCAGACGCGCGCGCATTTTTTCGCCGTCGCCGCTCGAGTGATGCGCAACATCCTGGTGGATTACGCCCGCGGGCGCAGCCGTGCCAAGCGCGGGGACGGCGTGCGTAGCCTGCCCCTCGGTGACGTTGCGGTCATGTCCGACGAGCGGGCGGATGAACTGGTGGCTGTGAATACCGCTCTCGACAACCTCACGGCCATCGATCAGCGCAAAGGGAGGGTCTTTGAACTGCGCTACTTCGGAGGCATGTCCATTGATGAAGCCGCCGAAGCGCTCAAAGTCTCGTCGGCTACCGTGACGCGCGACTGGAAAATGGCTCGAGCCTGGCTGCGTCGTGAGCTTGGCACGTAAGGTGAATCATGGAGCCGGAGCGTTGGCGTCAGATCGAGGAGCTTTTTCATTCCGCGCTGGAGTGCGAACCGGCCCAGCGCTCCGCCTTGCTCGATTCCGGCTGCGGCGCCGACGCCTCGTTGCGCCAGGAAATTGAATCGCTGCTTCTCTCCTATGAGAAAGGAAGCTTCACCGAAACCCCGGCGTTTGTCGAAGGCGTGCGTTTACTCGAAGATCGAGAAAGCCGGTCTTTCGTGGGACGCAGCATTGGCCCTTACAGAGTGATTCGCGAAATCGGCCGTGGCGGCATGGGCGCCGTCTATCTCGCCTCGCGCGCTGACCAGGCTTTCGAAAAACAAGTCGCCATCAAGCTCATCAAGCGTGGCTTGGACACTGACGATGTTCTCCGGCGCTTTCGCGGCGAGCGTCAGATTCTTGCCAACCTCGACCACCCCAACATCACCCGTCTCCTCGACGGCGGCACCACGGACGAGGGCCTGCCCTACTTTGTGATGGAATACATTCAGGGCCAGCCCATCGATCAGTATTGCGATCAGCACGAGCTCAATATCACGGATCGCCTCAAGCTATTCCAAAGCGTCTGCTCCGCCGTTCAGTACGCTCATCAAAACCTGGTGATTCATCGCGACATTAAAGCGGGCAACATCCTCGTCACCCAGGAAGGCGTCCCGCGCCTCCTCGACTTCGGCATCGCCAAGCTTCTTGCCTCAGATCCCGCCGGCGCCGATCCCACCGTGACCATAACCCGCCGCATGACCCCCGAATCCGCCAGCCCTGAACAGGTGCGCGGCGGCGCCATCACCACCACCAGCGATGTCTATTCGCTCGGTGTTTTGCTTTACAAGCTTCTCACCGGGCACAGCCCCTATCGACTCGAGGGACGGGAGCCTCAGGAAATCGAGCGCGCCATCTGTGAGCAAGATCCGGAGAAAGCCAGCGCGGCGGTGGGACGGACCGAGGATTTGGGAGCGTCGAGTCCTGTGACTTCACAATCGGTCAGCGAAACCCGCGAAGGCACTCCGGACAAATTGCGCCGCAGGCTTCAGGGCGACCTCGACAATATTGTGCTCATGGCCCTCCGCAAGGAGCCCCAGCGCCGCTATGCCTCGGTCGAGCAGTTCTCACAGGACATCACGCGTCATCTCGAAAATTTGCCGGTCCTCGCGCGTTCCGACACCGCTGGCTATCGCGCGGCAAAATTCATCGCGCGCCACAAGGCCGGTGTCGCGGCCGCGGCATTGCTCCTCCTCTCTCTGTCCGCGGGAATTGCCGCCACCACTTGGCAGGCGCGCGTCGCCATTGCCGAAGGGGAACGGGCGCGCCGCGAATCCGCAAAGGCCCAGCGTATCAACGCATTTCTTCAGGACATGTTGAGCTTCTCGAGTCCGGGCTATGGTTCCTCCAATCCTCGGAAGGACCCGGACGCCAAAGTCTCGGAAGTCGTTGACCAGGCTGCCAGGCGCGCGGAATCTGAACTGGGCGATCAGCCCGAAGTCTTGGCGGAAATGCAGCGCACCATCGGAACAGTTTACTTTGCCCAGGGCCGCTTCGACCAAGCCGAGCAGATTCTGCGCTCCGCCCTCGAAAAGTACACCCGGCTTTACACTCGCGAGCGCCACGAGACCGTCGAGACTTCCAACGCGCTCGCGAACGCGCTCTTGCGAAAAGGCAACACCGCTGAGGCAGAGTCGTTGTTTCACCAGGACATCGACATCGAGCGCAAGCAAGCGCAAAGCGGACATCTCGACGCCCGTCTTATGGCTCATGCGCTGGGAGACTACGGCTCCATGCTCGATCAAAAGGCGGACCAGGCCGCCGAAGGCTACTTGAAAGAGGCTCTGCAATACGCTTCCCTGCTAACCGGCAAGGACCGCATCTATGTCGCCATTATGGACAATGACCTTGGCGACGTGGCTTACCGCCGTGGTGACCTGAAAGAATCCGAGCGCCTGAACCGCGCGGCCATCGATGAATACCGCAAGCTTCCCGAAGGCACGTACGTGGAAATGGCGGCTACCCTTTCGAATCTCGGCGCTGTGCTGATCAAAGAGGGCAAGTACGACGAAGCCGAGCCAGTTGTTCGCGAAGGCTTGCAGCTGCGTCGCAAACTCCTCGGCGATTCGCATCCCGATACCGCCATGAGTTTCTTTCGCTTATCAGATCTGCTCTACAAGAAGGCCGACTACGCTGGCGCCGAGAGTGCCGCTAGGGAATCCATCCAGGTCTTTAGCCGCGCGTTTGCCCAACCCAAGGACAACGCGTATTTTGCCAATCCCCTTCTCGAGTTGGGCCTGATCCTCAACAAATCCGGCCGGTCGCGCGAGGCCGAAACCTATCTGCGCCAGGCCCTCGAAATCCGCGCGCGCTTTTACCCCAAAGGCAATCTGTTGATCGGAATTTCCGAAGGAGCCTTGGGCGAGTGCCTGACCACGCAAAAACGCTATGCCGAGGCGGAGCCGCTCTTGCAACGCAGTTACGCCGCGATCAAAGCAGTTCAAGGCGAGCAGGGCCCTTCCACTCTCGAAGCCAAGCGCCGCTTGGCAACCCTCTACCAATCTTGGGGTAAGCCCGCCGATGCCGCTCGCTATCAAGCTTCCGTGCCGTAACGCGCGCATTCAGATCGATTCACGCCTCGCTTTTCGTTGCGACGCTCGTGGTCTTCGGGAGTTTCCACGCAAGGACCGCCGCGACGATCATGAAAAATCCCGCGAAGGCTAAGCCGCCGAACAAACTCCCGGTCCTTTCCCGGAGGAAACCAACTACGTACGGCCCCGCAAAGCCTCCGAGGTTTCCCGTTGCATTGATCAACGCGATCCCGCTGGCCGCGGAGTATCCCGTCAGAAATTCACTGGGCATTGCCCAAAAAGGGCTCAGGGAGCTGCAATATCCGGTTGCCAGCAACGCAAACAGGACGATGGAGAGAGCCGGAGCGTGCACCGCTCCCAAACCGATGAACGCGACCCCTCCAATCAGCAGCGAACCCGCCACGTGCAACCGGCGTTCCATTTTCCGGTCGGAACTGCGGCCAACCAAAATCATCCCCGCGAGCGCCACAAGGTAAGGAATCATCACCAGGTACCCGACCAAGCTGTATGAATATTCGCTCGAAAGAGATTTCACCACCTGCGGCATCCAGAACGCCATCGTATAGCCGCCCAGCATCATTCCGAAGTAAATCGCCACGAGATGCCACACCCGTCCGTTCCGCAATCCCTCCATCGCGGTTTGAGGCCGTTGTTGGAGCTTTGACTGTTCTTCTCGCGCTAATTCCGATTGCAGCCACTCTTTTTCTTCACGCGTTAGAAACCCGGCTTCGCTCGGGCGATTGGGAAGCACAAAGTACGTGAGAATTCCTAGAACGATGGCAGGCAGCCCCTCGAGAATCAGGAGCCACCGCCAGCTTCCCAGTCCCAGCCAGTGCGCATGTTCCAGGAGGAAGCCGGAGATCGGCGCACCAAGTACGCTGTTGACCGGATAGCCGGTCAGAAACAACGCCAGCGTTCGCGCCTGTTCGCGCTGGGGAATCCAATACGTAAGGTATAAGACGATTCCGGGATAGTAGCCCGCCTCCGCGAGGCCCAGCAAAAACCGCGCCGCATACAACTGGTGGACGCTTTGCACCAACCCGGTCAGCGTGGCAATAACTCCCCAGCTCAGGAGGATCCGCGAGATCCACACGCGCGCCCCAACGCGGTGCAGGATGAGATTGCTTGGAACTTCGAAGAGAAAATAGCCCAGAAAGAAAACGCCCGCGACGATGCCGTACTGCTGGCTCGTGGCGCCCAGGTCCTTGTTCATGGTCAGCGCCGCGAAGCCGACGTTGATACGGTCAACCATAGCCACGACGTACAGCAGGAATAAAAACGGAATCAGCCGGAGCTGCACCTTCCTTATCGTCCTGCGTTCGACCGGGCTGCTGGCGGCGTTGGTGTGGTTTCCCAAGTTCGAAAGGCCAAATTGCTCGCGGGCCAAACGGGCTGACGCGGCCTGCGAATTGTGGCACACTGAATGATTACACGGCACGGTTTTTGCATATTGTCCTCGAGAGAAGCGGCTCCTGCCGGTAACTGAAAAAAAGAAAAGCAATCGCAAGCTAGGCGATAATCGAGCTACATGGATCCAAAGTTCATACGGAATTTCTGCATCATCGCGCACATCGACCACGGCAAATCCACGCTTGCCGACCGCCTGCTCGAAATGACCGGCGCGCTTTCCGAACGCGAGATGCACGAGCAGTTTCTCGACTCCATGGACCTGGAGCGCGAGCGCGGCATCACCATCAAAGCGAAAAGCATCCGCCTGCACTACAAAGCGAAAGACGGAAACACCTACCGTTTGAATCTGATCGACACCCCGGGGCACGTCGATTTTTCCTATGAAGTATCACGCGCGCTTTCCGCGTGCGAAGGCGCGTTGCTGGTCGTTGACGCTTCGCAGGGCGTGGAAGCACAGACCGTCGCAAACACGTTTCTCGCCGCGGGACATAACCTCACGATTATTCCGGTAATCAATAAAATCGATTTGCCCGCTGCGCAACCGGAGTTCGCAAAAGAACAAATCGAAACCGTGCTGGCGATTCCCGCCGAAGACGCTCTGTTGATCAGCGCGAAGAGTGGGCTGGGCGTCGAAGACGTGCTTGAAGCAATCGTTGCGCGCGTTCCTCCGCCGAAAGGCGACGCGGACAATCCATTGCAGGCACTGATTTTTGATTCCTGGTTTGACATCTACCGCGGCGCGGTGATTCTCGTGCGCGTGAAAGAAGGCCGCGTTGCAAATCACGTAAAAGTCAAGCTCGTCGCGGGCGATCAAACCTATGAAGTCGAACAGCTCGGCACGCTGACCCCCAAGCCCGTTGCGCTCGAAGAGCTCGAGGCCGGGGACGTCGGCTTTATCGTCGCGAACATCAAGCGAGTGGCCGATGCGCGCATGGGCGACACGGTCATCGAAGTCGATCGTCCTGCGCCCGCGCTGCCGGGATTCGAGGCCATCAAGCCGATGGTTTTCGCGGGGCTTTTTCCCGTACTCGCCGACGATTACGAGCCGCTGCGTGATGCGCTGGGAAAATTGCAACTGAACGACGCGGCGTTCTTCTACGAGCCGGAGAATTCCGTCGCGCTGGGCTTTGGTTTTCGCTGCGGCTTCCTCGGTCTGCTGCACATGGAAATCGTGCAGGAGCGGCTGGAGCGCGAGTTCGGCCTGAACCTGATTACGACGGCGCCGAGCGTGCGCTACCGCATCACGCGCGTGACCGGCGAAGTGATCGAAGTCGACAGCCCCGCGAAGTTTCCCGCGCCGAGCGACATCAGCAAGATCGAGGAGCCGATCATCAAAGCGATGATCATCACCAACGAAGACTCGGTCGGTGGCCTGCTGCAGCTTTGCCAGGAAAAGCGCGGCACGCAGAAAAATTTTGAGTACCTTTCGCCGACGCGCGTGATGCTGACTTACGAACTGCCGCTCAACGAAATCGTGCTCGACTTCTACGACCGCCTGAAATCGACGTCACGCGGCTACGCTTCGCTCGATTATCACCTTGCCGGGTATCATGAGTCCGATTTGGTGAAGCTCGACGTGCTCGTGGGCGGCGAGCCGGTGGACGCACTGGCGCTGATCGTGCATCGCGATTTTTCTTATGACCGCGGGCGCGAATTGGTGACGCGCTTGCGCAAACTGATTCCGCGGCAGATGTTCGAGGTGCCCATTCAGGCGGCGATTGGCAGCCGCGTGATTGCGCGCGAAACGGTGGCGGCGATACGCAAGAACGTGCTGGCCAAGTGCTACGGCGGTGATATCACGCGCAAACGCAAACTCCTCGAAAAGCAAAAGGAAGGCAAGCGTCGCATGAAGCGCGTCGGCCAGGTCGATATCCCCCAGGAAGCCTTCCTCGCAGTTCTGAAAGTTGCCTCTTCGGACGAGGAATAGTCTTCATTCAACGTGACCTTGCTCTTCCAAAGGATTTCCAGCTTTCTTTAGCGCGAGTGTCAGGGCTCCTTGCGTTTCACTTCGGTCGAGAGGCGGCCGCGGTGGAG
>CAZGFL010000017.1:0-112571 GCA_964524985.1 uncultured Acidobacteriaceae bacterium
GTGTTTGGGGCGGACCGTATAATGAATGTTTGTCTTTAGCACTTGGAGGAATGATGTACGCCGTTATCCAGACCGGGGGAAAGCAGTATCGCGTCGCGCCCGGCGACACCATCCGCATCGAGCGGGTGGAAGGCAAAGTAGGAGAAAAGGTCAATTTTGGCTCCGTCCTGGCGGTCCATGGGGACAAGCAGATTTTTACCGGCGCGGACGCCGGTAAGGCCAGCGTGACGGGCAAGATTGTGGAGCAGGGGCGCGCCAAGAAGCTGACCGTCCTCAAGTTCAAGAAAGGCAATCAGTACAAGATCCAGCGCGGCCACCGGCAGAATTTCACGGCCGTCGAGGTCGTGGACATCAAGATTTAACACCAAAAGCAGATCCCTCCGCCTGAGGCCGCGGAAGACCGCGCCCTCAGGGTCGGGATAACAGTTTGGGTGGTTCGATGCACAGGCAGCGATAGAACAGAAAAGGATTGCGTCATGGCACATAAGAAGGGCGGCGGCTCCTCAACGAATGGCCGCGATTCCCACGGACAAAGGCTGGGCGTCAAGCGCTTTGGTGGACAACTCGTCAACGCCGGCACGATTCTGGTGCGGCAGCGGGGGACCAAGCACCAGCCTGGCGAGAACGTCGGCAAGGGCAAGGACGACACACTGTTCGCGATGGTCACCGGCGTAGTGAAGTTTGAGGACCGGGGCCGCCATGGACGGTTCATCAGCGTCGAACCTGCCGCAGCAAGAGCGGCGGCAAACTAGCAACAATCCCGAAGCTCAAAGAAAAGCAGATCCCTCCGCCTGAGGCCGCGGAAGACCGCGCCCTCAGAGTCGGGATGACCGTATAGGTGGCTGTGGGGTTGGGACAGATCTTATAAGCCCGACGAAAAGACCTCGCCACGCACGCGAAAGCGGCAGCGAATTAAGTCGGGCGGGGCAAGCGCCGCCCCTACCGATGCACTTCCGCGGTCCCGCGTTTCTGGACCGCGTTTTCTTTTTCCGCGGCTATTGGGAAGAGCCAGCAACACAGCTCTGCGGACCGGCGGGGAAGAACTTTTTGTAGGCGCTGCGGCCGTGCGCAGGGATGATGGCCAGCGCCGGCACGAATTCGTGGAGCTGGTTGAGCTCGCCGACGATTTGGTTCGCCCGCACCGGGTCATCGTCGCTGTCACGCAGAAGCAACGGTTTGCCGACCCGCTCCTCGAAGCCGCGCTCGTCGTCCACGGAATCGCCGACGTAAAAGAAGCGCCGCGTGGGCGAGAGGTTCACGAAGATGCCGACGCTTCCCGGCGTGTGGCCACGCAGCGGGACGACGACCACGGAGCCGTCTTTGTAAAGGTCGGCGCTCTCGTCGAAGGTTTCGTAGGGCACTGGGTCAAATTTCAGCGTGGGTTTTTCAAGCTTTGGCAAAGCCTTGGCATACGCGCCGATGACGTAGCCTTTGGCCTGAATCTCAGGATCATTGGCGAAGATCAGCTCCTCGCGTGTCATCAGCACCGTCATGTGTGGCAAGTCCATCAAGCCGCCGGCGTGGTCCAGATGGACGTGCGAGAGGATGGCCCAGCGCAGCTTACTGGGAGGTTCGCTGGCGCGGCGCAGCAGCTCCGGCAGCGGCACTTCCGGATTGAGTTGCCCGGCGAGCGATTTCAATTTCAGCCGCAGCAGAAACGGATAGTCCTTGATGTCGTCGCTGAAATGGCTGGAGTTTCCCGCGTCGATGAGCAGATCACCTGCGGGATGACGCACGAGGACGCTACCGGCGGTCATCGCGATGGGGAAATGGGTGAACGTCTTTCCCGTCTCGATCCAGCAGGCGGAGAGGCCGGGAAGCGAGGCGATGGCGGGTGCGACGCGCGCATGTGGTGGCGCGGCGGGCAGCGGCGTGCGCCGCTGATACAGCACGTAGTATCCGGCCGCTACGAGAACGATGAGGACGAGCAGCAGCGCTGCCAGGCGCTTCAGGATGCGCGACATTTTGCGAGCTGCCTCCGTCCGCGAGATTCGCGTTTCGCGGGTTTGCTTATGTTATCTTTTTTCGCGGGGTTTGTTTCGTGTTTGTCGATGAAGCCAAAATTTACGTAAAAGCCGGCGACGGCGGGAACGGCTGCGTGGCGTTTCGCCGGGAAAAGTACGTGCCGCGCGGCGGGCCTTCCGGAGGCGATGGCGGGAACGGCGGCAGCGTCTACCTGGAAGCCAATCCCAACGACAACACGCTGCTGCGCTACCGCTACAACCGCGAATTTCGTGCCGACCGCGGCCGCCACGGGGAAGGCTCGAACTGCACGGGTCACTCCGGCGAAGACCTGATCCTGAAAGTTCCGGTGGGAACGTTGGCTTTCGACGGCGAGTCGGGAGAAATGATCGCCGATCTCGCTACTGCGGGCCAACGCGTCCTTGTGGTGCACGGCGGGCGCGGCGGACGCGGCAACCAGCATTTCGCCAAGCCCTGGCATCAAGCGCCGCGCGAACATGAAGACGGTTTCCCCGGTGAAGAGCGCCATCTGCGGCTCGAACTCAAACTGCTTGCGGACGTCGGCCTCGTAGGTTTCCCCAACGCGGGCAAGTCGACTTTGATTTCCGTGATTTCCGCGGCGCGGCCGAAGATTGCAAACTATCCATTCACGACGCTTGAGCCCAACCTTGGCGTCGTAAACGCGGACGGCGGAGTTGGCAAAGAAGGACGCGAAATCGGGCGCACGTTTGTCGTCGCCGATCTGCCCGGGCTCATCGAAGGAGCGCATCTTGGCGCAGGACTCGGTACGCGCTTTCTTCGCCACGTGGAGCGCACGCGGCTGCTCGTCCACTTAATCGACACCAGCGACTCCAACGCGGACGAACCCGTGCATTCGTTCGAGGTCATCAACGGCGAGCTGGCGGCGTTCAGCGAATCGCTGACGCAAAAGCCGATGATTGTTGTGGCCACGAAGCTCGACGCTACGACGGACCGCGCGCGGCTCGACGCGCTGCGCGCGTATTGCAAAAAGCACAACCTCGAATTTCACTCCATTTCCGCCGTGGCCGGTGAAGGAGTGAAGGAACTGGTGCGCTCGATCGCCGACGCCCTCGATAAGATTCCGCGCGCGGCGCTAGAAGCGGACGACAGCGTTTCGGACGCCATCAAAGTTGACCCTTCCGCGCGGCACGCTGGCCAAGACGGCGATTCGTGAGAGAATCCACGATAGAGACTTCTTGGGAGGCGCATTGACCACCGCGCAGGCGCACCGCACCGCCGCAAAACATCATCCACGATGCATCGCGCTCTTTGGCGGTTCTTTCGATCCCATCCACAGCGGTCATCTGGCGGTCGCACGCGCCGCCGACCGGCGATTCAATTTCGACGAAATGCATTTCATCCCCGCGAGCCGGCCGCCGCACAAGCTGAAGCAACACCTCGCGCCGTTCCCGCATCGATTCGCCATGGTCGCGCTGGCGTGCACCGAGCATCCGCACTTTGTGCCTTCGCTGGCCGAAGCGGGCGAAGACTTCAGCGGCACACAGCTTCACTATTCCGTGGACACGGTCCGCTACTTCCGCCACTTGTACCACGGGCACGGCGACCGGATTTTTTTCATCATCGGCGCGGATGCGTTTCTCGACATCCCGATGTGGAAGGAATACGAAACGCTGCTGGGCTTGTGCGATTTCATTATCGCCAACCGGCCGGGAATTCGCGCCGAGGCGCTGCGGCTGGTGATTCCGCCGGACCTGATGGCGAGGCCGAACGGCAAGAAGGAGGCGGAGGAAGAGCATCCGTCGCAGGTCGTGGCGCAGTTGCACCGCACCACGGTCTACCTGCTCGAAAACGTTTCGAGCGAAGTTTCCGCCACCGACATTCGGAGACGCGCGCAACGCGGACAGGCCATTCAGGGACTTGTCTCGGCGCGGGTCGAGGAATACATTCTCAAACAGGGCCTATACCGGTGAACTTCGAATCCTTGCCACAAGGTGTCCGCCTGGCTGTCCAAGCCGCACAAGAAAAGAAAGCCGCTGGGATTACCGTGCTGGACCTCTCCAGCGCGAGCGCGTTCACCGATTATTTTGTGGTGTGCACGGGCTTCAGCACGCCGCAGGTGCAGGCCATCTGCACGGAGATCGAGGAGCAGCTGTACAAGCAGGCCGGCCGCTCGCCGGAACACCGCGAGGGTCACCGCTCCGCGGAATGGGCGCTGCTGGACTTCGGCGGCTTCGTCGTGCACGTCTTCAGCGAACAGGCCCGCCGCTACTACGATCTCGAGCGGCTGTGGAGGTATGCGCCCAAACTCGAAATTCCTGACGATTCCGACCGCTCTTCAGCGGCGCACGAGGGCGAACGAACGGCTTTCCGAAGCGGGCATCTTTCCGAGACGCCGTTCTCGGGCCGCCACGGCAGCCGTTATCAGCCATGAACAGCCAGCGCTTGCCGTGGATCGCGGACGACCCGGCATCGCTGCGCCTCTTTGAACTCGCGGAAAAAGTCGCCGCTGTGCCAACGACTCTTCTCATTACCGGAGAAAGCGGCACCGGCAAAGACCATCTCGCGCGGCTGGTTCATGAGCTGGGGCCGCGGCGCGACGCGCCTTACCTGAAAATCGATTGCGCCAGCCTGCCTCCGCAACTGGTCGAAAGCGAGCTCTTCGGCCACGAGCGCGGCGCGTTTACCGGCGCCGTCGAGCGCAAGCTTGGCCGCCTGGAACTCGGCGGCAACGGCACGATCGTGCTCGACGAGGTGGCTTCGCTTTCGCCGGGCGCGCAGAGCAAGCTGCTGCGCGTCCTGCAGGAGCGCGCGTTCGAGCGGCTGGGCAGCACCGAAACGCTGCGCATCGAAGCGCGGCTCATCGCGCTGACGAACGTCGATCTGCCCGGGGCGGTGAAAGCCGGCAGCTTCCGCGAGGATTTGTACTTCCGCTTGAACGTGCTGACCCTGACGGTTCCGCCTCTGCGCGAGCGCCGTGCGGATATTTTGCCGCTAGCCGAGCATCTGCTGGCGATTTTGCGCGCGGCTCACGGGCGGCCGCACGCCGAGTTGAGCGAAGCCGCTCGGCGCATGCTCGCGGCGTATGCGTGGCCCGGGAACGTCCGCGAACTGCGCAACGCCCTAGAACGAGCGATTGTATTTTCGCAAGGCAATCGCGGGACGACGGCCACGCCCGCTGACCGGCTGGAGCCGGCGGATTTTCCGGAGATGGTTCGCGCCACGGCACCGGGCGCCGCCAGCCCCGTTGCGGGTCTGCGCTCGCTCGAAGAAATCGAGCGCGAAGTGATTGCCGCGACACTCGAAGCCACGCACTACCAAATCGGCCGGTCCGCGGAAGCCTTGGGGATCAGCCGGAAGACGCTGCTGGAGAAACGCAAGAAGTACGGATTGAAGTGAAGCGGAAAATGGAAATTTGAAAATCGAAACGCGAAATTCGCAATTCGCGAACAGAAGGTCTGACGGCTGAAGACTGCGAATGCGCATACAGCTTCTCATGTTGGGAAAGACGCGGCGACCGGAACTGCGCGCGGTCCTCGAGGACTACATCAAGCGCATCGGGCGCTCTTGCGCGATCGAGATGGTGGAAGTACGCGATGGCGCCGCTGCCCTGAAGAAACTCGATGCCGACCGAGCCGCGACGTCCGTCCTGCTGGATGCAGCGGGAAAGACGCTTGACTCGAACGCGCTTGCCAAATGGTTGGGCGAACTGCGGGATCGTGGCACGCGCGAATTGATTTTCCTCTGCGGCGATGCCGACGGCTTTCCCGAGCCGCTACGCCAGCGCGCGCAGCAAAAACTCTCGCTCAGCGCCATGACGTTCTCGCACGAGCTGGCCCGCGTTATGCTCGCCGAGCAACTCTACCGCGCTTTCGCGATTCTCTCCGGCGGCCCCTATCCCAAATAGCTCGCCGGGTTATACCATACCGAGTATGTCGATTCGCATCGTTCCCGACGACGGCCAGCCATCGGCGACCATCGAAATTCCACTCGAGAAGCCGCTGCCGGACTACGATCTTCACGAGTTGGAGCACCCCACGCCCCGCGATATCGATGCCGTTCTGGTGACCCAGGGCTTTCGCGATTTGATCGACGATGCCCGCGGGGTCCTGACGGAGCTGCTCAGCGGCTCAGGCTTAGAAATCGCGCAGCTGACCGGCGCGATTTGCCCCGATGAGGAAGAGTCCTACCGCCCCGGCCTGTGGATCGTCATTCGCGATGCGGACGCCGCGCAGGGGCGCGACTTGCCATCTGAATCGCGCACAAGAATCGCTGCAATCGCTGAGGAACTCGTCAAGCGACTGCAACTTGCATAAGCGACTTGACGTTTCCGGGCTTGGTCCGCACACTCTAGTTCTTTCGCGACTCAGCGAAGCGGATTTTCCGAAACGAAACGATGCCGGAAGAAAAAGGATTGCTGATTGTTTACACCGGGCCGGGCAAAGGCAAGACGACTTGCGCGTTGGGCACAGGGTTTCGCGCGGTGGGACAAGGCTTGCGCGTGCTGATGGTGCAGTTCATCAAAGGCTCGTGGCATTACGGCGAGCTGGATGCGGCAAAAATGCTCGGGGACGACAAGTTTGAGATTCGTCCGATGGGCCGTGGGTTCGTGAAGATCGGTGGCGCGGAAACCGATCCGGAGGACATCAAGCTGGCGCAGGAGTGCTGGCAGGCCGGGCGAGACGCGATTTACAGCGGGAAATATGATTTGGTGGTGCTAGACGAAATCAATTACACCATCAGCTACAAGATGCTCGACGCCGCGGAGGTGGTCGAGGCCCTGAAAAACCGCCCCAAGCGCGTGCACGTCATCTGCACGGGCCGCAACGCGCATCCGCAACTGGTGGAGCTGGCTGACCTGGTCACCGAGATGCGCGAGGTGAAACACCCGTACACCAAGGGTATACTGGCTCAACGGGGGATCGACTACTAAAAGCGTTAATTCGAAAAAAGAAACTCGAAATTGGAGTCGACGTAGCGCCCCTCTAACGAGAGAGTAAAAACGGACGACTGAAACTGCTTTCATGGCCTGGTTCAAGCGCGAGAAAAAATCGATCGAACAAACCACCCCTCCCGAAGAGCGCCGCGTGCGCACGGAGGGCCTGTGGGTGAAGTGCGAGTCGTGCCGCACCATCGTCTTCCGCAAGGACCTGGAAGCGAATCTGTTCGTCTGTCCCAAGTGCCAGTTTCATTTCAAAATGAGCGCGCCCCAGCGGCTGGAAATGCTTCTGGATGGCCGCTGGACCGAGCACGACGCCGGCATGACCTCGACGGACCCGCTGAAGTTTGTCGACACCAAGCCGTACGCGCAGCGGCTAAAAGAAGCGAAGAAGAAACTGGGGATGAATGATGCGGTGATCACCGCGGAAGGGCAACTCAATGGCCGGCCGGTGGTGATGTGCGCCATGGAGTTCGGTTTCATCGGCGGATCGATGGGCGCGGTGGTCGGAGAAAAAGTGACACGGGGCATCGAGCTGGCCATCGAAACGAGGCAGCCTTTCATTGCCATTTCGTGTTCTGGTGGCGCGCGCATGATGGAAGGCGCCATCAGCCTGATGCAGCTTGCCAAAGTGTCCGCAGCGCTCGCGCGCCTCGACGATGAGAAGCTTCCATACATTTCCGTGCTGACGGATCCGACCACGGGCGGCGTCACAGCGAGCTTCGCCATGCTCGGTGACCTGAATATCGGCGAGCCCGGGGCGCTGATTGGCTTTGCGGGGCCGCGCGTGATCGAGCAGACCATTCGCCAAAAGCTCCCCGAAGGTTTCCAGCGTTCGGAGTTTCTCCTCGAGCACGGCTTTTTGGATGCCGTCGTTCCCCGCAAAGAGCTGAAGTCCTACATCGCCAACGCGCTCGATTTGCTGATTGGCTGAGAATGAATTACGACGCGGCGGTTCGCTACCTTCTGACGCTGGGGCGGGAACTCGCTGCGCCGACGCAGGCTGCGGCAGCGAAGTTCGACCTCGAAAACATCACCGTTTTGTCTGAGCGGCTTGGCCGTCCTGATCGGGCCTACGCGAGCGCACACATCGCCGGAACGAACGGCAAAGGCTCCACGGCGGCATTCCTCGAATCGATTCTGCGCCACGCCGGGTTTCGTACCGGACTGAACACTTCGCCGCACCTGGAGAGAATCAACGAACGCATCCGCATCTGCGGTGCGGAAATCAGCGACGCGTCGTTTGGCGAGACTTTTACGCGGCTGCACGCGGTGATCGAGGAGCTGCTTGCGGCGCACAAACTGCGCGCGCATCCCACCTATTTCGAGTGTGTCACCGCGCTGGCGTTCGAGTGTTTCGCGCAAGAGCGCGTGGAGTTCGGCGTGTTCGAAGTCGGGCTCGGCGGACGGCTGGATGCGACGAACATTCTTTCGCCAACGGTCACGATTGTCACGCGGATTGATTTTGACCACGAAAACTTTTTGGGCCATTCGCTCAAGGAAATCGCCCGGGAGAAAGCGGGCATCCTGAAACCAAGCGTGCCTGTGGTGCTCGCCGCGCAGCGTCCCGAGGCGCGGGAAGTGCTTCTGGCGCACGCGAAAGAGCTGGATTGCCCGGTCCTCGAGCCTGCGGCACTCTTCCGCATCGAAAGCGAGTCGATGCAGGACGGCTATGCGCGTGCCCGTGTGACCGAATCGTCTTCGGGCCAATCATTCGAGCTCACGCCGAGTCTTCCCGGACGGTTTCAGTTGGAAAACGCGCTCAACGCGCTGGCCGCCGCGCGGCATCTGCAGCAGCGCGGTTTTCGCATTTCAAACGACGCTATTACTCGTGGACTGAGCGACACCGTGTGGCCTGGCCGTCTCGAGAAGCTGCAATCAACGCCGGACATCTATCTCGACGGCGCGCACAATCCAGGGGCGGCGCGCGAACTTGCGGAGTTCCTCGCGCAGAATTTTGCCGGACGTAAGATTTGGCTCATCTATGGCGCGCTGCGCGACAAAGCCGTCGACGAAGTCGCAGGGCAGGTTTTCCCACATGCCGCCGAAGTGATCTTCACGGAACCGCGTACTTCCCGGGCCATCTCCGCGGCGCGCCTCGCGGAGATTGCCTCGCACCACGCTTCCAGCTTCTCGGTCGTTTCTTCGGCCGAGCAGGCGCTGGACCAGGCGCTCGCAGAAGCTGCGCCCGACGACGCGATTTTCATTACCGGTTCGCTGTATCTTGTCGGCCAGCTCCGCCACTACTGGAAGCAGCGCGAGCAAGTCGTCAGGCGCTGAAAAAAACCGTAGAATATGGGCCTCGATGAAGAACAAAGGCTCTAAGCTAGACGAATGGACTCCCATTGTTCGAGGAGGCTTTGCATTTCTCGGTTTGCTCCTGATTGGGAAAGGTCTCCTCGCGTTGCTGCGTGGAAAGCTGAATTACTATAATTATTGGGACCATCCTGTCTTTGCTCCCTACGACATTTTTGCGGGGATTCTATTACTGGTTGGAGTATTTCTGCACCGCAAAAGAAGTAACAGGTACTTGTCGGGGTAGCCTCAAGGTGCAGTAAGCGGCCAAGGCCCAGCAGGTACACAGATTTTCGGTACGACGAGTCTCTGAGAAAATGGGGAGACAGAGGCACCGAGTCGCGTGAAGAAACTCAATCGCCAAGATCCGCGTCCGCTCGTCGGCATCATCATGGGTTCCACGTCCGACTGGGAGACCATGGAGCACTCCTCGAATATCCTTACCCGCCTCGGTGTTCCACATGAAACCCGCGTGGTTTCCGCGCACCGCACGCCAGACCTCCTTTTTGAATATGCCTCTACCGCAGAAGAACGCGGCATCGAAGTGATCATCGCGGGAGCGGGCGGCGCCGCCCCTCTTCCAGGCATGACCGCATCAAAGACTGTTCTTCCCGTTCTCGGCGTTCCTGTCGAATCCAAAGTCCTGAAGGGCCTCGATTCGTTGCTCTCCACTGCGCAAATGCCTGGCGGCATTCCCGTGGGCACGCTGGCCATCGGCAAAGCAGGGGCCATCAATGCAGCGCTGCTGGCCGCCGCGATTCTTGGCGTGAAGCATCCCGGCATCCGCGAAGCGCTGCGCAATTTCCGTGTCGAACAGACGGACCGCGTCCTGGCGCAGCCCGACCCCTCCGTTTCTGGCGCGGCGCTGCCTTTCCAAACCTTGCAGAAGGGCAAACGCCGGTGACCCTGGGCATTCTCGGCGGCGGACAGCTTGGCTACATGATTGCGCTCGCCGGCTATCCACTCGGCCTGCACTTCCGCTTCCTGGATCCTTCGCCCGAAGCGCCTGTCGGCCGCATCGCCCAGCGCGTCACTGCAGACTACACGGACCACGCGGCGCTCGAACGATTTGCGAGCGGCCTTGAGCTTGTCACCTACGAATTTGAAAATGTCCCTGTCGAAGCCGCCAAGCTGCTCGCGCAACGCGTTCCGGTTTACCCGCCGCCCGGCGCGCTCGAAACGGCGCAGGACCGGCTGGCCGAGAAATCGCTTTTTCAGAAGTTCGGCATCGCCACGACAGAGTTTGTCTCCGTTTCGAACGCCAGGGAGTTCGACGCCGCGGTCGCGCAGCTGGGCTTGCCTGCCATTCTGAAAACCTGCCGCATGGGGTATGACGGCAAGGGCCAGTGGATTCTGCGCAGCACGGAAGACGTGGCGCGCGCAAAATCCGAACTGCCCCAAGTTCCACTGATCCTCGAGCGCTTCGTACCCTTCTCGCGCGAGCTCTCCGTCCTAGCCGTACGCTCCCGCGCCGGCGAAACGGCGTTCTACCCGCTCGTCGAAAACCATCACCGCGGAGGCATTTTGCGCTTGTCGCTTGCGCCCGCCCCAGCACTCGATGCGCGCGTGCAACGCTCCGCCGAGGACATCGCCCGGCGCGTTCTCGAATCGCTCCAGTACGTCGGCGTCCTCGCCATCGAGTTCTTCGAGCACCAGGGCCGCCTGCTCGCCAACGAGATGGCGCCGCGCGTCCACAATTCCGGCCATTGGACGATCGAAGGAGCGGTCACCAGCCAGTTTGAGAACCATCTCCGCGCCGTGCTCGGCCTGCCGCTTGGCTCCACGGGGCCGGCCGGCCATTGCGCGATGGTCAATCTCATCGGCGAACTCCCCGAATCCGCCGAGGTTCTGGCCGTCCCCGACACCCACTTGCATCTCTACGGCAAAGCGCCGCGCCCCGGCCGCAAGCTTGGCCACATTACCCTGCGCGCTGCTTCTCCCGAGCGGCTGGCACTTCGTCTTTCCGAACTTCCAGCTTTCTTCCACCGGCCGGACTTCTGCCTCGACTCAGCCCTCGCCCCCTCTGCCTCGCAGCGTCTCTAGTGCCTGCAAAGAAGCGAATCGTGAGTTACTCCGCGCCTGCTTACTTTGGGCTTATGGCTTGACTACGGTCGCGCGCCTAATCCAATCCAGCTTTGGGAAGTTCCGGCCGAGATAGGCGTTCCCTTCTTCAAACAAAGCGGCTTGTTTGCCTGCTCGAATCCCGCCGCCGGATGTTTCCCCGTACCCGGAGTAGAGCGCGTCGGCGACTTCCATGTTTTCGATCACCTTGCCGATAGGCACGAATGGCTCAGCATCGTGCGTCGCAGAGTTGTCGCGCAGGTTGATGAAAAGCTGCGTGGTGCGCCCGTTCGGCACGGCGAAGGCATACGCCACCGTGCCGCGCACGTTCGATTCGCGCCGGGGGTCGTCCGCAATCATTCGCGCGCGCCAGAGGGTTGAGATTTTTGGGTGGCCGTTGATGCCAAATTGCGCCCAGCGGCCGGCAATCACGCGGAAGAAACGGTTCTCATCGTAGTAGCCAGCTAGGACGAGGTTGTAAAAGTGATCCACGCCGATGGGCGCCCATTCGCGATGGAGTTCCAGCGTGATGGCGCCCTTGCTGGTCTCCATCTGGACTTTGAAAACATCGGGCGCCTGCTGCTTCATTTCCGGCGCGTCGGGAGTCAGCAGGAGCGCGCGATTCTGCCCTTGAAGGGAAATACCGCTGAACCAACAAGCAGCAGGTAGCAGGAACAAAAAGGTGCCCCGTAACAGGGGGCATCGAAGCATCGTGCCTCTGCGCGTCATCTCAAATGTGCTTCACACCGCGCGATTCTCTATCGCAGCGCCGGGCATCGTTACGGCTTGCTTGGTTTCTCTGCCGCGGCTGGCGCGGCGGCCGCTTTCTTGCTGTAGAGGATTTTTTTCGTGCCGCCTTCGCAAGTGCCGACTGCTTTGGCGTCGCCCGCGTCCTTGTCTTTGTCCACGATTTCCAGCGAATAGCCCTTGACGCCTTTGGCATCCAGCTTCGCCGCGATTTCTGTCTTCAATTCTTCACAAGCTTTTGGTCCTGAGGCCGCTTGTGGGGCCGGTGCTGTCTGTGCGTAGCTTCCCGCCGGCACCGCCAGCACTGCCGCAATCGTCAGCAAGGTCTTCGTTTTCATGGGGGATCTCCTTCTTCGTTCGGGTTTTGAGGGCCCGCGCCCAGCATCATAAACCCAATCTCGGCGGCGCGTCCCGGAATGTCCTCTTCCGTTGCGCACTCGGTCATCTCCGGCGCTGGAAGGATGGTGAACAAAGTCGCCAATCGATTCGCCTCATTTGCTTCGTCTCAACTGCCAGAGCACCGATGCAGGCCATCCCGCTTGGCATCTTGCGCCCAATGTGCTCTCCTAGAACAGAAGCGATGAACTGTTTCTTCTATCTGCGCCGCTGCTTTTGTTACGTCACTTTTTCGGCGCTCCTTTGCCTGGTCTCTTTTCCCGTGCGCGCGCAGCAGCCTACCATTCGGTTTGTCCGAAATCCCGATCCTGCTCCAGATTTCAAGGTGCAAACGATCGATGGCAAGCCGCTGAGCCTCGCGGACTTCAAAGGCAAAGTGATGCTCCTGAATTTCTGGGCCACCTGGTGCGGGCCGTGCCGCGCAGAGGTTCCCGACCTTGTCGCACTGCAGGGAAAATACAAGGACCGTCTCCAAATCCTGGGGTTGGTTGTCGACGACGACGATAAGGAAGCCATCCAGAAGTTCATCGCCGAGTTCGGCATCAACTATCCGACCGCTATTGTCACGGATGAAATCCGCTTGCAGTATGGCGGTATTCCCGCGCTTCCTACTTCCTTCCTCATCGACGAACAAGGCCGCGTGGTGCAGAAGCACGAAGGCTTGCGTGATCCCGTTCTTTATGAAGTGGAGATTCGTTCGTTGCTCGGCCTGCCCATCGGCAACGTCAAAGTCGAGACGTTTGAGGACACCGGGGAAATCTTCCTGAAGCACGCCGACCGCGCCAGCGAACTACCTGGGGTCGATCTTTCCAAGCTGACGCCGGAACAGAAGGCAGCCGCCCTACACAGGTTCAATGCGGAAAGCTGCGCCTGCGGCTGCCAGTACACGCTGGCACAGTGCCGCATCTGGGACCGCAACTGCAATGTGAGCAAGGAGGCCACGGGGAAAATCGTGGCTGCGCTTAGCGGAGGTCCCGGGACTCCCAAAGCCCCCTCCGCGCCTGCCGGAGCACAGCCTGGAGCGACTCCAACTCCTCCTTCCCCCGGCAAGACTCCGTCTCCGGAGAAGCCGCACGAAAACGTTCCGTAGACGTCCTCGCGCTGGCTCTTTGCTCGCCCGGCTTGATACTCTTCTTTGCATTGCATGCGAGTGCTGCCGAAAATTCTGTTTGCCCTGGGTCTTCTTGCGTCGCTCACTGGATATGTTTCCCCTCCCGTTGCGCTCAGCGCTGGGATTCTCTTCGGCTTGAGTTTCACGCATCCGTATATCAGCGAAAGCCGAGGCATCGCCCGGATTCTATTGCAGAGTTCTGTCGTGGCGCTGGGCTTCGGGATGAATCTCCACGAAGTGTTGCGCGCGGGCCGCAGCGGATTTCTCTATACGGCGATGGGGATTTCGTTTGCGCTGCTGCTAGGGCTGTCGCTTGGCAAACTTCTCGAGGTGCGCGGGAATTCCTCGTTCCTAATTACTGCCGGCACCGCCATTTGCGGCGGCAGCGCAATCGCCGCGGTCGCGCCAATCGTAGAAGCCGACGAGCACGAGATGGCGGTCTCCCTCGGCACGGTCTTTATTCTAAATTCTGTCGCGCTTTTGATTTTTCCTCCGATTGGAAACGCGCTGCATCTGTCGCAAGCACAATTTGGGTTATGGGCGGCGCTCGCCATCCATGACACCAGTTCTGTAGTAGGCGCAGCGGCCAAATACGGGGCCGCCGCGCTCGTCGTGGGAACGACGGTCAAGCTCGCTCGCGCTCTGTGGATCGTGCCCCTGGCGCTCATCACTGCGGTTGTCAAGCATCATCGGTCACGCGTGCCGCTGCCGTGGTTCATTTTGCTTTTCGTACTGGCGGCCTTGCTCAATACCTACGTGGGAGTAGTTACTCGTTTTAGTTCGCAGCTTTTCTTGATTGGACGGTTGGGACTCACGGCAACGCTTTTTTTGATTGGTTCCGGAATATCGCGCGGGACGCTCAAAGAAGTGGGATGGCGGCCTTTGCTGCATGGCGTCTTTCTCTGGCTTGCGGTTGGCCTGACTTCGTTCTATCTCATTCGCACGGGAATCATCGCGTTTTGATCTGGCCGGAAATTTAAGCGCCGGCTTTACGTCAGCCCCGTTCCTTGAAGGCATAGGTGACGGGATATAATCGCTGCCATATCCGGGTGGTGTCAGGTTGACAAGCGGAGACCAGTTGCAATTCAGAGTTCGCTTGCCGCGCAGCGCGCGCAGGACTACACTCGCGCGACGAGGAAATCTGCATTGCAAGAGTTAGGGGAGGGTGGATATGAATCGGCGAATGAGTCTGGCGGCTGTAACGCTGGCGGTGGGAGCAATCTTGACGGCGAGCGGAATGTTCTCGCAGGCGACGCCGCAGACATCGAGAAAAGTGATCAAGCTGGCGGGCGGGCCGATAACGGCGCCGTTTAGCGACGGAATCCTGGCGGGGAACACGCTGTATCTGGCCGGCCGGATCGGGATTGATCCGAAGACGGGCAAGGTGCCGGACAAAATCGAAGATGAGGTCAAGGTTCTTCTCGACGGCGAGAAGGAAGTCCTCGCCCAGGCGGGCATGACCATGGATGATCTCGTGTACGTGCAGATTGCCTGCTCGGATTTGTCGCTCTTCCAAAAGTTCAATCCCATCTACGCGAGTTACTTTTCGACGAAGGACTATCCAGCGCGGGAGTTCATCGGCGCTGGTTCCCTGCTGGCCGGAGGGCACTTCGAACTGCAGGCCATCGCTGTGAAACGGTAGTTCGTCGGGCTCACACGCCATTTGAGCTTTCGCGCCCAAAGGTCGTGGCAAAGGGGAGAGCTGTACCTAGCCCCGGCCGCACTGCTACGCCCTATACCAACCTCTATTATGCCCATATATGGTCTATAATAACATGACCTACTGTCGTCTAATGCCCTTATATAGGCGTACAAATGATTGGAGCCTTCCTTCGGAATTTGGTTAAGCCTTTATTGTTCAACTGTTTGTATGTGAACAATCTTTAAAGAAGAATGGTTAGCGACCTGCTCTCCTAACGACTGATCGGATAACAGCCAATGCTAAGAATTACCACAAATAAGAAACGCGGGAAAACCATCCTAAGTGTAGAGGGGCGGCTCGCCGGGCCTCTTGTGGCCACACTCGAGCAATGCTGGCGGGAGGTTCGGGGCGCGTCGCCCGAGGGGAAGTTCCACGTCGACCTTTGCGGTGTGAGTTTCATCGACGCGGCGGGTCGCATGCTGCTAAAAGAGATTTATCGGCAAGGCGGAGAACTTATCGCGGAAGGCTGCCTGAATCAGGCAATCGTGGATGAAATCGCAAAGGGGGAAAAGCCAGCCAAGAACGGGACAACCAGGGAGCGCACAGGCGGTTCGCACATTGTTTTTTATGTTGCGCTGTTCAGCCTGCTGCTGAGCCCGGAATTAGCGCGAGCCCAAGGGGCGAGTAAGCAGACTGTGCTACCGGCGAACCCGCCCACGGAAATGCTGCGCCTAACACTGGACCAGGCTGTCGTCCTGGCAATCAAACAAAATCCCACAGCCCAGATTGCTGTTCTAACCGCGGCGCAGAGCCAGCAGGACAAAAACATCGCCCAGGCCGACCTTCTGCCGCAGGTTAGCGCACGAATTTCCGACGAAGCACAGAAGGTAAACCTACGGGCGCAATTTGGCGGCAAAACGCCCTTTCCCGGATTTCCCAAGACGTTGGGACCCTATCAGCTTTTCTCCGCTGGCCCGAGCGTGAGCGCGCCGATTTTCGACCTGACGCTGTGGCAGCGGTATCAGGCCGCACGGCACACCCTGGACGCCAGCAAGGCTAGCAGCCTTTCCACGCGCGAGCAGGTCATTCTTCTGGTCGTTTCGCAGTACATCGGGACGCTTCGCGCCGTCGCCAACGTTCAAGCGTCGCAATCGCGCGTGGACCTGGCGCAAGCGCTGTATGACCAAGCAGCCGACTTGCAGAAGGAAGGAGTCGGCACGGGGATCGACACATTGCGCGCCAACGTCGAATTGCAGAACGAGAAGCAGAGGCTGCTCGAAGCGGAAAACGACCGCGAAACACTGCTGTTTGGTCTGAGCCGTCTGCTGAACCTGGATCCACGGCAAAAAGTGGAACTGGCGGACTCTTTGGGCTTCTTTGACACGCCGCAGCCCGAAGTTGAGGCAAGTATGGAGGCTGCGCTCGCGGACCGCCAGGAATGGAAGGCTCTGGCATCGCAAATCAAAGCGGCTCAGGACCAGAAGAAAGCTGCCCAGGATTCGCGGCTCCCGACGGTGCAGTTTGACGGCACGTTCGCCTACGTGGGCACTTCCGGAAACACCACGTTGCCCACCTACACGTATGAAGGCAGCATCAATTTGCCGCTGTTCACAGGCGGCCGAATCCGCGCGGAAGTTGTTCGCGCGGACCTGGAAATCAAGAAGCTCGAGGAGCAGCGTGCCGATCTGCGGAATCAGATTGCGCTCGACGTGAAGACCGCGCTGCTGAACCTGCAGTCTGCGCGCAGCGAAGTGCAAGTGGCAAATCTAGGCGTCCAGCTTTCCAAGGACGAAGTGGACCAAGCGCGCGACCGCTTCAAAGCGGGCGTGGCCAACAACATTGAAGTCATTCAGGCGCAGGATTCGCTCTCGCGCGCCAACGACAACCAGATCGCCGCGCTCTACCGCTTCAACCAGGCGCGGGCTGACCTGGCGCGCTCGATCGGGCAAATGGAAAAAATTTACGCCAAGTAATCTGGGGGAACGATGAGCATCGAAATCGAAGTTGGACTGGAAAACGCGACAAGAGCGCCGAAGGCGACTGAAGAGCTGCCTTTGGAGGAGCCACCCAAGGGCGTAGCAAATCCCAAGGTGCGCGGGATTCTCGCCGTCGCCGGCGCTGTGGCGCTCGCGGCGATCGTGGGCCTGTTCGTCTATTACCACGACCGCGAGTCCACGGACGATGCGCAGGTGGACGGCCACATCACCCCGATGGCCTCGAAAGTGTATGGCCGGGTCGCGCAGGTTTTGGTGGAAGACAACCAGCCGGTGAAAGCGGGCCAGGTGCTCGTAAAGATCGATCCGCGCGATTATCAGGCCGCCGCGGATCAAGCTAAAGCCGCGCTGCTCTTGGCGGAAAGCGAGGCACGCTCCGCGGGCGTCGACGTGCCACGCACTCGTGAAAACGTCTTGAGCGGAACGACCAGCGCCGACGCGCAGTTAATGGGCGCCCAGGCGGACCTGGCTCGCGCGCAAACGACCTATGAAGAAGCGCAGACCGCGGATCTCGCGTGGGCACAGGCCAACGTGGAAAAGAGCCGCGCCAATGCCGAACTGGCAAAGGCGGACCTAGCCCGCTACTTGCCATTGATGGAAAAGGGCGAAATCTCCAAGCAGCAGTAT
This sequence comes from uncultured Acidobacteriaceae bacterium, assembly GCA_964524985.1. Lineage (GTDB taxonomy): Bacteria > Acidobacteriota > Terriglobia > Acidiferrales > UBA7541 > Acidiferrum. Next base: position 17,754 of record CAZGFL010000017.1, read on the forward strand.
GACGCGGCGAAAGCCAATGCAGACGCCAGCGCCAGCGCGCTGAAGGCGGACCAGGAACGGCTCGCGCAGGCGCAGCGGAGCGTGGAGGTGGCCAAGGCTCAACTGGATGCGGCCAAGGCCCACGTGGAACAGGCCAAAGCCGGAGTCTCATCTGCACGTGCCGATGTGAAGCAGGTAAGCATGAAAGCCGCCGACGCGCAGGCCAAGATCGCCAAAGTCGAACAGGCTCGAGCGGCGCTGGAGGCTGCCGAGCTGAACCTGAGCTACGCGGACATCACCGCGCCGGTGGACGGGGTCGCCACGCACAAACAAGTGGAACCCGGACAAATAGTGCAGGCTGGGCAAGGGTTGCTTGTCGTTGTGCCACTGCAGAACGTTTGGGTCACCGCGAATTTCAAGGAAACGCAACTGCGCAACATGAAGCCCGGGCAGCGCGCTGAAGTGAAAGTCGATACCTACGGAAAAACCTTCAGCGGCCACGTGGATTCGATCGCGGGGGCAACCGGCTCCGTGCTGAGCCTGCTGCCGCCGGAAAACGCCACCGGCAACTACGTGAAAGTGGTACAGCGCATCCCCGTGAAGATCGTGCTCGACCCCATTCCCGCGGAAAAGGCGGTTTTGCGGCCCGGAATGAACGTGGATGCCACGGTCGTCACGAACTAACACGGAATACGGATAGGGCGGCGGCGGTCATACGTACACACGGTAGGAGCGGAGATCGATAGCCAAGAGCCATGCGAAACATTCTATCCAAACTGCGGAGGCCGGACGGGACGATCAACCCCTGGGTGATCGCCATTACGGTTACCCTCGCGACGTTCATGGAGGTGCTCGACACTTCCATCGCCAACGTGGCTCTCCCCCATATCGCAGGAAATCTGTCGGCAGGCTCCGACGAATCGACCTGGGTGCTTACGTCGTATTTGGTGTCCAACGCCATTGTGTTGCCGCTCTCCGGGTGGTTCTCCGGTTTGCTCGGCCGCAAGCGCTTTTACATGGCGTGCGTGGCGCTGTTCACGGTGAGTTCGTTCTTGTGCGGACTGGCGCCAAGCCTTGGCGTGCTGGTCCTATTCCGGATTTTGCAGGGTACGGGCGGCGGAGGTTTGCAGCCCAGCGAGCAGGCGATCTTGAACGATACGTTTCCGCTGGAGAAGCGCGGCATGGCCTTCGCCGTTTACGGCCTCGCCGTCGTGGTAGCCCCGACGATTGGCCCGTGGCTTGGTGGGTGGATCACCGACAATTTTTCCTGGCGCTGGATTTTCTACATCAACGTGCCCGTGGGAATTCTTTCGCTGATTCTCACAAATTTCCTGGTCAGCGATCCGCCATACATGAAGAAGGCCAACTTGAAAGCTGGCTTCCGGATCGATTACATCGGTATCGGCCTGATTAGCCTCGGCCTCGGCAGCATGCAAATCATCCTGGACAAAGGGCAGCGCGACGATTGGCTCTCGTCCAGCTTCATTCGCGTGTTCTTCGTTCTGATGCTCATTGGTTTGATTGCCGGAATCATCTGGGAGTGGCGCGAGAAAGAGCCGGTGGTGGATTTGCGGATGCTGAAAGATCGCAACTTCGCGGTTGCCACGCTGACGATGTTCTTTCTCGGTTTCGTTCTGTACTCCACGACGGTGTTGATCCCGCAACTCCTCCAGCAACTGTTGGGCTACACGGCGCAACTGGCCGGCTTGGCGCTGTCTCCTGGCGGATTCGTGATTATGTGCATGATGCCGGTCGTGGGATTCCTGGTATCCAAGGTGGATACCCGGATTTTGATTACCTTCGGCTGCCTCGTGGGTTCCGTCGCGTTGTTCGTCATGGCTGGCTGGAACCTCGGGTTGGACTACCGGCACGCCGTGACCGCGCGCATGCTGCAGAGTTTCGGCTTGGCGTTTCTGTTTATTCCCATCAACGTGGCGGCGTTCGCATACGTACCCAAGGAAAAGACCAACATGGGCACGGGCATCATCAACCTGGCGCGGAATATCGGCGCCAGCGTGGGAATCGCGACGGTAACCACCATGCTCGACCGCCGCTCGCAGTTTCACATGGCGCGCTTGACCGAAAAGGCCAACGAACTCAGCGCGGCCTACCACAACACGTTGAACGGCCTGCAATTCAAGCTGGTGGCCGCAGGTTCCACCTCCGCCCATGCCAATGCCCAGGCACACGCTTTCGTTTACGGGACAATTCAGCGGCAAGCCGTGATGCTCGCGTTCCTCGACAATTTCAAAATGTTGGGCATCGTGTTTTTTGCCGTGATCCCGTTTCTGTTGTTGATGAAAAAACCCAAACTGCACGGCAACGTGCCGGTGCACTGAGAAAGAGCTTTTTGTATGTAAAGCGTCCAATCATCTTGGTAACTGGGGGGAGACGATGGCTACACAAGTGGCAGTAGGAATACAAGGAAGTGAGGAAAAGCTGATTCGCGCGGGGCAACGCGGCGATCATCAAGCGGTGGAAACGCTCTTCCGCCGCTACCAGCGTCCGCTGTTTCAGACCGCTTTGCGCGTCTTGGGAAACACCGAGGATGCGGAAGACGCGCTGCAGGACGGCCTGCTTTCCGCATATCGCAACCTGAAGCGCTTCGAGGGCAGGTCGCAGTTCTCGACCTGGCTTACGCGCATTGTCATCAACGCCGCGCTGATGCGGCGCCGCAGCGCCAAGGCGCGCCCGGCAGTATCGCTGGACGAGCCTCCGCGCGAAGACGAGCTGCCCGCAACGGAGCGGTTCGCCGATGACGGGCCGACGCCGGAGCAGGTTTTTGCCAACACGGAAATTCGGGAAATGATCAGCGAAAACCTCGACCAGCTTTCTCCGCTCTTGCGCACGGCTTTCATCCTGCGCGAGATGCAAGGCTTCTCGACCGGCGAGGCGGCTAAAAAGCTCGGAGTCACCGAGAACACGCTCAAAGCTCGTCTGTGGCGCGCTCGTCATCAGCTCGCCGAGAGGCTGGGGCGGCGCCTGCGCAGCATGCGCGACGGCATCACTGGCGGCAACATGGGAGACGCCGAGTGCAGCTACTGCTGAGCAAGAAATAGCACGCCTGAAGTATCGGAGAGGCCGGCCGCAACGCCGGCCTTTTCCTTTGTTTGGAAGAGATCCGCCGCTGAGGCCTAGCGTGAAGCCGCTGCGTATCTTCCAAGGATGCGCAGTTCGCTTGTTGCTGCACGCACTCCCGCCAGCGCCTGATCGAGGTGCGCTGCGTCGCCTGCTTCCAGGTCAATAAAAAACTGATATTCCCAGGGACGCCCGTGGATCGGCCGGCTTTCGATTTTCAGCAGATTCACGCCATGCTTTGCAAATGGCTCAAGCGACGCAAGTAGAGCGCCAGGCTGGTGCGCCAAACGCATGGCAATCGAAATCTTTCGCGCGTCGATGGAAAGATGCTTCTCAGTTTCCTTCTCGGGAACCAGCAGCACGAAGCGAGTGAAGTTCTCGGCGTTGTCCTGAATGCGTTCCGCAAGAATTTCGGCATGATAATGCTCGGCAGCGCGGCGTCCGGCGATAGCGGCGCAGGACTTGTCGCCACGAGCAAGCATCTCGCGCACGCTGCCAGCCGTATCCTCCGCGGGAACGCGATTCCATTGTGGGTGCGCAGCGAAAACGCGCTCGCACTGCGCCAACGCCATGGGATGCGAGGCCACTGAGCGGATGTCTCCCATCGTTGTGCCGGGCAGCGCGATGAGCTGCATCTCAATCGGCAAAATCGTTTCCGCAACAATGGCCAGCCGGCTTTCGAGCAGCAAGTCGTAGACTCGCACGACGGAGCCGGCCAGCGAATTCTCCACCGGAGCCAGCAGCGCGTCCGCCGCTCCTTCCTCAATCGAACGGAACGCCGCATCAAACGTCGCGCGCGGCACCGTGATAATCCCCTCGCCAAGCAACTGAACCACCGCCGCTTCGCTAAAGGCCCCCGGCTCGCCCTGAAAGGCCACGCGCTTGTCTTTGAAATTCGATGAGTTCATAGGCAGCCGTTAATCTTGCAATAAGCGCGGCGAAACCAAAAGCGAAGATTCCCCCTCCCGCCGCAGATCAGTCGTCATACCTTAAGCACAGCTCCAAGCCTTTGTCTCGGCTCGCCCCCTCGCTCGTGGTGAAATGGAAGAAGCATCAGATCCGAAGCAATGACGATCCCGAACTGGCTGAAAACCCTGCTCACCGCCATCCTCTGCGGCGGGTCCGCATGGCTGATGACCAACGTCTATTTTGCCGGCACCGCCATGCCCTTCGACTTCTTTGCGCTGACTCTGGCCAGCGTTATCGTCGTTCTCGTTCGCGTTGGCCGCTCCTGGATGGACGTTCTCTACGCGGTTCTTGCGGGTCTGATCCTTGCGGCGGTCAGCATCGCGCACTTTCACTACCGCCCCAATTGGGAGAGCTGCGTCTCTTTCATCGGCATGGGGAGCTTTGTCGTCCTTGGTTTGCGCGCCGTGTGGTCCCAGGGAGAATCGCAAAAGCGCTTCGCGCTCGCGTTCGCACCGTCCTTTGTTTTCGCCGCGTTCATGGTCTTCGCGGGCAGCGTCCTCGACAAGACGCAAATCTGGCATCCCAAGGTGTTGGACCTCTATCTGTTTTCGTTTGACTCCAGCCTCCGCCTGCAGATCGCTTTTCTGATGGGACAGGCCTTTGCCATGTGGCCGGTCTTCAAAGCGTTGGGATTTGCGTTTTACGTCGCTCTGCCCGTGACGATCGCCCTCGTCTACGCGGGACAACTGATGCGTGACCGCGAGAAGGCTCATCCCGCGGTAATCGCCTTTCTCGTGACCGGGCCCATCGGTCTTCTCTTCTACAATCTGTTTCCCGCGCTTGGCCCCGTGCATCTTTTCCTCCAGCGCTTCCCGTGGCATCCCTTGACGACGGAGCAAGCCGCGCGCCTGCTTTGCGAGCCACTTGAGATCAAGGGCGTGCAGAACGCCATCCCTTCGCTGCATTTAACCTGGGTTCTGCTCGCGTGGTGGTACTCTCGCGGGCTCTCCGTTTGGGAGCGCAGCATTGCCCTGGCGTTCGTCGTCTTCACCATTTTCGCCACCATGGGCACGGGCGAGCACTACTTCATCGACCTCGTCGTCGCCTATCCCTTCAGCGTCATGATTCAGTCCCTTTGTGCTCTGCCATTGCATTGGACCTCGCGCGAGCGCCTCACCGGTTTCCTCTACGGTTTGCTCACGACGCTTGCCTGGCTGCTGGCGCTGGGCCGTGCCACGAAGTTTTTCTGGATCTCCCCCTTGATTCCCTGGGCCTGCTGCGTCATTACCGTCGCGTCCGCTATCTATCTGCACAAGAAACTGGACGCGGCCACCGACGCAGCCTCCGTTAAGGAAAACGAATCCGCCGGAGAACTGGCCGTCGCTCTCTCCTGAGCCAAAACTCCTTCCAATTTGGCTGTTCCACCTCGTTCGTCCAGCGGCGGTATACTTACTTCCTTCGCCAAGGAGATCCTCATGAAGAAACCTGAAGCAACGGAGTACGCCGAGTACTATGGAAAGTACATTGCCGCAGTTCCGGGCACGGAACTGCTAAGCGTTCTTGAGACCGAATGTTCCAAGATGGCGCAGCTGTTTGCCGGCCGAACGGAACGCGACGGCAACTTCAGCTACGCGGCCGGGAAATGGACGGTCAAGGAAACCCTCGGGCATATTACCGACGCGGAGCGTATCTTCACTTATCGCGCCTTACGCATCGGCCGTGGTGACAATACACCGTTGCCAGGATTCGAACAGGACGATTTCGTCCGCAACGGCAATTTTGCCGCGCGCAGCCTCGGGGATCTGGCGGAGGAATTTGCCGCTGTGCGCTCCGCCAGCATCGCCCTGTTTCGTTCCTTTGGAGAAGAAGTGTGGTCCCGGCGAGGCGTGGCCAGCCAGAAGGAAGTGACCGTGCGCGCCCTGGGATTCATCACCGCCGGCCATCAAATTCATCACCGCATGATTCTCGAACAGCGCTATTTTCCGGCCATTCCACGCGCTACCAGTTCCGGAACCGCCTAGGCGCGGATTCGGGAGTGATCCACGTAAGTGCGCTGGTAGGCCAGATCGCGGCGCGCATCTTTTCGGCTCACTAGATGTTGAGCAGAAGTTCTTCCCCCGGGCTTATGGAAGGGGTACCGTCTCCGGACACCCCATAGGTAAATAAAAAAGCAAAGCGAATTTTAATTCTTATAGAATATACATAACTAGTACTATCGTACGTCTTTTCGGAGTGGCTGAAGGCTTCCCTGCAGGGATCAGAATGCGGTGAGGAATCCCGGGCCTCGGGGAGCGGGTTTTGGCAGGCGGGCGGCAGCTCGACAGGCGGGACAATATTCTTCGTCCTTCAGGTCCAGCCGTTCCACGTCGTGGGTCGAAGCCATCGCGCAACGCCAGTCGAAACAGTGGCGTAGACCCAGCACATGGCCCAGCTCATGGACGGATTCCTTGACTGCGCGTCTCTTCAGCACTTCTTCGTTGCCGGGCAGTCCGTAAAACTCTTCTCGCAACCGGTGCAGCGAGACCAGCGCACAGCGCCCACCCAATTGGGCTTCCCCAAACACGTACGTCAGTATGGGAATGTGGAGATCCAGGCCCGTCACCCCCAGAATCCGCGTCTCCGCATCCTGGGAAACTGCCCCCAGCCTCTGCAGGATGGCCGTGGAATGGTACTGGCCGCGAATCGCATCATAGGCAAAATCCGCCGGGAACGGTTCTTCGTCAACGTGACAAGATGCTTGGAATATGCGCGCCAATTCGGCCGCCAGATCGTCGAGAAACTCCAGGCTGACGTGGCCATTCTCGCGGCCGGAGTGACCGCGCCCGGAGACCACCGAAAGCACGTGAATCGCGTTCATCCGCTCGCCGCGCTGTGCCGCCTTAATCCGTAGGCCTTGATTTTGCTATAAAGCGTGCTGCGATCGATGGCCAGGATTTCTGCGGTGCGCGTGAGGTTCCAGCCGGTCTCTTCGAGAACCCTTTCGATGTGTGCCCGCGCAACGTCTTCGAGCCGCCGGCCGGAAACCGCGTGCGGCACAGTCAATTGCATCGGGAAATCCGTTGGAACGATTTCGAAATTCTTCCCGATCACCAGCGCCCGTTCCACGGCGTTCTCCAGTTCACGCACATTTCCCGGCCAATCGTAATTCATGAGGAGATTCATCGCCTCCGTGGAGATCCGCGCCACGGACTTGTTCATGGCCGTGGCGTGCTTTCTCAGGAAGCTCTCCGCGAGCAAAGGGATATCTTCCCGGCGCTCTCGGAGCGGCGGCAGGTGAATGCTGACGACGTTCAGCCGGTAATAGAGGTCGAAGCGAAATGTCCCTTCCTTGACCATCGCTTCCAGGTCGCGGTTCGTCGCGGCAATGCAGCGGAAATCCACTTTGAAAGGCGAAGTACTGCCGATGCGGACAATCTCTTTGTCCTGCAGCACCCGCAGCAAATCCGTCTGCGTTTTCAAGCTGATGTCGCCAATTTCGTCGAGGAAAACCGTTCCGCCTTCTGCGGCTTCGAACTTCCCTTTGCGTCGCGCCTGCGCGCCGGTGAATGCGCCCCGCTCGTGGCCAAAAAGCTCGCTTTCCAGCAGCGTTTCCGTCAGCGCCCCGCAGTGGATGGCCATAAACGGCATCAGGCGCCTGGGGCTGGCCTCATGAATGGCCCGCGCCACGACTTCTTTTCCCGTGCCGCTTTCTCCGGTGATCAGCACCGTTGCGTCCGTCGGCGCCACCATTTCGATCAATTCGTAGACGCGCTTCATCGTTGCGCTCTCGCCGATGATCTGCACTCCCGGAAATGCTTCCTGCATGTGCTCGCGCAACTGTACGACTTCGTTCTTCACGCGCCGGTGCTCCAGCGCGTTGTTGATGGTGTGCACGAGTTCGTCGGGTTCGAACGGCTTGCAGATGTAATCGTAGGCCCCGTGCTTGAGCGCCTGAATGGCGGTTTCCACCGACGCGTAACCGGTCATGATGATGATGATCAGATCCGGATCAGCTTCGTGGAGTTTGTTCTGGAGTTCGATGCCGTCCATTCCCGGCATTTTGATATCGAGCAGCGCCACATCCCACGCATGCGCTTGGAACGCGTTCAGAGCTTCCTGCGCGCTCCCCACCGTGCGAACCGTGAAGCCCTCTTCCGTGAACCACTTGCCAAGCGAGTCGCGCACCACCGGTTCGTCGTCGACAATCAGAACCTTTTCCGTTCTGGCTGCTACCTGAGTCTCCACAGGTCACCTCTTCTCCTGCGCTTTGAAGACAGCCTCGGCAGGCACCGCCCCCTGAAGCGGGAGCGACACGATGAATTCGCTTCCCTCCCCGGGTGCCGACTTCACAAAAATCGAACCGCCATGCTGCCCCAGAATGCTGTGTGCCACGGCCAGTCCCAGGCCCGTGTTCTGCTGGTTTTCCTTTGTAGTGAAAAAAGGATCGAAGATGTGCGGCAGCACTTCCGGCGGGATTCCCGGTCCCGTGTCTTGGAAGTGGATTTCCGCATTCTGATGGCGGCTGTCGATGGAAGTGGCAACCCTCAATGTTCCTCCCGCGGGCATCGCTTCCGTGGCGTTGACCAGAATCGCCAGGATGACCTGCCGGATCTGCCCAGAATCGCATAGCACGAGCGGAAGCGTTTCCGTCAGCTCTGTCTTCAGGTTGATTCCCTGGAGCTCCATCGGATGGCGCACCAGCGCCAGGCCGTGGCGAATCAGCTCGTTCAAATCGTGCGGCTCACGCTGGCTCGGAGTCTTGCGCGCGAACGCCAGCAGATTGCGCATCAGGTCGCCGCACCGCCGGCTCTCCCGCTCGATGGTGCGCAGGTTCTCCTGCATTTCGATCCGCACCGGCGCATCCGCAACAGTCTTTTCTATCTTCTTCAGCGTCAACCGCGCATACGTCAGAATTCCTTCCAGCGGATTGTTCACTTCGTGCGCCACGGTGGCTGCGAGCTTCCCGATCGACGCCATCTTTTCCCGCTCGATCAGCGCGCGCTGCGCGCCTTCCAGGTCGCGTGTCTTTTCCTCGACTCTCTGCTCCAGCGTCCGCGACCACGCCAGGTTCTCTTCCTTGGCCTGTGCCAGGTTTTCTGTCATGCGGTTGAACGACAGGGCCAGCTCTCCCAACTCGTCCTGCGAATTCACCGCCAAGCGCTGCGCGACATCACCTGCCGCTACCTTCTGGATCCCCTTCAGCAATTGCTTCATTGGCGCTGCCACGACCTTCCAGATGAACAGAGCGCTGAGAAACGAAAACACCAGCACCGCCGCGCCCGTGAACCACGCCAACTCCGACTGCTGCAGCGCGATTTGCCGGCTCACAGGCGCAAGCGAAAGGCTCACATCCACCATGCCCAGCACGCGTTGGCTTGCCGCATGGCTGTGGCAGGAGGCGTTCGAACACTCCGGCTCGTTTTCCACCGCGCGAACCACCGCCAGGGCGCGCTGCCCCTGAGCGTCCAAATAAAATCGTGCATGATGCGAGAGCAGTGGCTCCTGCAGCTTTCCGTCGATGTGACAGTCCTGGCAGGTCGCCGCCTGCTTGCTGACCACGGTATGAATCTCGGAAGGATCGGTCGAGAAATCAATTTGGCCGGCGCTGTCGAGGATGCGAATCCTTCGCATGCCCGGCTGCGTGCCGATGTTGTTGATGGCCTGGTAGAGTGCCTCGCGGTCGTTGCGCATCATGTGGTAGCGCAGGCTGCGAACGATTACTTCCCCAATATGATCCCCGTCTTGCAGGATGATTTCTTCCGCATGCTTCCGCTGGAATCGCAGATTCAAGTATCCGAAGAGCGAAAAGAGCGCGATGGTGCTGACGACCAGCAGGATCACCAGCTTGGACGCCAGGCCCACGCGAAGCCGGCCGGGATGGAATCGCCTTTCCGCCATGGCGGACTCAATCTCCCGGTGCGGGAGCCGGTACGCGCGCGGGAATTCGCTGCACAACCGGTGCCGGACCGAAAATAGGAAGGTGTTTGCACGCGAACCGGAAGATGGTGAATCCCAGCGCGACGATCGCCAGTGTCACGGCCACTTCCGTCCACTTCGGGAAGTAGTGCGTTCCGGATGCTGCTTCCAGGCCCGTCACGCTCACATTGAGCCGGTTCGCCACGAAGCCGAAGAGCACCAGCACGGCGCTGCCGTACAACGCGTGCGCGTTGGCGTATACGCGCTTTTGGAAAAGCAGAACGGTCGGCACCAGAAATAGCGCGATCTCCAGCGAGAAGAGGTACGTTTCCGTCCGACGCACGGCGAGCAGCCGCAGCGCATCGCGATTCCAAAGGTCCACGAATCGCATCGTCAGGTATACGGTCAAGGCGACTGCCAGAATCCGCCCCATGCTCGAAAGCAGCGGCAACTCGAGATGCTTTCCGAAGGCTTTGCTGCTTTGCCATGACTCGAAAATGGTCATCGCAAGTCCGGCACACACCGCGGAGACAAAGAACATCACAGGCAGCAGCGGCGTGTACCACAGCGGATAGAGTTTCTCCGGCACGATCAGGTACAGGCTCCCCAGCGATGACTGGTGCAGCGTGGAGAGAATCACACCGAGAATCACCAGCGGAATCAGGACGGCGTGCATGATCCTGAGCGCCTTCGTCCACCGGAACTGCTCGAACACCACTGGCACGAATTCCAGCGCTAGGACCGTCGTGTACAGAGTCACGCACCAGCCCACCTCGAACATCACGGAATGCGGATTCCACATCACCAGCGGATGCCAGATGCGGTACGGCAAACCGAGATCGAACATCAGTGCCAGAATCACCAGCAGGTAGCCGAGAAACGCCGTCAAGATCGCGGGCCGCAGAATCGGCTTGTAGCGCTCGATATTGAAGATGTGCACCGTTGCCGCCAGCGTGAACCCGCCCGCTGCCAAGCCGACTCCGCACAAAATGTCGAACCCAATCCACAACCCCCACGGAAACTGATCGCTTAGGTTGGTTGCCCCGCCGAGTCCTTGCGTTATGCGCACATACGAAGCGTAAAGCCCGGCAAGCATCAGCACGCTCGCCACCGCCTGCCAGAAGCTGAATTGCGGAATCCTTTGCTGTGGCGTCATGACCGTTTCTCCTGCCCAGCGCGTTCTGCCGCCGCCACTTCTTCCTTCCTGTGACTGATCCACCAGACTCCGCCGAGGAGCACACCAAACACGGAGACAATCGTGGGAATCTCCGAAAGCGCGTGCCAGGTCAGCGACGGCAGCGGCTCGTGCGGCAGGCCTACCTTCACGCCTAGGTCTTCAAACGGCACGGCAGCCAGCAGCAGCATCGAGGTGCCGCCCACTTCCTCCAGTCCGTAGATTTGTCCGTAGTACTGCCCGGGATTGGCCGCGATGCGCTGGCGCGCTTCGGCGATCAAATCATCGCGCTCGCCAAACTTCGTCGCGCCCGTCGGGCACGCTTCCGCGCACGCCGTCTGTATTCCCGCGGCCACGCGGTCGGCGCACATGTCGCACTTCTTCACCACCGGCAGCCGGTTGTTCCATTGATAGGTCGGCACCTGGTACGGACACGCTTGCATGCAGTACCGGCAGCCGATGCAGCGCGACGAATCGTAGGTGACCGGGCCGAGCGCCGATTTTTGCAGCGCCGCCACCGGGCAAACCGAAACGCACGTCGGCGCAACGCAATTCATACAGAACCGCCGCATGAACTTGTCGCCGTGCGTGGTGACGGCCGTCAGCTTGTGCGCGGAGAGCTTCTCTTCTTTCGCAATGTCATCGTTGTAAGCAAGATTGTGGTGTTCGGCGCACGCTTTTTCGCACAAGCGGCAGCCGATGCACATCGTGCTGTCGTACAAAATCGCTCTGGGCATGGAACCCCTCTCGAGGCAAACGCTCGCTTCGGGGTCGGACGGGGACCTGAAGTGCCACTGAGATAGAAGCAGGTGGGCGGCCACCGTAGAGAAAAACCACGTTGCGCAAGTGCTTTAGTTCGAGCAGCTTGGAAATGCGGACCAATCGAAACGCATTTCAAACACCGGCCTTCCCTGCGCCCTTTCCCCCTGACTGTAGGAAATCAACACACTCTGACGCGAAATGCTACAGGCCAAAAACAAGAAGGCCGGCAAGCCCTTTCGGAACTTGCCGGCCGACCCCTAGAGGAGGTTCTACTGCAGGAAGAATTCCTTCGTAAGTTCGCGCCAGTTTGTTCCCGGCAGCCCGGCCGCGAAATCTGAAATCGGCCGCCCGCCGTCTGCCATCACCGGACCTGCCAGTTGTGGTTGTTTCGCAAAGAGCCGCTCGGCGCAATCCCGGACCCACGCCTTGGCCATCTGCACCGGCAGGAAGTTGCGCTGCACGTTCTCGTCGTCAGGAACGTGCACGGTCATCAGCCAACCCTGGCCATAAGGATCCTTGCGCAGCAGGCTCGGATCCTTCTGCACTTCCGGGTTCACTTCGACGATCTCGCCTTCCACCGGCGAAACCATTTCCGTCTTTTCGCCGTTCCGCGTGAAGCCCCACACTTTCTGGCCCTGGCGTACCCAGCGGCCCGGCTTTGGCAGTTCGATGTGATTCACATTCCCCAGAAGTGCCGCGCCAAATTCGTCGACGCCCACGCGCATCAATCGGCTTCTCTCGCGTTGCGCCCAGCCATGCCCCGCGTGATAGCGCACCGTGGCCGGCACGTGAAATCCTTCGACAAAATCCCCGGCAGGAGGCGTCCGCAGAATTGCCGGCGCCGCTTCCACTGCCGTGGCCGGCACTGCGTTGCGTGTGCGGATATAGTCGATCAGAAGAAAAGTTCCGAACATCAACAGAACGAGGATGAGTGTCATGGTCGTTCTCCTCTCCGGGTCTTCTCAGAAGTCCCGCTCTTTCATTTCTCACCCGGTAGATATGCAGCCCGCGGACCAAACGCACTGCGAGAGGCTCCGAAATCGACAAGTGGAATCGACTCAATGTCTTGCGACCACGACCTTGCAAAAAGCTGTTAGCGTGAACAGCGGTCGGGTGTTGTGATATCCAACGGGAAAATCTGAGAGGAAGCAGGGATGCGCGTTAAGTGCTGTCTTGACGAGCAGTTGGCTGATGTAGGAGATCACCACAGCGATTGTTGGGTTTCGCGACGGTCTTCTCCCGTCGAACGGTTGCACGTTGTTTCCTACCGGAAGCCGGCAAGTTTCAAGGTGATGGGTCAGTTTCCGATTACCGCCTGCTCGGTAACTGACCCACTCCTAGTCCCAAGGCTGTGTTGCGGGGGGCCCCGCGCGGCTGCTAAAATTTCATGTTTGCTGGGATGCAGCCGTCTGCGCCGGAGGCGCGCGGGCGGCTTTTTCTCCGTTTAGAGCGCCGTTCTCATGCGAGCGGCGTGCGTCCCGTCTTTTTCGGCCTGATCCCCTCGAGTGTTTCGAGCGTGACCACGGTGAGCCTGCACGTTTCACCGCCCGTGTCACCGGCTTGGGCCCCTGCGGAAGGAGACTGCGCGTGGCAAAGTACGATGTGGCGATTATCGGGAGCGGCCCCGGAGGTTACGTCGCAGCGATTCGCGCCGGCGAACTCGGCCTGAAAACCGTGGTCGTCGAGAAGGATCCCTTTCTCGGCGGCACCTGTCTGCACGTCGGTTGTATTCCCACGAAAGTGCTCCTGCACCACGCCGAAGTCTACGACCATTTCAAAAATGGCGCGGAGTTGGGATTTGAAGTTTCCGGACTAAAAATCAACTGGCCCAACGTCCTTGCGCGCAAAGACAAGATCGTCAAGAAGCACTCCAAGGGCATTGAATTCCTCTTCAAGAAAAACAAAGTCGAGTGGGTGCAGGGCTGGGGCCGTTACGAAGGGCCGGGCAAGGTCAGCGTCGAGAAAGACGGCAAAAAGACCTTCCTCGAAGCGGCCGGCATCCTGATGGTCAGCGGCTCGGAGGCGAAAGCGCTGCCCGGTATCGAGCCGGATCACAAAACCATCCTGACGAACCGTTCGATTTTGCAGCTGCCCGAAATCCCGAAGACTTTGATCGTCATTGGCGCGGGTGCGGTTGGCGTGGAGTTCGCCTCCATCTACAATTCCTTCGGAACGCAGGTCACCATTCTCGAAGCGTTGCCGCGCGTCGTGCCGGTGGAAGATGAGGAAATTTCCTCCGAGCTGACCAAGGCGTTTCAGAAGAAGGGCATCCAGATTTTCACGAACTGCGCGGTGGACTCCGCGAAGAAGGACGCGAAAGGCGTCACCGTTTCGTTCAAGGACAAGGACGGCAAGGCGCAGACCATGCAGGCCGAAAAACTGCTGCTGGCTGTGGGCCGCAAGCCCATGACTGATGGCTGCGGGCTGGAAAAATCGAAGGCCAAGCTCGAGCGCGGCTTTGTCCACGTGGACGGACACATGGAAACGGCCGAGAAAGGGCTCTACGCCATCGGCGACATCGTCGCCGGGCTGCCGCAGCTCGCGCACGCCGCGATGGTTGAGGGCATCATTGCTGTGACCCACATTGCCGGAAAGCCCACGCAGCCCATCGTAAAGACGCGCATCCCAAACGCCACTTATTGCGAGCCGCAGATTGGCTCCATCGGGTTGACCGAAAAGCAGGCGCGCGACGCCGGTTACGCGGTGAAGATCGGCAAGTTCCCGTTCGTGGGCAACAGCAAGGCCACGATTCTCGGAAGCCATGGCGGGTTCATCAAGGTCGTCAGCGAAGAAAAGTACGGTGAAGTCCTGGGAATTCACATCATTGGCCCGCTGGCCACGGAAATTCTGGCCGAGGCTGCGACGGTGCTCAATCTCGAAGGCACCATCGACGACATGATGAACATGATTCACGCGCATCCCACGGTGTGGGAAGCGATGGGAGATGCCTTCGCCTCCGTGCGCGGCTTGCAGATCAACGTTTGATGTTCTTTGTAGGGGCGCAGTATGCTGCGCCCTAGGGAAGAGAATCGCTCCGTGTCGAAGGATTGTTTTCTTGTCAACCTGGGATTGATTGGCTACGCCGAAGCGTGGGAACTGCAAAAGCGGCTCGTGGCCGCGCGCAAAGCAGACGCCATTGATGACGTGCTGCTGTTTTGCGAGCACCCGCACGTCATCACGCTCGGCCGAAACGGCAAGCGCGAGAACTTGCTGGCTTCCGAACACGTGCTGCGGCAAAAAGGCGTGGAGTTTCACGCCACCAATCGCGGCGGCGACATCACCTATCATGGGCCGGGGCAGATTGTCGGCTATCCCATTCTGAATTTGGACGCCATTCGCCGCGATGTCGTTTGGTATGTGCGCACTCTCGAGGAAGCCATGATTCGCGCCACCGCCGAGTTTGGTATCACCGCGGGTCGCGTCGCGGGCAAAACCGGAATCTGGGTGCAGGCCGACAACACGGAGGAGAAACTGGGCGCCATCGGCGTTCACATCAGCCGCTGGGTCACGTCGCACGGCTTTGCGTATAACGTTTCGACGGACTTGCGTTTCTTCGATCTGATCGTGCCCTGCGGCATCGCGGACCGCAAAGCCACTTCGCTCGAAAAACTGCTGGGCCGCCGCGTCGAAATGGAAGATGTTGCGCCGCGGATCGCCAGGCATCTTGGGGAATTGTTCGGCCTGGAGCTGAAGGAATTGCCGAAGAAAGAGTTGCTTCGGAAACTCGAGCACGCTGAGCAGGCCGTGCCGGTTTCCGCATAGAAAGTGGTGAGACAGACATTCTCGTCTGTCTCCTACGGTTCAAACTCAGTAAGGGAGAGCAGGCAAGAATGCCTGTTCCACCGGAGCAGGAATGAAGAAGGAATTGACGCGGCAGCAGTACCTGGACCTGTACTACTACATGCGGCTGAACCGCGCCGTCGAAGACACCATGGTCAAGCTCTTCCGGCAGAACCAGATTGTCGGCGGGCTTTACTCCAGCTTGGGCCAGGAAGCGATTTCCGTCGGTACCGCCTACGCGCTCGAGAAAAAAGACTGGCTCGCGCCGATGATTCGCAACATCGGCGCGCTGCTCGTCAAAGGCGTGCCGCCGCGCGACATTTTCATGCAGCACATGGCCAAGTACGATTCGCCAACCAAGGGCAAGGACGGCACCAGCCACTTCGGCGACCTGGAAAACCTGCACATCGTTTCGCCGATTTCCATGCTGGGCGATTTGATTCCAGTGATGACCGGCGTGGCCATCGGCGGGCGCTACTTAGGGCAAAAGATTGTCACTATGACGTGGATTGGCGACGGCGGAAGCTCCACCGGCGTGTTTCATGAAGGCTTGAACTTTGCCGCGTCGCAGAAGGCGCCGTTCGTGTTGATTCTCGAAAATAATTTGTGGGCCTACTCGACGCCCGTGCGCCGGCAGGTTCCGCTCGAGAATCTCGCTGACCGTGCCAAGGCGTATGGCATCGACAGCTACATCGTGGACGGGAACGATGTAGTGGCCGTGTACTCGACGGCCAAGGAAGCCGTGGAGCGCGCCCGCGCCGGCGAAGGGCCGATTTTGATAGAAGCGAAAACGTTCCGGCGCTTGGGCCACGCCCAGCACGATCCGGCCGAGTACGTCCCGAAAGAAATGCGCGCGCACTGGGAAGCGCGCGATCCCATCGCTCTGTATGAAAAATTCCTGACCTCGGAAAAAATCCTCGGAGTCGCGGAGAAAAAGCAGATTGACGAAAAGCTGGACTCGCTGCTCGCGAAGGAACGCGAGTTCGCGGAGAAGTCGCCGCTGCCACCGCCGGAACTCGCCGAAACCGGCGTGTACTGCACGGGCGACGATTGCCACAAGATTCGCGCGAAGTGGGAACGTCCTGTTGCGGAAGTCACGCCGCCGAAATCGAGCATCAAGGCGGTGTGGACCGTGGAGGGATTCGGCTCCGGCAAAGGTTCGGGTGGGGCGGACGCGCCGATTCATTTTGGGGACACGCCTGGGATGGTTGAAAAAACCGCGAGTGCGCCGAGCAACGGTCGTCCTGCAAAAGCCGCCACGAAGCCGGCGAGCAAAACGCCAGCCAAGAAAACGACGAAGCGGACAACGGCCGGCGTTTCGCGAAAGGCGCGGAGGTAACCATGCCTGGCACACACGCACCCGCGCCCAACGGCAAGGAAATCACCTTTCTCGAAGCCATCCGCCAGGCCATGTTCGAGGAAATGGAGCGCGACCCCGCCGTGCTGCTGATCGGCGAAGACGTCGGCGTCTACGGCGGCGCGTTCAAAACCAGCGAGGGTCTGCTGGAGCGCTTTGGCTGGGAGCGCGTTATCGACACGCCCATCAGCGAAAGCGCCATCATCGGTGCGGCGTGCGGGATGAGCTATCTCGGCCTGCGGCCCATTTGCGAGATGCAGTTCATCGACTTCATCGTGTGCGCGTTCAACCAAATCACCAACTTTGTCGCCAAGGGCCACTACCTGTGGAACGCGCCGGCGCCGATCGTGATTCGCGGGCCTTCAGGCGGCGGCGTGCACGGTGGGCCTTTTCATTCCGCGAACCCCGAGATGTATTTCGTGCACACGCCGGGTCTGAAGGTGATTTATCCGTCGACGCCATACGACGCCAAGGGATTGCTGAAAGCCGCGGTGCGCGACAACAATCCCGTTCTTTTTTTTGAGCACAAGTTTCTCTACCGGCGCATCAAGGGCGAAGTTCCGCAGACCGACTACACCGTGCCCATCGGCAAAGCCGTGGTCCGCCGCGAAGGAAAGCACCTCACCATTCTTTCTTACGCCGCGATGATGCACGCGTCGCTGGAAGCCGCGGAGGCCCTCGAGAAGGAAGGAATCGAAGCGGAAGTGATCGATTTGCGTACGCTGCTCCCGCTCGACGAAGAAACCATCTTGCAATCCGTGAAGAAAACCAATAAATGTCTCGTCGTGCATGAAGACACCAAGACGGGTGGCATCGCCGGGGAAATCGCTGCGCTACTTTGCGAAAAGGCGTTTGGCGATCTCGACGGCCCGCTGCTGCGCGTGACCGCGCTGGACACTCCGGTGCCGTACGCGCCGACTTTGGAGGATCATTTTCTGCCCAACGCTAAGAAGATTTTTGCCACGGCAAAGGAGCTGGCTAGGTACTAGGACGACTTTGCGTAAACTCCATGAAATGAACAGTTTGGGCGGGACTGAATGCTGTTTTCCGAGGGGAATTGCAAACCGCAGACTACATTATAGGATGATCTAGATTATCCCATAATCTAATTTGCGCCATAAAGTGGATGGCTTCTGAATGAAGGCCGGCGAATGCCCGCAAGCGATTCTGCGGAGCGACACACCGAGAAGCGAGCGTAAATTCGGATTCTCAATTCTTGTAAACTGGTAACAGACTCAATCGAGTAGGAAAGAAGAGCAGATCAAGGAGCGGTAAGGAGACGGACATGGCAGTCGACATCGTAATGCCCCAAATGGGCGAGAGCATTTTTGAAGGAACCATCACCAAGTGGCTCAAAAAGCCCGGCGACAAAGTGGAGCGCGACGAGCCGCTCTTCGAAATTTCCACCGACAAAGTGGATGCGGAAATCCCCTCGCCCTCGGCCGGGGTGCTGAAAGAGATCAAGGTCGGCGAAGGGCAGACCGTACCGATTCAGACGGTGGTCGGGGTGATCGACGCGGCCGGATCAGGTGCGGCTGCTGCGGCTCCCGCGCCGGTTCCTGCCAGAGCGCCGGCACCCACTCCGGTACCAGCGAAGACAGCGGCTCCCGCACCGGCCCCCGTGCCCGCACCACGACCCGTAGCACCGGCCCCGATGGCTTCGGCACCCGCCGCAGCCGCCGCGGCTCCGGCGCCTGCTTCCACCGGCGAGCGCATTCACAGCTCACCGCTGGTGCGCCGCATGGCCAAGGAGCACGGCATCGACCTTTCGACCGTGGCCGGAACCGGCGCGGGCGGGCGCATCAGCAAGCAGGACATCGAAGCGGTAATCGCCGCGGGAGGCGCACCCGCGCCGGCGCCCACAGTCGTCTCCATACCCGCACGGCCTGCTGTCGTGCCGCCACCGCCTCCACCGGGAGCGACGGGGGCACAAGCGCATGTGGCGCTCGAAACCGCAGTGCCGCGCGAGAGACTGTATTTCGGCAATTACGAAGTGCAGCCCATGAGCGTGATGCGGCAGAAGATCGCCGAGCACATGGTCATGTCCAAGCACGTTTCGCCGCACGTCTATTCGGTCGATGAAATCGACATGACCAAAGTGGCCACGCTGCGCGCGAAGTCCAAGGACGAATTCGAGAAGCGCTACGAGACCAAGCTGACCTTCATGCCCTTCTTTGTGAAGGCCGCGGTGGCCGGGTTGCGCGCCTTCCCCACCATGAACGCTTCGCTCGACGGCACCAACGTGGTGCTGCACAAGGACATCAACATCGGCATCGCCGTGGCGCTCGACTGGGGGCTGCTGGTGCCGGTGATCAAGAACGCCGACGAGAAAAACGTGCTGGGCATCCAGCGGACCATGAACGATCTCGCCGAGCGCGCGCGCACGAAAAAACTGAAGCCCGAGGAAGTGCAGGAGGGCACGTTCTCCATCACGAACCCGGGCGTCTTCGGCGGGCTGTTTGGATTGCCGGTGATCAGCCAGCCGAACGTGGGGATTCTCGGCCTGGGTGCCATCGAAAAGCGGCCGGTGGTGGTGGACGATGCCATCGCCATCCGCTCGATGTGCTATGTGACGCTGAGCTACGACCACCGCGTGGTGGACGGGGCCATCGCGCACCAGTTCCTGCATAAAGTGAAAGAGACGCTGGAGAACTGGAACGAGCCGGTGCTGTAGGAAGAAGTGACTGGTGACTCGCGACTGGTGAAAGCTTCGCCACCCAAACCGCAAAGTGATCCAGAGGCAGGGGTTCGACGCCGGCGTCTCGCAAAGTGTCGCGCACGAAACGGTGCCGCAGGTTTCCATCCTCCAACGCCACGTCGGTCACGGCGGCGAATTCCGTTTTCCATGGCGCATGCCCGCGAAGTCATGAACGTTTTCGACCTCCCGCAACTGCTCGTCGGGAAGAAAATCGTGCAGCGCGCCAAGCAGTTCATTGACCAGGACGCGCCGGTGTTGCGGGTTATTTTGGAACTTGACGACGTAGTAGTGGCTGTCGTCGCAGCGCATCAGGTGGGATTGCGCGCCGCCACGCATCCGGCGTATCTGCTCTAGCGCCCGTACCATACGTAGTTATGGTAGTGGTACGTACCGATTTCGGTAAGAGATCAAGAGGGCCGGGGGCGATTTTCCAAAATTTGAGAATGGCTCGTGCCCGGGATGGGAAGGGAAGCCGCCGGAGCAAGTTCCAAGGAGGGAGAGCCATTCCGCAAATAGAAAGGGCCGGGACACGCGTCCCAGCCCTTCCAAGCGAACCTTTCCAGAAAGACGTTAGCGGCGGCGCTTCTTTCCGCCCTTCTTTCCGCCCTTCTTGGCCTTCTTCTTGGTGGCCTTCTTGGGCTTGGACTTTTTGGCCTTTTTCTTCGGCGCGGCTTTCTTTTTCGCCGCCTTTTTGGCGGGCTTCTTCGCCGCCGGTTTTGGCGCGGGCGCCGGAGCTTCCTCTTCCGGCTCCTCGCCTACAATGGCCAGTTCTTCCTCTTCGGCCTCGACGATCTCCTGCGCTTCGCCGCCCAATTCCTCGTCGTCTTCCAGCCGCGACAGCTCGTTATCGTCCTCGAAATTATCCTTCTCGAAATCCATTCCGTCCTCCCCTGGGGGAATCTGTGCCCCGGCTCCAAAGGGGCCAGCGAGTGGCTGTTTTTCGGCCGGAGGTGCGTACCGACCACTCCGCCCGCGCGCCCGTTGTTATCGCACTCGCTGGAAGTTGTCAAGTATTCTGCGGGCAAGACGAAGGAGTTTTCGCAGAAAAGCGCATAACCGACGTGCAGAGGACGGCCAGGAGGCAGGACTCGGGGAGCCCATGTTCTCTGTAAGTGATTATAAATAAAAGGCTTAACCAGGTTGTTTTGCGGAAGATCCGTTCGCCGAGGTGGCCCCTACCGGTGCCGGTGCTTTCTTTTTTGCTTTTGCGGTAGAACGCTTCGGAGCCGTTTCCGGGGCGCCTCCGATGGTGTAAATACGCAATACCATGCCGCGACCGACGTGGTTGGATTTCAGGCGATTCCACTTTCGCACATCTTCGGCGCTGACGCTGAAGCGGTCGGCGATGCCGTCGAGCGTGTCGCCGCGGCGCACGCGGTAACTCACCAGGCGCCGCTTCGTCTCCGATTGCGGCTGCGTCGCCGGAATAATCAGTTTCGCGCCGGGGTCCACGGAAGCGTTGCGCTCGAGATTGTTGGCGTCGGCGATGGCCGCGGCGCTGACGTGGTATTTCCTGGCGATGGACGCGAGTGTCTCGCCGCTCTCCACGCGGTGGCGCCGCCAGCTGATCCACTTGTCGGGAGGAATGGCGGCAATCTCCGCGGTGAATTTTTCTCCCGTGCCCTGCGGCAGATGCAGCTCGAAATCAGCGTCATCGGGAGTGGCCATGCGCAGCAGGGCGGGATTCAGAGAGCGCAAGGTCTCGACGTCCACGTCGATGGTCTCAGCGACTAGGCGCAGATCAATGGGCCGCCCCGGCTTGACGGTATCCACAGGGACAGGCGCTTCGGGTTCGACAAGGATGTTGTAGTGCGCGGCGTCCTTGGCGATCAAAGTGAGGGCGATGATGATGGGCACGTAGTTCTTGGTTTCGCGCGGCAGCACCTTGCGTTTGTAGAGCTCCCAGAAATCGGCGTAGCCGGTGCGCTCGATGCCTTTTTGCACATTGCCCGGGCCGCAGTTGTAGGCGGCCATGGCCAGATACCAGTCGCCGAAGAGGCCGTAGAGGTCACGCAGATGCTGCGCCGCGGCGCGTGTGGCCTTCTCGGGATCCTGGCGTTCATCAATCCACCAGGTGTGGCGCAGCCCGTACTGTTTTCCGCGGTAAGCGACGAATTGCCAGATGCCGCGCGCGCCGGCACGCGACAGCGCGAGCGGCTGGAAGGCGCTCTCGGCCTGCGCCAGGTAGATCAGATCCTGGGGCATGCCTTCTTCCTGGAGGATGTGCGCAATCATCTCGCGATAGCGGCCGCTGCGGCGCAAGCCCGTTTCGACGATGGCGCGGCCGCGCGGCGTCTGGAAGAAGTTCAGGAAGGAAGCCACTTCGTCGTTCACGGTCAGGGGCAGGTCGTGCGAAATGCTTTTTGCCGCTTCCTCGGCGCGCTCTTTCAGCCGCGGGTCGACCGGGAAAGTCATCTCCGCCACTTCGTCGATGGCCGCGGGAACCGCGGGGGCTTCCGTAAAGCCACCGCCCACTCGGGAGGCCTGCAGTTCGTAGGCGTAGACGGTGTCCACGACGTGGTGAAACAGCCCGCTCAAAACCGGGTCGTTTTCGGGGTCGTAGCCGCTCTCGAGCATCCAGTCCACGGCGTCGTCAAAATCTTTGCGCGCGGCCTCCAGGTGCCCGGTCTTGAAATTCTGTTCGCCCGAAGCGAATTTTTCCTGAACTTTCTGGACCAGGTAGTCCTTGCCGCTGAGAACCGGGGGCAGGAGGGATTTCGGGACGGGGCGGGAAGGATCTGCAACCGGCAAAAGCGGAAGCGCCGCGGGTGCTTGCGCGGCTTGCGCCGGAGCCGGCTGAAGGGCCGGAACGCGCGCCTGGGTGGGTTTTTTGGCGGCGTCTTCGCAGCCGAAAGCAACGGCGGCGGCGACCAGAATGCACGACACTTGGAGCAGCCTTCGCTTCATCTCTTTATGGTAAGGAGTGGCTCGCCGCGAGGTCAACGAATTCCGCCTGGCGCGGTGCTGGCGGCCTTACTGCCAAAGAGGACGAAGCGCTGGGGCCGCCCGGAGCGTCTGTATCCCTTTTTCCATGGTACTGAGGCAGCGAATCGTTTCCCTGGAAGCGGTTTGCGGTAGACTGTGCGGGCAGACGCCGTTACGGAGCGTGCAAGCATGATGAAAAGGGCAATCTTCCTCCTTGGGTCATTTTTTTTCGCAGCAGCGCCCGCAATCTACGCGCAGCAAGAGCAGGCGAACGCGCCCTATCTCGATCCGAAGCTCCCGCTCGAACGGCGCGTGGACGATTTGATTTCGCGGATGACGCTGGAGGAAAAAGCCTCGCAACTCGGGCACACCGCGGCCGCAATTCCGCGACTGCACGTTCCGGAATACAACTGGTGGAACGAAGGGCTGCACGGCGTAGCACGCGCGGGTGTGGCCACAGTATTTCCGCAGGCGATCGGCATGGCCGCGACATTCGACGAACCGCTGATGCACCAGGTGGGCGACACCATCAGCACGGAGTTTCGCGCGAAGTTTTACGAGACAGTTCATGCGGATGGCGGCGCCGACTGGTACCGCGGCCTCACCGTGTGGTCGCCGAACATCAATATTTTTCGCGACCCGCGCTGGGGACGCGGCCAGGAAACCTACGGCGAGGATCCCTTTCTGACGGCGCGGATGGGAGTGGCGTTTGTCACCGGCTTGCAAGGGAACGATGCGAAGTATTTCAAGACGGTGGCGACGCCCAAGCATTTCGCAGTGCACAGCGGCCCGGAATCGACGCGGCACACGGTGGACGTGCCGGCTTCGCGGCACGACATGGAAGATACCTATTTGCCGGCGTTCCGCGCGACGGTCATGGAAGGCAAGGCGGAATCGGTGATGTGCGCGTATAACTCGCTGAACGGGCAACCGGCGTGCGCCAACCCTTTTCTTCTCGAGGAGCATCTGCGAAAAGATTGGGGCTTTCAGGGATACGTCGTTTCCGATTGCGGCGCGGTGCAGGATGTGTTTAAAGGCCACCACTTCGCGGCGACTCCGGAAGAAGGCGTTGCGGATGTTTTCAAGGCGGGGATGGACCTGATCTGCGGGGACTACCGCAACAAGATGGCCACAGAGCGGACGACGATCGTCAACGCAGTGCACCAAGGGCTGCTGGCGGAGGCGGACATCGACCGGTCATTGCGCCGGCTGTTCACGGCGCGGTTCCGACTGGGCTTGTTCGATCCGCCGTCCGCGGTGCCATATTCGGGGATAAAGCCGGCGGACAACGACACGGAAGAACACCGGCAACTGGCGCTACGCATGGCGCGGGAAGCGATTGTGCTGCTCAAGAACAAAGACCACTTTCTGCCGCTGAAGCAAGCGCCCGCTTCGATCGCAGTGATCGGGCCGAACGCAGATAGCCTCGACGCCCTGGAAGGCAATTACAACGGGACGCCGTCAAAACCGGTTACGGTGCTATCCGGTATTCGCGCACGATTTCCCAATTCCAGGATTACGTATGTCCAAGGCACGGGATTGGTCGGTCCGGTCACGCAAGCGATTCCGTCGAGCGCCCTGTGCACGGACGCGGCCTGCGGGGAGCACGGCTTGAAGGGGGAGTACTTCCCGAACATGAAACTGGAGGGTTCGCCGGTGATGAACCGGACCGACGCGACGGTCGATTTTGCCTGGGGCGACACCGGCGTTTCGGCGCAACTGCTCAACCAGTATTCGGTGCGCTGGACCGGCGTCCTGCTGGCGCCGGAATCGGGCGACTACCTAGTGGGGTTCACGGGGCAGGACGGCTACCGGCTTTGGCTCGATGGGAACTTGATGGTCGAAGATTGGACCACTCATCACCCCGCCTCTACGGAAACGAAGAAGGTCCACCTGGAAAAAGAGCATCCGTATCCGGTGAAGATTGATTACTTCCAGAACCTGCGCAGCTCGGAGGCGCGGCTGATCTGGAGCTTGCCGGACGAAGAGGCCAAGAAGGCGGTGGACGCGGCGCGCGGCGCGGACTTGGCGATCGTGGTGATGGGGCTCTCGGCGCGGATCGAAGGCGAGGAGATGAAGGTGAACGCCGATGGTTTTTCGGGCGGCGACCGCACGCGGATCGATCTGCCGGCGCCGCAGGAGCAACTGCTCGAGAGAATTCACGATACGGGCAAGCCGGTGGTGCTGGTGCTGATGAACGGCAGCGCGCTGGCGGTGAATTGGGCGGACGCCAACGTTCCGGCGATTCTTGAAGCGTGGTATCCCGGCGGACAGGGCGGCACGGCGGTGGCCGAAGCGCTGGCGGGCGATTTCAGCCCGGGCGGCCGTTTGCCAATTACGTTTTACAAAGGCGTGGAGCAACTGCCGGCCTTCGAGGATTACTCGATGGCCAAGCGCACGTACCGGTATTTTGACGGCGAGCCGCTCTATCCGTTTGGACACGGGCTGAGCTATACGTCGTTCGTCTATGGCAAGCCGCGCGTCGATCACCAAAAGATTTCGGCCAAGGGCGCAGTGACGGTTTCCGTGGAAGTCACTAACACTGGCGCGGCGGCTGGCGACGAAGTCGTTCAGCTTTACCTGACGCACCCGGGAGTCCCGGGCGCGCCACTGCGGGCGCTAAAAGGATTTCAACGCGTGCACTTCGAGCGTGGAGAGAAGAAGAACGTGAAATTTGTCCTGCGGGAGCGCGACTTGAGCATTGTTGATGAATCCGGAAAGCACCGCATCGTCCCTGGCAAAGTGGAGGTGTGGGTCGGCGGCGGCCAGCCCATCAAAACCGCCAATGTTGCCAAGCCATCGGGCGCGAGCGCGCAATTCACGATTACCAGCGAAGCGACGTCGCCCGACTAAGGTTCTCTGCTACTCCGGCGGCCACTCGCCGAAGACCCGGTCAATGACGTCGTCGAACCAGTATTGGTAGAAGCCGTCATCGCAAGCACGCATGGAGGCGCCGTACGTCTTTTCGAAGTGCCGGCCAAAGTGCGGACGCCGGTCGTCGGCGTCGCAAAAAGGATATTCGTCGGAAAGGGTCCAAGAGCTGAAGACACGGCCCGATTTCTTCATCAGGTGGGGATCCGCGGCGAGGCAGGCAATGGCGCGGCCAGAGTAGAGAGGCGTTTCGGACTCGGCATAGTCTGGAACTGTTTTCACTGCGTCCCGCCAATCCGCTTCGGTGACGCCAAATTTCTCAAGCATTACTTCCGACCGCAAAAAACCGGGCGTTAGCGCCATGGCGGCGACGTTCTTTCTTCTCAGCTCGCGAGCCATCGCGAAAGCCAGCCGGATAACCGTCGTCTTGATCATGTCGAAAAAAATATTTCCTCGGTACGTGTAGGAATCGCCATCCCCGATTTCGACGATCAGCCCCGAAGCAGTTCCCGCTTTGGCGGTTTCGATGAGCAGGGGAGCGGCAAAATGGCTGGTGATGATGTGCGTATGGATAGCGTTGCGGAACATCGCGAAACCTTTTTCCAGGTCGACCTGCCAGAAGGTTTTGCCGAATTCATGTTGCGCGCTCTCCGAGATGTCGTTAACTAGGATGTGCAGCTTGCCTTGTTCCGTGCGAATCCGCGCAAAGAGTGCTTCGACCTGCTGTGAGTCAAGGTGATCGACGACTACAGCGATTCCGTTGCCGCCGCGCGCGGTCACCAGTTCCGCAGTCTCCTCGATGGTTTCCGGACGGCCGAGATAGTACTCGGACGGCAAGCGCCGAGTCGGACTTTTCTCGGTACGCTTAGTGCGCGTGCTGCGGCCGGTGCAGTAGACGGTGGCGCCGGCTTCGGCTAGCGCGAGTGCCGTACCGCGGCCCACGCCGCGTGTGGCGCCGGCAACGAGGGCGACGCGGCCGCGAAGGTCGGGCGGCTTGTAAGGGGAATGGGAAGCCATAGTCCACCTCGGAAGAGTGGTGCGGAGAAACTGCCTGCAATAATAAACAGGCATTTACAAATGTCAAGTGGAAAATGAACGGCCATTCAGTTATTCTGCGGGCGCCAGCAAGGCGTAATGGGAAGGGCCTGCACAGAGCATGTCGCCACGACCACGCGAGACTTCCGACGAAGAAATTCTGGCGGCCACGGCGCGCGCCATGCAGAAGTACAGCCCCACGCAGTTGACGCTCGCGCATGTGGCGAAAGAAGCGGGAGTTGTTCCAGCAACGCTGATCCAGCGCTTCGGCACCAAGCGCAACCTCTTGCTGACAATGTGCAGAACTGCGCCCGCCGGAAGCACCCAACAATTTGCTGCTGGGCGCGCAAAATACAAATCCCCGCTGAAGGCGCTCCTCGAACTCTATGTGGAGTGCAGTAGCTTTGCTTCGACTCCCGAATCGGTGGCTAACGGACTCGCATATCTTCAGAACGACCTAACCGATCCGGACTTTCGGACCATCACGCTCGCGCAATTCAAGGTATTTCGTACGGAAACGAGAAAATTTCTCGACGAAGCGGTGGCTGTGCACGAATTAATCGAGTGCGACACTGCCGAACTCGCGCGGCTAATTCAGCAGCTCAATGGCGGGTCGATGCTGGACTGGGCGGTGTTCCGGGAGGGTTCGCTGGCATCGTGGATTCGACGCGACCTGGAAGCATTGCTCCGTCCCTACCGCGCGAGGAAGCGCGCCCGGCGGAAGCGCTAGATGATTTTTCCGGCGAACAAAAACAGAGAAGAAAATCCTTTTGCTATTGAGGACCGTTGTGGTACTCTAAAGGCGCGTTTGTTGCTCTTGTTTGTATCGCCTTTGGGTAAGAAAGCGGTCGCAAGGTCACACTTGCGGCCTATTTTTTTGTCCGGTGAACCGCTTTGCGGTACGCCGAACGAAGCTTGAAGACGGCCGCGGCTCTGTTGAGGGGCTCGGGACTCGGGGCATCAGATAGCTTAAAGTTGTGCTCAGCCGCAACCCGGCTGACGGAAAAGAGTAAAGCAGTGAGTAAAGAACAAGGTACAGTGAAGTGGTTCAATGCCAGCAAGGGCTTTGGATTCATCCAGCGCCAGAGCGGTGAGGACGTTTTCGTCCATTTCTCCGCGATTCAGGCTGATGGCTACAAGACGTTGAATGATGGCCAGGCGGTTGAATTCGAAGTCACCAAGGGCCCCAAGGGCCTGCAGGCCTCGAACGTACAGCCCCTCTAATCACACTTCACAAGAACGAAAAATGGGCGGCCCACTCCGGTGAGCCGCCCATTTTGCATTTAGCGCGCTATTTGAACGATCCCGTCAGTGCCGCGGCGGCCAGCGGCACAAGAATCCAGCCGAGAATACGAAGGGCCAGGGCAAATCGCTGCAGCCCGGCGGTCGTCGGCTGCCACGCGTCGGCCACTTTCAGGTCGATGACGGGAGCAAATTTGTCCACCGTGTACCAGAAGGAGCTGTATTTCTCAGACGCCAGCTTATCGTCGGTCCATTTCATTTTCTCCGGCTGGTCCAGAATGATCGACCCGAGGAACACGAAAACGAGGCAAAAGAACAAGGGGCGAAGCGGAGAGGTTCCATAACCGACGGTCCAGTCTTCCAACTGACTCTTCCAGAGACCCAGCGAAAACCATCCGGAACTGGTGGTGCTGCGCTCGCGGCGCTTGCCGGCGACGAGCACGCGGTCGGCATCCGCGGAGTAGTCGTGGGAGCGTAGAAAGGACTCGAATTGCGAGTATTGCGGGAAGAGACCCTGGTCCGGCGGATTGTTCGGGTCGCCCGGCACGCCTTTGTAGTTCGAGGCAGAAAGGATTTGCAGAAAACCGTCGGTGGGAGGCCCGCCGTTGTCGGAGGTCAAGAAGGAGTAACGCAGACCGGAGACGTAGGCAACGACAGGGGATGTCTTGGCGGAGCATGGCAAGACGTCGAGCGACACGGTATCGAAGAAGGCCTTGTGCAGGTCCAGTTGTTGAGAGAAGCACAGTGGGCCGAGAGTAGCGGTTCCCAGCACGCGCATCGACGACAGCCCCAGATACCGCATTTCCCCGCCCTGGATGGTCAGGCTGCGCTGTACCACGGCCTGGGGCATCTCGATACGCGGTGTGGTGCCCGTGGGATCGAAGAGCAGAGCCAAGTCCTGAATCTGAGCCGACCACATTTTCAAAATCCCGTTGAAGGAGGCCTGCCGGATGAAGGCGGTGCCGCGAAACTGCGCAAATTGAAAATCGGCGCCAGTGTCCGGGGCCAGAAATTTTGCCTTGTCGGCGGTGAATTCGCCGCGGAATTCGGCGTCGGTAAAATCGACAGGTCCGTCAAAAATTGCCCCTGCCAGACTGGTGTCTCCCAGAACCTTCATCCCGATGAAGATGTTGTTGGTGTCCCGCACCCAGGCGGGATAGGAGAAATGGCTCTGTTCTAGGGAAAGATCTCCCGCGATGCGAGTGCCCGTCAGGTCAATGCCATCGGCAAACTCGCAGCTCACGAACCACAATTCACTCGACACTTGATAACTGCTCAGGTCCAGACGGGAATTGAATCGTGCTCCCCGGATGCGCACGCCGTTCGGCAGCGTCTTCCCAGGGAGCAAGAGCAGCGAAGTGACAAAATCGGTGCTTAACATGCGGTTCTGCGCGTCGGCGACTCCCCCTGCCTGCAGCGTTGCACGAATGGCGGTTTCGTCGGCTGGAACCGAGTCCGATTTACTGTCCGTGGCATTTGCCGGCGCGCCACGAAACAGAAACAGAAGTAGGCAGATCGGAAGAATCACGGAGCTGCGTTTGAGAGATGTAAGAAACGGGGAGCACATTGACTGGTTTGTGTTTATAGAATTCACGACGCCACCGCCTCTCGTGGGACATCCAAAGACGAACGGGCCGGGAGGCTGCATTATATGCGCGTCAGCTAGTTCGGGAGTAACTAGAAACGAGGAGGGACAGATTCCTGCTGTCCCTCCCCGTTGCCAATAGCGGTGTCAGCGCGCGAGCGGCGCAGCAAGCTCCGACACGTTGGTGGCCAAACGATGTTTCAGGAAGCCGCGCGCAGCCAAAAGCTCTGCATTCAGGAGTGCAGCTCCGGCCGCGCCGCGCACCAGATTATGGGAGAGCAGCGTGAGCTTCACGTCGTGCAGTGGGCACTCGCGAATGCGCCCGACCACGGCAGCCATGCCGTTTCCGGCGTCAACGTCACGCCGCGGTTGCGGGCGGTTCTCTTCATCGAGGACAATCACCGGATGGCGTAGTGCCGTTGGCAGGGAGGCCACTTCGGCGTCGACTTCAAAATTGCGCAATGCTTCGCACACTTCGTTCAAGGACGCGATTTTTTTCAGTCCGACCGAAACGCACTCGAGGTGCCCGTCCATGACGGGGACGCGGTTGCAGTGCGCGCTGATGCCCAGCCCGGCGTCCACATAACGCGTGCCATCCCATTTGCCCAGAAGTTTTTGCGGTTCCGCCTCCATTTTTTCTTCTTCGCCGCTGATGAACGGCACGACGTTGCCCTGAATATCGAGCGACGCGACTCCGGGATAGCCTGCGCCGGAGAGGGCCTGCAGCGTCACGACAAAGACTCTTTCCAGTCCAAAGGCATCGGCCAGCGGTTTCAGCACGAGGACCAGGCCGGCAGTGGAGCAATTCGGGTTCGTCACAATGAATCCGGTGTCATAGCCGCGATTCTTCTGCTGCAGGGGAATAGCTTCGAGATGTGAGGCATTCACTTCGGGGATCAGCAATGGCACATCCGGGTCCATGCGATGATTACGGGAATTGCTGACCACCGGGTAGCCTGCACGCGCAAAGTCTTCCTCGATTGGTCCCGCGACAGAGGAATCGAGCGCGGAAAAAACGAAATCGCATTCGAGGACCGGGTCCACGCCCTTCACGACCAGGTTGCGTGCAGCTTGCTGAATGGGGCTATCCAGATGCCAGCGCACAGCTTCCGCGTAGGCTTTGTTCGAGGAGCGCTCTGACGCCGCCACTTCCGTCAACTCGAACCACGGATGGTCTGCGAGAAGCTGCACCAGCCGCTGACCCACCACTCCGGTGGCGCCAAGCACTCCCGCGCGCCATTTCTTTCCGGCGGGGTTTTTACCTGCGTGTTCCACCTTTGTTGATTGCATGTTGCCGTTACCCCCTGTTTGGGATTGTAAGCTCACGCTGCACCTTTCTGTTGCCGTGCCACTGAAAGCTCAACCGCCGGACCTATCCGCGTACCGCGCGCCTCCGGGTTGAAGGTATTACGGACCCACACCACCATTTCCGTCTCTGCCGCCAGAGGCAGAACCTTGGCATGCAGCACTTTTGCGCCGCCCGCCGCCAAGGCGTGGGCTTCGTCGTAGCTGAGTTCGTGGAGCAGATGCGCTTCTGCGGAATCCCGCGGGTTGGCGGTGTATATCCCGTCCACGTCGGTCCAGATCACAAGCTCGTCGGCTTCCACCACGTGCGCGACAATCGCGCCGGAAAAGTCCGAGCTGTTGCGCCCCAGCGTGGTGATGCGCCCATCGGGCGTCGCACCGATGAATCCGGTCACCACCGGCACGATGGTGTCGTCGAGCAAAGGAAGGAGAATCCTTCGTCCCCGCTGGCGTGTCTGGTCGAGATGCGGCTCGGCATCGCGGAAAGTGTCGCAAGTCAGAACGAATTCCGAGGAAGCCACGGGCACGGCCGCGACTTCCAGTTTCTCCAGTGCCGCGGCCAGCAGCCTGGCGCTGAAGCGCTCCCCAAAGGAGGCGAGACGGTCGGCGCGCTCCGGGTTGCTGAAAGATCCCCGGTGAGCGAGTACCTCGTGCAGCAGATCCCTGCCCAGCAAGTGGAGTTCGTGCCGGACGCGCTTCGTGGGTTCCTCATCCAGTTGCAAATCTTCCAGAACGCCAAAATGCAGATCGAGAACGACTTCGGCCTCACGCTGAGCCTGAGTCCGTTTGCCAGCTGTGAGCGCCAGCTCGATGAACAGCAAATGATCGGTCACGCCTTTCATGGCGGAGACGACCACACAGACGCGGGATTTGGCCGCCGCAGCACGGACCAGCTTGGCCGCATGGAGCATGCGTTGCGCGCCCAATAGCGAACTCCCGCCAAACTTGAAGGCGATGACTCTTTCGCTCTTGCTGCTCTCCCCGCCCGTGCGCAGCACGCCAGGCTGCAGCGCGGAGGGGTTTGGTTCTGCTACGAATTCTTCCTGGGCATTCTCAAGGTTCATGGCCTGGCTCCGGTCTCTCCGTTTCAAGCCGGCCGCTGGAGTATCTCTGGAGGGGGGCTAAAAGAAGAAACCCACCGCCAGGTTCGCTTCCGGCGGTGGGTTCGAAACTTTTTGGGTCTTTCTAGCTGTTTCGTCCCTCGCCCGAAGCGGTAATAGTCGTCATAGTCGTAGTCGTGGTAGTCGACATGGACGACTTGGTGGTAATTCGCTTCGTGGCGATGGAGATCATCACCAGCTCAGACTATCACGGCGACCCGGAAATGCAAAGCAGAAAGTCCCGACGGTGCGCGAAAGCGTCTGGGGCTCGGTGAACAAGAACATCTTGACATCTTGTCTCTCCCCACTGTAAGTCGCACAAAACGCAAGATTTGCGCGCTCACCTGCCCCTTCTACAGTTTTTTCCTTAGACCGCGCGAACAGTTTCCCCACAAACACTCTGAAAACGTAATTCCCTTGAGCTACATCCTCACCCTCCTCAATCATAGAAGAAGAAACCCATGTTTCACTTTGGAACAGAACGGAATGGAATGTTTCATTCCCGCAATAACACAAAAGGACCAACGGAGTTACTTATGCGTGCAGTACGGAACACGATTGCAGCAACCAGCCTGATGCTTGCGCTTACGGGCGGAACGGCGTTCGGCCAGCAAGCGCGAAAGGTGCTTTCCAATCCCGCTCCGGAATATCCCGACCTGGCCCGGAAGCTTCACCTCTCCGGCAGCGTAAAAGTCACGGTGATTATCGCCGCGGATGGCCACATCAAGGAAACACGATTCCAGGGAGGAAATCCCGTGCTCGTGGATGCCGTGGAAAAGGCCCTCAAGGACTGGAAATACGCGCCAGCGAGTGCGGAGAGTGCCACGTTGCTGGAGTTCAAGTTCTAGGTTTGGCACTTCAGACTCAACCGGTGTGCCTCGATTAGCCGGACTTGGAGTTGGTGGCAAAGTAGCAAGGATCGAGAAGGTGCTGGCGAGTCCGAAGCAAGTCCAGTGCAGTCCTCAAGCTGGTATTTCTTCCGGACAGCAGCGTAGGCCGATCCTGACAAGCAGAAAGGATCCTGGGTGGCTGTCACCGCCGCAGGAGAGGTGTGTCCAGCCGCGCGCTGAAGCTGAGCTGGTAGAAAGAACAACGCGGGTTTGTTGCGGACAAACAACGCTTTCCCCTAAAAACGCAAACACAAGAGCCGCAACATGGGTCGGCCGCCTGAGGACGTGCAGGGGGCCGATTTTTTTTCGATGCATTGCCACATAGCGATGCACGTTCCGAAGGTCCCCATTGCCGCCTCGGGACCGCAGAGAAGTACTGCACCGCACCGAAACAATTGGGTGTATACTCCCGCTGCGCA
This sequence comes from uncultured Acidobacteriaceae bacterium, assembly GCA_964524985.1. Classification (GTDB taxonomy): domain Bacteria; phylum Acidobacteriota; class Terriglobia; order Acidiferrales; family UBA7541; genus Acidiferrum. The sequence goes on from CAZGFL010000017.1 coordinate 50,758, forward strand.
GAACACCAAACTGGGCTTTCGCACCAGGAGCGTCCAGAGGGAATGCAAACTTTCAGTTGAGCCCGGCCGAGCGCTGGGACCACCTGGGAACGGCCGGCACTCAGTTAGTGAGGGTGTGATGAAGCAGACCTTTGCTATCGCCATCGGCGGTGCGGCCGGACAGGGTGTTGCCACGCCTGGTGACATCTTCGCGAAGATCTTCAGCCGCCGCGGCCTTAACCTCAACGCTTACAACGCCTACCAATCCATCATTCGAGGTGGACACACCCTTCTGACGATTCGCACTGGTCCTGAAAAGGTCACCAACATGGGTGACCGGATCGACCTGCTGATTCCGCTGAATCAAGACACCATGGACCGGCATCTGCACCTGCTCACAGCCGGAGCTGCGTGTATCTACAACGCGGACACTATCAAACCGGGCCCGGCCGCCGATGGCGTGCATCTCTGCCCTCTGCCCGTTTCAGAGCTTGCGGACATCACGCGAAACAAGGTAGCGCAGAACACGCTTGCGATCGGCGCCGGCCTGCATATGATGGGCATCGGCTTCGCTGCGCTCGAAGAAGTCCTTCGCGAGCAATTCAAGAAAAAAGGCGAAGCTGTCGTGGCCGAGAACGTCGGCGTGGCGCGCGCCGGTTACGATTATGCGGCAGCTCATTTCCCGCCTTTCCCGAATCCTCTTCCCAAAGCGGACAAACGGTACGCGATCTTAAGTGGCAACATCGCGATGGCCATGGGCGGTGCGGCCGCGGGCGTGAAGTTCTATTGCGCGTATCCCATGAGTCCTTCCACCGGCGTCCTGCACTGGATGGCCGCCCATGCGCGCAGAGCTGGAATCATGGTTCGCCAGGTCGAGGACGAAATCGGCGTCATCAACATGGCCATTGGTGCGGCACACGCAGGCGTCCGAGCCATGTGCGCCACGTCGGGAGGTGGCTTCGCGCTGATGAGCGAAGGCCTCGGCATGTCTGCCATGATCGAGACGCCGGTCGTGGTCATTGACTGCCAGCGCGCAGGCCCGTCCACGGGCGTTCCCACCAAGACCGAACAGGGCGATCTTTGGCAAATGCTGGGCGCAGCGTTTGGCGACTATCCGCGGCTGATTGCCGCTCCACTGGATATCGGCGATTGCTTCACGCTGATTCCCGAGATGTTCAACCTCGTCGACCGCTTCCAGTGCCCCGGACTGGTGCTTTGCGATTTGCTCCTGTCGGAGGGCCGCCTCAGCGTCGATCCGGAGGAACTCGATTTTGATGTGCCCATCGATCGCGGTGAGCTCATCACCTCTGCCAATGGTAACGGGACCGGTGCCGCCATCAACGGGGGCTACAAGCGCTACAGAATCACCGAGAGCGGCATCTCTCCGCGTGCCGTTCCAGGAGTGCCCGGCCATATCCACACGGTCGCTACCGACGAGCACATGGAGGACGGGGTTCTCATCAGCGACGAATTCACGAATCCGATCAAACGCCGGGCCATGATGGAAAAGCGCATGCGCAAGGTCGCGGGTATCGAGGCCGCCGTTCCGCCGCCATTTCTTATGGGCCCGCAGGATGCCGATGTCACGCTGATCGGCTGGGGCTCCACCAAAGGCGTCATCGAGGAAGCCTGCGAAATGCTCAACGAGCAAGGCATTTCGGCAAACCAGCTCCAAGTCCGCTGGCTCGTGCCGCTTCATGGCGAAGTGATTCTCGAACTCCTGAAAGGTGCACGGCACACGATCATCATCGAGAACAACTACAGCGGCCAGTTCGCGCGCTACTTGCGGAGCGAAACCAGCTTTGTCCCCGACGGCCACATTCGCAAATACGACGGCGAACCCTTCATGCCCCACCACATTGTGGAAGCGGTGAAGGAACAGCTCGCCGGCAAGACGCATCTCTCTGTTCCGATGCACGAAATTACGGTCTGACGAGGAGACCCACATGGCCACAGGCGTACAGCGCGTGAGTCAACTCACGATGGCGGACTTGAAGGGCAGAGTCGATCCGGACTGGTGTCCCGGGTGCGGCGATTTCGGAGTCCTTGCCGCCATTCAAAAAGCCTTGGTCGAACTGCGGATCGCCAATCACAACGTCGTCGCCATCAGCGGCATCGGCTGTTCCTCCAACCTGCCCGGGTTCATCAACACCTATGGCATGCATACCCTGCACGGCCGCGCCCTGGCAGTCGCCACCGGGCTAAAGCTCGCCAACCACGAGCTAACCGTGCTCGTAACCGGGGGTGACGGGGATGGCTTCGGCATCGGCGGGAACCACTTCGTGCACACCATGCGTCGCAATGTCGACTTGCTGTACATCGTCATGGACAACCAGATCTACGGTCTCACCACTGGGCAAACTTCGCCCACGAGCCGCATCGGCATGAAAACGAAGAGCATGCCTTTTGGCAACATCGAGGCGCCCGTCAATCCGATTTCGCTGGCGTTAGCCGCCGGCGCCACCTTTGTCGCGCGCGGCTACAGCGGCGAACAAAAGCATCTCACCGAACTCATCAAACAAGGCATCGAGCACGAGGGCTTTTCCTTCCTGGATGTTTTCAGCCCGTGCGTCACCTACAACCATGACAACACCTACCAGTGGTACAAGCCGCGCGTAAAGAAGCTCGAGGACGACGCTTCCTACGACGCAAGCGACTGGAGCGCCGCAATGGAGAAATCCCTGCTCTGGGGGGATGAGATTCCGATTGGAAAGTTTTTCGAGCGCACCGATCTCCCCAGCCTGCATGCCGCCGAGCCAGTCGTGAAGGATAAGCCCCTGCGCGAACTCGACCGGCGCGTGCCTCCCGACGTAGCCCGCTCCTTTATCGAAGAACTTATGTAGAGTTAGCCCGTTCCGCCTGCTTTTGCTTCAAAGCCGATACTGCCTGGCAACACGCTTACGTCGTCGGCTTTCTCGCCACCATCATTCCGTAGATGAAGTTGCCTGAGGCAAATCCGGCGCGCATGTCCTTGAAGGCTCGCAAAAACCGCACGAAGTCCGCTCCATTCTGTAACGCCAAAGCCCACAGCGCTTTGTCTCTGATGATGTCCAGGCAGAAATCCCAAGTTTTCGCGCAATGCTTGTTCAGCCCTTCGCTGCGCAGCACCTGCAAGCCGGCTGCGGTCATGTAGCTTTCGTACTCTTCCATTGTTTGTAGTTCCACCATCATCCCGTCTTCGATGGCGCTCAAGTATTTCTTGCAATCCCGCGGCGTGAGGCCTTTCTTTTTGAACCAATCCGTGATCGCCAGCGTTCCTCCCGGTTTCAGCCGTTTTGCGGCAGCCAGGAAAAACTTCGGTATGTCGTGATAATGGGTGATCGATTCCACGGACCAGATGACATCGAATGGGGTCTCGAACGTCATGGCCTCCGCGTCCATGAGCAGGAATTTCGCGTTGACTCCTGCCTCCGCGGCGGCTTTATTCGCCATTTCCACTTGTACCTGCGAAATGGTGATGCCCGTCGCTTCCGCATCATACTTCTTCGCCAGATAAATGCTGCTCCCGCCAAAGCCGCAGCCCACGTCCAGGATCTTCACGCTGCGCTGAATCTCCGCGGCCTCCGCGACGTGCTCGATGAGCTGCAGTTGCGCGGTCTCCTTGGGTTCGTCCCCGCGAATCCAATAGCCATGATGGATGTGTTCGCCCCACAGCGAACGGTAATAGGGACTCATGCGATCGTAGTGATCGCGGACTTTGTCTTTGTCGTTGACGCGCCGGGTTGCGGTCGCGGCCATGGATGATGCCCCGTAAAGACTGGCACTCTCAAGAACCGTGCAATCTATCTCGTTCCCTCATTCCTCGCAAGCGGTTCGTTGATTCCTTGGGTGTCAAATCTCTTTCTTTTTCATCTTCTTCAATCCATAATTCTTTACAGTGGCTGGCGCTGTCATCAGCACAGACACTCTCAAACGATACCGGCGCTGCCTCCACGCCGAAACCGCGCGGTTGTCTAAGCGCTCCGACGTTCGGCCTCATCTCGCCACAAACAGCAGGCTCGAGCAGGTCAGCCCCGACTCGGCTTTCTGCAGCTCGGAAATATCCAGAATCTCCATATGGAAACCCTCCGAGCCGATACGCCCGCGCGTCTTCGGAAACGACGCCGGAGAAATGACCGTCGCGCCCACTGCCAGCGCGTTGGCCGCGTGCGGCTCACCGGGATCCACATCAATCCACTTGTATGCAGCAAACGGCCTCGTGTCGAACCATGCGCGATTCGCCAGCAGTGTGTTTTGGCCAATGAACGTCACCGCCGACTTCAAGTGCAGGCAGCCGGTCACCGGCACGGCGATGACTTCATATCCATGTTGTTTCACGATTTCCGTGAGTTGGCGGATTCCTTCCGCGTTGCTCCGTCGCGTTAGTCCCACAAAGAGTTTGCGTCCGATGCGCAGCACGTCCCCGCCTTCAAGCGTCCCCGGCAGTCGCACATACTCGAGCTTCCTGTAGTTCCCGAGCTCCTTCGCCAAACTCGCTGCTTCGGCGCGCCGCGACTCCGTGCCCAGCGGCAGAATCACCGCCAATTCGTCCAGCACGATCGCCGGATCCTCTACGAACATGGAATCAGGGAGCTCTGGTTCCGCAGCAAGCGAAATGACCCTTGCGCCGAGTTTCCCCAGGAGCCGTTCGTACGCGTGATGTTGCTCCTGGGCTCGGACGAGGTCGATCGGCTTGCGATCGATGAAGGAAAGCTCGCAATACACGATGGCAGGGCTGACGGCACGTGTAATTGCTGTGAGCATGATGCGCGGAGCAGTGTACACGAGATTTGCTTGAGGCGGCCTGCGGGAAACGGATAGACTCGCAGCCGCAATCATTTAGGGAGAAACTTGCGATGGCGATTTGGCGAAGAATGCTCAGCGCGGTTTTGGCGATTTTGGTGGCGTTAAGCGGCGCGAATGCGCTGGCGGCCCGCGGCACTGAAGACAAAAAAGTAGCGGCGGTAGATGAAGTGTTCGCGGACCTTGGCAAGCCGGGGTCTCCAGGCTGCGCTTTGGGCGTGTATCGCGACGGCAAAATTCTTTACGCGAAAGGCTATGGGCTGGCGAATGTGGAAGAGAATGTGCCGATTGCACCAGAAAGCGTTTTTGACATCGGCTCGACGTCAAAGCAGTTCACCGCCGCAAGCATTCTCCTGCTGCAAGCACAGGGAAAACTCTCCCTGGGCGACGACATTCGCAAGTACGTTCCGGAGATTCCGGACTACGGGCAGAAAATCACGATCTTGCATTTGCTCAATCACACCAGCGGCCTGCGGGATTACTTGACGCTGATGCATCTGGCGGGAATCAATACCGACAGCGTAACCACGGACGAAGATGCGCTGCAGATTGTGGCGCGGCAAAAAGCGCTGAATTTCACCCCGGGCAGCGAATGGCTCTACAGCAACACGGGATTTTTTCTTCTTTCGATCATCGCGAAGCGGGCGAGCGGCAAGACGCTGCGCGAATTCGCTGCCGAAAATATCTTCACGCCGCTGGCCATGACGCACACACAATTCCGCGACGACCATACCGAGTTGATCCCGAATCGTGCGATGGCCTACGACCCGAAAGAGAACGGAAGCGGCTACACGCTGAACGTTTCCTATTTCGAACAAACGGGTGACGGGGCGGTGCACACCTCGGTGGAGGATCTTCAGAAGTGGGACGAGAATTTTTACTCCGCGCAGGTCGGCGGGAAAGCGTTTCTGGCGGCGCTTCAGGAGCGAGGGAAACTGAACACGGGCAAGATCCTGGACTATGCCAAGGGGCTGCGGATCGGAGAGTACCGTGGACTTCCCGCAGTACGACATGGAGGCTCGTGGGGCGGATACCGCGCAGAGTTGCTGAGATTTCCCACACAGCACTTCTCGGTAGCCTGCCTGTGTAACCTGGGAACCGCGAATCCTGATGAGCGCGCGGAACGGGTGGCCGACGTCTATCTTGGCTCGCTGCTAAAACCAAAAGAGGAAAAGAAGGCTGCCGCGCCCACGACCAACGGCGAAATGAAAACGGTTCCGCTGACGACGGAACAGCTGAAGCTGTACGCAGGCGACTACTGGAGCCCGGAACTGGGCGTGAGCTATCGTTTAGGCGTGGTGGACGACCGGCTGAAGGTTGTCGCTTTGCTCGACGCCTCAGGAGCGCCTCATGGGGACGTGCCGTTTCTCCGGCCTTTCTTGCCCACAGCCGCTGAAGAATTCACGATGGAGAAGTCCCGCGTCAAAATGACGTTTCAGCGAGACGCCAATCAAGTGAAGAGTTTCACACTCGATGCCGGGCGCACACGGGGAATGATTTTCTCGCGGATAGAAGCCCACGCCAATTGAAGGCGGCAGAGACCATTTCCAAGCCGAGCGGACGGGAGTTTAAAGAAAGCCGTTAATGGAGAGGGTCACAAAACGACTTTGGCCAAAATGCGCAGGACCATCACAGCAAGCGAATTGGGGGGAAGGCTCGAAGCGTGATTGATCCACAGGCGCATGATTCCCGCACCAAGGAACATGCCGGCGAGAATCAAGCCGATGGCTCCAAGGACGATCCACAAGTCAGACTTCCAAAATTTCCCGGGTGCCGCTGCTTGATTGGGTCCCTGCGACGCTTCGCCCGGTTTTTCAGGCTGGGGAGAGTAGGAATTTCCGGGGACATTCGAGACCGCCGGCTGCACCAGCAGGCAGTAGCCTTTCCTGGGAATGGTCTCGACATAAAGCGGCTTGTCCGAGGAGTCGCCAAGAGCCTGGCGCAGTTTGTTGACGGTGGTATTGACGTTAGCATCGTAATTGACATGTGTATCAGCAGGCCACAACCGCATGCGCAACTCGTCGCGCGTTACAACTTCCCCGGACTTTTCGAGGAGGATGATCAGAGTCTGGTAGACCTTGCCCTGTAACTTGAGCCGCGATCCCTCCCGGCTTACCTCCTGCCGCTGCTGATCAATGCGGAATGGACCAAATTGGATGTACCGCCCAGAGGAGAGCAGAGCCCGCTCAGGGACGGAGAGTTCTTCCGGTTCTCCCATGGAGATCACTTCCGACGCCATAGACATTCACCCTTATTTCGTATAGACGCAGAAACTATTCCTTCGTTTTCTAATGATGACGAACAATGTTGCGCATTGGTTCCGGGGAAAGAGAGGCGGAAAGCGGTTACAGCGGCAGGGCAAGGGCCGGAGCGGAAAGATGCATGTTACGGGAAGTGACTTTCCAGAATTTAGATGAAATTTATATGAATTTTGGGACTTTCTTCGGTTTTCGGAAGCAGCGACAACTGACTGAAGGCTTAGGTATGCTCGGCAATGATGCCGGCTTTTGCAAGCCGAGCGAACCGAGAGAGGCGCGTCATGAGATATCAAAGGCGGCGAAGCCGCAAATGGCTTTATGTTGGGGCTGTCAGTATCAGCTTCGCGTGCCCTGCGGCGAGAATTCGTGGAGCGGATGCAGCTTCCCGAATCGCCCCTGCCGAGCGGTTGCAGCAGTCCGCAGCGAGCCCCGCTGCAAAAAACGAAGAGAAGCCTGAGGACAAAGCATGGGGAATGTTGCGCGAGGCCCTGATCGATAAGGACGCCGACAAGCGCGCCAAAGGCGTGCGCGCGCTGGGGTTGCTGTCCGGAAATGCGGAAGCCGAGAAAGCCGCGGCTGGAGCGTTGAAAGATGAGAAGGCGAACGTCCGGCTAGCGGCCGCCAAGGCGCTGGGTTCCATGCAGGCGCTGCGTTTGAATGCGGCACTCGAAAAGGCGCTGGAAGATTCCGAACCGGCGGTGGTACTGGCGGCGGCAAATTCGCTGCTCCTGCTGCACGATGACGCTGGTTATGACACCTACTATGAGGTGTTGACGGGAGAAAAGCGCGCGAGCAAAGGGCTGATCAAAGAGCAACTGGACACGCTCAAAAATAAAAAGAAAATGGCCCAGATGGGGTTTGAAGAGGGGATCGGATTTATTCCTTTTGGCGGCATCGGCTACGAAATCTTCAAGACGGTGACGAAAAACGATTCGTCGCCCGTGCGCGCCGCGGCGGCCAAGAAGCTTGCACACGACCCCGCGCCGGACGCCGCTGAAGCGCTGGTCAAAGCCGCGAAGGACAAGAATTGGGCGGTGCGTGCGGCGGCATTGGACGCCATCGCGCTTCGCGATGACTCGTCGTTGATTCCAAAGATTGTTTCAGCTCTGGACGATAAGAAAGACGTGGTGCGGTTCACGGCAGCGGCCTGCGTGGTGCATCTAAGCGCGAAGGCCGCGAATCCATAGGTCGTTCTGCAATCCAATCAGTTTGTGCCGGACGTAGCGGAGGGGACCACGGAGATTTCCACTGCGGACGGATAGCGTTTCGAGCGGTAGATCCGCTGCGTGGCCTTCTGGTAGTCGGATTCCTTGGCTTCAAAAATATTGGGAACAAATTTTTGCGGGTTACGGTCGATGATGGGGAACCACGTGCTTTGCACCTGGACCATGATGCGGTGGCCCTTCTTGAAAACGTGATCCGCGGTGTGGAGATCGATGGTAAAGGGCGTGACGGCTCCGGCAACCAGCGGCTCCGGCCTTTCGAAGGAATTGCGGAAGCGGCCGCGAAAGACTTCGTCGGCAATCATCAGTTCGTAGCCGGAAAGCTTCCAATTCTGCGGGTACTTTTCCGGATAGACGTCGATGAGCTTGACGATCCAATCGGCGTCGCTGCCGGTGGTGGAAGCGTAGAGCTTCGCGGTCACCTGGCCGGCAAGCGTGACGTCATCTTTCAGCTCCTCCGTTTGCCAGGTGAGCACGTCCGGGCGATTGTCCACGAACCGCTGATCCTGCACCAGCCAGGTGTACCAGCTTCCCGGATGGTCCTCCGGGTAGGTCATGTCGATGGGGCGATTGCGGTAGGGCACGGGATGCGCGGGGTCGCTGACGTAGCTGTCAAAAGCCAGCGCTGACTCGGCATTGGGCGCGTCGAAGGAAAGCTTGCCGTTGTCGTGAAAATAGAGCTTTTGCATTTTGGCTTCGCGCGGGGGCCAGGAATCGAATTTCACCCAAGTGTCGCTGCCGGTCTGGAAAAGCAGAGCCTCCTTCAGCGGCAAGGAACCTTTGTTTTTCAGCCAGTAGGCAAACCAGGGCGCCTCAATATTTTTGCGAAAGTAGAGAGCGGTGTCGCTGCCGAAGGGAATGGCGCCGAGCGAATTGCCCGCACTGCGGCCCCAGCCGCCATGGTTCCAAGGGCCAGCGACAAGATAATTCAGATGATCGGGGTCTTCTTTTTCCAGGATTTCGTAAATCTTCATGGGGCCGTAGAAATCTTCCTGGTCCCACCAGCCGGCGACGTTCAAGTTGGGCACTTTCGGCCGCGTCAGGATGAACGGCATGGCCTGCTTTTTCCAGAACGAGTCGTAGTTAGGATGGGTGACGAAATCGTTCCAGGTCGGCAGCGTGCTGTGCAGATAGTTTTTGTTGGCGTTGGAAAGCGCGCCAAGCCGCAGATACCAGTCGTAGGTGTCGAAGCGGTCGAATTGGAAAGAGAAGTTGGTCTTGTCCGTCTCCATCATCGTTGAATATTCGAAGCCGTAGCTCAGCCGGAAAGCGCCGTTGTGATGAAAATCGTCACCGAGGAACATGTCCGCGGGTGACGCCTGCTCGGAAACGGCCTTGAGCGCAGGATGCGGCTCGAGCATGCCCATCACCGTCAGCCAGCCGCCGTAGGAAATACCCAGTAAGCCTACGCGACCGTTGTTGTTCGGGACATTCTTCACCAACCAATCGATGGTGTCGTAGGTGTCCGTGCCCTCGTCGATGGCTTTCGGATCCTTCGGGTCGCGCACCGGCCGTTGCATCACGAACTTGCCTTCGGAACCGTAGCGGCCGCGAATGTCCTGAAAGACGAAGATGTAACTATCCGGGATCATTTCGGCGTAACGGTTCAGAATGCGGCTATAGCCTTTTTGATCGTCGCCGAGACCGTAGGGGGTACGTTCGATGACGATGGGCAAAGGTTCAGTGGCGTTCTTGGGCGAATAGATTTCGGTGTGCAGCTTGACGCCGTCGCGCGCGGCAATCATAACCTCGGTTTTGTCGAACATCGTGGAATAGTCGGGGCGCTCCTGCTGCGCGGCAGCAACTGAAGTGAGAAGAAGAGCTCCTGCGGCCAAGAAGAGCAACCGGGTTCTGCGAGTGGCATTCATGTGCAACCTCAAAGCCGGCGAGTCAGCCGCCGGCCATTCGGACAAAGTAAAAGTTGCGGCGAGCTTATCACAGCAGAGGTGGAAACTCCGGGGATGCCGGGAAATCCGCGACGAATCGCGGCTAGGTGGCGGCTCGTGCATCTGCTAAAATAATTAAAGCAAGACCGCACCAGAGAAGTGGACGCCGGCTCCGCAGTAGGAAGAAGGAGATGCATCCGGGCCCCGACTGGGTCGGGGCTATTTTTGTCTTTGGAAACCAAGCGAAACGGGCAGGCGAAGGATGACAACAGATCCCTCTCTTCGCCCGGGATGACAAACAAAACAGACGAGAAGAAAAGGAAGCAGAGAACGTAAGTCATGAGTCAAGAAATTCGCAATATCGCCATCATCGCGCACGTGGACCACGGCAAAACCACGCTGGTGGACGCCATGCTCAGGCAGAGCGGGATTTTCCGCGCGAACCAGGAAGTGGTTGACCGCGTGATGGATTCCAACGACCTGGAGCGCGAGCGCGGCATCACCATTCTGGCGAAAAATACGGCGCTCTTTTTCCACGAAACGAAAATCAACATCGTGGACACACCCGGACACAGCGATTTTGGCGGCGAGGTGGAGCGCGCGCTGCGCATGGTCGACGGCGTGGTCGTTTTGGTGGACGCAAGCGAAGGCCCGCTCCCGCAGACCCGCTACGTCTTGCAAAAAGCGCTGGCCGCCAAGCTGCCGCCGGTGATCGTGCTGAACAAGATCGACCGCACCGACGCGCGCACCAAAGAAGTCCTCGACGAAATCTACGACCTGTTCATCGATCTGGATGCCACGGAAGACCAGCTCGATTTTCCGATTGTTTACACCAACGCCCGCGATGGCGTGGCGCACAACAAGCTGGGTGACGACTCGAAGGACTTGCTTCCGCTGTTTGAAGCGATTGTGAAGCACATCCCGGCCCCGCCGGGGGACCCCGCAGGCGTGCTGCAGATCCAGGTGATGAACCTGGATTACAGCGAGTTTCTCGGGCGCATCGCCATCGGCCGCGTGTTCAATGGCACGTTGCACCGCGGCGAAGAAGTAGGCGTCAGCAAGCTGAGCGGAAAACTCGAGCCCATAAAGATCAGCAAGCTCTTCACGTTTCGCGGGTTGGAGCGCGACGAAGCGGAATCCGTGCCCGCGGGCGATATCGTGGCCATTGCCGGAGTCGAAGACATTCAAATCGGCGAAAGCATCACGGATCTGGCTGCGCCCGCGCCGATCGAGCCGCTGCTGATTGACGAGCCGACGCTGGCGATGATTTTCACGGTGAACAGCGGGCCGCTTTCCGGCAAGGATGGAAGCTATGTCACTTCCCGTGACCTCCGGGACCGCCTGCAAAAAGAGCTCCTCACGAATGTCTCCATCCGCGTGGAAGACACGGACACTCCGGAATCGTTTCGCGTTCTCGGCCGCGGTGAACTGCAGCTCGCGATTCTGATCGAAACGATGCGGCGCGAAGGCTTCGAGTTGATGGTGGGCAAGCCGGAGATTGTCACGCGCCTGGAGAACGGCAAAAAACGGGAGCCGCTCGAGCGCTTGGTCATCGACGTCCCGGAAAGTTTTATCGGCATCATCATGGAAACGACCGGGAGCCGGCGCGGCGAAATGCTCAAAATGAGCAATCACGGCTCGGGCCGCGTGCGCATGGACTTTAAGATTCCTTCGCGCGGATTGATCGGACTGCGCAGCCAGTTGCTCACGGACACGCGCGGGACGGCGCTGATTCATTCCATCTTCGAAGGCTGGATGGAATACGGTGGAGAGATGGCGCTGCGTCCCACCGGCGCGCTGGTGGCGGACCGCAGCGGCCCGTCCACGGCATTCGCGTTGTGGAATATCCAGGAGCGCGGCGAATTGTTTATCGGACCGGCCGTCGAGGTTTACGAAGGCATGATTGTCGGCGAGAATTCGCGCGAGCAGGACATGGACGTCAACGTTACAAAAGAAAAGAAGCAGACCAACATGCGCTCTTCCAGCGCCGACGAAGCCATCCGCCTGATTCCGCACCGCCAGCTGAGTCTTGAGCAGGCCATCGAATTTATCGCCGACGACGAATACGTGGAAATTACACCGAAAACGATTCGCTTACGGAAGAAAGTCCTGCAGGCAAACAAGCGTCCACGCCGCTGGCAGGAAATTCGCGCCAGCCAGGAAGCCGCCGGATAGAGGATCTGTGCCTGCAAAGAGAGAACTCCATCCCGCAAGGCCAGCTACCCACCGGAAAAAACTGAAATTTCAGCCGCAAATTCTGATCTTCGACGTCGATGGCGTGCTGGTGGACGTGCGCGGCACGTACTGGCGCTCGGCGCTGGAAACGGTGCGCTACCTCACGGGGAAGCGCGTGACCTACGCGGAGCTTCACAAGTGGAAGAGCAAGCCAGGCTTTAACGACGACTGGAGCATGGTGTCGGCATGGGTCACGTCGCTGGGGAAGCCGATTTCCTATGTGGAGGCGCGGTCCGCATTCGAGAAGTTCTACTGGGGCAGCGACGGGAAGCCGGGAAACGTGCGGAACGAAAAGATTCTGGTCGCGCCGCGGCAGATCGAAAAATGGGCGCAGCGGTTCGAGCTGAATCTTTTCACCGGAAGGACGCGGCAGGAATTCTCTTACACCTTTGATCGCTGGCCCGCCGCCAAATTCTTTCGAACGGTCATCACCATGGATGACGCGCGGAAGAAGCCGCACCCCGACGGCTTGCAGATAATTCTCGCCGGGCGCGATCCGGGTGCGGCGCTCTACCTGGGCGACAACATTGATGATGCGCTGGCCGCGCGCGAAGCAGCCGTGCCGTTTGTGGCCATCCTTGCGCCGGGCGAGCACCGCTACCGGGAACGCGCCGCGCGATTTCGCGAACTGGGAGCGCTCACACTTCTGCGCCGCGCGGCCGAACTGAATCAGTGGCTTCCTTGACGCCCTGAGCATACAATCGGCGCGCTAAAGGACGGAGGCGGACGAATGGATAGCGCGCCAACTGATGCCGGGAAACCGAAGGGCAGCCGATTTTTTCGCATCGCAAAGAAGATCCTGCTCGCGTTGGCAGCTCTGGTCGTGATTGCCGCCATCACCGGAGCCGGGTATCAGGCCATCGCAAACTGGAGGGACTCGCGGCGGTTTCCGCAAGAAGGGCGCTCGATTGCGCTCGGCGCGGAATTTCCAGGGGTCTCCCTGAACATGAACTGCAGCGGGACAGGAGCCCCAAGCGTCATCCTCGACAGCGGGCTGGGTGTTCCGGCAGCGGGCTGGGACATGGTGCAGGCAGAGGCGGCCAAATTCACGCGCGTCTGCTCGTACGACCGCGCGGGATACGCTTGGAGTACCTCCGGTCCCATGCCGAGAACGACCGGGGAGATCGTGAAGGAGCTGCACGCGCTGCTGACTGCCTCCGGGGAGAAGGGGCCGTACGTGCTGGTAGCTCATTCGTTCGGCGGCTTCAACGTCCGCGTGTATGCGAGCAAGTATCCTGCGGAAGTCGCCGGGCTCGTGCTGGTCGATACTTCACACGAGGATCAGACCGGCCTGATGCCGCCGTCGCTCAAGAAAATGATGAACGACCAAGTTGCGCAACTCGATTCGCAACGGCGTCTTGCCCAGATTCTCATCTTCTTCGGAATCGCTCGGCTCACGGCGGGCGACGACACCGGCGGCAAGCTGAGCCCGGACCTCCGGGACAAGTTGAAGTATCTGCAATTGCAAGCCAAATTCGTGAACGCCACAGTCTCGGAAATCAAGAATTTCGAGGAAAGCGCCGAAGCAGTGCGCCATGCCGGGAATCTGGGAGATCGCCCGCTGGTGGTGCTAACGGCGGGCAAAGAACCGGACGCAAAGGATATGCCAAAGGGCGTGTCGGCCCAGGAGATGCGCGAATTCCAGAAAATGTGGATCAACGACTTGCAAGTACGCGAAAGCCACCTTTCCACGCGCGGCATGCAGACTGTCGTGCCCGACAGTACGCACATGATTCCCATCGAGCGGCCGGATACCGTGGTGACGGCCATCCGCGAAGTGTGCGATGCGGTGAAAAAGGGGGCAGGCGCAAAGCCCTGAGCGGCTCCTCGCAGCGATAACACTAGTGCGCTGAGCATCCCTGCGGTAACATTTGCCTTCTAATCTAAGAAGCGCCCTGAGCCTCTGCGTTCTTCGGGAGAGAAGCGGGGGACATCCATGAAATCCAGAACTTCGCTAACTTGCTCCGTCATCGGGATGACTGGTGCGTTGTTGCTGGCAAGCAGCGCATTTGCACAGGCTCCGGCGGGGCCCATGACTTCCGCTCCTCGACCCGCGCCGGGGACCGAAGCCAAGCTGCCGCCGCCTCCCCCGCCACCGCCTCCGCGCCAGAACATTCTTGGTGCGTGGAAACTGAACCGCGACGAAAGCGACGACATGCGCAATCGCACCCAAGACTCCGACAATGGAAGCAATAGCGGGAGACGCGGGGGTGTTGGCTGGCCCGGCGGGGGCGGCGGTGGCGGATATGGAGGGCATCGCGGCGGCATGGGCGGCGGCGAAAGTGATGAGCAGCGGCAGAAAATGCACGAGCTCTTGAGCCCACCGGCGACCATCAAAATGGCGATGACCGGCGCGGAAGTGGACTTGATGGACGACCACGACCGCAAGCGCGCCTTCATGACTGACGGGCGCAAGCTGCAAAAATCCAAGGACAGCTCCTACGAAGAAATCGCCGCGAAGTGGGACGGCAACCGCCTGGTCAGCGATGAGAAGAGTCCGCGCGGGGGAAAGATGAGCCGGACGTTTGAACTGTCTCCGGACGGCAGGCAGCTTTACGAAAACCTGCATATCGAGGGCAGCGGGCGGCACGGCTACACGATGGACATTCACTACGTGTACGACATTCTTGCGGAGCAGAGCGCGAAATAGCCTTTCTCGCATAGAAAATGGTCGCTGCAACAGCAGCGCCGCTGCAAAAGAAGCTCAGCTCCAGGTGATGGAGAGCTCGGCAAATTCCTGGCCCGCCTCGATGGGAACGGTGAAACGAGTCGTCACATTTTTGGCGCCGGAAATCTCGAGAGCCTTCTTGAAAAATCCGATGATGGCAAAACCCATGATGCGGTGCTGCTTCTGAAATCCCCGGTAGCGAACAGAAGCGGAACGCGGGGCGGGCATTTCCACCTCGATGGGCACGCCGTCGAAATAGGTGGCATGGACGGCGGCGATGCGCTTAATGACAAATTCCGGAGAACCTAGCTTCACGAAGGCTTTGTAGATGCCGCGAAGCTGGCGTTCGATGACCGCTTCGGAGCCGCGTGTGACCATTTCCTCGTTGCCAGCGGCGAGAACCTTGATCTCCACTTCCAGAAAACGGGCGAAGAAATCAAGCGGATACCAAGAAGACGTAGAAATCTGGTTTGAGAACACTTTGCGCGCATCTTCGTCCAGAAGGCCGAGGATTCTCTCCAGGGCGTCTTCGCCGGAACGATGCTTGACTTGGTTGATGGTCTCCTGAATCGCCGAGCCCTTGATCTGGACCATGCGCCCCCCGGCAGCCGAGCTATACAACCATTCTCTGAGGAAGCTTATCTTTCGGGCGCAATAAAGACGGCCGTTTGTCGAAGTCAGAAATAGCGGATGCTAAAACTACGCATGATTCGAAAGGGGCGCCGCCGGTGATCAGCGGTGGCAGACTACCCGTAGTATTGAAAATCTTTCCAGAATTCGGGCCAGGATTGACGGAGGCCACGGCAAACGAAAATGTCCGGATGGTCCTCGGTCTCTTCGTTTTTCACGCCGAACTGGTTCCAGGTGTGACCGGCCAACTGGCAAGACGTGAAATTCTGATCGAGGAAATGGCGCGAAAGGCCGATGACGATGAGCGTTTGCGGCGGAGGATCGCCATAACCGCGTTGCCAAAAGGAATTGATGCCGCTGATGGCGCGGGACAGGCCGTAGCGTGGACCGTACAGGTTGATGGCGCCCGCTTCGCCGTAGTTTCCTGCGAGTATGCCTAGATGCGCGCGGTCTTCGGTGGGCAGCCCGTCGCGAATTTGTGCGGCCGTTTGCGTCAGCTCCTCCCAGCCAACCTCTTCTCGAAGGTCGCCATTTGTCTTGCTGGCAAAAGCCCACCAACTGGAGTTGATGCGGCCGACGGGCAGCAAAGCACCCAGCAGGACGATATCTGCGAGCAGAGCCGCCCGGGCCAGGGCACGCAGAGCGATTGCCATGCTTCGCCGCATGGCCGCGAGCCACTGCTCGCCAATCACACTGCCCCCCGCGTACAGCATGGGGTAAGCGGCCCCGAGGTAGTAGCCGCGGCCCTTGGCAATCACGAACAGCACCAGCGGAATCGCGTACATCCAGCCAAGCATGCGGAAGCGGCTGCCGCTGGGTGAAACCAGATAGAAATACAGCCCCGCGAGCCACAGCGGGATGGCGAGCAGCGTGAACTTCAACTGATCCGGGAGAAAGTCCTTGGTGCGGCCAATGCGCACGTCGCGCTCGTGGATGTGCTTCAGGAAATCGAGCGAGATGAAATGGTGTTGCGCCTGCCAGAGAACGTTGGGGAGAAAAATCAGTACCGAGAGGACCACGCCGTACCACAGCCATTTGCTCTTGAGATAGCGCCGTGCTCCAGTGAGCACGGCGCCCGCGGCCACGGCAATCGCGAAGAATCCCATCGTGTATTTCGTGAGCATGCCGAGACCGATGGCGCTGCCTATGCCCAGCCACCAGCGCGGATCATCGCTTTTCAAGAGGCGCACAACGAAGTAGGCGGTCAGCACCCAGAAGAGATAGTCGAACGAGACGTACTGCATCAGCGAGCCGCCCACCAGGCAAAACGGGATCGCCGCCGCGACGGCGATGAGTTGTGCGCCGCGCCTGCCGCCGAGTTCGCGCGCCATCAAGCCGGTGAGAACAACGGCGAGCGCTTCGGCCACCGCGGCAAAGAACCGGAAACCGGTGAGGGAAGTTCCGAAAAGAATCAGTGACAAACGCCCGAAAAACGGGGTGACCGGCGGATAGGCCACGAAGCCCCACGCGAGATGCCGCGAATCTTCAAGCGTGGCGAGTTCGTCCCGATGAAACCCGAACCGCCCGCCGGTGATGAGATGCACGATGACCGTCGCCAGCGCCACGTAAATCAAAATGGCGACGTCGCTGGACCAGGGCGAATGACGCGCTGAAGAGGAAACCAAATGCTGATCGGTTAGGCTTTCCGGATTCTCTGGCGACACTGGATGGATTCCTTCAATGGCGACAAGATTCTTTCAAAGCCTATCAGAGCAACTCATCCTAGAAGTGCTTCCACTTCAAGTCAATGGAATGGTGATTAGTGGGGGTGCAATAACGCCCGTCGTCGTTTCCGAGCTTGTAGGAAACCACCGAGAGTAATTAGGAGGAGGGAGAAGGGCGGCAGGATCCATCTGTAAGGGCTGGACATAACGAAAGGAAGCGCTAAGGCAGCAAACTGCACGGCGAGGTACATGCAAACCACACTCGCAAAGAGCGCTCCAATCAGAACAAGGAAGCGATTGGAGAAAGACATGGCTCCTCTCAAAACGAATCCAGCGTCACTGTACCACGCAACGGGTCGCGTTGACGGGGAGGTGGGGCGGATGCTATAAAATAGGTTTCGAGGCGGCGGCGTGAAGCCCGCTGTGCGCTCCTACGGGGTGGGAGCGAGGCGGCAGCCAACCTGCTGGTCCCGGTGCCATATCGGGCCGGATTCGACGGAAATTTAGTCGCGACAATTTGATGCCATCCATCGGTCACCAACTTGGCGAACTGTTCCTTGGGGCTGCGCCCACAGTCCTGATTATCCTCTTTTTTTACTTCATCTTACGGGCACTTTTCTTCAAACCACTGCTGCAAGTGATGGCCGAGCGCGACGCGCGTACCGCCGGCGCGCAGAAGGCTGCCGAGGCCGCGCAGGCGGCTGCCGCCGACAAAGTCAAGCAGTACCAGGAAGCGCTGAAGCAGGCGCGCGGGCTGGTTTACGCCGAGCAAGAAGCCGCGCGAAAGAAATTACTGGATGAACGTGCCGCACAATTGAAAGACGCGCGCGGCAAAGCGTCAGGCGCAGTGGGAGCTGCGAAAACCCGCGTCGCTGCGGAACTTGCCGCCGCTCGGCGCGATGTGGAATCGACCGCCGGGCAGCTCGCAGCGGAAATCGCGCGGCGCATTTTACAGGCGCCGCCGCGCCCGGGCGCTCCCATGAGGGAGGCGCGATGAAGCGGCGTGGCCGGCATATTTTGCCTTTCGCGAGCGCCGTGATCGCGGCGCTTCTCTTAACCGTGAGCGCGCACGCCGCGGAAGAGGGCGGCGCGGCAGGCGCGGAAACCGCCACGGAAATCTTCAAGTGGATTAACTTCGCGATTGTCGCGGGTGCGCTGCTCTGGGTGTGCTTCAAGAAGGCGCCTGCATTTTTCCGTGG
This sequence comes from uncultured Acidobacteriaceae bacterium, assembly GCA_964524985.1. Lineage (GTDB taxonomy): Bacteria > Acidobacteriota > Terriglobia > Acidiferrales > UBA7541 > Acidiferrum. Next base: position 69,282 of record CAZGFL010000017.1, read on the forward strand.
GCGGGCGGAGGCGATCGGCTCGGCCATCACCAAAGCGGGAAGCGCCAAGGCCGCTGCGGACACGCAACTGCGCGAAGCCGAAATGAAGCTGGCCAATTTGCAAAAGGAAGTCGTGGAGCTCCGAACGTTCGCGGGGCGCGAAGCGGCTGCCGAAGTCGAGCGCATCCATAACGCCACGCGCTCGGACATGGAGAAGATTGCGGCCGCGGCAAAAGCGGAAATCGAAGCGGCGGAGCGCGCAGCCCGTCTGGAATTGAAAGCCCTGGCCGCCAAGCTCGCGGTGGATGGCGCGGAAGCGTTGCTTGTCAAGCAGCTCAATGCTAGAGCTCAGGAAGGGCTGATTAACAGCTTTGTCGAAAGCCTGGAAGGGAGGCCGAATTGAAGTCCGCGAGCCTCCAATACGCCAACGCGTTGGCGGACATCGCACTGGCACAAGGCGCGGCCGAGCCCGCTGCGAAGCAATTGCAGGAGTTTGCTGCGGCGTACGAGCAATCCTCGGAATTGCGGACCTTCCTGGCCAGCCCGGCCGTCACCGTGGAAACCAAACACACGGTCATTGAAAAAATCATCAAGCGCCAGGGGGCGAGCAAAATTGTCCGCAATTTACTTTTTGTGATTGCAGACCATCGGCGCACACAGCTGATTCCAGAGATTCTGGCGACGTTTCAGCAGGTAATCCGCCAACGGCAGGGCGTGGCCGAAGCGAACGTCACCTCGGCTGTAGATTTGAGCGCCGCGCAGAAAAAGGAATTGGCCGCGACACTGGCCAAATTGACGGGCAAGAAAATTGAGATGAACTATGCGCAGGACCCCGCGCTGCTGGGCGGGGTGGTGGTGCGCATCGGCGACACGATTTATGACGGCTCGTTGCGTAGCCGGCTGAACGAACTGCGCAGCCGGCTCGCGGCGGAATAAGCAGAGATTTGGAATTTTAGCGCGGTGGTTGGGTACAGAAAGTTTGCGGAAGCGACGGAGCAGGCATGGCCAACATCAAGGCAGATGAAATCAGCAAGATTCTGCGCGAGCAGATCGAGAACTACGAGCAGACCATCTCGGTCGACGAAGTGGGCGCGATCATCAGCGTGGGCGACGGCATTGCCCGCGTGCACGGACTCGAGAAGGTCATGGCCGGCGAGATGCTGGCGTTTCCGCATGACGTTTACGGCATCGCGCTGAACCTCGAGGAAGAAGAAGTCGGCGTCGTGCTGCTCGGTGAATCCTTTGAGTTGAAAGAGGGAGACGTCGTCAAGCGCACCAACACCATTATGTCGGTGCCCGTGGGCGAAGCGCTGGTGGGGCGCGTGGTCAATCCACTCGGCGAGCCCTTGGACGACAAGGGACCCATTGCGTCGAAGCAACGCAACCCGCTGGAACGCATTGCTCCGGGGGTCCTCGACCGCCAGCCGGTCCGCGAGCCGCTGCAAACCGGCATCAAGGCCATCGACAGCATGATTCCCATCGGCCGCGGCCAGCGCGAGCTGATCATCGGCGACCGCCAGACCGGCAAGACCGCCGTCATCCTGGACACCATCATCAATCAGAAGGGCGGCGACGTAATCTGCATCTACTGCGGCATTGGGCAGAAGCGCTCGACGATCGCGCAAGTGGTGAAGACGCTCACCGACGCTGGCGCAATGGACTACACGATTGTCGTGGCTTCCTCCGCCGCAGAGCCGGCTTCACTGCAATACATCGCACCTTACGCAGCCTGTGCCATGGGCGAATATTTCCGCGACAACAAGCGCCACGCGGTGGCGTTTTACGACGACCTCTCCAAACACGCGCAGGCCTACCGCGAAATTTCCTTGCTGCTCCGCCGCCCTCCGGGACGCGAAGCGTTTCCTGGCGACGTGTTCTATCTCCACTCCCGCTTGCTCGAGCGCGCCGCGAAATTGAATGACAAGCTGGGCGCTGGTTCGCTCACCGCTCTTCCGGTGATTGAAACGCAGGCTGGTGACGTATCGGCATACATCCCCACCAACGTAATTTCCATTACTGACGGCCAGATCTATCTCGAAGCCGACCTGTTCAACGCCGGCATCCGTCCCGCGATCAACGTCGGCATCAGCGTGAGCCGCGTCGGCGGCAACGCGCAGATCAAGGCCATGCGCCAGGTGGCGGGTTCCTTGCGGCTGGACATGGCACAGTACCGCGAACTCGCGGCGTTCGCGCAGTTTGGCGCGGACCAACTCGACAAAGTCACGCAGGGCCAGCTCGCGCGCGGACAGCGTCTGACGGAGATCTTGAAGCAGGATCAGTACGTGCCTCTGGCAGCCGAAAAACAGGTGCTCATGATTTCCGTGGCCACCAGCGGCAGTATCGACGGTGTGCCGGTTCCCGAAGTGCGGCGGTTCGAACGCGAATTCCTGCAATTCGTGGAGACCAACTACCCGTCGGTGCTGAAGAAGATTGCGGAGAAGAAAGCGCTGGACGACGCGATCAAGGCGGAAATCAAGACCGCCGTCGAGGCGTTCAAAGAGCGCTTCACCGCTAGTGCCGCTGTGGCGGCACACTAGGGAGTTCCGACAGACGATTCACGATGCCCACACTGATTGATTTCCGGCGCCGCATCCGCTCGGTGAAAAACACCCAGCAGATTACCCGCGCGATGAAGTTTGTCGCGGCGGCGCGGCTGCGTCGCGCGCAGGAAGCGGCGCTGGCGGCGCGGCCGTATGCCAGGGAACTGGCGCGCGTGCTGCGCTCGACGATGAGCCGCATTGCGGAGCCGCAGCATCCCCTGCTGGCGCACCGGCCGGAGGAAAAGATCCTTGCTCTGGTGCTGACCGGAGAACGTGGGCTGGCTGGCGCATTCAATACAAATATTCTCCGCAAAGTGAACGAATTCTTCCGCGCCAACAAGGACAAGAAGATTGCAGTCATCCCTGTGGGCAAAAAAGGGCGCGATTCCCTTAACAAGGCGGGCTTCAATCTTATCGCTGAATATATCAACGTTCTCGCGCGCGTGGAGTTGGGAGCAGCCCGCGAGATCTCAAACCTGGTAACCGATTTGTACGCGAAAGGCGAAATCGATTCCGTTTACATCGCGTTCAGCGAGTTCAAGACGGTGATGTCGGCCAACCTCGTGCTGGACAAACTGCTCCCGGTGGAATCCGTTGCGGCCGAGGAGGGCGCTGGGGCCGGCGTGGCGGGGTCGCAAACCGATTACATCTACGAGCAGCCCGAAGCGCAGCTTCTCGACAAGCTTTTGCCGCGCTATGTGGAGACCCAGATTCTCCGCGCCATGCTGGAGTCCTCCGCGGCCGAGCACGCTGCGCGCATGACGGCCATGGAATCGGCCACGAAAAACGCAGGCGACGTCATTGACGCCCTGACGCTGCACATGAATAAGGTGCGTCAGGCTGCCATCACCAAGGAAATTATTGAAATTGTGAGCGGCGCCTCGAGCACCGCTTAGGAGACAGCATGGCATCGGGAAAACAAGTGGGCCGCATCGTCCAGATCATCGGACCGGTGCTCGACGTGCAATTCGAAGCAGGGCATCTCCCCTCCATTTACAACGCCGTGCGCATCACTAGCGAGGGCTACAACGTACCCGAACCGATCGACGTAACCGCGGAAGTGCAGCAGCACCTGGGCGAGGGGCGCGTCCGCGCGGTGGCGATGGAACCCACCGAAGGCCTGGTGCGTGGGATGAAGGCCTTGGACCTTGGCGAAGGCATCAGCGTTCCCGTTGGGCGCTCCACGCTCGGCCGCGTGATGAACGTTCTCGGCAAGCCCGTGGACCAACTCGGGCCACTGACCAGTTCGACTATGTACCAAATTCACCGTCCGGCGCCGCTTCTCGATCAGCAATCCACCACGCTCGAAATGTTCGAGACCGGCATCAAGGTTGTCGACCTGATTCAGCCGTTCTTGAAGGGCGGAAAAATCGGCTTGTTTGGCGGCGCGGGGGTCGGCAAGACGGTTTTGATTCAGGAATTGATTCACAACGTCGCCATGCAGCATGGCGGCGTTTCCGTGTTCGCCGGCGTGGGCGAGCGCACCCGCGAAGGCAACGACCTGTGGCTGGAGTTCCAGGAATCCGGCGTGGTCGTCCCTGGGAATTCGGAAAAATCGCGCGCCGCGCTGATTTACGGCCAGATGACCGAACCGCCCGGGGCCCGTCTCCGCGTTGGCCTCACGGGCCTGACCGTCGCGGAATATTTCCGCGACCAGGAACATCTCGACGTTCTGCTCTTCATCGACAACATTTTCCGCTTCGTGCAGGCGGGCTCGGAAGTTTCCGCGCTGCTGGGACGCATGCCATCGGCCGTCGGTTATCAGCCCAACCTCAACACCGAAATCGGAGAGCTTCAGGAGCGCATCACTTCGACGAAGACCGGCTCCATCACTTCGGTGCAGGCGATTTACGTGCCCGCCGACGACTACACCGACCCCGCGCCGGCCGCGACCTTCACGCACCTTGACGCGTCGACCAACCTTAGTCGCCAGATCGTCGAGCGCGGCATTTATCCCGCCGTCGACCCGTTGGCCAGCTACTCGCGCATTCTCGATCCCCGCATCGTCGGCCAGGAACACTACACCGTGGCGCGCGCGGTGAAGTCGATTCTTCAGCGCTACAAGGACCTCCAGGACATCATCGCCATTCTCGGTATCGAAGAGCTGTCCGACGACGACAAGCGCACCGTCGCGCGCGCCCGCAAGATCGAGCGTTTCCTCTCGCAGCCCATGTTCGTGGCCGCTCAGTTCACCGGCCTCGAAGGCAAATACGTCAAGATTGAAGACACCGTTCGCAGTTTCAAGGAAATTGTCGAGGGCAAATACGACGACCTGCCGGAGCAGGCCTTCTACATGGTGGGCACGATTGAAGAAGCGATTCAGAAGGCCGAGAAGATGAAGGCGGGCGTCTAAGTCCAATGCTTCCCGAGGCCATCCAACTCGTGGTCGTCACGCCAACGCGGCAGTTGCTGCGCGTGCAGGTGTCTGAGGTCACGTTGCCCGGCGCGAACGGCTACCTGGGCATTTTGCCCGGACACGCGCCGCTGATGACCGAACTCGGTATTGGAGAATTGAATTACAAAGGCCCGGCGCCCTCGGACCCCATCACGGTAACGCGCGGCTTCGCCGAAGTCCTGCCTGACCGCGTCACCGTGCTTGCCGAAACAGCCGAGCTTGCCGCGGAAATCGACCTGGAGCGCGCCGAAGCAGCTAAGGCCCGGGCCGAAAAGCGTCTAGCTTCAGGAGACAGCAACATCGACTGGGACCGCGCGTCCGTCTCGCTGCAGCGCGCGCTCATCCGCATTCAGGTGGCGCGCAAATATCGCGGCACGCCCGTGGAGTCCCGCTGAGGTTCTTACTCTTCCGTGTCGGCTGAGCGTGTTTCCATTACCGCGCGTGCGTCGCCGCATCTAAATTCTTAGAGAGCAAAATGGACATCATCACCATGTACACCACAACTTGGTGCCCGGACTGCCGTTACGCCAAGGCTTTTCTGCGGGAACGCGGCATCAACTATCACGAGGTAAACATCGAGGAAGATGAATCCGCGGAAGAAATCGTCCTCAAGGCCAACAACGGTCTTCGGAAAGTCCCCACTCTCGAAGTGGGTGGCCGCTACTTTGCCTGCAGCCCTTTTGACGCCGAGCAGCTCGCCGAGGAACTCAACATCCCTCTGAATCCCTGATTTTGACCCTGCTGGTTCTTAAGGAGGCTTTCTCTTGTAGGGGCGCAGCATGCTGCGCCCCCCGTTGCGAAGACCTCAAAGTTTGTCACGACAGTGCCCCAACTAGGATAGGGTTTCGCCGCCGCACAACTAATTCACCGCGCATCCACGCGCCCACACATCGGTCACACGCAATCCTTCATCCAGCAGCACGACGTCTGCGTCTGCTCCCACGCGCAACGACCCTTTCTTGAATTCGATTCCCAGCAACGACGCAGGGTTCAGGGTCAGCATGCGCACGGCGTCCGGCAAGCCAACTCCCAGATTCACGATGTTTCGCAGCGCGCGGTCTAGCGTGAGCGTGCTCCCGGCCAGCACGCCGTCCGCGTTCCGGCATACTCCATTGCTCACGGTGACCTCGAAATCGCCGAGCATGTATTTCCCGTCCGGCATGCCCGTCGCTGAAAGCCCGTCGCTCACCAGGATCACCCGCTCCGTTCCCTTGGCTTGCAGCAGCAGCTTCATCGCTCCTTCCTCGACGTGCACACCATCGGCGATCAGCTCGGCGTTGATCTCCGGCGAAGTCAGCACGGCGCCAATCACGCCTGGGTCGCGGTGCGAAAAAGGCCGCATGGCGTTGTACATGTGTGTGGCACTGCGCGCTCCGCGTGCGATGGCGAAGCGGGCCTGCTCGTAGTTCGCATCCGTGTGACCTATGGAAACCACAACCCCGGCCTTTTGTGCCGCCTCCATGCACGGCGCCGCTCCGAGAACTTCCGGCGCGATTGTTATCAACCGGGCATTCCCCGCTGCCGCATGCAGGAATCGCTCCAGTAATTCCGTTGAAGGCGACTGAATCCACTTGGGTGGATGCACGCCCCGCCGCTCTTTGCTGATGAACGGCCCCTCGAAATGGATGCCGACAACCTCCGCGCCACCTTCCGCCACCGAGTGCTGCTGCGTGATGTACTTCGCGATCCCTTCCACGGCTCGGCAGGTGTCTTCCGGGCTGGCCGTCACCGTAGTCGCCAGCAGGGAGGTCGTCCCGAACTCGGCGACGCGTCGCGTGACGGCGCCGAGAGCCTCTGCGCTCGCTTCCATCACGTCGTGGCCGCCCGCGCCATGGATATGCACGTCCAGGAAACCGGGGATCGCTGCCTTATCCGGTTCCCGGATCTCTTTCGCCCCGTTGGGCAGCGTCATCCCGTCACGAGGGCCGATCGCGTCAATCACGCCATCGCGGAACAGGATTCCGGCGTCGTGGACTTCCGTTGTGGGAGTGAGCGCGCGCCCGGCGTGAATGAGAGTCGTCGGCATGATGGGCAACATCGTAGCGGAAATGCTGCGCGCCGCAAAAACAAAACGGGCGGACTGATTGAGTCAGCCCGCCCGTCAGACAAGATGGGAGAATCTTTACTTGGCCATGTCGATGCTAGCCAGCTTCAGGTTGTCACCATCCACAGTGCCCTTTACGGTCACGTGATGGCCGGCATGCGCCGCCACTTTATCCTGTGCATCCACGACATAGACTTTCTTGTCGGCATCGTTCACGAACACATACTTTGCGCCATGCTCCTTGACGCACTTGGTCGTGCACTCACCGGCCTTGTCGTTCGCGCCTTTCACTCCACACTGGCTGTCGGAAATCCAGCCGGTCATGGAATTGTCGGCCGCCATCGCGAGAGTTCCCGCGAAGAGCGCCGCTGCGATTGCCATCGAGTATCTTACTTTCATGGTTTTCCCCCTCCAGAAATCCACTGCGGATTTGCGTTCCGCCGGGCCGCCCAGTAGCTTGTCACAGCCGCAGTCCGGTGTCCAGCCACTTCTAAATACCTGCTTGGGCCGGCATTTATGCCCCACAGCGCTGAAAAGAAAAAGGGGAGAGTCTTAAGCAACTCTCCCCTATCTCGTGTTTTCTCAAGGAGCTAGGAGGTTTCAGCCTCTCCAGCCGGTTATTGGCCGGATGTCGCCGAACTCGCCGAGGTCGCTGCCGGCGTGCTCTTCGGGATGCTCAGGTAACCTGTGGCGGTCGTTTTTGTGACCTTGTTGACTACCAGCTCGAGCGCCGAGCGGGTCCCGCCGGTATAGAAGAAGATCGGTTCGTTCACCGAGCGGTTCTTCTTCTCGAAGCTGTTGTCGTCCGCCAGCACGTTGATGGTGTACTGGTTCTTCTTGGTGTTGGTGTCCTTCAGTTCGATTTGGATGGAGCCGACCTTGGTGGCGCCGCCCTTGCGCTGCACGGTGAATTCGAAATAATCACGCTGGCCCATGCGGCGGAGCTGGTCGATTTCGTCATGATTCCGTGCGATGAGCGTGCCCATTTCGCTGCGCGCCATCTGAATGCTGGTCTTGGTGGCGTCCAGGTCGCTCTTCACGCCGCTGACGTCGCCATTCAGCTTGTTCACGTCGTCCGCGTTGGCTTTGGTGGCCAGTTCCGCTTTCACCGAAGTGGCCAGCGTGGTCACCTTCTGATCCACCACGGCCGTCGCGTTCTTGTCCTGCTTGCGGGCCACATTCAAATCCGCCTGCGTCAGGTTCAATTTGTTGGTGACGACCTTCAGGTCGCTTTGCAACTGCTGGTTGATCTCGTCTTCCTTGGCCAGGCGCTGCGTGAGTGCATCGTTGGCCTTCTGCAAAGAGGCTTGTGTGCTCTGCTCAATGGTCTTGGCTTGGTTGAGTGCGCTCCAGCCCAGTCCCAGACCGATAATGGAAAGAGCCCCCAACAGTCCCACAGCCAGTCCTACCCAACGCGGAGTCCCGGTCGTACCCGTGTGGGAAAACTCTTGAAATTCGCTCATAGACTTCGTTTCTCCTTTGGCTTTCGCCCTGTGCCGAGGAAAGGTGCATCCGCCTCTCCAAACGCGCCCTTGCTGGATATTGGAGGCTAAGAGCTTTTGAATGAACAACTTGGCGAGAGCTTCAATTCTAAGAGCAAATGGGACTAATAGTACTTATGCATGTAAAGTTTACGCGGTTGAGTAAAGCTGGGCTGACGGAGAAGTGCGGCGGCCAGATAAGCGAAAGACAGGCCCATTCAACAAAAATTTGGCAACCCTAGTTGGTTTAGATTCAATGCGTTAGAAGGAGAACCGTTTCAAGCCGCGCGGAAGGCTGACTCGCCGGCGCTGCGGTCCGCGTTAAAGTAGCGATCGAGGGTGTTGACCGCTGCTTCCAAAACCATGTGGCAATCGGAGCAGGTTTCCAGGTGCCGCTTGATCTCCACCTCAACGGAAGAGGAAAGGCGGCCCTCCAGATACCAACAAATGAGATGGATGGTGTCCCTACAGCTCATCGTTCCGCGATCCCCCAGATTCCCCGAGCGGAGAAAATCCAGGAAGGAGCGGTGCACTTGCGTCTCCAAAGGAGCACAAATAGAGTTGAAGTGTTAAACGCTTTTAAATCAGAGGTTTAAATCGTATAACGAATCAGGCAAAAGGAGAGGCGTCCATTCCCCTTTTGAAAAGATTACACGTGGGAAGGCCAAAGTATGCAGAATTTAGCCAATCGCCGAGTTTTACCGTTGCGGGATAATCGTCATTTCCCGAAGCGCCGCGATACGGTCCGGCAACGCCGGATGGGTACTGAACAAGGCACTGCCACCCCGACCAAACAGAGGTTTCACGATGCACAAAGATGATGTCGACGGTGAAATGGCGGTCGTCGGGATACGGCTGTTGTACGCCCCCAGCTTCTGCAGCGCGCTGATCAATCCATAGGGATTGCCCACCATGCGCGCGCCGGTGGCATCCGCCGAATACTCACGCTGCCGGGACAAGCCCAATTGCAGGAGCATCGCAGCGAACGGGGCAAGAATCAGCATGAATAGGCCGAAGATGCCGCCACCTCCGCCTCTCTCGCGATCATTGCCACCAAAGTAGCTAAGCCGCGCAATCCAAGTGATTGCACCAGCGAGAGTGGCGGCTACGGAGCTGATTAGAATGTCGTAGTTGCGCACGTGGGAAAGCTCATGCGCGATCACGCCCTCAAGCTCGTCATCATTCATCAATTCCAGCAAGCCTTGCGTCACCGCGACGGAGGCATGACGCGGATTTCTCCCTGTCGCAAACGCATTGGGCGCCGCTTCCGGGACAACATACAGCTTCGGCACCGGCAAATTTGCTTTGGCGGCGAGCCGCTCCATCACCGCATAGAGGCGCGGCACCTGTTCACGCGTCACCGGCTTCGCTCCACTGGACATCAATGCGATCTTGTCGGAAAAGAAGTATGCGAAGGTGTTCATGACCACCGCAAAGCCCAGCGCCAGGGTCATACCGTTACGCCCACCGAAGTATTGCCCGATGAGCATCAGCAGCAGCGTCAGAGCTACCAGCAAAAAAGTAGTGCGAAAGACTCTCATGGTCGTCCCCTAATTCTACGCGTGCGCAGCGCGCACACCAAACCTCTTTCTCCCTCTATCTATTAGATACGCGCCGCCGCCGCAGGTTGTTTCGACTTCACCCGCTCGAAACGCATCACGTCCTTTTGCCCGTCGCGGTCGACCACAATGTGGTCGCCCGGCAGCACCGCGCCTTCGAGAATCTGCAATGCAAGTGGATCCTGAATCAGCCGTTGAATCGTCCGCCGCAGAGGCCGCGCTCCATACGCCGGGTCATAGCCTTCCCGCAGCAGCAACTCTTGCGCCGCCGGCTTCAACTCAATCGTGATTTGGCGTTCCGCCAGCAGTTTTTCGACGTTCTTCAGCAGCAGGCCGACAATCTTCGCCAACTGCTCCTTGCCGAGTGGATTGAAGATCACAATTTCGTCGATGCGGTTGATAAACTCCGGCCGGAACGAGGCCCGCAGCGCGTCCATTGCTTCCTTGCGCGCCCGCTCCGGATCTTTCCCCGCCAATTCGGAGATCGCTGTCGATCCCACGTTGCTCGTCATCACCAGAACCGTATTGCGGAAATCCACCGTGCGGCCTTTGCCGTCCGTCAGCCGCCCGTCTTCCAGAATCTGCAAGAGAACGTTGAAAACATCGGGGTGTGCCTTCTCGATCTCGTCAAATAACACAACGGAATAGAGATGCCGCCGCACCTGCTCGGTAAGTTGTCCGCCCTCTTCGTAGCCGACGTAGCCCGGAGGCGCGCCAATTAGCCGCGACACCGTATGTTTCTCCATGTATTCGCTCATGTCGATGCGAATCATGAGCTTTTCGTCGTCGAAGAGAAACTCAGCCAGGGCGCGCGCCAGCTCCGTTTTGCCCACGCCCGTCGGGCCAAGGAAAATGAACGAGCCAATGGGACGCTTGGGGTCGGAGAGGCCCGCACGGCTGCGCCGTATGGCATTGGCCACGCGCGCGAGCGCGTCGTCTTGTCCCACCACGCGCTGGCGTAGCCGCTCTTCCATGTGCACGAGCTTTTGCGCTTCGCCTTCGAGCAGGCGACCGGCGGGAATGCCCGTCCACTTGCTCACCAGCTTGGCGATATCCTCCTCGTCGACTTCTTCCTTCAGCATGGGCGAATTCTTTTGCACGGAAGCGAAGCGTTCCTGCGCCTGCTGCAGCTCGCGCTCGGCGGCCGCGATCTTGCCGTAGCGGATTTCAGCCACCTTGGCCAGCTCGCCAGCGCGTTCGTACCGCTGCTCTTCCGCTTTCAGTTGCTCAATCTGCTCCTTTTGCTTGCGGATCTTCGTGATGGCTTCCTTCTCCGCCTGCCATCGCGCCTTCCTTGCGCTCGAGTCTTCCTTGAGCTTGGCGAGCTCTTTTTCGATTTGCGTGCGGCGTTCCTTGGAATGCGCGTCCGTTTCCTTCAGCAACGCCTGGCGCTCGATTTCCAACTGCAGAATTCTCCGCTCGATTTCGTCGATTTCCAGCGGCAGGGAATCGATCTGCATGCGCAGGCTGGCCGCAGCCTCATCGATCAAGTCGATGGCTTTGTCCGGCAGAAAACGGTCGGAGATGTAACGATTCGAGAGAGTGGCCGCCGCGAGGATGGCGGCATCCTTGATGCGCACGCCGTGGTGCACTTCGTAGCGCTCTTTCAAGCCGCGCAGAATCGCAATGGTGTCTTCGACCGTCGGTTCCGCAACCAACACGGGCTGGAAGCGCCGCTCCAGCGCAGGGTCCTTTTCAATGTGCTTCTTGTACTCGTTCAGCGTGGTAGCGCCAATGGCGCGCAACTCGCCGCGCGCCAGCGCGGGCTTCAGCATATTCGACGCATCCATCGCGCCTTCGGCCGCGCCCGCCCCGACCAGCGTGTGCAGTTCGTCGATGAACAGAATAATCTGGCCTTCGGCCTCGGTGATTTCCTTCAATACTGCCTTCAGGCGGTCTTCGAACTCGCCGCGAAATTTCGCGCCCGCCACGAGGGCCGCGAGGTCCAACGCCACGATGCGCTTGGTTTTCAGTACGTCCGGAACGTCGCCGGAAATAATGCGCTGCGCCAAGCCTTCGACGATGGCCGTCTTGCCCACGCCAGGCTCGCCAATCAGCACCGGATTATTTTTCGTGCGGCGCGCGAGGATTTGCATCACGCGGCGAATCTCCTCGTCGCGGCCGATTACCGGATCGAGCTTTTGCTTGCGAGCCAGTTCGGTCAGGTCACGAGCGTACTTCTCCAAAGCGGCGTAAGTGGCTTCGGGATTCTGCGTGGTAACACGCTGGTTGCCGCGCACTCCGGTGAGCGCCTGCAAGATGGCGTCGTGCGAAGCGCCCTGGCGCTTCAGCAATTGCCCGGCGGGATCGCGATCCTGTCCCGCAATCGCCAAAAACAGGTGTTCGGTCGAGACATACTCGTCCTTGAAATTCTCGGCCTCCTGGAACGCGCGCTCCAGGGCGTCATTCAGCGGACGACCCATGTGCTGCTGCGCGAACCCTTGCACCTTTGGCAGCCGGCCGATCTCGCGCTCGATTTCTTGCATCAACGCTTCGGTGCGGATGCCCAGCCGGGTCAAGAGCGACGGCACTACGCCGTCGGTTTGCTCCACCAGAGCGGAAAGCAGGTGAATCGGCTCAATCTGCTGATTCTCATGGCGCGCGGCCACTTCCTGCGCGCTCTGGACGGCCTCCTGGGCCTTCACGGTCATTTTTTCAAATCGCAACATGACAAACCTCAATTTCGCTTACTTCTGCAAGAAGGGGCCGGCACCCTCGCCGGCCCCTATTCTCGCACTTAGGACTTATTTTCCGGAACAGCGTTACTTCCCCGCAGCCGCCGCGGCCACCGCCGGCACAGCGACGTTGACCTTGATCTGCCTGGGCTTGGCTTCCTCGCGCTTCGGAATCGTCAGCGTGAGCACGCCGCTCTGGTAATCCGCCTTGATCGCTTCCGAATTCACGGTGTTTGCCAGCGTGAAGCTGCGAGCGAAGGAACCATAGGAGCGCTCCACGCGCAGATAGTTCTCTTCGTTCACTTTCTTCTCGAATTTGCGTTCGCCGCGAATCGTGAGGATGTTGTTCTCCACGCGAATGTCCAGATCCTTGGGATCGACTGCCGGGATATCGGCCTTGACCACGAGTTCCTGTTCGGTCTCGTAGATGTCGACGGCCGGAGCCCAAGCGCTGAGGCTGGATTCCTCCGAACGGTCAAAAGTCTTGAAGAGGCGATTGACTTCGTCCTGCAAGGTAGAAACGCCACGGAAAGGTTCCCAACGAGCGATCGTTCTCATAGTTGTAAGCACCTCCATAGGTGATTTCATAAGCATAATAAAATGTGAGCGTACTATTGTCAAGCATATTCTTACAGCTGGCCAACTTCAATGTAACTTCTTATAGGTCAATTAGATACGGAATGATAGTGCGGGTAATGGCAGGAGGAAATCGTTAGGAAGCAAGCCGCAGACAACATTATGCGATAATCTAGATTATGGGATAATCTAATCGCCGAGGCAGAGTAGTCTGTGCGGCAAAGTCGCGCCGTTGCTGCGGGGAGTCCGCCTGGCCTTTGCCGCGTTCCTGCTAGACTTACTGGCGATGCGCCTGGAAGAACTCGACTACCACCTTCCCCCGGAACAGATTGCGCAGCGGCCGCTAAATCGCCGAGACGGCTCCCGCCTTCTTTTGCTTGATCGCGCGACGGGGAAATTCGAGGACCGCCGATTTAATGAGTTTCCCGAGTTGTTGCGGGGAGACGAGCTCCTGGTCCTGAACAACGCCCGTGTCATTCCTGCGAGGCTCTTCGGCCGACGCGCCGGGGTTTGTTCGCAAAAGCCGTCGCGCGCCACGCGCAAGGAACACCTCACGGGAAAAGTCGAAGTCTTCCTGACACGGCAACCAAACAAGGACATCTGGGAAGCGCTGGTTCACCCCGGACGGAAGATGCCCGTGGGTGAGCGCGTTTTTTTTGGCGATGGCGAACTCGAAGGAGAAATTATCGCGCGCGGCGAGTACGGCTTGCGCACACTGCGCTTTACTTCCCACGACCAGCACAGCGTTGGCGAGCACTTGGAACGGCTCGGACACGTGCCGCTTCCGCCGTACATCGAACGGCCGGACGAAAATGCCGATCGAGAGCGCTACCAGACAGTTTTTGCGAAGAAGCCCGGGGCGGTGGCCGCTCCGACGGCTGGGTTACACTTCTCACCCGAAATTCTGGAGCAGATTCGGCAACGTGGCGTGGAGATCTGCGAGTTGACGTTGGACGTGGGACTCGGCACTTTTCAGCCGATCCACAGCGAAACACTCGAAGGCCATGCTATCCATTGCGAGGCTTACGAGATTCCGAAGGAAACGGCGGAACGAATTCACGCAGCCCACTCCGCCGGGCGGGCGGTTCTCGCCGTTGGAACTACGGTTGTACGGGCGCTCGAGGACGCCTCGCAACGCGCTGCGGAGGCCGGCGCTGCTGATCCGGTGTTGGCCGGGAAAGCCGAGGCGCGCCTTTTCATTATTCCGGGGTTCCGGTTCCGCGTTGTGAATCAGTTGCTGACGAATTTCCATCTGCCGCGTTCCACGCTGCTGGCACTGGTCTCCGCGTTTGCCGGGCGGGAACGTATTCTGTCCGCTTACGGCCACGCCGTCGAAGCAGGTTACCGCTTCTATAGTTACGGCGATTGCATGCTCATCCGCTAGTGCCAGGAAAAGGCAAGGGACAAGCCCGGAGGCCGCAGCAGAGCGGCTCTCCTTCTTGTCCGGCCGGAAACGCGCCAAATCAATCGCCAACGCTACGCGGCTATTCGTTGAAAACGAAGACGCGGGTCTGCCCGGCAAAGCGGACTTCCTTCACCTGGCCATCTTCTCCAATGAGCAAAGAGTCGTAGCTCGACTTTGCGCTGCGATCTTCCCAGCGGCCTTCGGATTCGGCGACAACCTGGCGGCCTTTTTGCACGGTGGCTTTGTTGCCATCGATCAGCAAACGATACGCTCCTGCCTGTAACTCGGCTTTCCCGAGCTTGGTGGCATGAGCGACGTTGATGGTCTTGGCAACCGGCTTGGCAAACGCCGGAACCGCAAGGGCGACAGCGGCGAGCACAGCGAGAATGCGTACGAACGAATTGGTTTTCATGCGTGTCAGATTCCTTTCGGACAAGATCGAGTCAGCCGCACAGCAGACTGGGCCGGCTAGATGGAGTTGACACGCAGAAGGCGGATGAGTACTCTCACCCGTGCAGACACCACTTCTTCCTGGACTAACGGCCGGAAAGATTGCGTGTCACGACCCCGTGGCTGCCACCGCGGGGTTTTTTTCTGAATCTTGCCTTGGACAGCCCGGTAGCCGGCTGCACCCGTATAGACGAAGTGAGCGTAACGGATGTTTCGCCGGCGGGAAGAAAATTTTCCGAGAATTAGCCGGACGAGAGGAACACCATATATTTTCGCCGGATAGCGCTCTGTCTTTTTACTTTATTGGCCGTAAAGTCCACGTAAAGGAATTCCAATTCGTGCCAACCTTGTCGCGGTCTTTCCCGTCGAACTCTTTTGAATTCCAAAACCTCTTCTCGTGCATCACTGCGCCTGTTCATCTATACTCTAGGTCATTTTCGCGGATAGCCGAATGCGCATCCTTGTTCTAAGTGATTTACATTCCAACGCAACTGCTCTGGATGCCGTCCTTGCTGCGGCCAAGGATCGCTGGGATGTTTCCGTCTGCCTGGGCGACGTGGTCGGCTATGGCCCGGACCCCAATTACGTGACGGCGCGCTTGCGGGAGTTGGGCACACACACGATTCGCGGGAATCATGACAAAGCGGTAACCGGGCTGATGCCCAGCGACGACTTTAACCCAGTGGCCAAAGCAGCCGTGGATTGGACGCGCGCGGAACTCCAGCCCGATCATCTGGCCTGGCTGACAGCTCTTCCGCCAGGGCCGCTGGAGACCGACGGCATCGTGCTGGTGCACGGCGCGGTTCAGGACGAGGATGAATACGTGTTCACGCCGGCGCAGGCGCTTGACGGACTGCTCGATTCGAACGCCAGGGTCACTTTTTTCGGGCACACCCATCATCAGGGCGGCTTTTCCTATCAGGACGCGAATCTGGAAGTTTTGCCGATTCGCCCACGGGCGAACGAACCGTTCACGGCGTTGCGTATCGAGCCACCCCGGCGGTATTTACTGAATCCCGGATCCATCGGCCAGCCGCGGGACGGTGATTCACGCGCGGCGTTTGCCATTGGCGACTTGGAGCACCAAGTCGTCGAGTTTTGGCGTGTGCCCTACGACATCGCTGCCGTCCAGGCGCGGATGCGCGCCGCGCACTTGCCTGAGCCTCTCATCCAGAGGCTGACGGTGGGGCGGTAAGATTCGCAAATTGCAAGCATGACCGAGACGTTGCAGATCGCGGAGCAGAAACCTTCCCCGGAAGAGCCTCGCCGCTTACCGGTTCTCTCCCTGGTTGTGATGGTTATTCTTGCGGGAGCATTCTTGTTTTATTTTTGGTTGGGAAGGCCCAGCCCCCATACCCCCGCGAGGAATCAAGTCCATCTGCCGTTTGGGCCCGCGGAACAAGCGTACGCGGGAGAAATCCAGTTCGAAAATATCGGATTGAATCGCGCTGAGAATTTTCTCCATCAGGAAATCACGGCGCTGACGGGCGAAGTGGTGAATGCAGGCGACCGGCCGGTTCGAAACGTCGAGGTGACGGTCACGTACGCGGATGAGTTGCACCAGGTGGTGCTGCGGGAGAGCCGCGTTCTGTTCGCGTCCGGCGCGCCACTGCTGCCGCCGGGTGGGCGGCGCGAATTCGAGATTTCTTACGAGCACATCCCTTCTTCCTGGAACCGCGAAATGCCTGGGGTGAACGTTACCGGTCTGCAATTTTAGACAGAGAAGTATAGTTACATATAAAAATCATTTAGTTATACTGCCGTGCGTGGAATTTGCCGCAGAGCTACAGGCGAGCCTGAAGGAATTCACCGCCACCGGCGCCGTTGAAGTGCAGGAGAACGGCGACCGTGTGGCTTCGTTCGCGGGAGTGTCGTGGGAAGTGCGGGGAAGCCAGGAAAAGCCGCTCCTGCATTTGTGGTCCGAACAATTGAACCTGACGAGGCGCGTGCTGGCCATTACAGATCATTCCGAGCAGCGATTGGCCTTGGCAGTCGCGCGGTTTGGCCGCACAAAGCGGGACCGACTGGAGTTCATTCGAAGGGAATTCGAGGTCGGCGCCCGAGAATTGTCGCGCGAAGAGGAAAGCGGGTGGCGCGGGCTGCGTGTGATGATGCGAATGTAGCGTCCCCTTTGCTTGCGATCCTTCCTTCGGCCAAGGGCGATCCCCTCGATTTCCACAAGTTGCCACCCCGTCAGCCGAAATCATTCCAGTGTTGGGCCATTCCCCGGATAAAATGACTTTCCAGTCCGGGAGAGCGCTTTGGCGAAAGGCACGAATTTCTCAGTACGAGTCCGCAGGGAGGGTCCGGTTTGTATTCTGGACGTGTCAGGGCGGTTGACCTCGTTTGAAGTCGCCGCCTTCCGCGAAACGATTGAGAGACTTCTTCGCGAGGGGCGAAAACAAATCGTCCTGAATCTGCGCGAACTGCAGTATCTGGACAGTTCCGGAATTGGCGAGCTGGCGAAGAGCTACGTTTCCGTAGTGAAGCGCGACGGACAAATGCGCGTAGTCGGCCTGTCGTCGAAGGTGGAAGAAGTTTTAAAAATAACGCAGCTCTATCAAGTCTTCCCGGAGTTCGCAAGCGAGGAAGAGGCGTTACGGGATTTCCCCGCGTGAAGGTGGAAGTGAGGGAAAAACTCGTCCAAAAGGAGAGAAGCGGTTAGGGTTGAACCCTAACCGCCTCCCGGGGTGTGTCCTCGAAGTGGTTTTGTAATATTAGATGTATGGGAACGAAAAAGGTTTCCTGGGCAGGAAAGAAATTTTTAAAAAATCGATTTAGTAGCGTAAATCCTAGTAAAACAAATACTTACGCCACCGTTCGTCGCGGTGTCCGATCAGGCGCATGAGCTGGCGGGAGGTATGCAAGGTGAAGGGGCGTGGACGGCGGGCCAGCTTCAGCCCCGCTTCCTCGGGAGTCCGGTCGCCCTTGCTGTTGTTGCAGCGGTAGCAGCACGCCACCAGGTTTTCCCAGGAGGAACGTCCCCCGCGGGAGCGCGGCACCACGTGATCCAAGGTCAGTTCGGAACTCGGAAAAACGTGGCCGCAGAACTGGCACGTGTTTCTGTCTCGGAGCAAGATATTCTTCCGCGAGAGCGCGCGGCTCTGCTGCGGAATGTGGCGATAGGCAAGCAGGCGAATCACCGAAGGAACTTTGTGCGCATGCGCCGCGGAGTGGACTTCAGAAGAGTGCAATTCCTCCGCCTGGGCGACGCCTTTGAGCATCAGAACCATGGCGCGGCGCACCGCAGTCACGTTGATGGGTTCGTAGGTGGCGTTGAGGACCAGCACCGGCTCCTGCATCAAGGATACGCGGCGCGGCACCATCGGGTTGTGGGTTCTACTGCCGGCGGGGTCTGCGTTGCCAGGCACAGCCGCGCCAGCCGCTTCGGGGGTATGATGCCCCCGGGGATCGGCCGACATGTGCCGGTTCATACCCATTGGGCCCTGCTAGACTTTATTCTATCATTCCACGGGGCTGGGGAACGGATTTTTGACTGCCCGTGCAACAGTCAGTCCTATGACTGACTTCGCTCCCGCCTCGAGTAGCGCTCGCGCGCAGGCGTCGAGCGTCGCTCCAGTGGTCAATACATCATCTACCAGTAAGACGCGGAGATTGTCAACCTGGCTGCCCGGACGTGTGGCAAAAGCGCCACGCACGGACTCCCAGCGCTCCTCAAGACTGAGGATGCGCTTGTCCGGCCCGCGCTCGCGTGCACATGAGGAGAACGGATTTATGAGGAAGGCACAGGCGCTTGGCTAGCGGCTTGGAGAGCAGAGCGGCCTGGTTGTAGCCGCGTTCGCGCTCGCGGTGGCGAGGAACGGGTACGACGACATCGGCCGCCATCGCTTTTTCTTCGCCCAAGGCGACTTCCGCCAGTCGTTCGGCAAACCACTTTCCTAGGAGCTCGATCTGCTCGAATTTGAGGAGCAGGATCGCGCGGACCAATGCGCCGTCATAGATCGCAAAGCTCCGGGCGCGCTCGAACGCGTAGGTTCTGTCACGGCAAATCGGGCAAAGGGCCAATTCGCGTTCCGGCATCGCGAGTCCCGGGAGGGGCCGCCCGCAGATTTCGCAAAAGGGCCGGAGAATGCGGTGAAAAGAGGCGACACAAGTGTCGCACAAGTGAACGCGGCGAGCATCGGCAAGGAGTTCGTCGCAGATACGGCAACCGGCAGGGAAGACCAAGCTGATCAGGGCATCCCCCGCGGCACCCAGCCAGGAGCGCACAAGCCCGGCCGAGCCGGGGCCCCCGCTCGATGACAGTCCGTCCGCCATAGCGAACAGAACTGCACTCTTATCTATGTCGTAATAAAATCAACATAGTATAGTTAAGTAATGAAGGAGGCCGTTGCCAGGCTAGAGCAGGCCCTGCTCCATTTTCTGCTGGCAGGCGATGCAGTGCTTGGCCCAGGGCACGGCCTCGAGGCGTTTCTGCTGCATCTCCTCCTGGCAGTTCGCGCAGACGCCGTATTCATCTTCCTGGATGCGCCGAAGCGCCGCATCGATCATGTTCAGGAGGGTCCGGTCCGTGTTGGTCATGCCAAACAGGAACTCTTTTGTGTAGGAGTTCGCGGCTTTGTCAGCCAAATCGACGGTGGGGTCGTCGTCCGCGGTTCTTCCTTCTTCTTGGGTCCGCGCGATGGTCTTCAGCAACTCTTCGCGCCGCGCCAGCAACTTCTTCTTGTAGTAGTCGAGCCTCTTCTTGTCCATGCTAGCCTTGTTCCCCGGCCCAGAAAAAGTCGCGCCTCACAGCGCGCTATCCGAGCCATCTAAAAACTCCGTAGTGTAGGCCGAGTTACTGGGGAAGTCAAGGAGAGGGCGGCAAAGCAGTTGCCCGCGATGCCACGACATTCCTTTCTTCCTTCGTGTTCGAACTAATAGGCCAAGCTGTCGGGTCCAGCACACTGGTACTTTTGAGCTATTGGAGCAAATGTTTTCCCTAAGCATACTTGCGGGAGAGGCACAGGATGTTCAGCGCTATGCTATTTGCGATCTCCATCGTGGCCCTGTCCCAGTTTGCCCTTTACTACTGGAGGGCGGTCCTGGCAGGAGTGGCGGCGCAGCCTGTGTCCGAGCGGGTTTTGGCTGCCGCCCAAGTGGAGAACGGACGCCTGACTCCCAAGCATTTCGATACGCTTGCCGGCCTTCACGACCTGACTCCGGATCTGCAACCGAATCGCGGCGGCCTCGGTTTCGTGCGCCTCTATTACCGTATGGTGGAAGGCCTGGACGCTCTCCTTGGTAAGCACTTTCCCGCAGTGGCCGAATGGAGCGAGCGCGAACGCGTGATTTGTGCGCGCTACGCAGCAGTGCAAGTTGGCCGCCGACTGCAGGCCAATCTCGAGCTCGCGGCTTCCCTCCGCTCCTGCTAATTCGCGGGTTTCTCACTTCCCCAGAATAAGAGTTACGAGCACACGGCCCTCGCGCGGGCTAAGTGCCAATCGGGGAGCGCGCGACCGCGTTGACTTGCGTACAGGGCGACCCCTAAGATGGCCTGCAAATGCCGGAGTCACCCTCACTGATAGGGCAGACCATCTCCCGCTACCGCATCACGGAAAAGCTGGGCGGCGGGGGGATGGGTGTGGTCTACAAGGCGGAGGATACGTCCCTCGGACGGTTTGTAGCGCTGAAATTCCTTCCGGATGACGTGGCGCAAGACCCGCAGGCGCTCGAGCGCTTCCGGCGGGAAGCCCGCGCGGCCTCGGCGCTGAATCATCCCAATATCTGCACGATTTACGAAATTGGCGAGGAAGGCGGCCGCGCGTTTATCGCGATGGAGTACCTGGACGGGAGCACGCTGAAAAATGTAGTGACCGGCAGGCCCATGGATGTACAGACCCTTTTGGACGTGGGCATTGACGTGGCCGACGGGCTGGATGCAGCGCATAGCCAGGGAATCGTGCACCGCGACATCAAGCCGGCGAATATCTTCATAACCAGGCGCGGCCACGCCAAGATTCTGGACTTCGGCCTGGCGAAAGTTGCGGTAGGTACGGATCCCGCAAAGAGCAGCACACTGGCTACAGTAAGTGTGGACGTCGAGCACCTGACCAGCCCGGGAACGGCGCTGGGAACGGTGGCGTATATGTCTCCCGAGCAAGTGCTCGGCAAACCGCTGGACGCGCGCACCGACCTGTTTTCGTTTGGGGTAGTGCTTTTCGAGATGGCCACGGGAGTATTGCCGTTCAAGGGCGACAGTTCGGGCGCAATCTTTGACGGGATCCTGCACAAGATCCCAGTGTCCGCGTTGCGATTGAACACTGACGTTCCCACCGAACTCGAACAAGTGATCCAGAAGGCGATGGAGAAGGACCGGGACTTACGCTACCAGAGCGCGGCGGACCTGCGGGCAGATTTAAAGCGCTTGAAACGCGACACGACTTCCGGACGCGTGACCGCGGCGGTGGAAGCAGCAGCGGGTACTCCACAATTGCAGCCGCCAACGGGGTCCGTCGTGATTTCTCCGGGCTCCGCGGCTACTGCCGGAACGCTGAAGACGGGCCGCGGGAAATATGC
This sequence comes from uncultured Acidobacteriaceae bacterium, assembly GCA_964524985.1. GTDB lineage: Bacteria > Acidobacteriota > Terriglobia > Acidiferrales > UBA7541 > Acidiferrum. The sequence continues at coordinate 90,905 of CAZGFL010000017.1, forward strand.
TATGGCGGCAGTTCTCGTGGTGTTTCTCGTGCTCCTCGGTTTGATGGGCTATGAGGCGTTTCGCATGCTGATGCGGTCGCGCGGTTTGAATCTGCAGAACATGCAGATTACGCGGCTGACAGACAGCGGAAAGGCCGGCGGCGTGGCGATCTCGCCGGATGGGCGGTACATCGTGTATGTGCTGGTCGATGGCGAACGACGAAGCTTGTGGGTCAGGAACGTGGCGACCAAGAGCGACGTCCAAGTCCTGGCGCCCGATGTGGTGGAATTTGAGGGGCTGACGTTTTCTCGTGATGGCGACTACATTTATTTCGTGCGTTCGGACAAAAGCACCACGAACTACCGCTATCTGTACGTGATGCCTGTTCTGGGAGGCGCGGCTCGCCAGTTGACCCGCGACATCGATAGTCCTATCGGCTTTTCTCCCGATGGCAAGCAGTTTGCCTACATGCGCGGCGTCCCTGATAAGGCCGAAATGGAAATTCGCGTCGCCAATGTGGACGGCAGCGGCGACCATCTCCTGGCGTCGCTTCCCGCCGTATTGCGTTTCTTCTACGGGGTGGCCTGGTCTCCAGATGGAAGAACCATCCTTGCTCCCCGGCTGCAAACTGGAAAAGAAACGAAGTGGGTCCTGAGCGGAATCAATGTATCGGACGGGAAGGTCAGTGAGGTGTATTCGGATGAACAATATATCGGCAGGCCCGCCTGGATGCCGGACGGCGAGTCTTTCCTGCTGCCCATTGGCGTGCCGCGGGAGCACCGCACGCAGTTGTGGCTCGTTTCCTATCCCAGCGGTAAGAAACAGAGGTTCACACACGATCTATCGAGCTACGGTATCAATATCCAACTGACGCAAAACGGGCAGATGCTGGTGGCGCGCGAAAGCAAGCAAACTTCACATATCTGGATCGCGCCCGGCGGACAGGCTTCACAGGCCAGGCAGATAACGTTTGGGGAAAGCCCAGACACCGGCGTGGCCGCCGGACCCAATCACAAGATTCTCGTGCGCAGCCGCGACAGCGACCTCCTTTTGTTGAATGAAGATGGCAGCCAAAGAACCCCGTTGTTTCCAGAGGCCCGGAACTATGTTTCGGTTTCGAGTTGCGGCGACCGCTACGTGGTGTTCGACAACGACCGGGCCAACAGCGTGGAACTGTGGAGGGTCGATGCGGATGGGTCCAACCCAGTGAAGCTGGCGGACACTGCGATCAACTCCGACTGCTCGCCCGACGGGACATGGGTGCTATTCTCCGCGGGAGTGAAGCTGTACCGCATTCCGGTCGAAGGCGGGACGCCCACGGAAATCCCGACCAAATCCCGCAGCGGCACCTACGGCATTCTTTCACCGGACGGAAAATCGATTGCCTACCAATATGTGGAGGGCGCTCCCATAGGGCTATCGAAGGTCGCCATCAGTTCGCTCGCGGGGGGAACGCCGCTCCACGATTTTGTCGAGCCAGGCGGCGCGGGTGGGCTGCACTGGTCACCCGACAGCAAAGGAATTCAGTTCCTGCTGACGCGGGACGGGGCCACGAATGTCTGGGAGCAAATGCTGGCCGGTGGAGAGCCCCGCCGGGTCACCAACTTTCCTTCGGGACAGATCTTCGATTTTGCCTGGACGCGGGACGGAAAGAATTTGTTGCTCGCCAAAGGCGAGAGTACCAGCGACGTGATCCTCATCAGCAACTTCCGCTGAACTACCCAGGTAACGACGCGAAGATCTCTTATTCCAAAGGCTCGAACTCATCGGACTCTTTTCGGGACGACGTTGCGGTGCGGGCCGCTGCTTCTTCGAGCATCTTGGCGACGCGGCGGTCGCGCGCTTCGGGCGTGCGGTAATAGAAGATACCCAATAAATGAGCGCGACGGTGTGAAGGCGACATGCGCTTCCAGCCCTCATAGGCTCTCGGATCGCGCGCAAATGCCGCTTTCAGCACCGGAGGGAGTTCTTTCTCCGCTTCCATGGTGGCGAGCAGCCGCTCGGCAATTTGTTCGGCCCGGCGTACGCGGGCTGCACCGCTCTTGGGTTGGAGAATCCATTCGCCAATCCATTTGCGAGTAGAATAGGTAAGCTGATCGAACCAGCGGTGAAACTTGCGATCTTCGTCCAGCAGCCGCTTCAATTCAACGGGCAGGACGGCTCTGCGCTCGGCAGTATCCGGAACGAGACAGAATTGCGCTTCCATTCCCGCCCCAGCGCGCGCACCCTTCTGCATGGCTTTGTTGACCAAGAGGTAGTGATACCCCTTGCCGGTGGGAAAGAGTGAAGTTCGAAAAGCAAAGCCATTTATATCGCCTTTAACGCGGAGCATTCCGCGCGTACCCCAGACCTTTGCCACGTCAAAGGGAATGCGGATGATTACCCAGCCAAGATTCGATTGCATGCGCTCAAGCGTGGCTTTGAAAGACCTTTCGATTGGTTTGGGCGTGGACTTCATAAGGAATGAAGAACCACCGAAAAACAAAAAGAGGGCACGCGGGAACGTGCCCCTCCTCTGTAGCCAACTGCTGTCCTTAAGCCGAATTATCCCTTTGCGAAGCTGGCCACGGCCTCAGCTTCCGTGTTGAACACCTCGAATACCGTCAGCAGCTTGGTGATTTGCAAGACTTCCTGGAACTTGCTGCCGAGGTGGCAAAGGCGCAGCGAGGCGCCCTGGGACTTGGCGCTGTGATGAGCAGCCACGAGCGTGCCCAATCCCGCGCTGTCGATAAACGTGACGTTGTCCATATTCAGGACAATTTTCTTTTTCCCGGCGGCGATCAGAGACTTTACCTTTTCCCGCAACGAATTGCTTTCTTCGCCGAGCACAATGCGGCCATCCAGAGCCACGACGGACACGCCGTCCACTTCACGATTTGTCATCTTCAAAGCCACGTTAGTTTCCTCCTGATCGGAAAGCGGTTCCGGCGGCAACCCGGGCCGGAGCCGTCAAAGATTACCAAACTTAAGGATGATCCCGGAGCGATGAATCGTAATCGAAGACTGTTCAGCGGTCAAATCTCTGCACACCGCCGAGCGGCCCATGCGCGGATTGCCAGGCGGCGGCTAATAGTAGTCCGCACAGGACATATAATAGCCACAAACCGGGCAGATCAACTTGCAACGGCGCGAATCCAGCCGGCGCGAACAAACGGGACAATACCTCGAAGCATCCTCGCCCACAAGGGTCCGGGAAGCCTCCCTTCCGTCCCCACGAGCTGATCCTGAGGAAGGGTCTGTGCCCGCCGGAGCAACTGCCTGCTTCGCTGTGGATTCCACCGCCCGTTGGTTATAGCACATTCCGCCCCTTGGGAGGAAGCAAGCTCACTTTCGTGAAATTTCCTCCCATGGAACGACGTATCATGAGTGGCCCATATCTCATGACCGAACTCCCGCCCGCTATCCGTCTGCAATCGGTTGCCCGCCACTACACACTCGGCGACTCGACCATCCGCGCCGTCGACGATGTTTCCTTCACGGTGGCTTCCGGAGAATTTCTCGCGCTCCTCGGCAGCTCCGGTTCCGGAAAATCCACGCTCCTCAATCTAATCGCCGGACTCGACCGTCCCACCTCCGGCGCCGTGGTGGCGAATGGCGAAGACCTTTCACAAATGTCCTCTTTGGAGCTGGCCCGGTATCGGCGGCAAACCGTCGGCATGGTTTTTCAATCCTTCAATTTGCTCCCCCGGATGACGCTGGAAGAGAATGTGGAGTTGCCGCTACGCCTCGCGGAAGTCGAGCGCCAGGAACGCGCTGGGCGCGTCCGCGATGCCCTCGAGCGCGTTGGCTTGGGCAAGCGCATTAGCCATCGGCCGAGTGAGCTCTCGGGTGGGGAGCAGCAACGCGCGGCCATCGCCCGAGCGCTGGTGAACCAGCCAAAAATTCTTCTCGCGGACGAACCCACGGGAAACCTCGACAGCACCACGGGAGAATCGATCCTCACCCTGATTCGCGAAATTCAGAAAAACCTTGGCATGACCATCGTGATGGTCACGCACGAACGCCCGCTGGCGGAACGTTTCGCCGACCGCCTCGCCGTCATGGGCGACGGCAAACTCCTTTCTGACGGAGCTGCGCGATGAAAGCCCGCGACCTGAGCGATCTCGCGCTGCGCAATCTTCGCGAAGCCGTTTTGCGCAATTCGCTCACCACGGTGGGCGTAGCCGTCGGCGTGGCGTCGCTCGTGGCCATGCTTTCGCTTGGCGTGGGACTCCAGCAGCTCGCCACGAGCCGGCTGGCCAAGAGCGGTCTCTTCGACACGGTCTTTGTCACGCCAAAGTCCAATTTTCGCGGGCCGGGCGGCGGGCCGCCGGCGAATCGCGCGCCGGACGCAAAATCGCGGCCGCTCGACACAGACGCGCGGGCGGAGATTGGGCGTCTGCCCAATGTAATCGAGGTTTACCCGCAGATTCGCTTTTTCACGGAAGTGCGCTTTGACGGCAAGCCCTATGCCACGGTGGTGGCGGGCATGCCAGAGTCGTCGAAATCCGGCGGGGCGTTCGATGGCATGCAAGGCAGCTTTTTTTCTTCGCCGAACGCGGACGAAGCGATCCTCCAGGCCGAGTTCGCGAAAGAGCTGAATCCGCAAACCGCTTCGTTGGTCGGCAAAGACCTGGTGCTGCGCTATGCTGAGCGTCAAGCGATTCCCGCGCAAAACAGCGGTGCGGCGGAGAACACCGGCGGATTTTCGGTGGTGCCCAAGGAGAAGCATCTGCGCATCGTCGGTGTGGTCGAGACAGAACCAGCGTCAGGATTTGGCGGCTTTGGCAGCGGCCGCTTGCTTATCCCTCTCTCCGTCGCAGAGACGCTCCGTGCGGCTCAGGTCAACGACCTTCGCGACATTCTTCGCGATACTTCGAGCGACAAACCAACCTACGCGAGCCTTACCGTGCGCGTGAAAAGCACTTCGCTTGTGGAAACCACTGAGGCAAGGCTCAAGGGTATGGGTTTCAGCGCGTTTTCGCTTCTGGATATTTCCAAGAGCCTGCTTACCTTTTTCCGCGTCTTGGACCTTCTCCTCGGCATCTTCAGCAGCCTGGCTCTCGCCGTTGCCACTCTCGGAATCGTCAACACGCTGGTCATGGCCGTGCTCGAACGCCGCCGCGAAATCGGCATCCTCAAGGCCCTGGGCGCCGCCGACGGCGACGTCAAGCAGCTTTTCTTCGTGGAAGCCGGCGTGATGGGTTTTCTTGGGGGAATCCTGGGCACCGTTTTGGGCTGGCTGATTGGACGAACGCTTACGCTTGGTACGAATATCTACCTGCACCGCCAGAATCTTCCCAGTGTCGAGATTTCTTCGGTTCCGTTGTGGCTGGCTCTGTTCGGCATTGGCTTTGCCGTCGCTGTCAGCCTAATCGCGGGTCTCTATCCGGCATCGCGCGCGGCGCGCCTCGACCCTGTGCAGGCCCTCCGTTATGAGTAGAATGTTCGCGTGATTTCCATCCGGCCTTACTTGACATCCCGAGTGCAGCGAGGGATCCATTCTTTCTCTTATCCCACCGCTCCTCTCTTTCTCGCCACTCGCCACTCGTCACTCGCCACTTCTTTTCTTCGCTCTCTCCTTTGCTTCCTTTCCCTCCTCTACGTCCTTTTCGTCCCCTCTTCTCTTGCTTCCGGCCGGGTCGAATGCAACAGCCTTCGGAGCAAAATCCTCGCTCGCGGAGTCCCTTATTGCGTCGTTCTCACCGCTTCCTTCGATTCCGACAAGACCAAGCACTTTCCCATCCTGTACGAATTGCACGGTCTCGGCGACAACGAACAGTTTTTCGTACATTCCGGTTTGTGGAACATGATCGAAGACTGGCGCGAGCGCCACGAACTGAAGGACTTCCTGATCGCCACGCCCGCGGGCGGCGCGAGCTTCTACATCAATTCAAAGGACGGGAAAGTTCGCTACGAGGATTTTCTGCTCCAAGAGTTCTTCCCGTTCATCGAAAAGCGCTACCGCGCCGCACCGGGCCGCGCCAACCGCGCTATCTCCGGCGTCTCCATGGGCGGTTACGGCGCGCTCCATCTCGCGTTTCGCCACCCGGAACTTTTCTCTGCCGTCAGCGCCCACAGCGCCGCGCTCATTGAAAAACTCCCCAGTTTTCTCGGCGCGCCGCAATCCCCGCGCTCCCGCGTCCTCGGCGGCGTCTTCGGCATTCCTCCGGACATCGCCTTTTGGAACGCCAACAGCCCTCTTGTCCTCGCGCGCTCCGCCAATCTCTCCGGCCTGAAAATCTATTTCGACTGCGGCGACCAGGACGACTACGGCTTCGACGCAGGCGCAGTCGCTCTCGACAAGCTGTTAAACACTCGAAAAGTCGCGCACGAATTTCATCTCTACCCCGGCCGCCACGACCCGGCCTACTTCGCCGCGCACATCCCCGCCTCGCTGCAGTTTCACGCGAATCTGTTCCCGCCCCCTTGACGCTTCTCGCCGCTGGTGGCGAGCCGGTTGGTCTGGCTGCCGTGGGCCCTGTGGCACGCACCGCTGGATTTTCACCGCCCGTTTCGTTTCACGTTTGTGCAGTACCTTCTGATTCGTGTCGTGTTCCTGATTCCGATTACCATCCTCCTGAGTTGGCTTTACAACCGGTCCGGAGGCAATCTCCTGACTGCGGTCATTTTTCACGCGGCCATGAACGCGTTTCCATTTGTTTTGCCTACTACGCCCCGGCCATGGGCTTGGTCATTGTTCTCGCTGGCGTCGTCATTGTTACCGACCGCATGTGGCGACGATCTGTGAGGCTGGTCTAGCCAGCCGTGTCGCTCACTTCTTTCGTTTCATAGCTTTTTCGATTTGAATCGTTCCGTCCGTCTTCACCTGATACAGGAAGTGTTGTGTCCCAACAAACTCCGGCAGCGGCGGGTCTTGTGTCAGCACATGAAACACATCTGTATCCTCCGGCAGGTCGCTCAAAACATGCGTGTGGACTCCACCAGCAGCCTTTTTCCCCGGTGGCACCGGCGGGGCTTCAATGATGGTCTTGTGCATCTGCCGTTTCTCGATCATCTTCGTTCCATCGCTGCTCATCAGATAACGCACATCCCCGCCTAGCGGATACGCGCGGGCCTTCGTTTGCGCCGGGTAGACATATACGTATAGTTGATCTGCTGCGGCCGGCAATACCGCGACGTTGTACGGGCGGTTCGCACCGCCAAAATCTTTTAACGCCACTTCAATGGCTCGCGCTCCGAACAGAAAGAATCCTTCGTCTTCGCGCACCGATGTCTCTTTCAGAACTGCAAACTCGCGCCGATTACCCTGCTGCACCGCCTCGTAACTGATGACAAAGCGGCTGTGGTCCTCATTCAATTTGCCAAAGACAACACGCCACTTGCCGTCTTCTTTGCGGGCAATGTAGCGCTGTCCCTCAACCGTCTTGGGATTGGCCATTTGTACGGCATCCGAGGCGTGCCATGCGGCCTGGTCGTACTCGTTGAGCATCCTGCCTCGCTCGGTGATCGCCGCGAGCTCTTCTTGAGTCGGACGCGCGGGCTCCTGTGGCTGGGCGATCGCGACGCTCGCCGCCCAGGCAACGAATAGAATCCCCACCGGCCACCTCACGCCGGCCATACTGGCTCTTCTCCCAGTTCTTACCTGCATACGGCCACTCTCCTTCTGGTTTGCGGCACAGATTTTAACATCCCGTCTCGGGTTGCTGTCCGTTGCATCCTCGACTATCATCGCGGCGCGTTCCAGGAGGCGGAATGAGCTTTGCTCAGAGGCTTCAGGAAGTCCGCGAGGGGTTCGAGAGACCCTTCTGGGTCGCCAACATCAGCGAGATCTTCGAGCGCCTCTCTTACTACGGCGCATTTGCCTCGCTGGGGCTCTACCTTCACGAGAAACTGAATTTCTCGACCCAACAAACGGGGACGCTCACCGGTTGGTTCGGCGGAATGGTGTGGTTCCTGGCGATTTTCGGCGGCGCCGTCGCGGACAAGGTTGGGTTTCGCCGGGCGCTTTCGACCGCCTATTTCATCCTGGCCACGGCCTACTTCCTGATCGGATCGATTGGCGATTCCTGGCTCGCGCCAGTGCGTAACGCAATGCCGCTCGGACTTTTTGTCGGTGCGATTCTAATGCTTCCCGCTCTGGGGATTTCACTGGTGAAACCCTGCGTCGTGGGAACCACCGCGCGCGCTTCCCGGGAGAACGTGCGGCAAATCGGCTACTCGATTTACTACACGATGGTGAATATCGGCAGCCTGGCCGGGCCGTACATCGCGTCGTGGTCGCACGCGCATCTCGGAGTGGAAAAGGTGTTTCGCATTTCGGCGCTGAGTGTGTTCGCCATGTTCTTTTTCGTCCTGCTTTTCTTTCGCGAGCCGCAGAAAGCGGCAGAAGCGCCACCCAGTCTTGTGCAGGTAGCAAAGAACTTCCTGACGATTCTCTGGCCTCCGCGTTTTTTGATTTTTCTTCTCATCTTTACCGGCTACTGGATCGTGTATTGGCAGCAGTACACGACCTTGCCGGGATATATCACCAACTACGTGAACGCCAACAAAGGCGTGGCGGAGCTGATTCTCGTGACCGATCCGCTGGTGGTTATTTTTCTGACGATTGCCGTGAACCACTTGATTCGGAAGATGGCGCCGCTCCACGCGGTGATTCTGGGAACGGTGATCACGTCGCTTTCGTGGCTGATTTTGGCGTTCTGGCCGACGGTGCTGGGAACTGTGGCGTCTCTCGCGGTTCTGGGGCTAGGCGAAATCATTCAGCAGCCGCCATATTACTCGTACATTTCCAAGCTGGCGCCACCTGGGCAACAAGGAAGCTACATGGGGTTTGCCTTCCTTCCGCTCGGACTCGGTTCGATTTTCGGCGGCATGCTGGGTGGATACCTGGTTCACCATTATGCGGAAGTGCTTCATCAGCCGCAGCGCGCGTGGTACGGCTTCACGGCAATTGGAATGTTGACCGCGACGTTGCTGGTGGTTTACGACCGCGCGATCCGCTCCCGGACTGCGGCTTAATTCACCATGCGGCGGAGGGACGCCAGCGCCTGACGCGCCAGTGAATAGCGCGGCTCGATTTCCAGCGCTTCCTGAAAGCAGCGCATCGCGTTGCTGTAGAGTTCTTTTCCGAGATACGCACGCCCCAGATTGTAATGAGGAAAATGCCGCGGCTCGTAGCGCCGTGCTTCGGTGGCCCGTTCGAGCCAGGGGATGGCTTCATCAAAGCGGCCCAGTTCAATCAGGTAGGCGCCGATGTCGTTGTAAGGATTGCCGAAATCCGGGTCGATCTCGATGGCCCGTTTGCACTCGGCAATGGCGTCTTCGATGCGGCCCTGGAAATGGTAGGTCCAACCCAGGAAGGTATGGGCCTCGGCGGTGGGATGGAGTTCCAGGGAAGACTGGTAAAGCTCGATGGCGCGGTCGTAATCGCCTTCCATTTGCGCCTGATAAGCATCTTGAAGGACTTCCCAGGCCCGGGTCAGGGTCTCCATACTCATGGCCCATAGTTATCACAGCGATTTGTAACGGTCAAAAGTACGAAAGTCCGGGGGCGTGCCTTCTTGGAACCTGTCCTTTGTGCCGGGTAGAAAGTGGAATTTCCCAGGCCAAATGGAGAGAATGGGAGGGCTCAAAGGCAAGTTCGGGAATCCGCAAAGCAAATCGCGCCGGGCACATCCGGCAAACGAGGGGGCATCGTGAAGCGAAATCTTCTGGCACTTGGGATCGCAATTCTCTCCGTAGCGGGCGCCATGCTGGCGCAGGACCAGCCAGCCGCCGCGCCGCCGAAAAAGGCGAGCGGGGGCGCCGGGTCCGCAGCAAGGGGCAAAGAGGTTTTCGAGAAGAAATGCGCGATGTGCCATTTCGCGGACAGCGATCAAAAGAAGATTGGACCGGGGCTGAAGGGCATTTCCAAGCGCGGCACGTTTACAGTGAACGGCAATAAAGTCACTACGCAATCGCTGACCACCTGGATCGAAAACGGCGACTCGCTGATGCCGCCGATGAAGGACACGCTGGAACCTGCACAGATCAAGGACGTGGTCGCCTACGTCAAGACCCTGTGAGTTTGCGGTTCTCAGTTGTTTAAGAACTGACCACTCGATACTTCCTCGAAAGAGAAAAGCCCCCGGCAGCCTGAGGTCTCAGGCTGACAGGGGCCAAAACTCTTTTCCAAACGTGTTTACTTGAGAACAGCGTCCTTCAACGCCTTCGACGGGCGCAGGCGAACCACCGTCTTCGCCTTGATCTTGATCTGCTCGCCAGTCTGGGGGTTGCGGCCAATGCGCGCCTTGCGGTGCGCCTTCACCAACCGGCCGAGGCCGGGGATCACGAACTTTCCCGCCGCGCCCTTGGCTTCTTTCACAGCGAGCTTAAACAGCTCGTCGAAGAAAAGCGCCGCGGTTTTCTTGGGGGTGCCGACCTTCTCAGCGATGTGCCCAACGATTTTCGTCTTGCTCAGTGGCTTGGACATCTTAGTGTACTTATCCTCCTGAATTTGTCTTTCCACCCCGATAGTGAATCGGGGCAGGCCCCGATGCGATCGAAGCAGGCCGCGAGCTCGCTACCCCTTGTTTTTTGTGTGAATCACCCGGGCCGGTTTGCACTATAGCCAAGGAAAACTGCGAACGCAAGGAAAAATCGCAAAAAAGCCCGAAAAAATGCGGCTTTTTTGCAGGCATGTGGAAATCACCGCATAAAACGCGGCCATGCCACGGCTCGAAGCGTTGTGCCACTCCTCTTCTGTCCGAATGCAGGGCAGCAGGTGAGTTACTCATGTCGCAGCACCGTCATGGGATCCACGTGGGTGGCGCGCCGAGCCGGGATATAGCACGCGAGCAAGGCGATGCACACCAGTACGAAGCTGACGGCGGCATACGTTGCTGGATCCGTGGTTTTCACGTGATACAGCCAGAAATGTTCCTTCATGAATCGATTGAGTCCGAGGGCTAACGCAATGCCAACAGCTAGTCCTGTTCCAGCAAGCGTGAGTCCCAGCTTGCCGACCAACATGAACACGTCGCCGCGTTGAGCTCCGAGAGCATACCGAATCCCCAATTCGCGCGTGCGCTGGTTAACGAAATACGAAAGGACGCCGTATACGCCGATCGCTGCCAAAACCGCGGCTATGGCGGCGAAAACCCCGAGCACGAGGACATAGGTCTTGTCGCCGCTCATGTATTCCGCCAGCATATCCTCCATCGTATGGATGTCAGTCAAGGGCTGATCCGGGTCCATCTCTTTCACCATCTGCTTCGCTGTCGCGATGATGTCGGCTTCGTGAGCACGTACATCCGATACCGTGCGGATTACCAGCGTGCCACCCAAATGGAATCCATCGCTGCCGCGAGGGTACACTTCCGGCTGCTGAAGATACGATTCGTAGATAAGTGGGTGGAGCCCACCCATCCCGACTTGCTTGACCTCGCCCACAACACCTACGATTTGGCGTGGCCGCTCTTCGTCCACTTCTTTGAACGTATAGCGGAGCAGAATCTGCTGCCCTATGGGATCTTCGTTCGGGAAATAGCGGTTTGCCGTTGTCTCGCTAATGATTACAACCCATGGCGCAGTCGCATTGTCGCGTTCATCAAAGTAGCGGCCCTTCTTGAGCGGGATCCTCATGGCGCGAAAGTAGCTGGGGCTCACTTCATTGAAGCCTACGAAAGGCCTCTTGTCCGGTGCGGGATGCCCTACGACCGAAAAAGTCCTGCCCCCCGCTCCCAACGGCGGAAGCATCGTGATCATGCCTACGGACTCGACGCCCGGCAGCGCCGAAACTCCTTCCATCAATTGTTGGTGATAGGCGGTTACTTTGGGAGATATTCTCTCCATCGGCTTCCCTGGACTCTTCTCCAGGTACTTACCTCCCGTGGCGGGGAAAAGCACGGTCATCGTCAAGACGTTTGCCGGATCGAAGCCTGGAGACGGGAGCAATACGCGGAGCAGGCTGTTGATCATCAGCCCGGCACCCACCAGGAGCACCATCGCCAGGGCCACTTCGGCAACCACCAGCAAATACCGCGTCCCTCTATGTTTTGCGGTCGCCGTTCGGCTTTCTCCCTCGCGGAGTGCGTCATGCAGATCCGCGCGCGAAGCTCGGAAAGCGGGAGCCATCCCGAACAGCAGCGCGGTTAAGAGGCTGAGCCCCCCGGCGAAGAGCAAAACCCGGCCGTTGATGCGAATGTTCTCCGCGTCTGGCAGATTCTTCGACAGTGCGCCCAGCACATGGATTCCCCAGAAAGAAAGCAGGACCCCCAGCAAGCCGCCCAGCAGAGTCAACAACCCGCTTTCCACCAGCAATTGCTGCATGAGCCGCCGCCCCCCCGCGCCCAGGGACGCCCGCACCGAATATTCTCTTCGACGGCTCTCCGTACGCGAAAGCATGAGGTTTGCTACATTGACGCATCCGATGAGCAGAATAAATCCCACGGCCCCCAGGAGTGGATACAAAGTATTCTGCGAGTTTTTGTAGAGTGTTTCATGCAGCGAAACGACTTCTGCCCCGACTCCCTTGTTTTGCTCGGGATAAGCCTTCTCTAGCGCTTGCGCTAACACGTCCATCTCCAGCTGCGCTTGCGGCAGGGTTACTCCGCGTTTCAGCCGCGCCAGCGGCACAATGAAGAAGCCCGCACGGTTTGCGTATCTCGCGTCTTCTGGATTGAGGGGCTCCCATACGTCTGCCCGCTTTCCCGAGAACCACGGCGCGAACGTTTTGAACCCCGCCGGCATCACTCCAACGACGGTTGAGACAACGTCGTCAATGCGGAATGTCTTCCCAAGTACTCCTGTGTCGCCATGGAACTTTGTTTTCCATAGCGTGTCACTGATAACCACCGTCTGAGAGTCTTCGTGGCTCTCCTCAACGCGAAAGACTCTCCCTAAGACGGGCTGCACTCCAACCAGAGTGAAAAAGTTGGGAGTCACGGATTGGACGGGCACCTGCACCGGCTCGCCGAGCCCGGCTACGGTAGCCATGTCGATAAAACCTACCGCACCCATGTCGGCAAAAACGTGATTCGCTTTTTTCCAGGTCGCCACGTCTGCAAGCGGCACGACATCTCTGTCTGAGCTGGGATCCCATTTATGTGTGGAGAATATCGTCGCTAGCTCCTCTGGATGTTCGTAAGGCAATCCATGCAGCAACACCGCGTTCATCACGCTAAAGACTGCGGTGTTTGCTCCGATGCCGAGCGCCAGCGAGAAAACCACGATGGCGGCGAAGCCCGGACTTTTTGCCAGTATTCGAGCCCCATAACGAACGTCTTTCCAGAGCGTCTCTGCCCATGCAAAAATCCACATGTCGCGGCAATCTTCTTTCACCAGCGTAACGTTCCCAAATTGGCGCCGCGCGGCTACCTGCGCGTCATCTGCTCCAAGGCCGGAAGTACGGTTTTTCTCCGCGCGCTTCGCCAGATGAAACTGCAGCTCCTCCTCCAGGTCGCGCTCCAAGCTTCTCCGCTTCACCAACGCTTTCACTCTCAGCCACGCCCCCGTCAACCATTCGTGCGGCATAGGTCCTCCTTAGGCTGGCTCCAGAATCCGCGCAATCGCCGAAGACATGCGGTTCCAGTGCGCTGTTTCTTCCGCGAGCTGTTTCCGGCCCGCCGCCGTTAGCCTGTAATATTTAGCCCGCCGGTTGTTGTCCGACACGCCCCACTCCGCCGCGAGTAGCCCGCGAACTTCCAGGCGATGCAGCGCCGGATACAGCGCGCCTTCTTCCACGCTCAGCACCTCGTCACTCGTCTCATGGATGTACTCCGCGATGTCGTAGCCATGCATCTTCCCGGGGCTCAGAGTTTTCAAGATCAGCATGTCGAGCGTGTCGCGCAACAGATTGCCCGCCTCGGTCTCTTTACGGGTCATAGCATGGGGCTCCTGCCCTAACGTTCTTAGGGGAGTGTATTGCCATCTTTTTTCTGTTTCAAGTTTATTCTTGCGCAGCTGGTACTCCACTTCGCACGTCGCAAATTCGGGAGATCCACGCAACTGTCCACAAACCGGCGTGGACTCCCGTGTACTCGGCAACCGGAAGTGATCCAGAATCAAACGGGGTTCTGGGACGTGGGGAAGGGATACATCGTGGAAAGGCAATTGAGACGTAGCTTTTGCTTTCAGAAGACTGCTGCGCTTAGGGGAACGGCCTACTGCTTGGCCAAATCGCTGTAGAAGTGGGCGATGGCCTTGATTCCACCGAAGTAGTTTTCGAGCGCTAGGTGTTCGTCGGGAGCGTGGGCGTTTTCGTCGGGCAGGCCGAAGCCGAGCAGCACGCAGGGGACTTTGAAGGTGTCGTACATCTGCGTGACGAACGGAATCGAGCCGCCCTCGCGGATGAACACGGCCCTCTTGCCAAAGCCTTTTTCCAGGGCGGACTGCGCCTTCTGGAAAATCGCGTTGTGGTACGGCGCCACCCAGGGCTTCCCCATGCTCAGAACCTGGAATTTGCATTCCACGGTCTTCGGCAGAAGCTTGCGAACATGCTTCTCGACCAGCTTCGCGATTTTTTGCGGATCCTGATTGGGAACCAGGCGCGTCGAGAACTTTGCGAACGCTTTGGAAGGGATGACGGTCTTCGCGCCTTCCCCCTGATAGCCGCCCCATATGCCGTTCAGTTCGAGGGTCGGACGCGTCCAGAGACGTTCGACAGAAGTGAAGCCCTTTTCACCATCGTAGCCGGGTGCGCCGACAGCTTTTTCGAAGTCCTTTTTCTTCCACGGGAGCGCGTTCAGGGACTTGCGTTCGGCGTTGGAGACTTTGGCAACCTGGTCGTAGAAGCCGGGAACGGTGACACGGAAGTTCTTGTCGTGCAGCCTGGCGAAAAGCTCGGTCAGAATCGTGAGCGGATTGGGAACGGCCCCGCCGTAGACGCCGGAATGGAGGTCGCGGACCGGGCCGGTCAGCTCGATCTGGTAGTAATTCAGCCCTCGCAAACCGTAGGTGATAGAAGGGACGCCCTTTCCGAGCATTGAGGTATCGGAAACAACCAGCGCATCCGCTTTGAGCTTCTCCTTGTTCTTCTGCACGAAATCCCAGAGGCTGACGCTGCCCACTTCCTCTTCGCCTTCGATCAGGACTTTGACGTTGACCGGAAGCTTGCCATTCACTTTTTGAAGCGATTCCAAGGCCTTCAAGTGAATATGGACCTGGCCTTTATCGTCGGCGGTGCCACGGCCAAAAAGGCTGCCATTGCGAACCGTCGGCTCGAACGCCGGAGAAGTCCACAGATCGAGCGGCTCGGGCGGCTGCACGTCGTAGTGGCCATAAAAGAGCACCGTGGGCTGCCCCGGCGCTTCCAGTGATTCGGCATAGACCAGCGGATGCAGCTTCGTCGGCACAATTTCAACCGTTTTAAACCCCGCTGCGCGAAGGTGGTCTGCGACCCAATGCGCGGCGCGCTCGATGTCTGGCTTGTGTTCGCTCTTCGCGCTAATGCTTGGGATGCGCAGGAACTCGCAAAGCTCCGCGAGATGCTGGTCGCGGGAACTGTCAATCAGCTCAACAAGATTCATAGAGGGACCTCAGGGGACAGGAGTCCTTTCTAATCTAAAACTTCCTACGCAAAGGTGGATGCGAAACTTGCGGCTTGCGCGAGAAATGAAAAAAGCGCCGTTTGATGCCCGTCGCCGCTCCTCATGGTAATTCTAAGACTTCACAAGGTTTTGACACAAGTTCAGCGCCCGGCGGCCGGCGGTTTGTGCTTCCTTGGTTGCGCGAGTCTGCAAGGTAGACCCGCGCTTGGACTTTGATAAGAAATTGCCTATCTTGCGTGGCGGCGCAGGAGATGGCCAAGAGTTGCGCTTCCAGAACACCTGTCCGGAAGGCCAGATTGACGGCGCAGGGCACGCGCTTGAAGATGGCGCTATGAGCGAAGTCACCTCCACAACGCCGAGACGCAGCAGCCGCGTCTTTCACCGCATTCGCATACAGGCCCAGGGCCGGTCGCATGACCGCAAGAAGTTCAAGGAGACCTGCGAAACGGTCGTGGTCAACGCCCACGGCGGACTTTTGGTCATGAAGCACGAAGTGGATAACGGCGAGATGCTGGTCCTGACGAATCCCATGACCCAGGAAGAGTTGGAATGCCGCGTCGTCTATCTCGGGGACGTGGCGGAAAAGGGCCAGCGCGTCGGGATTGAATTCCTCACGCCGGCGCCGCGCTTCTGGGGCGTGGAATTCAGCGACGAACCTTCCGCGAACGACGTTCACTAGTTTCGAAAACTCGCTTCAGCGGCCGTTACAGGCTCCTGCCTGAAAAGCGGGCGCTTGGACTGTAGTTTAGGACTCCGGGCTTGCGGGCGCACCCTGCGGTGTGGAGAGCTTCAGGGCGGCGTTCGCACGGCGCCTCAAATACCAATCCCCAAGTCTCCACAAAAGAAGAACCGAGACAAGCGCGCCGTAGAGGAGCGGCATGCGCACGTCGGATTTCACCTTCCAGTAGTAGTGAATCACCCCAGCGACCGCAGCGAAATAGATTGCGCGATGAAGAATCTGCCAGCGCTTGCCACCGAGCCGGCGAATCCAGCCCGCCGTTGATGTGATCGCCAAAGGCAGCAATAGCAGGAAACCCAGGAAGCCCACTGTGATGAACGGACGCTTGGCGATGTCTTTCCAGATGGCTGCGAGATCGAGAGACTGATCGAGAACAAGGTAGGTAAGGAAGTGGATGCAAAGGTAGGAAAAAGCAAAGAGACCGAGCATGCGGCGGAAACGAATCAAATCGGGGAGATTGAAAAGCTTGCGGAACGGGGTGATGCAAAGCGTAAGAACCAGAAAGCGCAGCACCCAGTCTCCGGTGGTAAGCTGAATGAACTCCACAGGATTGGCGCCGAGGCCGTTGTGAAAACCGCGCCAGACGAGTCCGCCGAGAGGAATCAGACAAACAAGAAAGACAACAACTTTGGTCCACTTGCTGATCAGAAGCGCTCGCATTTCCAGAATTCCAGGCTAGTAGTTCTTCTTCAGGTCCATGCCGTTGTACAGACTGGCGACCTGATCGCTGTAACCGTTGAACATGAGAGTTTTTCGGCGGAAGATTTCGCCAAGGCGGCGCTCGCTGGCCTGGCTCCAGCGCGGATGATCCACGTTGGGATTCACGTTGGAGTAAAAGCCATATTCGGTGGGAGCGGACAGGTTCCAGGTGGTCGGCGGCATTTTAGACTGGAACTTGATTTTGATGAGCGACTTAATGCTCTTGAATCCGTATTTCCACGGAATGACCATGCGCACCGGCGCGCCATCCTGGTTGGGCAGAGATTCGCCATACATCCCGACGCACAGAAGCGTAAGCGGGTTCATAGCTTCGTCCAGGCGCAGGCCTTCGACGTAAGGGAAATCGATGCCCGCCCAACGGCCCTGGGGCATCTGACGCGAATCGTAATAGCTTTGGAAAGCGACGAACTGGGCCTTCTCCTTAGGCTCGACGAGCTTCACCAAAGTGCTGAACGAAAAGCCGATCCAGGGGACAACGATAGACCAAGCTTCGACGCACCGATGACGGTAGATGCGCTCTTCGAGCGGAGCGAGCTTCAGGATTTCGTCCATGGTGAACTTGCGCGGCTTCGCAACGTCGCCTTCGACAGAGACCACCCAGTTGGAGGTATTGAATTTCTGAGAGTTCTTGGCAGGATCGCTCTTGTCGGTGCCGAACTCGTAGAAGTTGTTGTAGTGCGTCACGTCGTCGTAAGAATTCTGCTTCTCCGTGGTGCTGAAGGGGCTTTTCACCAAGTCGCTGAATTTAGCTGCCGCAAGGGCGGTTTGCGTCGGCAGAGCAAACTCCAGCAGCCGATGACCTGCGACCGCTGCGGCCCCGGCAATCCCTATCCCTCGCAGGAATTTCCGCCGGTCCAGATAGACCGACTTCGGCGTGACGTCGGCGTTGGTCAAATCCGGGGCTTTGCGGATCAACATCTCGTTCCTCCCAACCTATCTGGACTTCCTGGCCGTCGCATTTATTCTAAGCGCTCCTGCAAAGATTAGATGCGGGAAAGTGGCCAGAGGCCCCAGGTCGTACCGTACATCAGCAGTCCATGCTTCCTTCCTTGCCATTAGAGAGGACAACGCGGAAAAAGTTACAGGAAGCTGCGCTTCAAAACCGCCCTTGCAACTTCTGAAGCACCTTTTGGGCGGCTTCCACGCCATGGTACTGGGCTTCCTCGAAAATAGAAATGCCGCTGAGGTCAGAATTGGCGAAGAAAACGCGCGGGTGGAAATGCGGAATGCGGCGGCGCTCTTCGGAGAAAATCGACCCGATGGCGGGACGGATCATGGCGTGTCCCATGCGCATGACGTCGATGCGAGATACGCACTGTCGGATGTCGCGGTGAACGCGCTCGAGATCGTGGAGGATGGCTTCTTTCCAGTAGGACCAGTCTTTGTCGAGAAGAAACTGGCGATTTTGCGCGGGCGCGCCTTCGGCCAGCGCCCAATAGAATGTCCAGACGGCGCGGTCCACGTACGTGCGCAGGCTTTGGTGCAGGGCGTCCACGTAACCAAGCGTTGGCGACTCAAGGAAAACGGTGTCCCAGGAAGGTTCGGCTCCCCGCGAATCAGGATAGCGCTCGAGCGTGAGATTGGCGGTGAGCCAGGGCGAATAGACGAAATCCTGGAGACGTGAAAAATTCTCAAAGAGATAGGGAGCGAGAAACGTGGGCGCAGCGAAGATGACGAATTCCGCCTGATACTCTGTGTCACCCGAGAAAACGCTGACGCCGCGGCTCGTTGGTACGATGCGGTGCACCATCTGGCCAGTCCGGATGTTCTGGCCCACGCGTTCGAGCAGGCGGCGCGTGATCCAGCCGTTGCCCTCGGGCCAGGTGAGAGGACCTTTTTCCTCAAGTTCGCGCGAGGAAAAATAATGGATGCCGGCCCAAGCGGATGTGTTGGAGGCGAGTGCACCGTAGTCGTCGCGACAGGCGTAGTTCATGTACCAAAGCAGTAGCCGCGAATCGAAGTTCTGCTCCCGAAGCCAGTCGGCGAAAGAGACGTGATCCAGCGCCTCGTCCTTTGAAGAACGGCCAAGTTCGAGTGGGATGGTGAACGAACCGCTCTTGCGAAAATCGGCGAAAAGGGTTTCGAGACGCTGAAACTGCTCGCGGTCTCTGGCTGTGAGGCCGACCGCAGGCTCGATGCCTTCCTGCCAGCGGCCGTAAAGAAAAAGCCGTTCCTGCGGCGAGAACGCGAGATACCGTTCTTCCCATTGACCGTTCTTGAGAACGCCGAGATCTTCAAAAAGTTCGCGAACGTAAACGGCTTTGGGTCCGGGAACAGGAACGTAGTGCGCGGCCCAGGGGTAGGCGGTGATTTCATTCTCGCCCCAGCGCGCGTTGCCGCCAGGCTGGGCGTTCATTTCAAGAAGAACGAAATCGGAGAAACCACGCTTGCGCAGGCGCCAGGCGGCGCTGAGTCCGGCGATCCCACCACCGACGATGACCACAGGAAATTTCTCGATGCGCTTTGCAGGCGAGAAGGAAGCGCGGTCGCGCAGAAGATGACCCATCTGGAAGGAATCATTGACGAACGAGCCTTCGATTTTCTTTTCACTTTTGGAGGAGAGGCCGATGAGCGCGGCGCTGCTGAGACCTAGGAACTTACGGCGGCCCAGCTTCAATGACTGATGTCCTTCCAGTCGTTCTCGTAGGTGCGGACGAGCACCTGACTGTTCAACTCGTTGGCGGGCATGGGAAGCGGCGACATGTCGGGTGGGAATTGAAAGAGGGCAGCCAGGCCGCCTGGGGTAACAAAGCGCAACCCGTCCGGGAATTTCGTGGGAGGAACATAACCGTGGGTTCCCGCAAGGACAAAGCCCCATTCGCCAAACGAGGGAACGTAGACGTGGTACGGATACGTTTGCAGGCCGGCTTGCTTGAGCGTTTGTGCGATGCACCAAAAGGAATCGCGGGCGAACATCGGGGAAGTGCTTTGCACAACCAGGAAGCCCTGAGCGCTGAGGTGTCGCGCGGCGGCGCGATAAAAGGCGACGGTGTAGAGCTTGCCGAGCGAATAGTTGGTCGGGTCGGGAAAGTCGATGACGATGAAATCAAAACTCTCGTTGTCGGAATCAACCCAAGGGAATGCGTCGGCGTTGATAACGTGTACGCGAGGGGAGAGCAAGGACTTGTCGTTGAGCTTGGTCAACATCGGATTCGAGGAAAAGATCTTCGTCATTTCCGGGTCAAGATCCACCAGGGTGATGCTTTCCACTTGCGGGTACTTCAGGATTTCGCGCACCGCAAGCCCGTCACCGCCGCCCAGAATCAGGACGCGGCGCGGGGTGGGGACCGCAGCAAGGCCGGGGTGGACGAGAGCTTCGTGGTAGCGGTATTCGTCGCGCGAGCTGAACTGCAGGTGGCTGTTCAGGAAGAGGCGAAGGTCGTCCTTGAAGCGCGTGAGAACAAGATGCTGGTAGCGGGTGTCACGCGCAAAGATGATTTCGTCGGCGTAGATATTGTCTTCTGCCGTGGCGGTGATGCGGCGGGCTTCGGCAATGCCGGCGCCGAGTCCGCAAAGCACGATGAGACAGGCGACGCGCAGACCGCGGGTGCGCGTGAGTTGGTTCGAGAAGAGGAACGTGCTCCAAAGCGCGACAGCTGCGTTGATGAGGCCGAAAAGCATTGCGGAGCGCACGAGACCGAGGCGCGGCACCAGCAAAATGGGAAATAGAAGTGAAGCGCCGAGCGCGCCGAGGTAATCGAAGGTCAGGACGTGCGCAATCACATCGCGAAAATGGTAGCGATCCTTGACGATGCGCATCAGCAAAGGGATTTCGAGCCCAACGAGAACACCCATGACGACAACGAGCGCATAGAGAATTAGCTCAAAGCCCTGCGTGAAGGCGAAGGCCAGCATGAGCAACGCGGAAGAGAACCCGCCGATTACACCTAGCAACAGTTCGATCCAGACAAAGCGATGGACCAGCCCGCGATGGATGAAGCGCGAAAGGGCGCTGCCGATGCCCATGGCGAACAAGTAGGTCCCGATGACCGTCGAAAATTGAAAGACGCTGTCCCCCACAAGGTAGCTCGCAAGCGTGCCGGCGACGAGCTCGTAGATGAGCCCGCAAGCCGCCACCAGCAGCACGGAGATGAACAGCAGAATGCCCATAGCCTAGTGAATGGCCGCGGCAATGATGATGCAGATGCCGATGGACATGGCGCCAACGAGAATGGCCAGCGCCATGTTGTGCTCCTGTACGATTTCTTTCCAGAGATGGTAGGGCGTGAGCTTGTCCATCACCAGAAAGGCGATGACAAAGACGAGGATGCCGATAAAGGCAAAGACCAGTGCCGCGACGATGTTGCCCAAGGGAAGGAGATTCATCTTATTTGCCTCCGGTGTAGTGGTGATAGCCGCTGTAAACCGAGCGGTAGGAGCCCGGATTGTCGCGGACAGACTTGGGAACGTTCTTGAGCTGGTTGATGGAGTCGAGGCTCCAGCCACGATACTGGCCGAAAGCCGCAGTGCCCAGGGTCAAAAATCCAAAGAGAAGATAGAGTTTTCGAAACATCAGTCGTCGTCCTCCGAACTGCTCGACAAGCCGGAAATTTGCAAGGGCGGATGATCGCTTTCGGACCAGCGCGAGCGTTCAAAAGCAAACGAACGCCAGGAAATCATAAGTGCCGGGATCAGCAAGGCCAGGAACGCCAAGCCATAGATCCCCATAGGATGGACGTCGCGTGTCACGTTTACGGCGTAAGAGATATCCGGCAACGAGGGGTCCACTTCCGGCTCGATGCGCAGATAGTAGTGGCC